>DAHUXN010000037.1 GCA_027307115.1 Acidobacteriota bacterium
GGCTTGGTGTCGCCTTTGCAAATCCAGCATTTCACGCCGAGCTTGCCGTAAACCGTCAACGCTTCCGCAAAACCGTAATCAATGTCCGCGCGCAACGTGTGCAACGGCACGCGACCCCAGTGATACAATTCCGTGCGGGCGAGTTCCGCGCCGTTCAGCCGGCCACCCACGCGCACCTTGATGCCTTTGCAACCAAAGCGCAGCGCTGAGTCAACTGATTTGCGCATGGCGCGGCGGAAAGCGACGCGCTTCTCAAGCTGCAACGCTATCGATTCCGCGACGAGCTGCGCGTCGAGCTCTGGGCGATGCACTTCCTGAATATCGATGTGAACCTCGCGCTTGGTGCGCTTCTGCACTTCCGCCTTGAGCTTGTCGATTTCGGCGCCTTTGCGGCCAATAATGATGCCGGGACGCGCGGTATAAATCCGAACCACCAGCTTGTTGGCGGCGCGCTCGATGTCGATCGAGCTGACGCCCGCCGATTTCAGCTTCTCCTTCAATTCCTTGCGCAATTGCACATCTTCGTGGAGCAGGTCGGCGTAGTCTTTCTTGGCGAACCATCGCGACTTCCACGATTTGTTGTAGCCCAGCCGAAAACCGTACGGATGCGTCTTCTGACCCAATCGATCCTCCTGCTTCTAAAACTTACTTCTTCTTGCGTTTCTGCGCTTTCTGGGCTTTCTTGGCGCGATCCTCGAGGGTCTTGCGCGCCTTGCGCACCGCGCCCTTGATGCCCTTCGACGCCACGCGATCGGCTTCCGCGGCCTTGGCGCGATCTTCCGCGGCGCGCTCGTGCTCGGCCACCTCGACCACAATGTGGCTGGTGCGTTTTTGATAGCGAAACGCGCGACCCATCGGCGCGGTGCGCAGGCGCTTCCAGCGCGGCCCCTCGTTGACGAAACACCGCGTGACCCACAGCATATCCACGTCGAGCGATTCCCCCGATTCGTCCGCCTTGTGCTCGGCGTTGGCAATGGCGCTGCGCAGCACTTTGCCGATTTCGCGCGCGATGCGCTTCTTCGTGAATTGCAAAATTTGCAGCGCTTCGGCGGCGCGATGCCCGCGAATCAAGTCAATCACCAACCGCGCCTTCTGCGGCGAAACGCGGATGAAACGCGCGTTGGCCAGGCCATCAATCGAGCTGTGCGTAAGTGTCTCAGGCGCCATGCAAGTTTCCTTTTTTTATCCTTTCGGCGCTGCTGGAGGAGCGCCTCCGCCTGCTGGCGCGCCACCGGCCGGCGCTGCCGCCCCCGGAGCGGCTCCTGCCGCGGCCGCCGCCCTTTCGAGCGCGGCCTTCACCGCGTGGCCCTTGAACGTGCGCGTAGGCGCGAATTCGCCCAGCTTGTGTCCGACCATCTGCTCGGTGACGTACACGGGAATAAACTTCCGCCCGTTGTGCACCGCGATCGTGTGGCCAATCATGTCCGGCAGAATGGTGGAGCGCCGCGACCACGTCTTGATGACTTTCTTTTCGTTCCGCGCGTTCATCCCTTCGATTTTTACGCGAAGGGGCTCATCGATGAACGGGCCCTTTTTAAGCGAGCGTGGCATCTGATCTTTTGTCCTTTTACTATTCGCCGACCCGGCGCAGCTTCACCCATTGCGCCCTGCGCATGCGGCGAAAACCGCGAACCGGCCCCGGCACACGGTGCGATACGGGGCAGAACGGGCACACAAAGCGCGTTCCCTGCGCGTTGGGCGTCTTCTCAACAATCACGGCCCAGCCCGGCTTGCAAATCCGGTACATCACCTGCGGCTGTGGGATCACTACTTTCAGTTTCCGCGCCGGCTTCGCCACGGGGCGAACCCGCTTGGAAGCGCGTGCGGCGCGCCGCGAGGTCCTGCGAGTTGTTCGTGTAACGCTCATTGTTCTGCTCTCGATCACCCGCCGCGTCGGGATCATTTATTCAGTTCTCCATTCAACTCTGCTGCTCACTGCAAACAAAATCGTTATGGCTTCCGCCGCTGCACAATCAGCCTGTCGGAAGGCTTACGCTTGCGCGTCTTTGCGCCCAAGGTCGGAAAGCCCCAGGGCGTTTGCGGGTGATTGCCCTTGACGCGGCCTTCACCGCCGCCGTGCGGGTGATCGACAGGGTTCATGGCCACGCCGCGATTCGTCGGCCGACGCCCGTGCCAGCGCGTGCGCCCTGCCTTGCCGTAAGTGACATTTTCGTGGTCCAAATTACCGAGCTGGCCGACCGTCGCCATGCAATCCAAAGAAAATTTCCGCGTCTCGCCCGAAGGCAGCTTAATGAGCGCGATGTCGCCCTCCTTGCTGAGCAACTGCGCTGCGCCTCCCGCCGAACGCACAAGCTGACCACCCTTGCCAGGCGAAAGCTCCAGGTTATGCACCATGGTGCCGGGCGGAATATTGCGAATCGGCAAAGCGTTGCCGGGCAGAATGTCCGCCGCAGCGCCGTTCTGGACAGTCATGCCCACCTCGAGGCCCACCGGATGCAGTATGTAGCGCTTCTCGCCATCCGCGTAATGCAGCAGGACGATCCGCGCCGAGCGGTTCGGGTCGTATTCGATGGCGGCAACCTTCGCCGGGATTCCAGTCTTTTCGCGCCGAAAATCAATCAGGCGGTAGTTCTTCTGGTGCCCGCCGCCGCGATGCCATGAAGTGATTTCGCCGTGCGCGTTGCGGCCGCCCGTGCGCTTCTTCGGCTCGACCAGAGACTTCTCCGGCTCCTGCTTCGTGATCTCGCTCTTGTCGAGCATGGTCAGGAAGCGCCGCGACGGTGTGTAGGGTCTGAATGTTTTTAACGCCATTGTTGCCTCTTGCCTTCCGGTCAAACGCTTCGGGCCTTAGCGCGGCCCGAGCCGACGACCGGCTTAAAAATTTCCGGCTACATATTCTCCGCGTACTCCATCATCTTTTCGCCCGGCGCCAGCTTGACGTAGGCTTTCTTCCAATCGCTCCGGTGGCCTTCGGACTTGCCGCGCCGCCGCAGCTTGCCGTGATAAATCGCGGTGCGCACATCGGCTACTTTCACGTTGAACGCCGTTTGCACTGCTTCCTTGATCTGCGTTTTGGTGGCCTCGCGAGCCACTTCGAACACGGCCGTCTGCTGCGTCTCTTTCACGCCCAGGCCCTTCTCCGTGATGATGGGCCGGCGAATGATTTCGTAAGGCTGCATGGCCTATTCCTTGTCCTTTTTCGACTTGGGTTTGGACTGTTTTTTCCCCGCGGGCCTCTTCTCCGCTTTCTTTGTGGGCTTCTTCGTCGCAGACTTGGCCGCGTGCTTGGCGTGTTCAGGCTTGGTCGCACGCTTTGCGGCGGACTTTTCCGATTTGGCCGCGTTTGCGATCTGCACGGTCTGCGAATCGCCCGGCGCTTCCATTTCGCTTAATCCCCGGCTCAACTTTTCCGCCGCTTCACGCGACAGCACCAGCGCTTCGTGTCGCAGCAAATCGTACGGCTCAATCGCCGTGCTGCGAACCAGTTTCACGCCTTCGATGTTGCGGCTGGCGCGTTCCAGGTTCACGTTTTCCGCCGCGTCAACGAGCAACAGGCTGCGGCTGGCTTCATCGAGGCGCGTCAATGCCTGCCGAAAAGGCTTGGTCTTGTGCGAATCAAGCTGCCAGTCCTCGACGACGAAAAGCTTGTTGTCCGCAAATTTCGCCGACAGCGCCGAGCGCAACGCGCCCAGAAAAACCTTGCGCGGCAGGCGATATCCATACTTGCGCGGCACTGGTCCGTGGACCGTTCCGCCGTGCCGCCAGAGCGGCGAGCGAATTGAGCCGATGCGCGCGCGCCCCGTGCCCTTCTGCTTCCACAACTTGCGTCCCGCGCCGCTGACTTCGCCCTTCGCTTTCGTTTTGTGCGTTCCCGCGCGCTGCGAAGCGAGGTAATGCCGCACCGTCTCATGCAGCACGTGCGGATTCACGCGCGCGGCAAACACGTCGTCGGCCAGATCAACTTGCCCGACTGTCTTGCCATCCAGATTTCTCACGTCCACAACGGCCATTTTGTTCTCGCTATTTCGATTTCGATTTTTTCGCCTTGCGAATGTAAATGTACGCGCCCGCCGGCCCGGCAACCGCTCCGTTTACGAGCAGCAGATTTTCGTCCGCGTCGATTTTCACCACGCGCAAATTCTTCGACGTTTTTCGCACATTGCCCATGTGTCCCGGAAAATGCTGGTTCTTCCAGACGCGCGACGGAAACGAGCTGGCTCCAATGCCGCCCGGCGCGCGGTGGAACATCGAACCGTGCGACGCGTCGCCGCCGCGATAGTGCCAGCGCTTGACGCCGCCCGCGAAGCCGCGGCCCTTGCTGGTGCCCGCCACGTCCACGAATTCTCCGACGGCGAAGCCGTCAACGAGCACGCGGTCGCCCGTTTTTGTTTCGTCCTTGGATTCTTCGAGCCGGAACTCCCCCAAAAAGCGCATGGGCGCGACGCCCGCTTTTTTGAAATGCCCGGTCATGGCTTTGTTGACGCGCTGCGGCTTGATGAATTCCACCAGGCCCAATTGCACCGCGTCGTAGCCATGCTTGTCCTTTGTTCGTCGGTCGACCACCACGCACGGGCCCGCTTGCAGCACAGTGCACGGGATCGACGCGCCATCTTCGGCGAACACTTGCGTCATCCCCAATTTGATTCCCAGAATTCCGTTGACTGCCATCTTAATCTTCCTTCGTGCTCAGTAGACTGCAGATCCCTCGCACCCTCGGGATGACAACGCAAAAAAAACGCGTTGTCACTTCGTGGCGTGTTCGCGCCCGAAGGCCTTGATTTCCACATCGACGCCCGGCGGCAGATCGAGCTTCATCAGCGCGTCCACCGTGTCCGGAGTGGGACTCAAAATATCAATCAGCCGCTTGTGCGTGCGCATCTCAAACTGCTCGCGCGATTTCTTGTCCACGTGCGGCGAGCGCAACACGGTCCAACGATTGATGATCGTCGGCAGAGGAATCGGTCCTGCTACTTCCGCGCCCGTGCGCCGCGCCGTTTCCACAATCTCGCGCGTGGATTGATCGAGAATGCGGTGATCGTAAGCCTTCAAACGAATGCGAATTTTTTCTCCGGTTGACATGTTTACTCGAGTATCTCGGTGACGGCGCCTGCTCCCACGGTGTGGCCGCCTTCGCGAATCGCGAAGCGCAACCCCTTCTCCAGCGCCACCGGAGTGATCAGTTTCACTTCCACCGCCACATTGTCCCCCGGCATCACCATCTCCACTCCGGTCGGCAACGCCACGTCTCCCGTCACGTCCGTGGTGCGAAAATAAAATTGCGGCCGGTAGCCCGTGAAGAACGGCGTGTGCCGCCCGCCCTCTTCCTTCGTCAACACGTACGCCTCAGCCTTGAACTTCGTGTGCGGCGTGATCGACCCGGGCTTGGCGATCACCTGCCCGCGCTCCACTTCGTCTTTTTCCGTGCCGCGCAACAGCAATCCAACGTTGTCGCCCGCCATCGCTTCATCCAAGAGCTTGCGGAACATCTCGACCCCCGTCACCACTTTCTTCACCGTCGGACGGAAGCCCACAATTTCGATTTCCTCGCTCACTTTCACTTTCCCGCGCTCGACTCTGCCCGTCACCACCGTGCCGCGTCCTGAAATCGAGAAAATATCCTCGATCGGCATGGCGAACGGCTTGTCCACGTCGCGCTGCGGCAGCGGAATGCTCTTATCCACCGCTTCCATCAATTCGATGATCGTCTTCTCCCACTTCGCGTCGCCCTCGAGTGCTTTCAGCGCGCTTCCGCGCACCACCGGGATCGTGTCCCCCGGATATTGATAGCTCTTCAGCAGATCGCGCACTTCCATCTCGACCAGATCCAAAAGCTCAGGATCTTCCACCGCGTCGCATTTGTTCAGAAACACCACAATCGCCGGCACGCCTACCTGCCGAGCCAGCAGAATATGCTCGCGCGTCTGCGGCATCGG
>DAHUXN010000038.1 GCA_027307115.1 Acidobacteriota bacterium
AATCGGGCACCCGCTGCCAGGAGTGAGCGTGCGCATTGTCGAGCCGGACACTGGCGCGGCGCTGGAAAACGATCAGCCGGGGCTGCTGCTGGTTCGCGGTCCGAACATCATGCAAGGCTACCTGGGGCATCCGGAGAAGACCGCCGAAGTCTTGCGCGATGGCTGGTACGTGACGGGCGACATTGCGTCCATCGACGAAGACGGTTTTCTCGCGATTACGGACCGTCTGTCGCGCTTCAGCAAGATCGGCGGAGAAATGGTGCCGCACATTAAAATCGAAGACACGCTGCAAGAACTTGCCGGCGCGACCGAACAAGCTTTCGTCGTGACGGGAGTTCCCGATAACCAGAAGGGCGAGCGGTTGGTGGTGCTGCATCGGCTAAGCGAAGATCAGTTGAGAGAAATTCTGGAGAAACTGAGCAAAGCAGGCCTGCCAAATCTTTGGACGCCGCGGGCGAATCAATTTTTCCGCGTCGAGGAGTTTCCCCACCTCGGCACGGGAAAATTGGACCTGCGCGCCATTCGCCAAATCGCAATGGAATACTCCTCCGATGACAGAGGCGAGCCCCACATCACCGCATGATGAAATTCGCCGACCAATCCCGCTCTTAACTACGTCAACTCTTCCTCGCCAGTCTCAGAAGATTGACAGCTTTATGTGCAGGAACTTCTTCGGGTCTCGGCGGAAATCGCCAATCATCAGGCGCATATCGCCTGTAAGCCCGGTCATGTTGTTGTAAAGCTGCGGATCGGTGAAGAACTTACCCATGGTGCCCTGCCCGTTGTTCAGTTTTCCGGTCACGTCACGAACGTTCGCGGATGCGTCGCGCAAATTCGTGAAGACGGAATCGTCGGTGACCAATTTCCCGAGCGTTCCCTTTCCATCGCGCACACCTGCGAGCAGCGCGTTGGAATTCGTCAGGAATTGTTTTGTCTGATCATAGACGACGGGATCGTAGACGAGCTTGCCCAGAGTTCCCTTCTGCGCCTGGATATCGCCAAAAATCGTTTCCGCGTGGCCCATGGTGGCGTCAACTTTGTTATACAGCTCGTCGGATACCACCAGCTTCCCGATCGATCCCTGCCCGGACTGAACGCCCGAGACGATTGACTCCGCCTTCGCGACCGTTGCATTCATGTGGTTGTACATCGACGGGTCGTAGATGAACTTGCCTATCGTGCCCTGCCCTTTGCGCACCGCGCCGATGATGTCGCCGACTTGTTGTGTCAGCTGGCCGAGATTCGCCTCCAGCTCCACGCCGCGCTCGACGATCTCTTGCATGTTATTTCCAGCGATTCCGGGGATCGTCCCTTGGTTCTGGACCACCTGCCCCGAGCCGCGCGAGATATTGACGTAACGATTCCCGAGAAGGCCCGAGGTCACAAGGCTGGCCTGCGAATCGGTGCGAATCAGGCTCTGGTAGCGTTTATCGATGCGCATGTCGATTTGGATATTCTGCATGTGATCGGCTGGATGTGGATTGATGGTCAGTTTTTGCACATTCCCGACCATGAGGCCGTCCAGGCTCACAGGCGCACCAACCTGGAGATCCGAGACCTCAGGGAGAAACGTCTTCAACGAGTATTTCGGCCCCCAGTTCACACCGGTCACATAGAAAACCGCAACCGCCAGAAGCACCAATCCGGCCAGAACGAACAGTCCCACTCGAAGCTCGGTCCAGGTAATTTGCTTGCGCTGCGCCATTTATTCCCTCCTGTGATCTAAGTCGAATTCCGCCGTGCCGTTACTCAACAGATGCTCTCAAGATAAAAACTCACGCAAATAAGGATCCGCCGATTTCAATAATTCCTGTGTCTCACCTTGGAAATAAACTTGAGCGTCGCGAAGCACCAAAAAATTCGTCGGAGAAAACTGCCGGCCTTTGCCATCTTCCCAAATGGGAACAACACGGTCCGACTTCGAATCAAAAGCAAAATTCGCCAGGCCGAAAGCATCTTGGAGACGATGGGTGGCCAAAAGAGACGTCACGCCGTTCAAATCGCGCAGACGCAAGATCAGCGTGATGATGGTCTGGCTCGTCACCGGATCGAGGCCGCCCGTCGGCGAATCGTAATAAACGATCGGCGGCTGGTCGATCAGCGCGCGCGCAATGGAAACGCGACGGCGCATTCCGCCGGAAAGTTCATCGGGAAATTTGTCGTAAGCGTCCTCCATTTCGACGAAACGGAGCGCTTCGCGGACGCGCGGTTCAGTCTCTTCGATCGCGACGGACTCCTCGCGCAGACGAAAGGACACATTATCGGCCACATTGAGCGAGTCGAAGAGCGCCCCTTCTTGAAAAACGAACCCGATGCGCCGCCGGAAATCGAGCAAATCGACTTCCTTCATTTCCGTGAGATCGTGGCCCATCACCACCACGCGGCCGGATTGCGGACGCAACAGGCCAGCCGCAACTTTGAGGAGCACAGTCTTGCCAGAGCCGCTTTCGCCAAGAATCACCTTCGTTTCACCAGGAACAACTTCAAAGGAGATTCCCCGGAGCACTTCTCCTTCATCGAAGCCGATGCTGACGTCTTCGAATCGGATGAGCGGCTCGCCAGGAGTGTTGTCAATTGTGGGCTTTGCTGCCATTGCCCTCAATTCCATTGCGCGAAGCGATTATAGATGGAAACTCGCCATTCTGGCCGGAGGAAAAACGGCGGCCGCGAGCTCTCAGGAGACGAACCAGTAGAGCAGCAGTTTGCCAAGGAAGAAGTCACTCACCAGAATCGCCACGGAAGCGACAACCACGGCCGTCGTGGTGGCTCGGCCCACACCCTGCGTGCCGCCGCGCGTTCGCAGCCCGTAGAAACAGGCTACAGTAGCGATAATGATCGCGAACACCACAGGCTTGGCCAAACCCATAACCAGATCGCCGAACGCCAAAGCCTGGATGGCGCGATTCCAGAATTCGACGGCGCTCAGCCCGAGCGTGAAGTGCGCGACAATGTAGCCTCCGATCAAACCGACCAGATCCGCTACCGCCGTTAGCAGCGGCAACGTGAGAACCGTCGCAATCAGCCGCGGCACCACCAGTTTCCGCACGGGATCCGTGCCCAGCGCGCGCATCGCGTCCACTTGCTCTGTAACCACCATGGAGCCCAACTCCGAGGCGATGCCCGACCCGTTACGCCCCGTCACCAGCAAACCGGCAATCGTCGGCCCCAGTTCGCGCACCAGCGCAATCGCCACCGTGTCGCCTGTCAGCGCCGTTTCACCGAAGCGCTGAAATTGCGCCGCGGTATTCAAAACCATCACTCCGCCGATGAAAAAGCCGGTCAGTAAAATAATCGGCAGCGAGCCCACGCCAATCGCGTCCATTTGCTCGAGCACGTCCTCCGGGTAGCGTGGCGCGCTGAACATTTTCGCAAGAGCGTCGCCCACCAAATAGGAATAGCTCTGCAATGAAAGGATCTGCCGCTTGAGCGCGTCATTCAGCCCAGCGATTGGCGAAGGTTTGGTGTACTCCGGCGTTTTGGGGGTGAGCGTCGCCATCGTGCAAATTAGAGCTTCGACAGCGTAGCGTTGACTATGGAGGACGTCAAGGCATCTTGGAGTGAATTTCCAAACGCATGATTGCTTTACGAGCGGTGGAGCGTCCGGTAGAATCGTGCGTCTTTCGACTGCACGCGAACACTCGACGAAATGCTGCGATTCTTCACGGCCGGCGAATCTCACGGGCAAGCGCTGATTGCCTGGATCTCTGGACTGCCCGCGGGCGTTCCGGTCGAACTGGAATTCGTGAATCGCGAGATGCACCGCAGGCAGCTCGGATACGGCCGCGGTGGAAGGCAGAAGATCGAAAAGGATCACGCTGAATTTCTGGCCGGCGTGCGCCACGGAAAAACAATCGGCGCTCCCATCGCCATTCGCATCGAGAATCGCGACTGGAAAAATTGGGAGAAGGCTCTGCCGGTCGAGGATGCCGACGGCGCCGACGACAGTGGTCACGATGCGCAGCGGCGCCTGACTTCACCGCGCCCTGGGCATGCGGACCTTGCGGGCGCGTTAAAATTTAATTTCCACGACGCGCGATACATCCTGGAGCGAGCTTCCGCGCGGGAAACGGCCGCGCGAACAAGCGCAGGCGCTGTTGCCAAGCTGCTGTTGCGCGAATTTGGCATCAGCGTCTTGAGTCACACAATCGCCGTGGGACCTGTAAAGCTCGAACGCGCCGCGCAGTGGAACGAAATTGAGTCCATTTGCGCGAACTTGGACTCGCCGCTGCGATGCGTGGATGCGGAAATCGAAGCGCGCATGAAGGCCGAAGTTGATAGAGCGTTGCGCGCGGGCGATTCCGTGGGAGGAATTTTTGAGGTTGTTGCCCGCGGCGTTCCCCCGGGACTCGGCAGCCACGCACAGTGGGACGAGAAACTCGATGGGCGGCTGGCGCGCGCGGTGATGTCGATACAAGCGGTAAAGGGCGTTGAGCTCGGCACCGGAATCGCGAATGCGACTTCCTACGGCTCGGAAGTTCAGGATGAGATTCGGTATGATGGGGAGAAAAAGCGCTTTCAGAGAAGCTCGAATCGCGCCGGTGGAATTGAAGGCGGAATCACAAACGGCGAAAATGTGGTCGTGCGAGGTTATCTGAAGCCCATTTCGACATTGCGGCGCGCGCTGGGCTCCGCGGACTTGAACAGCAAGGCAAGCATCAAGGCCGCGTATGAACGGTCAGACATTTGTGTTGTGCCGGCGGCCGGCGTGATAGCTGAAGCGATGGTTGGATATGTGCTCGCCGAAGCGTTCTTGGAAAAATTCGGCGGAGATTCGCTCGAAGAAACGCGCCGGAATTTTCAAGGCTATCAAAAGCAATTGGACGAATTCTAGCGCAAGAGACGAGACATACAAATGAGACACGCAAACGAGGCACGTAAACAATGATCCATCCGATAACGAAGTTCCCAGCCGCGGTGCTAGACCAGCCCACGAAGCCAATCGAAAAATTCGACGCGGACTTGGCGAAGCTTACCGAGGACATGTTCGAGTCCATGTACGCCGCTCAGGGCGTGGGACTGGCCGCGCCGCAGATTGGCCTGGGCTTGCGCATAGCGGTAATCGACGTAACCGTCGGCAAGAATCCGGAAGCGAAACTCGTGCTCGCAAATCCGGAAATCATTCGCACCGAAGGCGAACAGCGCGAAGAAGAGGGCTGTTTGTCTGTTCCGGGATTTCGCGGAAACGTCCTGCGGCCCAAATATGTGACTGTGCGCGCACAAGACGTCACCGGGAAAGAGTACGAAATGCGCGCCGAAGGTCTGCTGGCCCGCGCGTTTTGCCACGAAATCGATCATCTCCACGGAATACTTTTTCTGACCCACTTGAGCATGTTGAAGCGCGACCTGATCAAACGAAAAATCCGCAAGTTGACGAAAACCGGGGAGTGGTAGGAGAACCGTGCCGCTTCGAATTGTTTTTTGCGGCACGCCGGCGTTCGGTTTACCTTCCTTGAAAACCCTGCTGGCTGCTCCGCAATTTTCCGTGGAGGCGGTGGTCACGCAGCCTGACCGTCCACGCAGAAGAGGTCAAAATCCCGCGCATTCACCCGTCAAAGATGCCGCGCTCGAAGCCAAGCTGCCGATTTATCAACCCGAGAAAATCAAGTCGCCGGATGCCGCCGAATTTTTGAAACGGATCGCGCCCGACGCCGTTGTCATCATCGCCTATGGACAAATTATTCCGCGCGGCTTGCTTGAAATTCCCAAACTTGGCTGGATCAATTTGCACGGTTCATTGCTGCCTCGATATCGCGGAGCGGCTCCTATCCAGCGCGCAATTCTCAACGGCGACGGGCGCACGGGTTTGACGACGATGCGCATTGACGCGGGACTCGATACCGGACCGATTCTCGAACAGCTTGAAATGGAAATCGGAGCGGACGAGACTGCGCCGGAATTAATGGCGCGCATGGGCGAGGCGGGAACGTCGCTGCTTATTCACACTCTGCAACAGCTCGCGATCGGCGAACTCACACCAAAACCCCAAAACAATGCGCTCGCAACGTTTGCGCCGCCGCTGAAAAAAGAAGAGGGGCTGCTCGATTGGAGCCGCCCTGCACGTGAGATTTATAACCGCATTCGAGCCTTCCAGCCATGGCCAGGCACGTACACACACTTTCGCGGGCGATTGTGTCACCTATGGGGACATCCAGCGGAGAGTCCGGCCGACATAGGCGCACATGAGCCTGGGTCCATCGTCGAAAGCCGCGGGGAAATGCATGTGGCATGCGGCGAAGGGACATGGCTGCGCGTCGAGCACATCCAGCCTGAAGGACGCAAACGCATGAGCGCGGGCGAATTCGCGAACGGCGCGCGAATTTCCTCCGCCGAAAAATTCACTTCATCGCAGTAGGTTTGCCTGAGGCCGCAACGAGAATGCCAATCAGTCCCGCCAGAACAATTGCCTTCGACGTTTTGCTGCGCGTGGAGAACGAGGCGGCGTACGCGTCAGAGGTGCTCCATGCGCGTCTGAGCGAAAACACGGCCGCGAAGGTCAGCGCCCGCGATGCGGCGTTGGCGACCGAGATCGTCATGGGCGCGTTGCGATGGCAACGATTGCTCGATTTTTTCATCGAGCAATACACGGCGAAAAAGACTATCGCCCTCGACGTTGAAGTGCTCATTGCGCTGAGGATCGGAATCTACCAGCTGCGGCATCTCGCGCGAATTCCGGCGAGCGCGGCCGTGCACGAATCCGTCGAATTGGTCAAACGCGCGCGAAAACAATCCGCCGCATCTCTGGTAAACGCAGTCCTGAGACGCGCTGCCGCCGAGAGCGCCAAGCCGGCACGCGATTTCCTCCCGCCGGAAGAGAAATCTGCGGACACTGTGGCGCTTCACCATTCTCATCCCACATGGCTCGTCGAGCGCTGGCTCGAACGGTTTGGGCGCGAAAGAACCGTGGCGCTCCTCGAAGCAAATAACGAGGCGCCACGAAGGGTTTGCGCCGTGCTTGGCCACGAAAATCGCGAAGAGGTGTTGCGCTCGCTCGCTGATGCGCAGGTAGTTTGTGAGCCCGGCAGGCTGGCGCGCGATGCCATCACAATCCGAAGCGGCGACGTGACGCAGACGAAAGCGTTCCAGAATGGATGGATCAGTTTTCAGGACGAAGCCTCGCAGATCATCCCGCTGCTTCTGCACGTGAAAGCCGGAGAATCAGTCCTCGATGTATGCGCCGCGCCGGGGGGCAAGACGATGGTCTTGGCGCAGAAGACTGGGCGGGCTGGTTTGGTAATTGCGGCCGATCGCCGCGAAAATCGCCTGCGCGCGATGCGCGAAAGGCTGGCGCACGCGCACGTGCCGAATGTGAAGATGATTGCTTTGGACGGAACGGCGTCGCTTCCCTTCCGCGCCACATTCGACCGCATTCTGGTGGATGCACCGTGCTCCGGCACAGGCACATTGTCGCGCAATCCGGAAATTCGGTGGAAGCTGAAGCCGACCGATCTGGTCGAACTGCACGCGCGTCAGGTGATGCTGCTCCATTCCGCGCTGGAGTGCCTCGCACCCGAGGGACGGCTCTTGTATTCGACATGCTCGCTCGAGCCCGAGGAGAATGAAGGCGTGGTGAGCGAAGTGTTACACGCGCATCCCGAATTCCGTGCGGTTCGTGTGGAAATCCCCACCGCCGCGCTCGTCGAAGGCGTACGCGCCGAGACGCTCGTTGACAGCAGCGGTGCATTTCGGACGTTTCCTCCGCTTCACTTCACGGACGGATTTTTTGCCGCGGTGTTGTCCGGCCGGTAACGCGCATTCTTCCCGGCGTTGAAACCAACCCATGCGGATGTTAGTGTCGTTTCTGCCGAGGCGAAACTTTGGGATTCCGGGAACGAAGCGAATGGGTCGGACGGATGGCGCTGCTGACTTTCGTGCTGGCGTCTGTGGCCTTTCTGAGCGCGATTCTGACTATGCGTTTCGCCATTCAGGGGCGCGAAATCGTGACTCCCGATCTGACTCGCGTAGCGCTTTCGCCAGCACAGAGAGAACTCGAAGCGCGTGGCCTTCACCTTAGGGTCGAAGATCGTGTCTACAGCAGCCTTCCGGCGGGCGTTATCGCGCGGCAAAGCCCCTCCGCCGGAACGCCCTTGAAAGTGGGCGAATTGGTCCACGTGGTTGTCAGCCTTGGCCAGCAGACAGTAACAATCCCACAACTCGACGACCGCAGTTTGCGTGCCGCGCAAATTGAATTATTGAGCGGAGGACTGCAAACCGGCGAAGTGTCCAGCGCTCATCTGCCGGAATTCCCGCCGGACATTGTGCTGCAACAGGATCCACCGGCTGGCTCAACCGATGCGAGCAGCCCGCACGTGGATATGCTGGTTTCGTTGGGACCGCAACCGCCCGCCTACGTGATGCCGGGCTTCGAGGGTCTGCCTCTTGCGGAAGCCCAACAACAATTATCCGCCGCTGGATTGAAAGTGGCCAAAATCACGCCGCTGCCGCTGACAGGCCGGCCGCCGGGAACGGTAACGTCTCAACTTCCGCAGCGCGGCGCACGGGTCGAGCCTGGCGCAAGCGTCGAACTGCAAGTAGCGCAATAAGCGCGACTGTGCCTGTGTTACAATTCCTGTGGATTTTATGACCCGCCGTCCGCTCGAAATCGCTCCGTCCATTTTGGCGGCGAACTTCGCCGTTTTGGGCGAAGAGGTGCGCGCGGTCGAAGCCGCCGGCGCTGCCGTGATTCACGTGGACGTGATGGACGGCCACTTTGTACCCAATATTTCCATCGGCGTACCCATTGTGGCGTCATTGAGCAAGGCAACCCGCCTGCCGCTTGATGTGCATCTGATGATTGAACGGCCGGGGGACTTCGTCGAGGCGTTCGCGAAGGCTGGAGCACATCGGATTTTGGTTCATCAAGAAGCGACGGTGCACCTCGACCGCGTGATCGCTTTGATTCACGAACAGAATTGCGAAGCGGGCGTGGCGCTCAATCCGGCCACTCCCGTAGCGATGTTGAAGGAAGTGCTGGACCGGGTGGAAACAGTGCTGGTGATGACTGTGAATCCCGGATTCGGGGGCCAGAAATTCATTCCTCAAACGGTTGACAAGATTCGAGAGTTGCGGGATATACGCTCACGCTATGATTACGGCTTCCGAATTGGAGTGGATGGGGGAGTCACGCTGGAAAATACAGCGGAACTTGTAACCGCCGGCGTTGACACGCTGGTGGCGGGCACTTCAATTTTCCATACCAAGGATCCGGGCGCTGCCGTTCGGCAAATGAAGCAATACGCCAGCGACGCGATCTCGCAAAGGGTGTGATGAAAAGCATAACGAAACGACCTTCCTTCTGGCTTGCGTTTGCGCTTCTCGTATCTGTCATTCCGGCTGGATGTCTTTTTTCCGGACACAAGAAGACCGCCGCGAAAACTCCAGACACAAATGCCGAACCCGACAAAATTCTCTACGACCGCGCGCTGAATGATTACAATCACGGCCGCTACACGGAATCGCGTCTGAGCCTGCAGACTCTCATCAACAGTTACCCGGACAGCGAATATCTTGCCAAAGCAAAGCTGGCCGTGGCCGACTCCTATTACAAAGAAGGCGGCACCGAGGGATTGACGCAGGCAGTCGCCGAGTACAAAGACTTCGAGACCTTTTTCCCGTTTCTTCCAGAGGCCGCCTACGCCCAAATGCAAATCGCCATGGCTCATTACCGCATGATGGAAAAGCCGGACCGCGATGCAACGCAGGCGCGGCTTGCGGAACAGGAATTCCAGACCTTCTTGCTGAAGTATCCGAAGAGTCCGCTGATACCGCAGGCGGATCAGCGACTGCGCGAGGTGCAGGAAGTGCTGGGTGACGGTGATTTCGAAGTCGCACGCTTTTATTATGTGAAGGGTGATTACCGCGCGTCCGCAGCGCGCCTGGTCGAAGTCGTAAGCCGCTATCCTCTGTTCAGCCAGGCGGATCGCGCGCACTGGATGCTGGCGGACATTCTTCGCCGCGCTGCCCTGGGCTCGAAGAATGAGCAAGAGCGCGCCCGGTGGCGGGCTCAGGCGGACAACGAATATGTGCGGCTGGTGAAGGAATACCCGCTCTCATCGCTCGCGCCCGAAGCCAAGCGGCGATTGACGGAAGATAACGTGAAAATCCCGCCGCCGGATCCGGATGCCCTCGCACGCGCAAAATACGAAGAGAAGTTCGCCCACGATCACCCGGGACTTGTTCATCGCGCCATGGGCATAATGAAAAGCAGTCCGAACGTGGCAATGGCGGCACATACGGGTGAGCCGGATTTGAATCCTCCAGGAGAAATGGGTTCATCGCCGGGTGCGGCGTCGGATTCGGCGATTGATGCGGGCACCAGTGCCGGATCTGCGCAACAGAACATGAGCATCCAGGCCGTCTCACCCGAGTCGTCAACACCCCCGCCTACGAGCTCTGCGCCGCCCACTGACCCGGCCACGACCTCGTCGAGCACATCCACATCCGCGCCTCCGGCCACGGACGCCGTGCCGCCGCCAACCAGCACCAGCACTACGCCGCCGCCGACCGCCAGTGACAGCGGCACGTCAGGCACCAGTACCGCAACGTCAACCCCAGCCAGCGGTACCGATCCGCAGTCTGCGACGGACGCACAAAAACCCGCCGCCAAGAAAAAAGTCGACAAGAGCAAAGAATCCACCAGTAAGCGCAAAAAAGGCTTGAAAAAGCTCATCCCTTGGTAAAACAGACGGAGCCGAAGTTGGAAGCGTTGTGGGCGGGCAAGCCCGGAGTACGTCTGCCCTTGCGCGTGGTTCGAAGAAAAACCTCGTTCGATATCATAAAGGCCGTTTCAGTTCTCGTCATTTTCTTCGTCGTTCTTTTCTCGCCCGCGCTGACGTGGTCCCAAACACAGCCTACACAACCAGCGAAGCCTCCTGATCAGGCCCAGCAAAGCCAAAACCCCGCATCACCAAGCAAGCCGGCGCCCCAAGACAAAAAGAAAGAGAAAGACGATACCCAAGCTACGCAGAGCAAGCGTATGTTCGGGGTCGTCCCCAATTTTGGGGCGGTGAACGCCAACACGCAGCTCCCGCCGATGTCCACGCGCGAGAAATTCGTACTCGCCTCGCAGGACAGCGTCACCGATTATTCGTCGTACACTTGGGCCGGAATCCTGGCTGGACAGGCCATGCTCTTGAATTCCGATCCAGAATTGGGGCGCGGAATCGCCGGGTACGGACGCTATTATTGGCGTACCTTCGTCGACGGAGTATCGGGAACTTTTTTCACCGAGGCCATTGTCCCCGCGATCACGCACGAGGATCCGCGCTATTACACTCTGGGTAAGGGAGGGTTTTTTCACCGAACGGGCTATGCGATATCCCGCGCCTTCGTCGGGAAGACGGATTCCGGAGGCTTGGCCTTTAACTGGTCCGAAGTAGGGGGCAATGCACTGGAAGCTGGCTTGTCCAACGCCTATTACCCGCCGCAGGAGCGCGGCGTCAGCCAAACTGCGGTGAACTTCGCCACGCAGATGGAATCCGCTGTCCTCAATCACGTCTTCCAGGAATTCTGGCCGGACATCCGCAAGAACATTTTTCACCGGAAATAGCTTCATGCGTCACCCGCCTGCCGCGCGCAAACGCGCGGGAAAAGCCCGCAAGCACAACTGCCTTAAAATGTGCCACTTCCATTTTCTGATCGCAAATGAATTTCAGTTGTGGCGAACGAGTCGGAAACACCCCCACGCTTAACGAGCATGGGGCACCTGACAGACGGGCGGGGTCAACCCCGCCCCTACCAGAGCGAAAGGCCCCAGAACCTCAAACGTCGAGGCTCTACGCTACAAGTACGCGGAGAGCGAAAAATCGATGGCGCGCGACATGGCGCTCGAAATCACACGTCACTTCTGCGGCACGCGCTTCGCTCGAAGCCGTTGACGCCCTCCGCTGCGGATGCTCCAATAGTGGCAGGAACGGCGCCTCCTGCCCACACGGCGGGAGCGTGCCTGAGGTATAGACGTTGCCCACAATCCTGGTCGCGGACGACAACAGCAACATTCAGAAGATGGTGTCGCTCGTCTTCGAAGAGAAAGGCATGCGTGTGGTCGCGGTAGGCAATGGAGAGGCCGCCTGCCGAAAAATACCTGAAGTGCGTCCTGACATCGTGCTGGCCGACGTATTTATGCCGGTGCGAAATGGCTATGAAGTCTGCGAGTTCGTTAAGCAAAGCTCGCAATTCGCGCACATTCCCGTGATTTTGCTGGTCGGCGCATTCGACCCGCTGGATGAGAAAGAAGCGCATCGCGTGGGAGCGGACGGCGTGTTGAAAAAGCCGTTTGTGCCGCCTGACCCGCTGATCGCTATGGTTACTTCGTTCCTGCCGAAGATCGAGCCGGTCGTCGTGCCACCAGCGCCCCCGAAAGAAGAAATTCCCGAGCCGCCCGCGTGGATGCCGAAACCTCGGCCGCCCATTCCGGAATTCGAGGAGCCAGACGGTGTCCCGCCGGAATTTGCGTTTGGCACCACGGCTTCGAGGGATTTCGAGCCTGTCGCCACCCCAGAAGCAAAGCACGTTGAAGAAGGGGATGATGGCGACGAACCCGCAAACGAATGGACGCGGCGGCGCAAAACCATGGAGTACGAAATTCCAGCGTCCGAGTCCGCAAGCATGGTCGAAAAACTCGCCAGCGGAAAAATGACGCCGGACGATTCGGAGACGCTCGAAACAAGCGTTCACTCGAAAGCGCACGTGCCTTTTGGCGGCGCGAACGTCCCCGAAAAAATCGAGTCGAGTTCAACGGCCGCGCGAAGCAAGTGGATGGACTTGATGGGAATCGCGGAGTCCAAACCGGCTGAGCCGGATGTGGAGGAAGCCGCGGCTCCCCTGCAGGAAGAGGCAACCGCAAGCCCGGATTCGAACGAACCTTCGAACGGGGCGGCGAATAAGTTCGCAACCACAGAAAAGGAAGATGCGCCGAATTACGCGTCGCGCGAAGTGGCGCCGCAACAGAATGCTCCGGAGCCAGAGCATGGCGCGCAGCAAACGGAGTGGCCCGCGCCGCCCGCGGAAGTGATTTCCTTCCCGGCACCCATGGAGTCTTCTTCCCCGGCGTCGCAAACGCCGGAAAAGACGACTTCCGCGGATATTGTCTTGGAAGAAACGTCCGATGCTGCGCCGTCGTACACGGTCGAGGATATCAGCGCTGCGTTAGCGGAATCGGATAGCGCGCCATCCCAAGGACATTACGAAGCACCGGCGGTGGAAATTTCTGCTCCCGAGTCTTCAGCTCCTGCCGAAGTTCCCGAAGAACCTCACGCCGTGGTAATGGAAACGGCGCATGCGGGATCAACCGAGAAAGCCATTTCCGAAGCGGTGTCCGCTGTGACGGCCAAGAATGCGGAAATGGACGCAGCTGCGATTGACAGCGTTGTCGCGAAGCTACTGGAAAAGCTGCAGCCCCAGATCCACGAAGCCCTCTCCAGTGGAGTGCTCCGTCCCCTGGTCGAAGAAATCCTGAATCGCGAACGCGATAAGAAGTAACTCCGCAACTCCCGAATCAAACCGTCTCGCCTCTATTTGACGCGCGCCACGATTGCCTCGTATAGTTGGTGGTTTCACGCATCTCCAAAAAACGCGTAGGGACGCGGCGAAACTGTTAAGCGCGGATCACAATGGCAAGCGAAATCCCCAAAGCATACGAACCTCAAGAAATCGAGCGGCGCTGGGCGCAGGCCTGGTTCGAACAGAAACTTTATCACGCCGACGCAAAGGGCGCGGGCGAAATGTTTTCGATCGTGTTGCCGCCACCGAACGTCACGGGCTCGATTCACATCGGTCACATGCTGGAACACACGCAGATTGACATCGTGGCGCGCTGGCACCGCATGCGCGGCAACAAAACTCTTTGGCTTCCGGGAATGGATCACGCGGGCATTGCCACCCAAGTGGTGGTGGAGCGGCAGCTCGCGAAAGAAGGCCTGAAACGCGAGCAGATTGGACGGGAGGAATTCGAGCGCCGCGTCTGGCAATGGAAAGCGGAGAGCGGCGGAAACATCAAGAAGCAAATGATTCGTTTGGGAGTTTCGTGCGATTGGACGCGCGAAAAATTCACGCTTGATCCGGCGCTCTATCGGGCGGTGATGGAAGCGTTTCTGAGGCTCTATCGCGAGGGCCTGATTTATCGCGGCCGTTACATGGTGAACTGGTGCCCGCGTTGCCAAACGGCGTTGAGCGATCTCGAAACGGTGCACGAGCAACGCGAAGGGAAATTGTGGTTCATTCGTTATCCCATCGCAGGCTCGCGCGAAACGATAACGGTTGCGACCACGCGGCCGGAAACGATGCTGGGCGATACGGCTGTCGCCGTTCATCCGAATGATGAACGGTATAAACAGTTGATCGGGAAGATGGCGGTGCTGCCGCTGATGAATCGTGAAATCCCAATCATTGCTGATGATTTTGTGGATCGCGAATTCGGTACGGGCGCGGTGAAAGTGACTCCCGCGCACGATCCCAATGATTTTGCGATGGGCCAGCGGCACAAGCTGGCGGAAATTGACGTGATGACTCCGGACGCGCGCATGAGCGCGGCGGCTGGCGCGTACGCGGGAATGGACCGGTTTGCGGCGCGCGGGAAAATTATTGAGGACTTGAAGGCGCAAGGCCTGCTCGAACGTGTGACGAACCACGCCATGTCGGTTGGCCTGTGCGACCGGTGCAAGACGATCATCGAGCCGAGGCTTTCCGTGCAATGGTTCTGCAAGATGAAGCCGTTGGCCGCGCCGGGTATTCAGATCGTCGAGGACGGCCTGCTTTCGATTGTGCCGGACAATCAGAAGAAGATTTTTCTCGACTGGCTGACGAATATTCGCGATTGGTGCATTTCCCGGCAGCTCTGGTGGGGCCATCGCATTCCCATTTGGCACTGCGGCGATTGCGGCGCGATGACGCCGGCAAAAGATTCGCACGTTGAAGTGGTGGATGGACGCGCGCAGATCGCGAGCGTGCCGGAGAAGTGCGAAAAATGCGGCCGCGGGAAACTGACGCAGGATCCGGACGTACTCGACACATGGTTCAGCTCCGGTTTATGGCCGCTCTCGACGCTGGGCTGGCCGGACGACACGGAAGATTTGCGAACGTTTTATCCTACGAGTTTGCTGATCAGCGGATACGACATTCTTTTCTTCTGGGACGCGCGGATGGTGATGCTCGACCTGCATCTGGCGCGTGGTGCGAAAACCGAAGAGCGAATTCCCTTCCGGCAACTTTATTTGCATGGGATTGTTCGCGATCCACACGGAATAAAGATGTCGAAAACTCGCGGAAACGTAGTCGATCCGCTGGAAATTATCGAGAAGTACGGGACGGACGCGCTGCGATTCGCGTTGACCGTGGCCGCAGCCCCTGGAACGGACATCGCGCTGAGCGAAGACCGCATTTTGAGCTATCGCGCATTTGCGAATAAGATTTGGAACGCGGCACGATTTTTATTTTTCAATCTGGAGAAGATTGAAGGGGTGGGCGTCACACTTGAAGAGTTGGCGGCTTCGGATGTTCGCGCCAAGGCTCCATATGCGACGCGCGATCCGCTGCCACACCAATGGATTTTCTCGCGGCTCGCGGCGGTGACGGCACAGATGAACGATGCGCTGGAGAATTTCCGCTTTCATGAAGCGGCGCACGTCATCTACCACTTTTTTTGGGGCGATTTCTGCGACTGGTATATCGAATGGCTGAAGCCGCAGCTTGCTTCCGAAAGTCGCGAGGACGCGATTGCAACGTGGCGGAATTTGTTTGCGGCGTTCGAATACGCGCTGCGTCTGCTGCATCCATTTATGCCTTTTATCACCGAAGAACTGTGGCACCGGCTGCCGCAAAAGACTGATGCGAAGTCCATTTCGCTGCAAAGGTTTCCGACAACGCATGCACCGTGGCGGAATCCGGAAGCAGAGCGAAGCGTCGCGTTGGTGCAGGAGATTGTGGTGGCGGCACGAAACATGCGCGCTGAAATAAAACTCGATACGAAGAAAAAAGTGACGGCGGATTTTGCGTCGCAGGATTCGGAAGTGCGCAATCGGGCGGCCGAGAACCTCGATGTCATTCTCCGGCTCGGCAATCTTTCGGCGCTGAAGATCGAACCGGGAAAACTGAAGAGCGGCGAGGGGGCGGTACGCTCCACATCGCAATTCGACTTGCGAATCCAGTTTGAAGGCGAGCCGGTCGACGCCAAAGCGGAAACGGCCAAGCTGAAGAAGGAGAAAGAGCGGCTCGAAAAAGACATTGCGTCAAAAAAACAGCGACTCGCCGACGATACGTTTCGCAGCCGCGCGCCCGCGGAAATTGTTCGCGGACTGGAGGCGACGCTGGCCGAGCGGCAGATCGAGTACCAGAAAATTGCGGAACGGCTCGCGCAACTTGAATAGCGCTGCGTTTCTTTCGGCATCTTTCCTGAAACTACAGGCCGCTCGTTTCGCAGAGACATGCTTGCGGCAGAGAAGGCGACTTAAGATGACCCCAGACAGCGAATGGATACCAAGAAACCACAGGCTGAAGCCTGTGCCACCGCAAAGCAGGTCCCTCGCCCCCGTTTGCCAAAAGCAGGCGACCCTTCCTGCGTCGGGGCGGGCCGGGTTCGGGATGACAACCGTAAGACGGACCGCGACGCACGAAGTTTTCGGACTTTTTTAACAAGCGGCTAAAGGAAATACGCAAGAAGATCGAGTCCACTGGAAAACTGACGCCATGGCCCCAGGCAAATCACGCGCGCAGAAAAATCGGCCTAGCTTGCCTAGACGCACGGACAAGCGCATTGACGCGTTGCTGTCGCTGCTTTCCGAAAACACGACGATCGTAATCAGCGGCGCACAAATCGCGAAGGAAATTGGCGTGCGGCGTCAAACGGTGTGGCGCTGGATTGAAACGTTGCGCGCAGCCGGCGTAAAAGTGAAGGGGCATCCGCGGACGGGCTACCACATCGAGCGGGCGGCGGACGTACTGGCGCCGAAATTGCTTGCGCGAGGACTGCGTGGAACTCCTTTCGCGAAACATATTTTTCACTTTTTCAAAGTGGACTCGACGAATACGGTGGCGATGCGACTGGGAGAAGAAGGAGAAGCGCATGGAACGGTAGTCGTCGCGGAGGAACAAACATCCGGGCGCGGGCGCGCGGGACATTCGTGGCATTCGGAAAAAGCGGCGGGGATTTACGTGAGCATCTTGCTGCAACCGCAGATTTCTCCGATGTTGGCGCCGGCATTGACTCTGGTGGCTGGGCTGGCGGCATACGACGCGATCGCAGAAGGAAGCGGCCTGCTGCCAGACATTCGCTGGCCGAACGACGTGCTGCTGAAAGGCAAAAAGGTCTGCGGCATTCTGACGGAGATGCAAACCGAGCCGGATCGAATGCATTTTGCCGTGGTTGGAATTGGCATCAACGTGAATCAGTCGAAAATGCCTGGCGAGCTTGCAAGCATCGCGACGTCAATGCGAATGGAGACGGGGCGCGCCCATTCGCGGCTTGAACTCCTTGCGCGGTTGCTGTGGCACCTCGACCGCTACTACAATCAATTCATTGCCGAAGGGGCCGCGCCGATTTTGCGGAGGTTCGCGGAAGTATCGAGCTATTTTGAGGGCAAGCGCGTGAGGATCTCGACGAGCACGGACAATTTCGTGGGAACAACGGCGGGGCTGGAACCGATGGGCATCTTGCGCGTGAAACGCGACGACGGAAAAATCGAAAGCGTGATTTCCGGCACGGTGGCAGAGGCGGAATGATGCTGCTGGCAATGGACGTGGGGAATACGAACACGGTGCTCGGCGTGTTTCGCGGCACCGAACTGCTGGCAAACTGGCGGCTGACGACGGCGCGCGACCAAACGACTGACGAATACGGAATCCTGACGCGAGAGCTTTTCACTTTGGCGGGACTGGCAGCGACAGAAATCAAGGGCGTGATGATTGCGTCCGTGGTGCCGTCGCTGAACGCGACTCTGGCGGAGATGGCGGAGCGATATTTCGGCCTGAAGGCGCTCTTCGTTGAACCGGGAATCAAGACAGGCATGCCGGTGCATTACGACAATCCGCAGGAAGTGGGCGCGGACCGAATCGCGAACGGCGTGGCCGCGTTTGTGAAATATGGCGGGCCGTGCGTGGTGGTGGATTTCGGCACGGCGATTAATTTCGACGTGGTGTCGAAACGCGGAGAATATCTGGGAGGCGTGCTCGCGCCCGGCGTAGGCATTTCCGCGGATGCGCTTTTTGCGCGCGCCGCCCGGCTCTTTCGAGTGGAGATCCGCGATCCCGGAAAGATTATCGGGACGAATACCGCGGCATCGATGCAGGCCGGGCTGTACTACGGCTTCACGGATCTGGTTGACGGCATACTGGACCGCTTGAAAAAAGAATTGGGAACGGAGACGCGCGTGATCGCCACAGGCGGTCAGGCAGCACTGATTGGCGCGGGGTCGCGTCACATTCAAGATGTTGACGAGCACTTGACGCTGGAAGGATTGCGGATTCTCTGGGAGCGCAACGCGGCCACGGAAACAGCGAGTCCCCACGCTGCGGCGGAGCGCCGCGAAGGCGGCCGCAAGCCACCACCATCGGCGCGAAAGCCGGCGCGTTAGTTGCGTTGCGACGATGGCGGAATTCAACTACTTCAATTATTTCACCGAAATCGAAGAACACTTTTGGCGCAAGCGCGGGGCGCATCTATTGGTGTCGCCGCTGGATTGGGCAATTTTGGAAACGTGGCAGAAAGCGGGAATTCCGTTGGGAGCCGTGCTGAAAGGGATCGACCGGGCGTTTGAAAGCTACGGGCGCTCGCGGCGCGGGACGGCGGGACGCACGCTGAAAAGTTTGGCGTACTGCGTGGACGCGGTGCTCGACGCGGCCGCGGAGGTACGGGAAGCAGCAGTAGGAAAAGGCCCGGAAGGACACGCCAGAGCCGCCGCAGCAGAACCATTTTCGCGGGAGGAATTGGCGCGCTATCTGGACGACTGTATTTGCAAGCTGCGTTTGGGGGCAGAGCAATTTGCAGGCACGTCGCAGGAGCTCGCGAAACGGTTTATGGAAATCGCGCGCGGGGTGGCAGAAGCGAAGATGACGCTGGACGCTCCCGCGCATCTCGACCTGGAAGAACTCGAACGCAGGTTAACCGTATTTGAAGACAAGCTCTCAGCCACGCTGACTTCCGCCGCCGATGCGGACACGATGCTCGCGGTGAGGCGCGAGATGGACAGCGCACTCGCGCCGTACCGGCGAAAGATGTCGGCGGGGCAACTCGCGCTGGTGGAAAGACAATATATTCAGAAGCGACTGTTTGAACTTTACCGAGTATCGAGACTGAGCCTCTACTATTTGAAGTAATCCACGAGCGACGTCGGCCGGGATTCCACAAACTATGCGCGTACAAATCGAAAAGCTTGTTTACGGAGGCGAGGGACTCGCGCACGCGAACGGCGAGGCCGTGTTTGTGCCATTTGTGCTGCCCGGCGAAGAAGTGGAGATCGAAGCGGAAGAGCGGAAGAAGAAATTCGTCCGCGGGCGACTGACGCGAGTGGTGACTGCTTCGCCGGAACGCGTTGACGCGCAATGCCCGCACTTCGGCGTCTGCGGCGGTTGCGACTACCAGCACATCTCGTACGAGGCGCAGCTTCGCCACAAAGAACAGATCCTTCGCGAAACCTTGCGACGCCTTGGCAAGATCGACTGGACAGGTGCGATAACGGTTCACGCGTCGCCGCCGTGGCAGTATCGCAACCGCGCGCAGTGGAAGATTCGGCCGACTGCCGGAGATCGCGCGAACACGTCCGCCAGCGGGCCCCCCGGCATCGGATATTTTCGCGCTGGATCTTCGACGCTGTGCCCCGTGGAAGTTTGTCCGATCCTTTCGCCGAAACTGTTCGCGACGTTTGAAGCGCTGCGTATCGCTTTGCGCGAAGGGAAATTGCCAGAAACATTGCGGGAAGTGGAGACGTTCGTCGATGCCGAGGATCACGGCGTCCTGCTGAATATTTCATGCACCTCGCTTCCGCGTGCGGCGGAATCAATCGCACAAATGCTCAGCGAAAGAATCGCGGATGTGAAGAGCATCCTCATACAGGACGTGCGCGGCGAGCGAATGTCGCTGCACGGCCCCGGATTTCTGCAATACAAGGTAGCGCAGAATAGTTTTCGAGTGGGGCACATGTCTTTTTTTCAGGTGAACCGATTTTTGGTGGAGGAAATGGCGAGCATCGTCGCGACTGCGGCGGGAAGTGGTGAAGTGGCTGTGGATTTATATGCGGGCGTGGGACTGTTCGCGATGTCACTGGCGAAACGCTTCGAACGCGTGGAAGCGGTCGAGGCGAATCCTGCATCGGCGCGCGATCTGGAGACGAACGCGGGCTTGAGCGGGAAGACGATTGCGGCGCGAAATGATTCGACGGAAGCGTTTCTTGCCGCATGGAAGCGGAAGCGCGGCGTGGCGGCGCCCGATGTGGTCATTGCGGACCCGCCGCGCGCGGGAATCGAGCCAGAGGCTCTGGAAACACTGATTGAGATCGCGCCGCAGCGAATCGTCTACGTATCGTGCGATCCATCGACGCTGGCGCGCGATCTGGCAAAACTGTGCGGGAAAGCGTATGCTCTCCAGGAACTTTACCTATTTGATATGTTCCCACACACCTATCATATCGAGGCGATCGCGCGGCTAGAGCGAGTCCGGTGAAACTGCCGGCACTGTGGCTTGGACTTGCGTTCGCTTCCGGTATCGCCGCTGGCAAATTCCCCCATACACGCCCGACACTTTGGATTACAGCCGCAACGCTTGCAATTCTGATGGGCCTGTTTCTCGCATCGCTGTGGAAGAAAATTGTGGCGGCGGGGATTTGCGCGCTGGTGGCATGGTTTGCACTGGGCGCGTTGGCGATGCAACTGGAGCGGCGCAATGTTGCACTCGACGATGTGGCCGGCCTTGTCGAATCGGGCAAAATCGATACGAGCCAAGCTCTACGTTGGCGTGGAATCCTACGCGAAGATCCAGAGCGTTTGCCGTGGGGAGTCCGCTACACAATTGATTTGGCGAGCGTGGAAGCTGAGGGGCGAACAATCGTGGTTCGCGGCGGTCTGCGGCTCAATTATTATTTCGGCCACAACGGCGACACGCTTCCGCAGTTGCGCGCAGGGGATCGGGTTGAAGCTCTTTGCCGCGCGCGCATTCCACGAAACTATCAGGACCCGGGCGCGTTTGATGAGCGCGGATTTCTGGAGCGGCAGAATATCGAACTGCTCGGCACTCTGCGCAGCACGGAACTGATCGAAACCGACGGCCCGGCAAATGTTTCCATCGCGCGGCGTTTCGCACGGGCCCGCGGAGATTTGCTGTCCAGGTTGGATCATCTCTACTCCGGCCAGCCGCAGCGCACTTCGGTGCTGCGTGCCATGTTGCTTGGCGACCGCAATTTTGTGAATTCCGAACTCGCGGAGAGCTTTCAGAAGACGGCGGCATTTCACGTGCTTGTTGTCGCGGGATTGCACGTTGGCGCGCTGGCGGTTTTTGTGTTCTGGCTGTGCCGTTTGCTGCGTCTGCCGCTTGGCGCAACGACCGTGGTAACGCTGGTTGTGCTCGCGGGATATTTGGGCGTGGTGCAGGAGCGTCCGCCAATTTTGCGCGCGGCGCTGATGACCGCGATTTTCTTGTTTGCGCGATTATTGTTCCGGCGCGTCGCTCTGGTGAACACAGTGGCGCTCGCTGCGCTGATTCTGTTGATCGCGCGACCTGATGAAGTCTTCGACGCCAGCTATCAGCTTTCGTTCCTCGCGGCAGGAGTAATTGCGGGACTGGCTGTGCCGTGGATCGATCGCACAAGCAGCCCTATACGCCGGGCGCTGGAGCACATCGGCGACGTCACTCGTGACCGGCTGCATTCGCCGCGCGCCACGCAGTTCCGCCTGGATCTTCGAGCCGCTGCGAACGGGCTTGCGCTGAGGCTTCCGAAACGCTTATCGGCTTTGGCAGAGCCACTATTTGCCGTGCCTGTGCGGGTGGGGCTGCGACTATGGGAAGTTGTGTTGCTGTCGTTCTGCATTCAACTTGGCATGATGCCTTTGTTGGCGCTTTATTTTCATCGCGTCAGTTTATCGGGACCCGCCAGCAACGTGCTTGCCGTGCTGCTGACGACGCTGATTGTGCCTCTCGGGTTCTTGTCTTTAGTGGCCACATACGTCTGGAGTGCATTGGCTGCGGCAATCGCGAAGGTGACGGGACTGCTTGTAGCAGTCCTGCTCTCGTGCGTTGGGTGGTTTAGCAGTCTGCCGCGAATGTCTTGGCGAATTCCGGAACCACCTCAATGGTTTTTGGCTGTCTTTATGGCGATTCTGATTTGTCTGGCGGCGCTTGCGTGGCTGGCAGCGCAGCAGTTGGAGAGAAATCGCACTGGTACTGGCAACATACGAAAGCGGCGCACTCTTGAATGGCTGACTCTGGCCGCGCTGTTAGCGGCGGCGGTTGTGGTGGGGACCTATCCTTTCGGGCCTGGGCTTGCGCGCGGAAAACTCGAAGCGACGGTCCTCGACGTTGGGCAGGGCGATTCGATTTTTGTGGCCTTCCCTGACGGGCGAACGATGCTGATCGACGGCGGTGGCGCGGCTGGCGCGGAACGCGTGGGCGGCTATCAATCGGGAATTGATGTGGGAGAACAGGTGGTGTCTCCGTACCTTTGGTCACGGGGCATCAAGAAACTGGACGTGGTTTTGCTCAGCCATGCACATCACGATCACATTGATGGGTTGCGAGCGGTACTCAACAATTTTCGCGTGGGAGAACTATGGGTTGGGCGCGACGAAAATGCGCCGGCATATCGGGCATTGCTCGCTCAAGCCACGGCGCGCCACGTGAAGATTGTTCACCAGGAGCAGGGAGAAGTTTTCAACTGGGATGGAGTCGAAGGACAAATCCTGTGGCCGGCCGACCCGACGGAAGCGCCCGCGGCGGCGAACAATGACTCCGTCGTGTTGCGGCTAGAGGACGGAAAAATTCGATTTTTATTGCCGGGCGATATCGAGAAGCAGGTCGAAAGCACGCTTACGCGGGAACACGACCCACTCGGAGCGGATTTTTTGAAGGTTCCTCATCATGGAAGCAAGACATCGTCAACCGAACCTTTTCTCGATGCGGTGGCCCCGCGAATCGCCGTGATTTCCGTGGGCGAGGGCAATTCGTACGCCCTCCCGAACGCAGAAACGGTCGAGAGGTATCACGCCAAAAACATCAAGCTACTGCAAACGGACCAGGCGGGAGCGGTTACAGCGTCGACGGACGGGCGCACATTAACTGTGCGGGCGTTTGTCTCGGCCCAGGTGCGCTAGGGATCTGGAAATGCCAGCAGTACAGCGGAGATTTACGACTGGGAATCTTCCGGGGTTTCGAGCTCGATACCTTCGTTGCTCTTCAGGTATTCCGCGATAATCTTTCGCGCCTTGTCGGCCTGGGATTCGAGCACGATTACGTCGGAGCTGTGAAAATCATCGCCTGCCTCAGCCATCGGGAAAGGATCCGTAGTGGATGAACCGGGAGACGCAATGCCGGCGCTTTCCAGCAGGCCGCGAATCACCATTGCCTCAGTGTTCGAGCCAGCCGAGTGAATTACGACCGTCTTGTCCCGTCTGGAATCTGGCGGCAAAGCAACTCCTGGTATTCAACGTATGCCCGTCCTGGGCTTCAGGGCTGCCTTGATATTAATCCAAGAAGCCGCACCGGGCCAGCTATGATTCCGAAGGTGGGTAAATATGGTCAACACCGAGACCGAAAAGCCCCACGCTCACAAGACGAGCATGGGGCACCCGAAGAGGCCAAGCCCTCACTCGCGCCGCCCGCCGGTGGAAAGGACAGGGCCGAAAGAGCAAAGCGACGTCGAGCCGTCGCACTCCAAAAAACACGGGCCGCACAGGCTAACGGCCCGTGGCCACCGGGCGCGCTTGATTTCGCGCGTGTACGCGCATACAATGGCTTCTTCACAGATGAGGGATTTTTGTCACAGGAAAATTGGACTCGCGCCCGGCAACCCTTGCTGGGCTTTGGCGTTTTTAGGGCCTGAAAAATCTCTTCGCGACATTCAAGGAGCAGAATGAATCCTGATGGACATATTGCCGAAGCGCTGACTTTCGACGATGTGCTGCTGCTGCCGGGGAAATCGTCCGTGTTGCCGGCGGAGACGGACACGCGTACGTGCCTGACGCGCAAACTCGCGCTGAACATTCCCGTGGTGGCGGCGGCGATGGACACGGTGACGGAATCGCGGCTGGCGATTGCGCTGGCACGGCAAGGCGGCTTTGGATTCGTGCATCGCAACATGACCGTGGAACGCGAAGCGGAGGAAATCGACCGCGTGAAGCGTTCGGAAAGCGGAATGATTGTGGACCCGGTGACGATTGCGCCGGAACTGTCGTTGCGTCACGCGCTCGACATCATGAATAAATACAAAGTGTCCGGACTCCCCGTGACGCGCGGAACGAAGCTGGTGGGAATCCTGACCAACCGCGACCTGCGCTTCGAGCGCAATCTGGACCAGCCCGTCAGCGCCGTGATGACAAAAGACAATCTGATCACCGTCGCGGTGGGCACCACTTTGGATGAAGCGGAACGGTTGCTCCAGCGGCATCGCATCGAAAAACTTTTGGTGGTCGACAAGGATTTCAATCTGAAGGGCCTGATCACCGTAAAGGACATTCAGAAAAAAATCGAATTCCCCATCGCGGCGAAAGACGAACATGGGCGGCTGCGGGTGGGCGCGGCGATTGGCGCGACCGGGGATTTTCTGGAACGCGCGGTCGAATTGGCGAAGGCCGGGGCGGATGCACTGGCGATCGATACGGCTCACGGGCATTCCGTTCGCGTGATGGAGGCCATCAAAAAAGTGAAGCATCGCCTGCCAGAGATGCAGCTTCTTGCCGGAAACGTGGCGACGGAAGAGGGCGCGCGCGAATTGATATCGCTGGGCATCGATGGAATCAAAGTGGGCGTGGGGCCGGGGTCCATTTGCACCACGCGCGTGGTGACGGGCGCCGGCGTGCCGCAAATCACCGCGATTCTGGAAACGTCGAGAGCCGCGCAAGGGACGGGCGTGCCGATTATCGCCGATGGCGGAATCAAATTTTCGGGCGATATCACGAAGGCGCTGGCCGCTGGCGCGTCCGCGGTGATGATTGGCGGACTTTTCGCGGGCACCGAGGAGGCTCCCGGCGAAACGATTTTATACCAAGGGCGCACGTACAAATCCTACCGCGGCATGGGTTCGCTGGGCGCGATGGAAGCGGGATCGGCGGACCGCTATGCGCAGGAAGGCGCGGAACGGGGGAAATCCGTACCGGAAGGAATTGAAGGACAAGTTCCGTACAAAGGTCCGCTCTCGGGGCTGGTCGAACAATTGGTTGGGGGATTGCGCAGCGGCATGGGTTATTGCGGAGCGGGGACCATTCGGGAGTTGCAGGAGCGCGCAAAATTTATTCGCATTACTTCGGCCGGCCTACGCGAAAGCCACGTGCACGACGTAATCATCACGCGCGAAGCTCCGAATTATCGCCTTGAGTAAGCTGCGCTGGGTCGCGCGCCAGTGGCCTTTGTTCCTATGGGCCGCGCTGATCTGGACTTTTTCGACGCACTGGTTCACGGGCGCGAACACTTCGCGCATCATTTTCCCGATTCTGCGCTTCCTATTCCCTCACGCGCCGTTTATTTTCCTGATTCACGCGCACGACTTCATCCGCAAGTGCGCTCACCTTTTCGAGTATTTTGTCTTCGGCCTGCTATTGCTGCGCACATTTCGCAACGGGCGACCGGGATTCAGAATTACTTGGGCGCTGGCGGCGATTCTGATTGTTTTCGGCTATGCCTGCGTGGACGAACTGCATCAGTCTTTTGTTCCCGGGCGCGGCGTGGAATTCGCCGACGTGCTGCTCGACACGACGGCGGGGACGTTCGCGCAGATTTCGGCGTGGCTGTGGATTGCGGCGCACAGAAAACGCGCCACAGAATCCGAACGCCGGGCCTAGAGCTATGCGCGCTTGACTGGCGGGAGTAGAATGGCGCCGAGTTGGTCAGGAGTTTGCCATGCGCAAAACAATTGCAATTCTTTCGATTCTGGCGCTTTTCGGGATCTCCGGCGGGGCGCAACAAACGGACAAAACCGCGCAGCAGGCCGCAAAGCCCGCGGCACAGGCGGGAAAAGCTGCTTCGACACCGGTCCCGTTTGTGATTCCTCCGGAGGTGGCAAAAGAGCCGAACCCGGTGAAACCGACCGCTGCGTCGATCGCCGAAGGAAAGCAGATGTACGGCTACGACTGCGCGATGTGCCACGGCGCGAACGGCAACGGTAAAGGCGACTTGGCCGCGGACATGAAATTAACGCTGAAGGATTTTCGCGATGCGGCGACCTTGAAGGATATGACCGACGGCGAAATGTTCTACATCATCCAGAAAGGCAAAGGCGACATGCCCAGCGAGGGCGACCGCCAGAAACCGGACGGAATCTGGAACATGGTCAACTACATTCGATCCCTTTCGAAGAAAGCGCAGCCAGCGGCAAAGGTCAAGCTGGCGGGTTAAGAGTTTGTTGTAAGAGGCCCCACGTTGTCATTCGCATGGGCCATTGTCCGGCGCGCGACGGGCGCCCGCAGTTTGCAGAAACTCAGAACGAATGCAGAATCCCTGTCTGCGGCAGGCACGTCGCAGTCACTCCTCGAAATGACAAATAGACTCTCACGTTAAAAGGCGCACAGGCTAAAGCCTGTGCCACAACTGCGCTGCCAGCGCTAAGCGGATGCTTTTGCTTCGGGTTCGGGGACTTCCTGAGGCTTTTCCTTCTTGGTTTTCTTTTCTTTCTTCTTCAGCTCGGAGCCGATGAGTTCGAGGATCGCGAGTTCGGCGCCGTCGCCGATGCGCCAGCCGACGCGGATGATGCGCGTGTAGCCGCCGGGACGGTCGGAAAAGCGCGGCGCGATCACCGCGAAGAGTTTTTTGGTTGCGTCGGTGGTTTGGAGAAATGCGGCGGCCTGGCGGCGCGCGTGAAGCGTGTCGCGCTTGCCGAGCGTGATCATTTGCTCGACGAGCGGACGCGCCGCACGCGCACGAGCGATGGTGGTGGTGATGCGTTCGCGCTCGATGACGTTCGTCACCAAGTTGCGCAACACCGCCCGGCGGTGCGCTGGCTGCTTCCCGAGTTTGCTTCCTGATACGAGGTGTCGCATGTTCGTCGATTCCTTAACAGATTACAGACGATTTAATTTTTTGTGCCCTACGGGTTAAACGCAAACTATTTTTGCACCACAACCTCATGTCAGCCAGCCAAAAACGCTGGCGGGACATGAGCTACAAAGGCAAGGCGGCGTTGCCGAGAAAAAATCCCTTTAAGCTCACACAAAAAATACTAGAAGGTTGTGGTCTCTTCCGGCGCCGGAGGAGCTGTTTGGCTCGGCAGCGGCGGCCAGATGATGCGGCCGTGCTCGTCGAACTTCATGCCGAGTGAAAGCCCCATCTTGACGAGAATGTCTTTGATCTCGTTGAGCGACTTGCGACCGAAATTCTTGGTCTTGAGCATCTCGCCTTCGGTCTTTTGCACCAGCTCGCGAAGGCTCTGAATGTTCGCATTCTTCAGGCAATTGTAAGAGCGCACGGAAAGCTCGAGCTCCTCGACCGAGCGGTCCAAATGCTCGAGGCGCGGATCGGCAAAATTCTCGACGACTTCTTCCGGCAACTCAGGCTGCTCTTCGAAATTGATGAAGATGCTCATGTGGTCCTTGATGAGCTTGGACGCAAGGCCGATGGAATCCTGCGGCGTGATGGCGCCGTTGGTCCAGATTTCGAGAGACAGCTTCTCGTAATCGGTCATTTGACCGAGGCGAGCGGCTTCGACGGCGTAATTCACCTTGCGCACAGGCGAGTGAACGGAGTCGATGGGAATGTAACCAATCGGCAGGTCCTCGTCGAAATTGCGATCGGCAGCGACGTAACCCCGGCCATTCTTGACGCGGATTTCCATCTCGAACTTTCCACCTTCGCTGACCGTGGCGAGATAAACGTTCTTGTCGAGCACCGCCAGATCGGCGTCCTCTTCGATTTTCGCGGAAGTCACTGGGCCAGGCGTATCGACGACAAACGTAATTGTCTTGGGCTGATCGGAATTCAATTTCAGCGGCACCTGCTTCAGATTCAGGATGATGTCGGTGGCGTCTTCGACCACGCCGGGAATCGGTGAAAATTCATGCAGCACGCCTTCGATTTTCACCGCCGTAATGGCCGCACCTTCGATGGAACTCAACAGCGCGCGGCGCAGCGAGTTGCCCACCGTGGTTCCCCAGCCGCGCTCAAATGGCTGCGCGGAGAATTTTCCGTACTTGTCGGTCAGTGATTCGAGTTCTGCCGCCAGCCGCTTCGGTTTCTGAAAGCCCTTCCACATTATTTTTTCCTCCTGCCCGCGATATGCGGGCCCCCCTGCAAAAAAACTGATCAAACCCGCACCGGCTGAAGGCCGTCTGCGGCAGGCCCGCCAGTGTCGGACTACTTCGTGAAACTTCCACAGGCTGAAGCCTGTGCCACTGCCACACTACTTCGAATAGAGTTCGACGATGAGCTGCTCGTTCAACGCCGGCGTTTGGACGTCTTCGCGGCGCGGCATGGCGTTCACGCGCGCCTTGAAATTTTCACGGTCGATTTGCAGCCACGGAGCGGCGTTCTGGTTCTGCGCCAGATTGCGTGCTTCGAGCACCATGGCGTTCTGGTGCATCTTTTCCTTCATGGCCACTTCGTCGCCGATCTTCACCATGTAATTCGGGATGTTTACCTTGCGGCCGCTGACGCGCACGTGACCGTGCGTGACCAACTGGCGCGCCTGCGAACGCGAACTGGCGAGGCCCGCACGATACACAACGTTGTCCAAGCGGCGCTCGAGCATAATCATCAGGTTCGACCCCGTGGGTCCCTGCGCGCGTGCTGCTTTGGCGTAATAGTGACGGAATTGCTTTTCGAGCAAACCGTAGGTGCGCTTCATTCGTTGCTTTTCGCGCAACTGCACGCCGTAACCGACCATTTTTGGCCGGCGCGCCTGCCCGTGTTGTCCGGGCGGGAAATTGCGTTTCTCGATGGCGCATTTTTCCGTAAAACACCGGAGGCCCTTAAGGAAGAGTTTCATCCCTTCCCTGCGGCACAGCCGGCAAACTGCTTCACGATGTCTTGCCAATTGCCCTTCTCCTTTTACCGCTACCTGTCATTGCTGCACGCTGCCAAAACGGAACAAAGATCAGACGCGACGGCGCTTGGGCGGCCGGCAACCGTTGTGTGGGACCGGCGTCACGTCTTTAATCAAGCGAATATGCAAACCCGCTGACGCCAATGCTCGCACGGCCGATTCACGACCCGCACCGGGACCCTTGACGCGCACTTCAATGGACTTCAAACCAAACTGATCGCGCGCCGTTCCGGCGGCGTTCATCGCAGCCTGCTGGGCGGCGTACGGCGTGCCTTTGCGCGAGCCCTTGAAACCGACCGAGCCAGCCGAGGCCCAGCTTAGTACGCGGCCATCGGGATCACTGAGTGTGATGATGGTGTTATTGAACGTCGCCTGAACATACGCGACGCCCTGCGGCACCACGCGCTTCTCACGCTTCTTGCGAAATTCCTTTTTGCGCTTGGTCGGCTTGCCGGTTGTTGCCGGCGCGGCTGCGCCTTCCTGCTGCTGCGGTTCCTTGGCCACGAGTCTTCTTCTCCTTCGCTCCTAAACCAGAATTACTTGCGGGCCGCGACTTTCTTCTTCGCCGCGACAGCGCCCTTGCGCGGACCCTTACGCGTGCGAGCATTCGTGTGCGTGCGCTGGCCGCGCACCGGCAGATTGCGGCGGTGGCGCAGGCCGCGATAGCACTGAATTTCGATCAGCCGCCGGATGTTCATCTGCATCTCTTTGCGGAGATCGCCCTCGACGCGGCCTTCGGATTCGATGGCCTGGCGAACATGATTGATTTCGTCCTCGCTGAGGTCCTTGATTTTCTTGAAGTGGTCCACTTTGGCCTTGGCGCACAATTCCTGCGCGCGCGCCTGGCCGATGCCATAAATGGCGGTGAGACCCACCCAGAGACGTTTATTGGGCGCCAGTTCAACGCCCGCGATACGTGCCATGTTGCTGCCTCCCTAAACGATTACTCGAATACTTGTGCCGATCCGACGTTCCAAGTTCACAAGAGCAAAGCAGATTCCTCGTCGCGTGGCTCCTTGGAATGACACTCAAGGAGCATGTTTAGCCCTGACGCTGACGGTGCTTCGGATTGCTGCAAACCACGCGCACCACCCCGCGGCGGTGGACCACTTTGCACTTCATGCAAATTTTCTTGACCGACGCTCGCACTTTCATTCTGTCTCCCTGCTATCTGCAAAAAGATTGCTGCTATTTGTAGCGGTAGACGATGCGGCCGCGCGTCAAATCGTAAGGCGAAAGCTCGACCGCGACTTTGTCTCCCGGCAGAATACGAATGAAATTTTTCCGCATTTTTCCGGAAATATGCGCCAGGACCTGGTGTTTATTATTCTCCAGGGAAACGCGAAACATCGCGTTCGGCAGCGGCTCGATCACCGTGGCCATCACTTCGATGGCGTCTTCCTTCGGATTGCCCGAGTCGCCCTTCTTCTTATCGTCCTGCGGCCTTTTTGCCATGCGCTCCTGTTATACGAGCAACTAAATCGAATTTCTGTTTACGAATTCCTTTACCAGACCGGCCCAGAAGTCTCGCGCGGCCGCGTTAAAATCCACGGGCCGTTTTCCGTGACGGCCACTGTGTGCTCAAAATGCGCGGAGTCGCTGCCGTCCGCCGTTACCGCCGTCCACTTATCCTCGAGGACTTTGACCGCCGGACCGCCCGTATTCACCATCGGCTCGATGGCCAGCACCATGCCGGTCTGCAACTTCGGCCCCTGCCCCGGCGCGCCGTAATTCGGCACTTGCAAGTCCTCGTGCATTTTCGTGCCGATCCCGTGGCCGACAAATTCGCGCACCACCGAAAGCCCGTTCTTTTCGGCCCATTGCTGCACGGCGGCCGAAATGTCCGTCAACCGATTGCCGGGCCGCACTTGATCGATGCCGCGTTCGAGGGCTTCACGCGTGACGCGCAGGAGTTTCTCGCGCGCCGGATCGACTTTCCCGACCGGGACAGTAAGAGCCGCGTCGCCGTAATATCCCTCGAGCTCGACGCCGAAATCCATCGACAAGATGTCGCCCTCTTTCACCACGCGCTTCCCTGAAGGAATTCCGTGCACCACTTCCTGGTTGATGGAAGTGCACAGCGACTTCGGGTAGCCGTGATAGCCCTTGAACGCCGGACGCGCATGATGCCTGTGCGCGTACTCTTCGGCGAAGGCGTCGAGCTCCAGCGTCGAAACGCCGGGCCGGACCATCTTGCGCAATTCTGTGAGCGCGCCCCAGACGATGATGCCCGCGCGATGCATGGTGTCGAGCTCCGCAGCCGAGCGGCAGATGATCACGCCCGCCCCTTGGGCTGCCCCAGAACGCCAAACACCGAATCGGTAACGGCAGCCATGCCCGCCGCGGCATCGATTTCGTCCAGCATTCCCTGCGAGCGGTAATACTCGACCAGCGGCTTTGTTTGCCGGTTATACGCCGCCAAACGCTCGCGAACCACTTCCGCTCTATCGTCGTCGCGCTGAATCAATTCGCCGCCGTCGAGGTCGCAGCGTCCCTCGACCTTCGGCGGACGGTCGTAAACGTTGTAAATCTCGGAACAGACCCTGCACACCCGACGGCCCGCCAGACGGCGCATCAAAATGTCGTCCGCGACGCGAAAAAAAATCACAACGGGCGGCCCGAAATCCTGGCGTTCTAGAATCCGGTTCAACGCCTCCGCTTGCGCGAGGGTCCTCGGAAAACCATCGAAGACAAATCCATTCGCAGCATCGGGGCGCGCGATACGATCCTCGACCATGCGCAAAATCAAATCATCGGGCACCAAATCGCCGCGCTCCATCACCGGCTTCGCAACGCGTCCAAGCTCCGTGCCCTTGCCGACGTTCTCGCGCAACATATCGCCGGTCGAGAGGTGCGGCACGCGAAGCTTTTCAGCAACCAGCTTCGCCTGCGTGCCCTTGCCCGCACCGGGCGGCCCAAGAAAGATCACGGCGCGCGCCAGCACCTTTTTGGCGTCGAGGGGCGCCACGCTTAGACACCCCGGCCCCGCAAACGGCCGCGGCGCGTGAATCCTTCGTAGTTCCGCATCACGAGCTGCGCCTCGAGCTGTTGCACGGTATCCATGGCCACGCCCACGACGATCAGCAGCGATGTGCCGCCGAAATAGAAATTGACGTTCAAGCCCTCAAGAACGAAGCGCCAGAAGTGCTCGTCAATCCAGCCGCCGACAATCGGCAAATGCTGCAGGTGGATGCCGGAGATCATCCATTCCGGCAGGACGCAAACGACGGCCAGATAAAGGCCGCCGACGAATGTGAGCCGCGTCAGCACGCGATTGATATGTTCGGAAGTATTGCGGCCGGGGCGAATGCCCGGAATGAAGCCGCCATACTTGCGCATGTTGTCGGCAAGATCCGTGGGATTGAAAATGATTCCCACGTAGAAAAATGCGAAAAAGATGATGAGCAAAACGTAAGTAAGAGTATAGAGCGGCTCGCCCCAGGCGAATGTCCGCGCAAAATTCTGAAAGAAAGGCGAGCGGTTGGCAAAGACAAGCGCGAGCGTCTGCGGGAACGTGAGCAGCGAGCTGGCGAAAATCGGCGGGATCACGCCGCCCGAATTCACACGCAGCGGCAGATAGGTCATTTGGCCGCCCATGACTTTGCGTCCCATGACGCGCTTGGCGTATTGCACCGGAATGCGACGCTGGCCGCGTTCGACGAACACGATGAAGGCCACCACGGCCACCATCAAAATCAGAATGGCCAATAGGGCGACGGGCCCAAGCGCTCCCCATTGTCCGCCGGTGCCGGCCATGATCCACAAATCCCTGACCGCGCGCGGAAGGCCAACCACGATGCCGGCGAAAATGATCAGGGACATACCGTTGCCGATGCCGCGATCGCTGATCTGTTCGCCCAGCCACATAATGAACGCCGAACCGGTGGTGAGGGTCAAAATCGTCATCAGCACAAAGCGGATGCCCGGGTTATATACCAGCTGTTGACCGGCCAAATTCTGATGCTGAAGCGCCATGGCGATCGCCAGGGACTGGAAGATGCTCAGGATAATCGTCAAGTAGCGCGTGTACTGCGTGATTTTCTTGCGGCCGAGGTCGCCCTCTTTTTTCAATCGCTCCAAATACGGCCACACGACCACCATCAACTCCAGGATGATGGACGCGGTGATGTACGGCATGATGCCCAGCGCGAAAATCGACAAGCGGCGCAGGTTGCCGCCGCTGAAAAGGTCAACGATGCCGAGAACGGAATTGCGGTTCTGCTGGAACAGTTGCAAGAGCAGCGCGCTATTGATTCCCGGCGTGGTGATGAACGCGCCCAGGCGGTAAATCGCCAGAATCATCAGCGTGAAGAGACACCTGTTGCGCAGGTCCGGAGTGAAGATGATATTCCGAAAAGCCTCGATCAACTTTCTCATTGCAAAACTTCGACCTTACCCCCGGCGGCGGTGATTTTCTCCTGCGCCGAACGGCTGAATTTGTGCGCGTGAACCGTCAGCGCGATTTTCAGTTCGCCATCACCCAGAATCTTGATGCCGTCATGACGAACATGAATTATCCCGCGGCCTTCGAGCTCATCCGGCGTCACGGTCTCGCCCGCGGAGAACACGTTCAGCGACTCGACGTTCACGATGGCGTAGCGCGTGGACGACGGATTATGGAAACCGTGCTTCGGGATGCGGCGATGCATGGGCATCTGGCCGCCCTCAAAACCAGGGCGGCGTGAATAGCCGCGACGAGACTGCTGGCCCTTGTTGCCGGCGCCAGACGTCTTGCCGAGCTTCGAGCCCATGCCGCGGCCGACGCGAACCTTGCGGTGACGCGAGCCACGCGGCGGTTTCAGATTGGATAGTTTCACGCTCATGATGTCGCCCCGTTAGGCTGCGTTCGCGCCTTTCTTCGTGTCTTCTTTCTCAGGCTCGATCCTCACCAGATGGTGTACGCGCGCGATCATTCCGCGGGTGGATGGCGTGTCATCGAGCTCGACGAGCTGATTCATCCGCCGAAAGCCCATCCCGCGAATCGTCTGGCGCATGCTGCGCGGGCAGCCAATAAAACTGACCACCCAGCGAATTTTCAGCTTTCCCGACTTTTTTTTCGTGGCCATATTCGTTTTTTCAAACCGTTACGCGGTCACCGGCTCGGCCGTTTTGCCGCGTTCTTCGTTGACCTTGGCGGCGTCCCGCAAATGCAGGAGCGCATCGAAGGTCGCTTTGATTACGTTATGCGGATTCGAAGTGCCGATCGACTTCGTGAGCACATTCTGAATTCCCGCCACTTCCATCACAGCGCGCACAGGGCCCCCGGCGATTATGCCGGTGCCTTCCGGAGCGGGCTTCAAGAGCACCTGCCCCGAACCGTAACGCCCAAGAACCTGGTGCGGGATGCTCGAGCCTTTCAAATGGAGCTTCACCATGTTCTTCTTGGCCTGCTCGATGGCTTTGCGAATCGCCATGGGAACTTCGCGCGCCTTACCCATGCCGAACCCGGCATGGCCGTGCTGATCGCCGACCACCACGAGCGCGGAGAAGCTGAGGTTCTTGCCGCCTTTAACAACCTTGGTCACGCGATTAATGGAAACCACCTGATCCTTGACATTCGCCAGGTTGGTGTCGATGTGCCGGCGAATCGCGAGCGTATCTTTGAGCTCTTGTTTCGACATAAGCGTCAGAACTTCAGTCCCGCCTCTCGAGCCGCTTCGGCAAGCGCCTGAATACGGCCATGATATTGGTAGCCGCCGCGGTCGAAGACGACTTTCTCGACTCCGGCAGCGCGGGCGCGCTCGGCGATGATTTTGCCGACCACTTTCGCCGCGGCGATGTTGCCTCCACCCTTGATTTGGCTCTTGACGTCCGCGTCGAGCGAACTGGCCGCCGCAAGCGTGTGCCGTTTATGATCATCAATCACCTGCGCGCGAATATGCTTGAGCGAGCGGTAGACGCAAAGGCGCGGGCGGTCTTCAGAGCCCGCGAGCGTTTGGCGCATGCGCTGGTGAATGCGCTTGCGGTGCAAATCGCGCGAAAGTTTTCTTGCCGGCACGACAGCCATTGCTCTTCTCCTTCAATTTGCTCTGCACTTCCCCAACAAAAACTGCAGATTCCTCGTCGCAGCCGCTCCTCGGAATGACACCTATCCCAAGTTTTCGGTCCGCGTCTAAGCCGCGGTCTTGGCGGCGCCGGCCTTGCCAGCTTTCTTCTTCAGGCGCTGGCCGACGATGCGAACGCCTTTTTGCTTGTACGGATCAGGCGGACGCAGCGCGCGCATGTTCGCGGAAACTTGCCCGACCAATCCTTTATCAGCGCCAGTGACGGTGACGTGCGTCTGCTTTTCGATGGCGACCTGTATCCCTTCAGGAATCGGGAACTGGACAGGATGCGAATAGCCGAGCGCGAAAACGACCGTTTTGCCCTTGACCTCGGCGCGATAGCCAACGCCGACAATGTCGAGTTCCTTCTTGAAACCCTCGGTGACACCCTTGACCGCGTTGGCAACGAGCGCCCGCGCCAAGCCATGCAGCGCGCGCTGCGATTCATTTTGCCGCGAGGCGATCAGATGGCCGTCCTTCTGGTCGAATTTGATACGACCCGGGACAGGCACATGCATTTTGCCCTTGGGACCCTGGACTTCGATGGCGTCCTCGGTGATTTGCACTTTCACGCCCGAGGGCAACGGTATCGGTTTTCTTCCAATTCGAGACATGGCTCTACCAAACCTCGCACAGAAGTTCGCCGCCCACGCCTTCCTTGCGGGCGGTCTGGCCGGTCATGACTCCACGCGGCGTGGAAAGAATCGCCACACCCATGCCGCCGACGACGGGGCGAATGCCATCCTTGCCGACGTAGCGGCGGCAGCCGGGGCGCGAAATGCGCTTCAGATCCGTGAGCACGCTGCGCTTGTCGCTGGTGTAGCGGAAAAAAACGCGCAGAACTTTCTGCTTGTTCTCGTCCACCACTTTGTAGGTGGAGACATAGCCTTCTTCCTTCAAAATACGCGCTATTTCGATTTTCATCTTGGACGACGGCAAATCGACGCGCGGATGGCGTGCGCGGACAGCATTGCGAATCCGGGTGAGCATGTCAGCAATCGGGTCGGTGGTCATTTATTCTTCTTTATCCTTGCCACAATTTTCGTTGCGTCTAGTTCTCCTACCAACTGGCCTTGGTCACGCCGGGGATTTCGCCCTTGAGCGCGAGCCCGCGGAAGCAGATGCGGCACATTTCGAATTTCCGCAAAAACGCGCGCGACCTGCCGCAGATGCGGCAACGGTTGCGGACGCGAATCTTGTACTTCAGCTTCTTTTTCATCTTGGCGCATCTTGCGGTGGTCGCCATCGTTTGTCCTTTAGCCCTCTCGTCTAACTCTGCTGCGTTACGGCCGCAGCGGAACGCCCAACAGTTTCAGCAGCTCGCGGCCCTCTTCATCGGATCTGGCCGATGTAGTGAGCGTGATGTTCATGCCTTTGATCTTGTCGACGCGCGTGTAATCAATTTCGGGGAACACGAGCTGGTCCTTCAATCCCAGCGTGTAGTTTCCGCGGCCGTCGAACGAATTGCCCGGCAAACCTTTGAAGTCGCGCACGCGCGGCAGAACGATGTTGGCGAGGCGGTCGAGAAATTCGTACATGCGCTCGCCGCGCAGCGTGACCATGCAGCCGATGGGCATGCCCTTGCGAATCTTGAAATTCGCGATGGACTTCTTCGCGCGCGTGATCACCGGCTTCTGCCCAGTGATCTGCCCCAGTTCCTGCACGGCCACGTCGAGCAGCTTGACGTTTTGGCTGGCTTCGCCCAAACCGATATTCACGGTGATCTTCTGCAGCCGCGGCACGGCCATGGTATTCGTGTATCCGAAGCGCTTCGAGAGCGCCGGCATGGCGTCTTTTCGGTAACGTTCATGTAAACGGCTGATCATGACTCTCTCTTAACCCCTAATTTTCGATGGTCGCGTCGCACCGATGGCAAGTTCGCGCCTTGGTGCCGTCGGATAATATTTTCGTGCCCATGCGCGCGTGTTTGCCGCAAGAGGGGCACAGAATCATCACGTTCGAAACGTCCATCGGTCCTTCTTTATCCAAAATGCCGCCGCGAATATTCTTCGACGGATTCGGGCGCGTGTGCTTCTTGATGATATTGGCGTGCTCGATGGTGACGCGGCGCTTCACTGGGTCGACGGAAAGCACGCGTCCGGTCTTGCCTTTGTCGCGCCCGGACATAATCTTCACCGTGTCGCCATGGCGAATCAGCACCGGCCGCGGCTTTTGTTTCGCTTCACGATGACGCATGGCTACCAAACCTCCGGCGCCAGTGAAATGATCTTGGCGAACTTCTTTTCGCGCAATTCGCGCGCCACGGGACCGAAGACGCGCGTGCCGACGGGCTCGCCCGCTTCGTTGATCAGCACAGCGGCATTGTCGTCGAAGCGGATGTAGGTGCCATCCCTGCGGCGATGCTCCTTGCGCGTGCGAACGACGACTGCTTTCACCACTGTTCCCTTCTTCACCTGACTGTCCGGGGCGGCTTCCTTGACAGAGGCGGTGACCACATCTCCCAATCCCGCCACGAGCCCCGTGTCTCCGCCGAGCGGAAGAATGGCCGTCAATTGGCGCGCGCCGGAGTTATCGGCGACGGTCAGCCACGTGCGCATCTGAACCATGCTAGTGCTCCCTCATTTCCGAGAACATCACGCCACGCGCGTGGAGCGAGCGACAATCTCCGCCAGCCGCCAGCGCTTGAGCCGCGACAACGGCCGGCTGGCGACAATGCGAACCGTATCGCCGGGGCGCGCTTCGTTCTGCTCATCATGGGCGTAGTATTTTTTGCTGTGGCGAATCACACGCAGATACTTGCGGTGCTGCGTTGTGCGCGTGACCTTCACCACGATTGTCTTGTGCATTTTCGAGCTCGTGACAATGCCGACGAGCTGCTGGCGCGCGCCGCGATCGCTCGAAGATTCCGCCGCGCCTGTTGCCGCTTCACTGGCCATCTGTGATCCTCATTATTCTTTCGAGTCCTTGGCTTCTTTCGATTCTTTTGCGCCGTGTTTCTTCGCGCCGCGCTTGTCGGAAGCCGCTTTCTTTGGCTTCTTCGAGTGCGCCGCTTCCGCTTCTTTCGGAGCCGCCGCATGAATGCCGAGTTCGTGCTGGCGAACCAGCGTTTTGATGCGCGCCAAATCGCGGCGGGCTTCGCGAAGCTTCTTGACGCTCTCCGACTGCCCCGTGGTCAACTGAAACCGCAGGCGAAAAATCTGCTCGCCGAGCTCGTGCGCCTGAATCTCGAGCTCGTTGACGTTCATGGGCCGGAAGTCGTCCATGCGGCTCGCCATCAGAGCTCCTCCGCCCGGCTGACGAACTTCGTCCGGATGGGCAGTTTGTGCGCCGCCAATTCCATGGCTTCCTTGGCAGCGGCCAGATCGACCCCCGACATCTCAAACATCACGCGGCCCGGCTTGACGACGGCTACCCAATGCTCGGGCGGCCCTTTGCCCTTGCCCATGCGCGTTTCGGCGGGCTTCTTCGTGAACGGCTTATCCGGGAAAATACGGATCCACAATTTGCCGCCGCGCTTGATGAAACGCGTGATGGCCACGCGAGAGGCCTCGATCTGCCGGTCCGTGATCCACGCGGGCTCGAGCGCCTTCAGGCCGTATTCTCCGAAAGCCAGCGAGCCGCCACGCCACGCTTTTCCCGAGCGCCGGCCGCGCTGCTGCTTGCGGTACTTCACCTTTTTCGGCATCAACATAATTGCGCGTCCTTATCCCGTCAGAAACAGTTCAGAGTCGATAGTTGACAGCTAACGGTTAAAGCAAAACACCACAGCAAACTGAATCTACGCGTTGGCTGCCTGCGCGGCACGCTCTTCGGCGCGCTTGCGCTCCGGAGCGTTTTCGCCCTGGTAGACCCAACACTTCACGCCAATCACGCCGTACGTCGTGCGTGCCTCCGCAAAGCCAAAATCAATGTCCGCGCGCAACGTTTGCAGCGGCAAGCGGCCCTGCAAATACCATTCCTTGCGGGCGATTTCCGCGCCATTCAGGCGGCCGGCCACGCGAATCTTGATCCCCTTGCAACCGAAGCGCAGCGCGGAATCGACGGCCTTGCGCATGGCCCGGCGAAAGGCGACGCGCTTTTCCAGCTGCAGGGCGATCGATTCGGCGACGAGCCGCGCGTCCAGTTCCGGCC
>DAHUXN010000051.1 GCA_027307115.1 Acidobacteriota bacterium
GGAAAACGAAAAGCAGATCCCTGCCTGCCCCGCCACGGCGGGCAAGCGGCAGGCAGGCCTCACCACCGTTCGCCAACAGCGGGCACCCCTTCCTTCGTCCCTTCGCGAAAGCTCCCTTCCTGCTCAGGGCAGGTGGGATGACAGACATAGCCACGCCAAACCTTGAGCGGTAATGACATGCACAGTCCCGCGAGCGCAAATGCCTTAAAATGTGTCACTTCCATTTTCTTGAGCGGTAATGAGTTTCGTTTGCAAGACGCCAATTTCGAGAACATTTTTCCAGGACAGTTAAAGCGGCGTTGAGTCGCCGCACTCCAAAACGGAACGCCCGGCTGCGTCGGGCGCGGGCGGGGCCCTTCCTGCGTCAGGGTGAACAAGCAGCGCCCCTACGAGGGAACACAAAGCAGATTCCTTGTCGCGTGGCTCCTCGGAATGACAGTCGCGGGAGTGGAGGTAGACGAGCCAAGGCAACGCAGGAGCCTCACGTCAGTTTGCGCAAAACCGGCGCGAACGGGACGTGAGCTACAAGTAATGCCGGACGCGGGCGAGCAGGGTGAACGGGCAGCGCCCCTACGAACGGACAGAGGCAAAGCGGCGTCAAGCCGCCGCACTCCAAGAGAAAAGCCCCACGCTCACAAGACGAGCATGGGGCACCCGGCAGGCGAGCTGACGAGTGGAGGTAGACGAGCCACGGCGACGCAAAAGCCTCACGTCAGTTCGCGCAAAAGCGGCGCGAACGGAACGTGAGCTACAAGCAATGACACGCGGGCCGAGGCAGGGTGCCGCATGCGGTGTGGCGCGGCCCGATAAGGCCGATCGGGCCCTACGAAACACAAGGCGGCCTAATGCAGCCAGAGGATGAAGATGTGGTAGAAGGCGGCACCGAGGAGGCCGGCGGCGGGAATTGTGAGGATCCAGGCCCAGACGATGCGGCGGGTGACGCCCCAGCGGACGGCGGTGAGGCGCTGCGCGGCGCCGACGCCGGAGATGGCTCCGGTGATAACGTGAGTGGTGCTGACGGGAATTCCGGCGGCGGCTGTGCCGAACAATGTGACGGCGGCGGCAGTCTCGGCGGCGAATCCGGTGAAGGGCTGCAACTTGGTGATGCGCTGGCCCATGGTGCGCACGACGCGCCAGCCTCCAGCCATGGTGCCTCCGGCCATGGCGAGAGCGCAGCAGATGATGACCCAGTCGGGCACAACGTACTTGGTCATGTAACCGGTGGTGACGAGGGCGGCGGTGATGATGCCCATGCTCTTCTGCGAGTCGTTGGTGCCGTGGCCGAAGCTGAACGCGGCGGCGGAGAGCAACTGCAATCGCCGGAACCAGCGATCCACGCGGCTGGGCGATTGCCGGTGGACAAGCCAACTGCTGATGATGGTGACGAAAAGTCCTACGAACAGGCCAATCACGGGCGCGACGAAAATGAAAATTACTGGAAGCGTCCAACCGTGCCAGAGGATGGACTTGAATCCCGCCGCGGCGATCGCCGCGCCACCATATCCGCCCATCAGCGCGTGCGAGGAGCTGCACGGAATCCCAAGGCGAATGGTGGCGTAATTCCAAATAATCGCGCCCATCAATCCGGCGAGCAGCACCTGTTGATTGACGAGGTGCAAGTCGACGAGGCCTTTGCCCATGGTGGAGGCCACGGCAGTGCCGAAAGTGAGCGGCGCGACGAAATTCCAGAATGCGGCCCATATCACCGCCCAGGAGGGTCGAAGCACGCGCGTGGAAACAATCGTGGCGATGGAACTGGCGGCGTCATGCCAACCGTTGGTGAAGTCAAAAATGAGGCTGACGAAAACAATGATGGCCAGCAGGTGAAAGCTGTTCACGCTGGGCGCTCCGCGCGATTGCGTCGCCGGGCGGCAACGAGCCGGCTTGGCGGTTGGCTGAGATTCATGCGTTTTTCAGGGTGATGGTTTCGATGACGTTGGCTACGTCTTCGCATTTGTCCGCGGCGATTTCGAGCACTTCGATGATTTCTTTCCACTTGATAATTTGGACGGGATCTTTTTCCTGTTCAAAAAGGGTGGCGATTAAATTGCGGCAGAGATGGTCGGCTTCGTTTTCCAGGCGATTGATTTCGATGCAGTGGCTGAGGACGTGATCCTTTTGCTCGAGGACGCGGACGGCGGCGACCATTTCCTTTGTGGCGTCGAGGAGAGCGCGAGCCAGGTCGACAACGCCCGGGCGGATTTTTTCAATGCGATAAGTTACGAGACGGCTGGCGGCGGCGTCGGTGAGATCGAGGACGTCGTCAATCTTGCTGGCAAGCTCGTGGATGTCTTCGCGGTCGAACGGAGTGATGAAGGTGCGATTTAGCTTCTTCAGCAAATTGTGGGTGATGGTGTCGTTGGTGTGCTCGATGTCCTTGATTTTTTCGGCGGAGGCAATGGGATTCGAGAAATCTTCGAGCATGGCGACCATGGCTTGGGCGGCCACGTGAACGTTTTCGGCAAGCTCCACGAACATGTTGTGGAAGCCTTTTTCGCGAGGCAGAAGTTTGCTGAGCAGTCCGGGCATCGGAGCAAGTCAATCCTGTCTAGTCGAGTGGAGTAGAGTAGATAAGAGCCTGCCACTATACCGGAAGGCAATTGGTCGAGCAAGGAAGAGGCGCGGAGGGCGGGGAAGCGAACGGCGCCCAAAAAAAACGCCCGGCAGAAATCGCCGGGCGGTGGAGAGCCTGACACGTTGATATTTAGAGGTTAGAAGTGATGGTGGTCGCCGCGGCCGTCAGGTTTGCCTGACTTGTGGTCGGGCTTGGGTGCACGCTCCCTTTGATTGCGCTGGTCGCGCCGAGGGCGGACATTCTCCTGACGCGACGGGCGGTTGTCTTGCCGGGTGCGATTGTCGTTGCGGAAATCGCCACGGTTGCCGGCACGGGAGTCTCGGTTGGGGAAATCGCCACGGTTATCGTTGCCACGAGCATCGTTCGCGTGATTTCCGAAGCGTTCGCCGCGATCATTGCCGCGCACGGAGCCGCGATCGTTGAATGCGCCGGGCCGAGGCGTGGCTGCGACGTCGGGGCGGCCGTGATTGAACGTAGCGAACTGCGCGCGGTTGCGGCTGGCTTCGTCGCGGTGCTCCACTTGATCGCGGGTCGCGTCGAAGTGACGGTCATGATCGGCAAACTCTTCTTCACGATCCGGGCGAGCATCGATGCCGCCACGGCCGCCATTGAAGCTGACGCGGTCTCGATCTCTATCGAAGCGGTCATCGACGCGGCGGTCGTAAACGTTGTGGATTATGTGTACGTCAACGCGATTCACGTCGCGGTTGTAGAAGAACTCGCGCCCGCGCCATTCGCCTCCGAAGAAACCGACGCCCGGATAACCGAAGCCGTAGTTGATGCCGCCGTAGAAGCCGACGTGGCGTCCCCAATAGCCGCGATGCCAGATATAAACGCCGTCGCCCCAGCCCCAATAGCCTGGAGTCCACAGCAGTCCGGGTTCAGGAGCCATCACCCATGTTCCGGGCACCCAATAGTAGCCGTCATCGCCATAGGCCCAGTAGCCGGGCGTCCAGATATAGCCCGGTCCGGGGCAGTAGGGTTGAGCGTAGACTGGCAGAGGCGGAGGACCGATTCTGACAGACACGCCGATGCGAACCTGGGCGTGAGAAACGGCTGGTATGGCGAGAAGTACGAACGCAAGCAAGAACAAATGCAAGAAGCGATATTTACGCATCACTGTCACCTCGACGAGTCATTTGCCTGCAACCAATAAAACACCCCGGGAACGCAAAAGTTGCGGCCGCTCAGAATCCGCGGCGCTGACGAACTGAGTGGTTCCAGCGTAGCGTGGCGAAGGAGCAAGTTCAAGAATACGGCGAGCGAATGGTGTTTGAGCAGAACCTGTACGATTGGGCAGGCGCAGTTATGCGGGTGGTGGTTTTCTAACGGCAAGCCTGACATAATCTGCGGCAAATATGACTCTTCAAACGGGGATGCGTTTAGGTCCGTATGAGATCAACGCGCCCATCGGTGCGGGCGGCATGGGAGAAGTGTATCGCGCGCGGGATACAAAGCTTGGGCGCGAAGTGGCGCTGAAGATGTTGCCGCAAGCGTTTGCCGCCGATCCCGAGCGGATGGCGCGGCTGCGGCGCGAAGCGCAAGTGCTTGCCTCGCTCAATCATCCCAACGTCGCGGCGATTTACGGCTTCGAAGATTCCGGCAATGTTCATGCACTGGTGATGGAATTGGTGGAAGGGTCGACGCTGGCGGAGCGAATTAAGGTTGGCGCGATTCCTCTCGAAGAAGCGCTGCCGATAGCGAAGCAAATTGCGGAAGGACTGGAATACGCGCACGAACGTGGGATCATTCATCGCGACTTGAAGCCGGCGAATATCAAAATCACGCAGAACGACGCGGTGAAGATTCTGGATTTCGGATTGGCGAAGGCGATTGAAGGTGATCCTTCGGCGACGAGCGTCGAGAATTCGCCGACGCTGAGTGCGATGGCGACTCATGCAGGATTTTTGCTGGGCACGGCGGCGTACATGTCGCCGGAGCAGGCGCGCGGGAAGAAAGCGGACCGCCGCGCGGACATTTGGGCGTTCGGCGTGGTGCTGTTCGAGATGCTCGCTGGGCAGCGGTTGTTCTCGGGCGAGACGACTTCGGACACGCTGGCGGCGGTGATACGCGCGGAGCCGGATTGGAGCGAATTGCCCGCAAGCACTCCGCCGCGCATTCGCGAACTCCTTCAGCGCTGCCTGAAAAAAGATCCGCGTCAGCGATTGCAATCCATCGGCGACGCACGGATTGCGATTGAGGAATATCTGGCGAATCCGGCAGGCGATGCGGAGCAGTTGGCGGGCGTCGTAAAGCCGCCCCCACAAAGAGCCCTTCGCGTCGTGCCGTGGACAACTGCAGGTCTGGCGATAGTCGGTGCGGTGCTCTTTGCCATTGGCTATATCGCCCGCGCTCCGATTCCCGCGCACGCCATTCGCGCCTATATCAAACCTGCCCCAAATTCAAACTTCACAAGCTACAACGGCGGAACGGCGGGTTTTGCCATTTCACCGGACGGTCTTCGCGTCACGTATGTGGCCGTGGGAACCGATGGCAGGTCACAGTTGTGGGTTCGACCGATGGAGTCGTGGCAAGCGCAGCCACTCGAGGGCACTGAGGGCGCAAGCATACCATTCTGGTCGCCCGACAGCCGGTTCATCGGATTTTTTGCGGACGGAAAATTAAAAAAAATCGAGGCATCAGGGGGCGCGCCGCTGGCGCTTGCGGATGCGCCAGCGGGTCGAGGCGGCACGTGGAATCGAGATGGGACAATCCTCTTTACACCGTTCTTCAGCACTCCGGTTTTCCGTGTGTCGGCAGCAGGCGGCGTCGCGACACCCGTGACAACCCTTAATCGCAACAACAATGAGTCCACGAACCGGTGGCCGTACTTCCTGCCGGACGGCCGGCATTTTCTCTATCTAGCCGGCAATCCGCTGACGCCGACGGGAAGTCCGACGAATTCCATCATGATTGGCTCGATCGATTCGAAAGAAACGAAATTCCTGTTTCACAGCCATTCCAACGCCATCTACGCGTCGGGCAACGTACTCTTTCTTCGGGAAAATACGTTGATGGCGCAGCCGTTCGACACCAAACGTCTCGAAGTGGACGGTGATGCCGTTCCAATCGCAGAAGATGTGGAAGATGTTGCGCCGCGATCGCAGGGCAGCTTCTCCGCGTCTGACGATGGAACGCTGGCTTACTTGGAGACAGCAGGCGCTGCCCGTCAGCTTTTGTGGTTCGACCGGCGCGGCAAGCAAGTGGGAGCGGTGCCCGGAACGGACAGCTATGCCGATCCGCATATCTCGCCCGATGGCAAAGAGCTCGCCTTTGTTCTCGAATCGCCCGCAACGGATCTCTGGCTTTACGATATCGCTCGCGGAGTAAAGACCCGATTCACGTTTGGCTCCGGCAGTGAATCGCCGAACTGGTCGCCCGATGGCAGCCGCGTGGCGTTTACGTCAATTCGTGGCGGTGAATTCGGAATTTATGAAAAATCTGCTGATGGCTCAGGGCATGAAGAGGTCCTTGTCCCACCTGGTCCGGCGCAGATTTACCCGTTGGACTGGTCCCCGGACGGAAAACTGCTTGCGTATTTTGGGTGGGTGTTCAGCGCGACGGCACAAGCGCAAATGTGGATACTTCCGTTGAAGGATCGCAAACCATATGTGTTCAGTCAGCGGCAACAATCATCGTCTCCTTCTTCTCGTTTTTCGCCGGATGGCAAATGGCTGGCTTATAGCTCAACGGAATCGGGGAGGACGGAGGTTTACGTGACGCCATTTCCGGGACCTGGAGGCAAGTGGCAGATCTCGACGGAGGGCGGGTCGTTCCCGCAATGGCGACATGACGGGAAAGAGCTCTTTTATATGTCTCTGAACAGCGAGCTCATGTCGGTTCAAGTAAGAGAAAATGGATCGAGTTTTGTGATTGGGGCCGTTAAGCCGCTTTTTCAAACAAAGCCGTATTTTGGCCTGTTCACGGCGAATTTATTCGATGTGACAGCGGATGGACAGCGGTTCATCATTCCGTACGATTCGGGGCAAGTGAACAGAACGATTTCGCTGGTGCTGAACTGGCCGGCGCTGCTGAAGAAGCAGTGATGAGTGGTCAGTGACGAGTGAGGAGCAAACCCAACGAACAAGGAGTGGGATAACCCCGCCCCTATTAGATGAGACGCGGGCGAAAGAAAAGGCGCTCCGATGAATTGGAGCGCCTTTTGCATTCTGTGAGAGCAAAAGCAGATTCCTCGTTGTCCCGGCAGAAGCGGCCGGGACTCCTCGGAATGACAAGGCAGTCTAGTACATGCCGCCCATGCCACCACCGCCACCGCCGGGACCGCCGGCGCCAGCAGCCTTCTTGTCGTCTTCCTTGATGTCGGCCACGAGAGCTTCCGTAGTGAGCATCAGGGCCGCGATGGACGCTGCGTTCTGCAGCGCCAAGCGCGTGACTTTTGCGGGATCGATGACGCCGGCCTTGACCAAATCGCCATATTCGCCGGTATCGGCATTGAAGCCGAAGTTGTCGTCCTTCGAATCGCGCACGCGGCCAACAATGACCGCGCCTTCTTCTCCCGCGTTGTGAGCGATTTGCCGCATGGGCTCTTCGAGAGCGCGCTTGACGATGTTGACGCCGATTTCCTCATCGCCAGTGGCTTTGATCTTCTCGAGCGCCGATATGCAGCGGAGCAAAGCGACGCCGCCGCCGGGGACAATGCCTTCCTCGACCGCAGCGCGTGTGGCGTGCATGGCGTCTTCGACGCGAGCCTTCTTTTCCTTCAGCTCGGTCTCCGTCGCCGCGCCCACCTTGATGACGGCAACGCCGCCAACGAGTTTGGCCAGCCGCTCTTGCAGCTTTTCCTTGTCGTAGTCCGAGGTGGTGTCCTCGACCTGCGTGCGGATCTGCTTGACGCGGCCTTCGATCTCGCCGGGCTTGCCGTAGCCTTCGACAATGGTGGTGTTGTCCTTGTCGATGGTGATTTTCTTGGCGCGGCCCAGGTCTTCGACCTTCACGTTTTCGATCTTGATGCCAAGGTCCTCGGTGATAGCGCGTCCGCCGGTGAGCGTGGCGATATCCTCGAGCATAGCCTTGCGGCGGTCACCGAAGCCCGGAGCTTTGACTGCGGCGCATTGCAGCGTGCCACGGAGCTTGTTGACAACCAACGTTGCGAGCGCTTCGCCTTCGACGTCTTCGGCGATGACCAGCAACGGCTTGCCCATTTTTGCGATCTGCTCGAGAAGGGGAAGCAAATCCTTCATGGAGCTGATTTTCTTTTCGTGGATTAGGATGCGGACATCCTCGAGGGCGCATTCCATGCGCTCGGGATCGGTGACGAAGTAGGGGGAAAGGTAGCCGCGGTCGAATTGCATTCCTTCGACCACTTCGAGCGTGGTTTCCATCGTCTTCGATTCCTCGACGGTGATCACGCCGTCCTTGCCGACTTTCTTCATTGCTTCCGCGATGATGGCTCCGATTTGCTTGTCGTTATTGGCGCTGATCGTGCCGACTTGCGCGATCATGTCGCCCTTCACGTCTTTGTGGAGCTTCTTGATTTCCTCGATGGCGACTTCGACAGCCTTTTCGATGCCGCGCTTGAGGGCCATCGGGCTTGCGCCAGCTGCGACCGTCTTCACGCCTTCGCGGAAGATAGCCTGAGCCAGAACAGTGGCCGTGGTGGTGCCGTCGCCGGCGACGTCGGAAGTTTTCGACGCGACTTCGCGGACCATTTGCGCGCCCATGTTTTCGAGCGGATCAGGCAGCTCGATTTCCTTGGCGACGGTGACGCCGTCCTTGGTGATGATCGGCGCGCCGAATTTCTTTTCGATGACCGCGTTGCGCCCCTTGGGGCCCAGCGTGATCTTGACGGCGTCAGCGAGAATATTGACGCCCCGCAGAATCGACTGGCGCGAATTCTCACCAGTCACAATTTGCTTTGCCATGAGAACTAGTCCTCCTCAATTCCTATTGAATAAATTGCCCGGCGGAATGCTCCGCCAGGGTGGTTACTTTCTGCCGGAAGCCGCTTTTGCAGCGCCGCCGAGTTTGGCGAGGATCTCGTCTTCTTTCAGGATGAGATATTCCTCGTCGTCAATCTTGATTTCGTTGCCACTGTATTTGCCGAACAGGATGCGATCGCCGGCTTTTACGTCGAGGGGAACTCGCTGACCTTTCTCGAGCTTTCCTGCGCCGACGGCGACAACTTCACCTTCCTGGGGCTTCTCTTTCGCCGTGTCGGGGATGATGATTCCGCCCTTGACGGTTTCCTTCTCTTCGAGCCGCTTCACGAGCACACGGTCGTGGAGCGGGGTAATGTTCACTGCCATTTTTCGTAACCTCCGCTAAGAGACTTCGGGATTATCGGCGAGGTGAGGTGCGGGACATTTAGCACTCCTCTTCGACGAGTGCTAATATATGGAGTTTCGGGGCACCTGTCAAGGAATTTCCGGACATTTTCGGAAGTTCAGCGATTCGCGATAGGTCGCCTGGAATTCATATATCTAGCGTATAAACAATAACTTGTAGGAGTGCAATATTCTTCCGACACTTGGGCATTGAACTGCAGGTGGGCGTGCGGGTAGAATTCGACACCAACGCGAATAATGCCTGCACTCTTCTATATTCGACTGATTGCGTTTACGGCGGGTGCGCTGCTGTACCTATTCTTGTTGGCGCTGATCATAGGGCACCGGCGGCCGCGGCGATTTGAACGCGTGCTGTTTTTTTTGATCCTTGCACTGTTTTTCTTCTACTCGGGCGCATTGCTGGCCGCTAACGCGGCGATTCATTACGTGATCCCGCCCATGAGCACGGCGATGTTCGCGATAGGCTTGCTGCTGGGCGGGTTGGCCTTTCTGCCGGGGCTCTTGGTGCACGCTGAAGTGGAATACGGAAGAGTGGCGGGGGCGATTCCTATCGGGGCGGGCCAGAAAATTTTGGTGGCTGCGTTTTACCTGCCGCTGGTGTTTTTCCTGGCGCACATTGCTCCGCAAATATTGGCACGGCCGCGTCTCGATATCCTGTGGAGAGGCGGCTTCGTGGCGGCGTTTTATGGAATCTGGCTAAGCCTCGCACTGGCGGCGGGCGCATGGTTTGAAGTGCGGGCATGGGACGCGAGCGATGATCCGTCTTTGCGGCGACTGCACATTTTGCTTGGCGTTGTTTTCGGAATATTGGCGGTGCTTGTTTTCTATACGTATGGTGTGGGCGCGCTGCACGGGCCGAGCGCGCTGGAAAACTTGGGAACATTGGTGATTGTAGCGGGGCTGATTCCGGGGACGGTGCTGGGCTACTTCGCGTTGCGCTACAACTTTTTGCAAATCGGCATGCAGCGCAATTTGGTTTATGCCGTGTCCGCCGCGTTTCTGGCGATGATGTATCTGGCGCTTGTGCGGAGGATGAGTGGATGGCTGGAACCGGCTGTTCCTCCGGAAGCGACAGCGGCGATTTTGCTGTTTGTGCTGGTGTTTCTGTTCGAGCCGCTGGAGAGGGTGATTGGGCGGACGCTTTATCGCGCATTCCAGCAGCGGATGGAGCGCGTGCAGCGGCTGCTGGTTGAATTGCAGACGGAAGCGCAGAACGGCGATGTGGAGAAGTTAGCCCGCGTGGCGGAAACGCGCATTCGTGAGGAGTTCGCACTGTCTTCCGCGCGCATATCGCTGCCGCGCGGGGCGGAGTGGTCGCCGCTGCGAGCGCCGGGAGGGTTGGGACATTGCGTGGAAATTCCATTGAAAGATGGACGCGAGGAAATCGGAGTGCTGGAGGCGTGCTCGACGGGGGCTGTGCTGGTGGGTGAAACGACGGTGGCGCTGGAATTTCTCGCGGAGCAATTGCCAACGCTGGTGAATCACTGTCGATTGATTGGGGAGAAGTTGCGTCTGGAACGGGAGTTGGCGGAACGCGAGCGGCTGGCGCTGGTGGGACAAATGGCGGCAAGCATTTCGCACAATTTGCGGAATCCGATCAGCTCGATGAAGACTGTTTTGCAGGCGCTGCTCGAGGAACGCGACTTGACGCCGCGGGTGCGCGAGGATTGCGAAATTGTTGTGCGCGAAATGGACCGGCTGAGCAGCAAGCTGACGCAGCTTTTGCGTTATGCGCGGCCGGGCATTCGCGGAAACGACGGCGCGGGACGAATTGCGATTGCGGCGATTACGGAGCAAGTCGTATCGCTGCTGCGACGAGATGCGGAACGGCGCAATGTGCGGCTGGAATTCGCAGAGGACGACCTTCGGAACGAAACCGTTGTCGTCGGGTCCGAAGAGGCTTGGACGGACGTTATGTCGAATCTGGTGGTGAATGCGATTGAGGCGCAGAGCGGCGGCGGGAAGGTTTGCGTGTCGATAAGGCGATGCGGTGGTGCCATACGCGTGGAGATTGCCGACGACGGGCCCGGCATTCCCATGGATGTAGGCGCGAAATTGTTTCAGCCATTTTTTACAACGAAGCCGAGCGGAACAGGGCTGGGGCTGGCGATTGTGGCGCGGCGCACAGCCGAGATGGGCGGCACGATTTCGTGGGAGAGCCCGGTGAGTGAGGGACGAGGGACAAGATTTGTGATTACTGTGCCGATTGGCGCGAGCAATTGAAAGAAGAAGCAGATCCCTCGCCGCATGGCGGCTCCCTTCGTGCCTCAGGGCAGGCGGGATGACAACTTTAAGGAACGAGCGAACGACAAAAACGAAGAAAAGCGGATCCCTGCCTGTGGCAGGCAGGCCTCGGCGCCTTTGGCCAAAGGCCGGAGATTCACCGCAGAGGTGCAGAGGGCGCGGAGAGTTGACGATTTAACAGAAGGGGAGTGATGGTGATGCGAACGATTTTGATTGTGGATGATGAGGCGGCGGCGCGCTACGGTTTGCGGCGGGCGCTCGAAAGTACGTACCGCGTGGTGGAAGCGGATTCGACGGCGGCCGCACGCGAATTGCTGGCACGCGAGAATCCGTATGTGGTGTTGCTGGACGTGGTGCTGCCGGGAGAGAACGGGATTTCTTTTTTGCGGGCGATTCGCGCGGAGGGTTTTGAGAAGCCGATTCTGATGGTGTCGGCGTTGGACACGGCGAAGACGGCGGTGGAGGCGTTGCGCGCGGGAGCGAACGATTACATCGTGAAGGGCTTCGACATCGACGAGTTGCGGCAGCGCATCGCAAATCTGGTGCGCATCGTGGAATTGGAGGCGGACAACACTCGGCTGCGGCGTCAACTGATCGTCGAAGGAGAGTTTGGACGCATGCGCGGCGCTTCAGGGCTGATGCGGCGCGTGTACGAACTCGCGGAACGCGTGGCCGCGACGGATACGACCGTGTTGATTTGCGGCGAGAGCGGCACGGGGAAGGATTTGCTCGCGCAGGAAATTCACGAACGCTCGCCGCGCGCGGAGAAAGCGTTTGTGGCCGTGAATTGCGCGGCGTTGCCTGAGAATCTGATTGAGTCGGAATTGTTCGGGTATGAAAAGGGAGCGTTCACCGGCGCGGCGCAAATGAAGAAAGGGAAATTCGAGCTGGCGTCCGGGGGAACGCTTTTTCTGGACGAAATTGGCGACATGAATCCAGTGACGCAGGCGAAAGTGTTGCGCGCTCTCGAAAGCCGCAAGATTGAACGGTTGGGCGGCACGCATTCGATTGATGTGGATGTGCGAGTGATCAGCGCGACGCATCGCAATCTGGCGGAAGAAATCGGCGCGGGACGGTTTCGCGAGGATTTGTATTACCGTCTCCGCGTCGTGACTCTGGAATTGCCTTCGCTGCGTGCGCGCAAGGAAGACGTTCCGTTGCTCGTGGGAGCTTTTCTGGAGCAACTGGGCGCGCGCCACAATCGCACGGCGCGAATCTCACAGGAAGCTTCGGCGGCGCTTTTGCATTACGATTGGCCGGGGAACGTGCGCGAGTTGAGGAATGCGCTTGAACGCAGCCTGGTGCTTTGCCCGGGCGAAACGATCGGCGTCGAGGATTTGCCGGAGGAAATTCGGCGGGGACATTCGCCAGTGGGGCGCGCGGCGGGAGGGTCTGACGAAATCCTGGGGGAAATTGATTTTCGCGAGGCGAAGCGCAAGTTCGAAGTGGCGTTCCTGAAGCGCAAATTGACGGAGTATCGCTGGAATGTGTCGCGGACGGCCGCGTCGGTGGGGCTGCACCGGCAGAGCCTGCAGGAAAAATTGCGCGAACTGGGCATCGAGCGGCCAGGAAAATAAAGAATGACGAGCTGCGAGGCGATCGGCGGATTCGTTTTGGCGGGAGGGCGAAGCTCGCGCATGGGCCGGCCGAAAGGTTTCCTGAAATTTGCGGGCGAGCCGATGGTGGTGCACGTCGCGCACGTGCTGGAATCGACGGGGGAGGCGCGCGATGGCGCAGCCGAAATCACGCCGGCAATGATGAAGCCGATAATCATCGGGCCGCCGGAAGTTTACGCGCATCTTGCAATGCGCGTCGTTCCCGACGATGGCGAAAATCTTGGGCCGCTCGGCGGCATTTCGACGGCGCTGCGCATCGCAACGTGCGAATGGAATTTGATCGTGGGCTGCGATTTGCCATTTCTGACGCGCGAATGGCTCGAATTCCTGGTCGCGCGGGCGATCGGTTCGTCCGCCGATGTGGTAATTCCGCTGAACGAGCGCGGCTTCGAACCGCTGTGCGCGATGTATCGAAAAGGCGCGCGGCGCACGATTGCGGATGCCCTCGAGCGGGGCGTGCGAAAAATTACCGAAGGGTTGGCAGGCCTGACTTTGGCTAGCATCGCACCCGCGGAATGGAAAGCCTTTGACCCTTGCGGCCGCTTGTTCAAGAATGTGAACACGCCGGAGGACTACGACGAGGCGCGCGAGAGCTTGGGAGAGAAAGCGGCATCGTGAGCGAACATTACATCGAATTTCAAGACGTCTCGAAAGCATTCGATGAGCAGGTAGTGCTGCGCGATGTGAGTTTTCACATGGATCGGGGAGAGACGGCGGTGATTTTGGGACGCAGCGGCGTCGGCAAGTCCGTCTCGCTGAAATTGATCATGGGATTTCTGAAGCCGGACGCGGGACGAATTATCGTCGGCGGCGAAGACGTGACGGATTTTTCTGAAGCGCGATTCGCAGAGGTGCGGCGGCGCGTGACGATGGTCTTTCAATCCGGCGCGCTGTTCGATTCGCTCACAGTGGCGGACAATGTCGCCTTCCCGATGGTGTCGCTGGGGAACGTGGACAGAGATGCGGTGGATGCGCGTGTGAGCGAGTTGCTTGAAATGCTGGAAGTCTCGCAATTCGCCGACAGGCTCCCGTCGGAATTGAGCACGGGCACGAAGCGCGCAGTGGCGATTGCGCGTGCGCTGGCGCAGGATCCGGAGGCGATTCTCTACGACGAGCCGACGACCATGGTGGATCCGATCATGGCCGCGCATACGGGCGAGCTGATTTTGAAACTGAAGGAAACATTCCATAAGACGTCGATTGTGGTGACGCATGATACCCATTTGGCGCGGCGGCTGGCGGATCGCGTGATTTTCCTGCACGACGGCGGCGTGGAATTCTTCGGCACGTGGCCGGAGTTCGAAAAGTCGGAGGACCCATTCCTGCGGAATTTCCGCTTGCAGGACGAATTAATTCCCGCGCTGGACGTGACCGAGTGAGCGCGGGCCGATGAGTTTGGATTCCTCGCCCGCCACGGTCGATCCGAAAAAACAATTGAGGCGCGTCCTGGGATTTTGGGACGTGCTGCTCTTCAATATCGCCACGGTGCTGGGCCCGCGATGGCTGGCGGCCGCGGGATACAACGGCACGTCGTCGATCAGCTTGTGGATTATCGCGGCTGTGCTGTTTTTCATTCCCAGCGCATTTGTGATCAACGAGCTTTCCTCGCGCTTTCCCGATGAGGGCGGACTGTACGTTTGGTCGAAGGAAGCGTTCGGCGACTTTCACGGATTTGTGGCGGGATGGACGTACTGGATTTACACGGTGTTTTATTTTCCTGGGCTGCTGCTTGCGAGCGCGTCGATGAGCGCCTACGTTGGCGGCGCGGGACACACGTGGCTGGCGACGAATCGCGAATTTTTGGTGATTGGCTCGTTCGTGCTGCTGTTTATCGCGGTTTTTCTAAACATCATTGGATTGAACATCGGGAAATGGCTGCAAAACGCGGGCGGCGTGGGGACTTATACGCCTCTGCTCATACTGATCGGCATCGCCGTTTGGATTTGGATGACGCACGGTTCGGCGACGCATTTCACGGTGAAAAATATGATGCCGGTGTGGAATCAGGCCACCGTGAATTTCTGGCCGCAGATGGTTTTCGCGTTTGCGGGATTTGAGCTGGTCTCCGCGATGAGCGAAGAGGTTCGCAATCCGCGCAAAACCTTGCCTCGAGCGGTGTGGGGCGCGGGCGCGGCGGTAGCGTTCATTTACATTGTGGGGACGATTGCGGTGTTGGTGCTGATTCCGGCGCAGCAAGTGAATCCGCTGAGCGGGGTGTTTCAGGCGCTGACGTCAGGCTCGACGATTTTGAAAATTGGCTTCGTTGGCGTGATAGCCGCGCTGCTGGTCAGCGTGGGAAATGCGGGCGGCGTTGGCTCAACCGTGGCGGGGATTGCGCGCGTGCCCTTCGTGGTGGGCATCGACCGTTACTTGCCGAAGGCCTTCGGCAAAATTCATCCGAAGTGGCGCACGCCGTATATCTCGATAATCGTGCAGGCGGTGCTGTCGTGCATCATTTTGCTGTTGGCGCAGATTCAGGCGACAGCGGCGACGGCGTATCAGGTGGTGGTGGACGCGGCGGTGATTCTGTATTTCATTCCGTTTTTGTACATGTATGCGGCGGCCATCAAACTGGCGTATCGCAAGGATCGGCGCAGCAACGAGCACGTCGTGCTGATTCCGGGAGGCATCATAGGCGCGTGGATTGCGGGCGGGCTGGGCTTTTCGATTACCGCGCTGGGCATCGCGTTGTCGTTTATTCCGCCGGGGGAGGCGACCGACAAATTCAGTTTTCTGGCGAAAGTGATTGGTGGCACGGTCGGCACAGTGCTCGTCGGGCTCGCGCTTTACTGGCGCGGGGCGCGCGAGAAGAAGAAAATGGCATTGACCTCGTAAGAAACCGAATTCGCTTGATTATCCGCACGCGCAAATGTAATTTGTGCGCAGTTTGCGGCCCTGTTTCAAACTTTCAGGACAATTGATTCTAATTTGCGGAACGCATCCTCACGGAGGTGAGACATGACGCGTCCCACGGGCGTAACGATTCTGGCGGTGCTGAGTTTTCTTGGTGCGGGTCTATATCTGTTGGGGGCAATGGGACTGTTTCTTCTGGGTTCGTCGGCAGGGTTAGCAGCAATGGCCGGGCGAGGCGGCGGCATGGGCGGTCCGCTGGCGGCTATGGGCGCTTTCGGGGGAATAGTGTGTTTGATTTTGGCGGTGTTGTGTCTGGTGAATGGAATCGGCCTGCTGAAACTGCGGGGCTGGGCGCGGATGCTGACGATTTTGCTGGTCGCGCTCGGAATTATTTTTGCGGTGCTGGGAATCGTGCGGGCGATGGCGCCGATGATGATGGGGCTGATTGTGTGGGACCTGATTCTCATAGCCATCGATGTGTGGATCGTGATGTACCTGTTCAAGCCGCATGTGAAGACGGCGTTTGGGGAACGTGCGGCGTCCTAACTTTGTCTGCGGAGGATTCAGCGCACGCTCTAGTGGAACGAAGGGCCAGCCTAGCCCCGTGGCGCCATATACGTTGTAGCTTCTGGAGAGGCAAGGCCGGAACCTCTGGATATCGTACACCCCGACGCGGATGTTTGCTCAGCGGAATCAGTTCACGGTAACAGCCTCGCGATGGAGATTCAGAATTAGGAGCAGAATGCGATGACCATTGCCGAAGTGTCACCGCGTCTAAGGGCCAGGATAGCGGGAGTCTGTGAAGCGCTCGAAGGCCTTGCGTCCACCTTCGGGCAAGTGATCATTCCGGGGAGGCTGATTGTCTCTGGCAGCGCCGCGGCGACGGCGGCAGGCGTCCTGGGACATCATCGGTTGTTTTGGTTGGGATTCGCGTTGTCCCTCATTGGCGTTCTCTTCCACATCGCCTGGGCCTTCCTTTTTTATGACTTGTTCAAGCCCGTACGCAAGAGCATCTCCTTATTTGCGACCTTCGTTATTCTCGTGGGATGCGCAGTTCAGGCTGTCACTGCCGTCCTGTACGTGGCGCCGTTTCTCATTTTGCAGGGCGGAAGCGCCCTTGGCGCATTTCCGCCGTCACAACTGCAAGGGCTGGCGTATCTGTTCTTCAGACTGAACGGCCAAGCCTTCAACACTTACCTCGTGTTCTTCGGACTATGGTGCGTCTTGATCGGCTACCTTATTTTCAAGTCGACTTTCATGCCACGGATTCTTGGCGTCCTGTTGGTGATTAGCGGACTGGCTTGGATGATGTATCTTTCGCCGCGATTTGCCAGCCACATCTTCGTCTACATTGCTGCCGCCTCCGCCCTGGGCGAAATCCCTCTACAGTTGTGGCTCATTGTGATGGGTGTGAACAGCGACCGATGGAAGGAGCAAGCCAGTGCAGCGGGGCTGCGAGCATGAAAGCCGCCGTTTATCCACAGCGGCAGTTTTTGAATTGCGGGGCGCGACGCGAAATGCTGGGTAGTTTATTTTCTGACTTGGAGTCAGTAGACGGCGCGGTTTTGAACTGTTTGCTTTGTGGCGAGGGAAAATCGTTGCTCCGTTTCGCCGCCCTCGAGGACAAGCTTCGCGACGTATTCACCCAGGGCGGGGCCATGTTTGAATCCGTGGCCTGAGCCGCCGCCGACGAGCCAAACATTTTCGAAATTCGGATGGCGATCGATCAGGAAATCGCCGTTCGAAGTGTTTTCGTACTGGCACACGCGGGATTCGACGACGGGCGCGTCGCGCAGGGCGGGGAAGCGGCGGCTCAAATAATCGCGCACGAGCGAAAGCGTTTCGCCGGCGACGCGTTCGACGCGCTTGGGGTCAACCGGCGGGCCGTGGCGATCGCTGGCGATTTTGACGCCGCGGTTTTCGAGATCCGGCATGCCGTAAATTTCCATTCCCACGTCGAGCCACGTGGGAAAGTTCCCGGCAGCGTAGCTTTTGTCTCCCGGAGGCGCGCCGAAGAAATAGACTTCCTGGCGCGTCGGGAAAATCCTGTGGTCGAGAAGCTCCGGAAAAATCCAAGGCAGCCAAGGGCCGCAGGCGAAAACGTAATTGTCAGCGCGCAGAGTTTCGCCACTCCACGTGGCGAGGGCATCAACGAGGCCGCTGCCGGTGGGCGCTTCCACTTCCGCGATTTGATATGTGCCGCCCGCTTTCTGAAATTCCTCGACAACTTTTTGCACGGCGCGGCGCGCCATAAGGACGCCGCTTTCAGGTTCGTAGATGGCGAAGTCGAGATCATCGCAAGCGATTTGCGGGAAGCGTTTCTCGATTTCCGCGGGCGAGAGTCTTTTGTGCGGCACGCCGACTTTCGCCAGCGTCGCCAACGTATCCGATGCGACTTTTTCGGCGTCGCGCGCCATCCACAAGACGCCTGTGCGATCGAAAATGCGCGCGCCAGTTTGAGCGTCGAATTCGCGCCACAGTTCGAGCGCCCGTTTCGACCAGCGGGTATAAATTTCGTCGGCGCCGTAACCCATGCGGATGATGCGAGACTCGCCTCCGGAGCTGGCGCGGCTGTTGGCTGCGCCGTACGCGTCGACGAGCAACACTTTGCCCCAGCCGCGCGCGAGGCGGTAGGCCGTCCAAGCGCCAAAGACGCCCGCGCCGATGACCACTACGTCGTAAGTTCGCCGGTCAGGCATTGTTCAAGTCGACTGCCATAATAAACTGCCAAGATACTGCCAAGCAGTCCTCTTAGCCCGCAACGGAGTCGCTGCTTAGACAGGCCGAAAAAAAAGCAGACTCCTCGCCGCAATGTTCCTCCCTTCGCGAAAAACGCTCAGGGCAGGCGGAATGACAACTGCTGTTTTCTTTTGAGGAATCGTCAAAACCCTTCCTCGGTTAATTTTTCTATGGTCCATCGCGACGCTGTGATTTCCGCGCGGCCTTTCATCAAGCTCTCAACGTACTTTGCCAAAATATCACATTCCAGATTTACAGAATCACCCGCGGCGACTTCACGCAGATTTGTGTTCGCGTACGTGTGCGGAATAATTGCAAAGTCCGCGATGGGGTGATTCCATCGCGCGACGGTCAAGCTGATGCCGTCGACGGCGAGCGAGCCTTTCTCGGCGACGTAGCGGCGCAAATCCTCAGGCACGCCAATGGCGAGCCACCAATTTTCGCCTTCGGCTTTCAGGTGTGCAACACGGCCTACGCCGTCGACGTGGCCTTGGACGAAATGCCCGCCGAGCGGCGCGCCGGCTCTTACTGGCAATTCGAGATTCACGACGCGCCCCGCTGCGAGTTTGTCAAATGAGGTACGGTGCAACGTTTCTGTCGACAAATCAGCGACGAAGAATCCTTTGCCGGTTTCGACGACTGTGAGGCAGCAGCCGTTGACGGCGATGCTGGCGCCGATCTTCAATTTGGACTGTAATTCAGACTGCAATTCGGGCGCGAGTGCTTTCGCGTCCGCCGATTTAATTGAGCGGCCGAAACCGACCTTCAGGCGGCCGCCCTTTTTATTTCGCTTGAGCCCTTCGACCTTGCCGAGATGCTCAATGATTCCGGTAAACATCGTGAAAATATCCTTGAACAGCGAAGTCCGGGCCGTAACGTCGAAACGAAAGTTGCGAGAGAGCGGGCGAACACTTGAACCATTGTGACGGGAGCTGCGCCATGGGGACCGCGCCGTCTCCCATGATTTTTGGAGCATAGAACAGAACCATTTTGTCGACCAGGTCTGCCTGGAGCATCGCACCGTTTAGTTCGCTGCCGGCTTCCAGTATCAGGCTGAGAATTTCGCGCTTGCCGATTTCGCGCAGCGCGTCACGCAGATCCACGTGGCCGCCGCGGGAACGAACCCGCACAATTTCCACGCCAGCTTTTCGCAGTAATCTTGCTTTTGGCGAATCGGCCGATTGCGTCGTGAAAATCAGCACGTCGCTTTTCGCGGACTTCACGATTCCCGATTTCAGAGGGATGCGAAGTTTCGAATCGACAATTGCGCGAACGAGCGGCCTGCGCCGCGGAAGTGCAGTGCGATCCGTCATTCGCGGATCATCGGCCAACACGGTGCCGATTCCAGTGAGCAGAGCATCCGCTTCGTGGCGCATGCGCTGAACCTCTTCACGCGAGGCGCCGCTCGTAATCCATGTGGTGCTGCCTGTGCGCGCGGCGATCCTGCCGTCGAGCGTGAGCGCGGTTTTCAACGTCACAAACGGCAGTTTCGTGCGAATCCATTTTGCGAAGGCTTCATTCAAATGCCGCGCGTCATCTTCGCGCACTCCAACGGTGACGGCAATTCCGGCGGCGCGGAGCGCACGAATTCCGCGACCGGCGACGGCGGGATTGGGATCGCGCATCGCCACGACCATGCGCCGGATGCCTGCATCGATGATCGCTTTCGTGCATGGGCCGGTGCGGCCGGTGTGGCAGCAGGGCTCGAGATTGACATAGAGAGTGGCGCGGCGGGCGTTGGCGCGCGCTTGTTCGAGGGCGATTATTTCCGCATGCTTGCGGTCTTCGTAAGTATGGAATCCTTCGCCCACGACGCGTTCGTTTTTCAGGACCACGGCGCCGACCATTGGATTCGGGTGCGCCAGCGCGGCGCCGCGATGCGCCAGCACCAACGCGCGGGCCATCCACGATTCATCGGAGAGGCGAACGGCGGCGAGTTCAACGCTATTGTCAGTCAAATTGTCAGTCAAAGAGCGAGTTGACGTAGGTTTTCGCGTCAAAGGGCACCAAGTCGTCCATTTGTTCGCCCGTGCCGACGAATCGGATGGGCAAGCCAAGTTCGCGGGAAATCGCGATGACGATTCCGCCTTTGGCCGTGCCGTCGAGCTTCGTCAGCACGATTCCCGTGACGCCGACGTGGCCGGTGAATTCGCGGGCCTGCGCAAGGCCATTTTGGCCTGTCGTCGCATCCATGACGAGCAACACGTCGTGGGGAGCGCCGGGAACGAGCTTTGCGGCAGTGCGCTTCATTTTTTCAAGTTCAGCCATCAAGTTGGATTTTGTGTGGAGGCGGCCGGCGGTGTCGACGATCACGGCGTCGACATTTTTCGCGCGCGCCGCGGTGAGGCCGTCGAAGACGACAGCGGCAGGATCCGAGCCGGCTTTCTGCTTAATCAATTCGACGCCGGAGCGTTTGGCCCAAACTTCGAGCTGCTCGATGGCCGCCGCGCGAAACGTATCCGCGGCGCAGAGCATCACGGAGCGGCCTTCGGCGCGCAGTCGGTTCGCGAGTTTGCCAATGGTGGTTGTTTTTCCGGTGCCGTTCACGCCAACAACGAAAATCACGCGCGGCGCGGCCGCTACGGCGGCGGGGGAATCGCCATTTCGCGGAACGGGCGCTGCCGCGAGAATGGCCACGAGCTGGTTTTTCAGTTCCAGCTTGAGCGCGGCAGAACCGACGAGTTTCTGTTCCGTCACCTGCCTGCGCAGGGACGCCAGCACTTCTTTGGTGGTACCTACGCCGATGTCCGCGCTCAGAAGCGCCGCTTCAAGCTGCGCGAGCAATGCGGGATCGACGGGACGGTCGCCTGTGAGGAGTTGCTCAACGCGCGCCGACAGTTCCGTGCGCGTTTTCGCGACGGAGTTCTTGAGCCGTTCGAGGACCGTTTCCTCGGGTTTGCCGAATAGGGTGATCATTGAGTTCCCCGCGCGCTGGCGGAAACGTTCATTCTAGCAGAGGAACGCAAAGAGGCGCTCGACGAGTCTGGGAGTTGAGTAGCGACGGGTCTTTCGAACAGGTTTGCTAGACGGGGACTTCGACTTCGACGACCGAGGGGCTGAGCTTGAGTTTGCCGGCGGCGACGGCGCGCTGAATGGCATGGACTACGTCCATGTCGAATTTCGTTCCGGCGAGTTGACTGATGCGGTCCATGGCGTATTCGAGGTCCATCGCGGATTGATAAGGGCGATTGGTGGTGATGGCGTCGAACGTATCGGCGACGGCGATGATGCGGGCCATCATCGGAATCTGGTCGCCAGCCAGGCCGTACGGGTAGCCCTGGCCGTCCATGCGTTCGTGGTGGAGCTCGATTCCGGGCAGCATGTCTTTCAATTGCGCGACAGGACGCATGATGTTCGCGCCCTTCACGGGATGCTGTTTCATCAGTGTGAATTCCTCTTCGGTGAGCTTGCCGGGCTTTTTCAAGACATTGTCGTCCACGCCGATCTTGCCCACGTCATGCAGCAGGGCAGAGATGCGCAGCTTGTCCATGGCCTCGGAATCGAGACCCATTTCCTGCGCGATGGTGAGCGAATATTTCGCGACGCGGCCCGAGTGGCCTCGCGTGTAGGGGTCTTTTTCGTCGATGGCGGCGGCGAGCATGCGAATCGAGCCCATGAAAAGCTCGCGGTTCTCGGTGGCGGCCATTTGCAGGCGATCAACGTACTTCTCGATGTCATCGGCCATGCCGTTGAAGGTTTCGGCGAGTTCGCTGATTTCCGCCGCGCCCTCGACCGGCGCGCGTTCGTGGAATTCGGCTCGCGAGATGGCGCGCGTCGAGCGGACAAGGCCTTGGATTGGCCGGGTGATTCCCAGCGCCGAAAGATATCCGACGAGAAGCGCGATCAAAGTGAACGCAATAACGAAGCGCATCGCTTGCGTCGTCAGTTCCTGCATGCCCGCATCCACGCGGGCCTTTGCCAGGCTGCGTTGCGCGATCACCGCCCAATGCAGCTCGGGGATCGTGCTGTACGTGCCGATCATTTCAACGGGCTTATTGTTTTCTTCGAGCATAAATTGCGTTGTTTCCGTGGCGCGCAGTTCTTGCGGCAGGTGCTTGAATTGCGCTACGACAGAGTTGGAGCTGAGGTCGCGCCCCGGGACCATGTTGACTGTGTCCGGGTGGACGATGATTCGTCCGTCGCCGTTGACCACGTAGACGGTGCGGTCACGCACGCTGGCATCTTTCAAACGCGCCACTACGTGATCGAGAGACACGACGGCCGCCAGCATTCCGGTGAATTGGCCCTCCGACATCAGCGGAACGGAAATCACAATGGCAGGACGGTTCTGCTGGCCGAGAGCGAAAGTGCCGCTCACCCAATTCCCACCCTGCACGCTTGCTGTAAATGCGCGCTTGAGAGCCGCGTCGACGAATGGGTCGCGGTCTGCGCCCTTCACGCTTTCCGCCGATTCACCCTTGGCGTCCCGGCCGATTGTCGTCACGTAGAGAATGTCGTGGTTGTTTTGCAGCACATTTTGCAGCATGCGGTTGAGCTGCGGCGCGTGCGCGGGATCGCTGACGTTTTGGATCCAGCCGGTCAGCGCGAGGAGTTGCCTTTGGCTTTCGAGTTGTTCGCCAAGGTTCGATTCGAATTGCAGAATTTCACTGGCGACGGAACGCGTGATTTCCGATTGCTGCAAGCGCTCGGTGTCTTGGAGCTTTTCCTCGCTGAGTTGAAGCACTTCGCGGTGATACAACCATAGCGGCAGAGCGCTGGTGAACAGCAGCGCTCCGAGCACAATCCATAGAATGCGCAGCCGGCGCATTCCGGTCGCTTTGAATGGTTTTTGAGGCATACGACTCTACCTGAAAATCGTATGCGAGCCTGCACAGGGGTACAACTGGCCGAAAGTACTACCTATTGGCGGATTGGCCACGCGGGGAGGGAGGCCCACCGGGAGGCCTAAGAAGGTCTATTCGGCCTTCAAGGGACGCTCCATCAGTTCGCGGATGGCGTCTTGAGGCGCGCGGCCTTGGTAGAGGACGCCGTACATCTGCTCGGTAATGGGCAGCTCGATTCCGAGTTGCAGCGCGAGCGCATGCGCCGCAGCCGTGGTGCCGACGCCCTCGGCTACCATGCGCGTGGAGGCAAGGATTTCTTCGAGTTTTTTTCCGCGGCCCAGTTCCACGCCGACGGAGCGATTGCGGCTCAGTTGGCCCGTGCAAGTGAGCACCAGGTCGCCCATTCCAGCGAGGCCCGCGAGAGTCTCTTTTCGCGCGCCGAATGCCGTGCCGAGCCGCGTCATTTCCGCGAGGCCACGCGTAATCAGTGCGGCCACGGTATTGTGTCCGAGGCCCAAACCCTCGGCGACGCCGGCGGCAATGGCAATCACGTTTTTCACGGCTCCGCCGAGCTCCACGCCCACTACATCGTCGTTTGTGTAGACTCGCAGCGTGGGACCGGATAGCTGCTCCTGCAACTCGGCGGCGAGCATGCGATCTTTTGAAGCAGCCACGATGGCCGTGGGATCGCCGCGGGCGACTTCGAGAGCAAACGAGGGTCCCGAAATCACGGCCACGCGCGGCCAGAATTTCGGCGTCAGCACTTGCTCGATTACTTCCGTCATGCGCAGGAGCGTTTTGGGTTCGAGACCCTTTGTCGCGCTGACGAAGCCGGTCGTGCGGCTGAAGAAGGGAAGCATCTCAACGTAGAGTTCCCGCGCATGAGCTGACGGCATTGCGCCGATGACGATGTCCGCCGCTTCCACGGCTTCGCGCAACTCGCCCGTCACCTCGACTTCAGCCGGTATGGTAAATCCCGGGAGGAAGGACGGGTTCTTGCGCTCCTTGCGCAGCGAGTCGAGCACGTCTTGCTCCCGCGCCCAGAGAGCAATGCGGTGCGGCGCGCGGCTGCGTCCCAGCACGATCGAGAGCGCCGTGCCCCATCCTCCGGCGCCGATGATGGCGATTTTTTTTTCTTCAGCCATGGTGTCTTGAAAATTTCGAGAACTGGTTCGCCCGGCAGCCCCTCCTGAACCGCGCAAAGGAGCTTGCTACAATTGCTCTTTTTCGGATGTTCCTTTTGGAACTAACTCTTCCTTTTCAGCCGGCTTTCCGTGCCTGCGATCAGGCGCGCGATGTTTTCCCGATGCTTGAATATAACGATAATCGCAACAGCAACGCTGCCGAAGGAAACGGCCAGCGGCGGCGCGTGTCCGGGCGCGTAAAATAAATAGACCAAAATCGGCAATGCCGCGGCGGCTACAACCGAGCCTAGTGAAATGTATCTCCAAAACGCGACGACGACCAACCACACCAAAAGCGTTGCCAACACTGCTTGCCAGGCGACGGCCAGGAACACGCCGAGTCCAGTTGCGACACCTTTCCCGCCGCGAAAGCGCAGCCAGCATGAAAAAGTATGTCCCAAGACCACTGCGACACCTGCCGCCATCATCCAGCGAATGTTTCCGTGCGACCATAGCATCGCCAGCCAGACGGCGAGGTATCCCTTGCCTATGTCCAGCAGGAGCGTCGCAAGGCCCGCACCCTTTCCAGCCACGCGCGTGACGTTCGTCGCGCCAATATTTCCGCTGCCCGCTCCACGCACGTCCGAGCCGTTGCCCATTTTTACGATGAGATATCCGAAGGGAATGGAGCCCAGCAAATACGCGGCAATGGGAATCAGCCAGAGCGTGTTCACAGTGTTGCGCCTTCAGCGAAACGATAACTCGCGAGTTTAGTATGCACGGCGCCGCTGGGATTTAACACACTTTCATAAAGATGGAACTGCGTCGCAACAGTGTTGCCGAAGCTTCGGTGTGCGAGCGGCGCCACCATTTCGCGCAATTTCGGGAGCCCCTTTTCTGTCTTGAATCGCGCAAGGGTCAAATGCGGCCTAAACGCGCGTTCCTCTCGCGGAATCCCGATTGGTTGCAGTGCCGACGAAATACTTGCTGCCAGTGCGGCGAGATCGGGCCCTGCTTCGATTCCCAGCCAGAAGACGTGGGGACGGCGTTCGTTGGGGAAAAATCCAAAGTTCCCGAAAGCGATTTCGATTGGGGCGCCCAATTTTACTTTTGCGAGGCACTCCTTGATCGCGGGCAGTTCTGTTTCTTCGACGTGGCCGATAAATTTCAACGTGACATGTATGCTTTCCGCCCGCATCCAGCGCGCGCCGCGACAAACGCTTTCGAATTTCTGAATTATCCCGCCGAGCGCGCGGCGCGTTTCGTCCGGCACATCGAGGGCAACGAACAGGCGCACGCGTCAGGCCTTCGCCACCGGTGCGGCGTAAAGAAAATATCGTCGCACCATGTCGAGCGCTGCTTGTGTCGCTTGGTGTCGTATGCGATCGCGGGTCCCGGGGAAGCGAAACTCACGCTCTTTGGTCCCTTTTTCATCGGCAATCGCGATGTGGACCAGGCCCACTGGTTTTTCTGGCGTGCCGCCGCCGGGCCCTGCGATTCCGGTGACGCCCACCCCGAGCGTCGAACCGGTTTGCCGCCGGATGCCATCCGCCAGCGCAAGAGCCACCTCCGAACTCACCGCGCCTTTTGCCTCAATGATTTCCCTGGGCACGTCCGCCCACGCGGATTTCAAGTCGTTGCTGTAAGAGACCACTCCACCGCGAAAATACGACGAGCTGCCCGGAACGTTGGTGAGACGCGCGGCGAGCATTCCGCCCGTGCAGCTTTCCGCGACGGCAATCGTGGC
>DAHUXN010000053.1 GCA_027307115.1 Acidobacteriota bacterium
GCCTCACACTGCTCTGGTGATGCCGCCACGTGAGGGTCGGTTGCACGTATTCTAGCGCAGCGGGCCCTTGGGCGTGATAGTTTTTCACGCGGGCAGCCTAGGCGTTTGTGAATCTCGCTCGATGCTTTGCCACTCGCACGGGATATGCTATAACCGTTTGGCCGATGAGCATGGAACGGCGGGAGACAACTGTACCGAAGGCGCCGCCCAGCGAACCAAGCAGGCTGACGTCTGGAAATTTGCGTTTCGAGCCGGTGAACGCTTCGATGCATTGTCCCGTGTGCTTTCATCGACTAGAGCAGAGCCACTGCAAGTTGATTTGCGGCACCTGCGGTTATTATATGTCGTGTTCGGACTATTACTGAGATCGTCGGCGGGCCCAGGTAATACCAGCGGAAATTGAATCTGCCAGGAGGCGAAAAACGTGGCACTGAGAATGACGGATCGTGAAGTAAGCGGGGTCACCGTCGTGGATCTGGACGGGCGAATCGTTTTGGGCGAGGAAAGCAATTCTTTCCGCGAACGCGTCAAGGGCCTGCTCGCGAGCAATCACAAGAAGGTCGTCTTGAACATGTCGAATGTGACGTACATCGACAGCGCCGGATTGGGGACGCTGGTGGCGACGTTCCACAGCGCCCGATCGCAGGGCGGAACGCTCAAGCTGTGCAATCTGGGCGCAAAATTCAAAGAAGTGCTGCAGGTCACCAAGCTGATGACGGTCTTCGACGTATACGACAACGAAGCCGCCGCCGTGCAGAGCTTCGGCAAGTAACTACTTTTCGGCTCCCTCAAGGTGGCCCGGAGACGGCTTTCCGGGCCACATTTTGTTACCACGAGGGCGACCAGTATTCCCTAGCATGCCCAAATGTCTTGTGTTGCGCTACGTGCGTAGGAGCTGTATAGTGTTGCCATCGTCCCTTTTTCTTTCCTGACACGGGGTGACATGTGAGTTTTGTCTGGGATTTGCTGAATCATGGCGAAACCGATGAGCCTCGGCGTGTGCTTTTGGAAGGCGCGCCTAAATCAGAGCGCCGCAAAAGCGTCCGCGCCAGCGTTTACGTTCCCCTTTTTGTGTATGGCTACGATTCTTCCTCGCAGCCTTTCCACCAAGATACACATTCACTTGAAGTAAGCGCCGACGGGGGTCTTCTCAAGCTCGACGCCAACGTTCAACGTGGACAGAAGCTTCTGTTGATGAACCGCGTGACAAAGCAGGAGCAAGAATGCTACATCGTAGGGCTGAAGAATCACCCGAAGCGTTCTCATCTGCATGTCAGTGTTTCCTTTATGCAACCTGCTCCAGCCTTTTGGAAAACTCGGGCCTGAATTCCCCAGATTGCGTTCATTCCAGGATTTCCTGTCGACAATTAATTCTTGACCAGAGGGAGTCGCAGGCGCGCTTCGCAACCGTGCCCGGACACGACGTTCTCCAGACTTAAACTTCCTCCGTGGGCCTCGGCGATTTGCCGGCTGAGCACCAAGCCAATCCCAGACCCTCCAGGCTTGGTCGTGAAGAAAGGAACAAACAAATTGGCGGCGTTTGGAATACCAGGCCCTTCATCGCGCACCCAGACTTCCAGAAAGCCGTCCCGTGCTACCCAGCCCACTCCCACTCCCCCGCTCGTTTCCGTCGCCGCATCTATCGCGTTCTTGATCAGATTTATGAGCACTTGGTCCAGTTGGTCGGGGTCGGCCTGTATTGTTAGTTCAGGGCCAGTCTTAATAGGAATCTGCATGCGGAGATCGAGGCTCGCCACGCGTTGAATCCAGGTGCTTACATTCACAGGACGGAACTGCGGAGCGGGCAACCGAGCCAGTCGCGCGTACGCATTCATGAAACGCGCCAGCCCATCCGTGCGGTTCGCAATCACGGCAAGTCCCCTGCTCATGTCATCCTCCCAGTCGGAGGGTTTCTGGGGACGCGCCATCATTCCAGCCAGGCTTTCGGCTACTGACTTGATCGGTGCCAGCGAATTATTCAGCTCATGACCGATCACGCGAATCAGTCTTTGCCATGCCAAACGTTCCTCTTCGCGCAGGGCCTGGCTCAAATCCGAGATCAGAACAAGCTGGTGCGGTTTGCCTCCTTCGCGAAAGCTGCCTCGATGGATTTCCCAGCGGCCCATTTTCCCGGGGAAAGCAATTTGCGCCACATGGGGTGTCTCAACCGTTAGGCAGAATTCGATCCCCAGTTCGTCCGCAGTCCTGCCCAGGGCACGCTCGGCGGGGCGGTTTAAAATGCGCTCGCCGGAGCGATTAAGCAGGCGCAAGCGATCCGTCGAATCGAAGGCAAACACCGCCACATCTATTTCCTCCATCACCTTGCGCAGCAACGCGGTCGCTTCCACGGCGCCAAGTCTTTGCTGGCGCAAAGTTTCGCCGAGGGCGTTGACCTCGCTCATCACTTCGCCCAACGCATCGCGACGTCCGGCCCCCCGGGCACGGATGGAGAAGTCGCCTTCGTGCAGCGCAGCGAGCATATTGGAAAGAGTTCGCAACGGGAACGTGACATGATTCTGCGCGCTAAAGGCGAAACCCAGCCATGCCACAATGATGATTATGGTCAGCGTCCACGAGGTTTTCGGATCGTAACTGCCCGTCCAGAGGAGAATCACCGCGACCGTGGATCCGACCAGCCCCGCAAGCAGGGCGCGGATGAGGATGCGGCGTTCGTAGGCAAGAGGCTTCACAGCCCGTATTTTTGCAACCGGCGATACAGAGCGCTGCGGCTCAGGCCCAACGCTTTGCTCGCATGGCTGACGTTTCCGCCGTAGCGACTCATGGCCTTTTGAATCAAAGCGCGCTCCACGTCTTCCAGACCCATATCTTCGATGCGCAAATTTCCCTCACGCACGGGACGCAGCCCAAGGTCTCCCGCGCGCACTTCGGGTCCTTCCGCCAGCAACACCGATCGCTCGATGGAATGGTCGAGTTCACGCACGTTTCCGGGCCACGGATGCTCGAGCAAAAGCTTCATGGCCGTTGGTTCGAAGCCTGTGAGGTCTTTGCGATAGCGCTGCGCCGATTGTCGCAGAAAATGCAGCGCCAGCAGTGGAATGTCTTCTTTTCGCTCGCGCAATGGCGGCAAATGAATTTCGATCGTATTCAAACGAAAAAGCAAGTCTTCGCGAAAGCGGCCCGCTTCCACTTCCGTTTGCACATCCGCGTTGGTGGCGGAGAGAATGCGAACGTCCACGCGGCGCGTTGTGGACGATCCCACGCGCTCGAGCTCTCCGGCTTCCAACGCACGCAGCAGTTTGGCCTGAAGATTCATCGGGACATTGGCAATTTCGTCCAGGAAGAGCGTCCCGCCATCGGCGAGCTCGAAACGCCCTACCCGGTCCGTCTTCGCATCCGTAAACGCACCTTTTACGTGGCCGAAAAGCTCGCTCTCGAAAACGCCCTCAGGCAGCCCTCCGGCGTTCACGGTGACGAACGGTTTCCCGGAACGCGATGAAAGAGCCTGCAACGTCCGCGCAATCACTTCCTTTCCTGTTCCGTGCTCGCCAGTGATCAGAATGTTTGCATCGGATGGACCCACGCGCGTCATTAGCTCCATCACTGGACGCATCACCGTGGATTCCGCAATCAGCACAGGGCGCCCGTCGGCTCGCAGGAGGCGGTTCTCGGCTTCCAGTCGAAGACTGTTGCGAATGGCGCGCGCAAGCTCGATTTGCGTTCGCAGCACGGCCAGCAAGCGCGCGTTTTCCCACGGCTTCTGGATGAAGTCCTTGGCTCCCCGGCGCATGGCCTCGACCGCTAGGTTCAGGGTTCCCCAAGCCGTCATCACGATCACAGGGACGCTGCCGTCGCGCATGCGGATTTCCGTAAGCAGGTCGAGTCCTTCCTGGCCGGAAGTTGTGTCGCGGGCGTAATTCAAGTCCATGAGGACTGCATCGAATTCGCGCGTTTCCAGGACGGTCAACAACGCCGCCGGAGATGCCACTGCATCAATATCGAAACCTTCCCCCTTCAGCAATAAACGAAGCGCTTCGCGTACATCTGGCTGATCGTCAGCCACAAGCACGCGGGAACGATGGTTGTCGGTTACTGTCATTCAGCCTACCTCTCTGTCTCCATTGGAACTCTGCCTGATCACTCGTAACGCAGCGCGATGAGTGGATCCACTTTTGCCGCGCGTCGCGCGGGAATGTAGCACGCGAGGAACGCGATGAATGCAAGCACGCCAACTACAATGGCGAACACAATTGGGTCTGTAGCTTTTACGCCGTAAAGTTCGTCGGAGAGAAGTCTTGTCGCTGCCAAAGCTCCTGCGAGGCCCGTGAAGAGGCCCATACCTGTCAAAAGCATTCCTTGGCGCACCACCATTACCAGCACGTCGCGGGGCCGCGCGCCCAGCGCCATGCGAATGCCAATCTCATGCGTTCGCTGACCGACGGAATATGCCATCACGCCGTAGACCCCGACGGCGGCGAGTAGCAAAGCCAGCGCCGCAAAAATGCTCATTAGCGTCATCAAGAATCGCTGAAATGCCAGAGAAATCGAAAGAATTTGCTCCATCGATTGAATGTGACCGATGGGCAAATCCGGCTCGGCATCATGAACCGCGGTCTCAACGGCATGGCTCAGGCTCAGTGGCGGCTGCGTAGTTCTCACCATGATCGCGACGGGAAACCATGCCTGGAATCCTTGAATTTCGCCGGGGTCCTGCGCCAGCGGAATGAGGAATGTTGGAGGCGGAGCCTCTCCGAGCTGCGATTTCACATCACCGACGACGCCGACGATTTCCCGCATCGTTCCGCCTCCGTTAAGGCTTTGTCCGATGGGATTACGATTGGGAAATTTCTCGCGCACGAACTCCTGGTTGATGATTACGACTCGCGCCGACTCCGGGGAATCGGCATTCGAGAAAAAACGCCCTTTGAGCAATGGAATTCCCATAATTCCGAAATAGTCAGGACTGACGGAGCGAATGTCGGCGGAAATGCCATGAGCTTCGCCTTCTGAAGGAAGCCACGCGAAATCGTTCCCGCCATAATCGAGCGGCAGGCCCTCGCCTACGACGGCAGCGCCTCGCACGGCGGGAATGGCCTGAACTTTGTCCAGAATTCTCTGATAAAACCGGGAGATCTCAGCCGATCTTGAATTCATTTGGGCAGGCGTCGCATTGTCGGGCAGGGGTGTGAATTTTTGGCCGGTCGTCCACGTTTGCAAAGTCAGAATCGGGCGCGGATCGAAGCCCGGATTCGTGTGCAGAAGATTCGTGAATGTCTCGATGAGCAGCGCCGCTCCTGTCAGCAGCACTAAAGAAAGCGCAATTTCGGAGACGGCTAGTGCGCTGCGGAGCCGGCGGTAGCCTGTGCCTGATGTTGCGTGGCCAACGTTCTCTTTCAGCGAATTGTTGAGATCCGCTTTGGAGGATTGAAACGCCGGAGCGAGACCAAAGAAGATGCCGGTCAGCAGGGAAGCGGCCACCGTGAAACCCAGCGCCCAGCCGTCCAGGAAAATTGCATGTGCGCGAGGCAGATCCGTCGGCGCCAGCGCAAGCAGCAGGTTGAGTCCCCAATAGGCAAAGAGCAACCCTAACGCTCCCCCGAGAACACCAAGCAGCAGACTTTCGGTGAGTAGTTGCCGAACCAACCGCCCCCGGCTGGCTCCCAGCGCTGTGCGTATCGCAATCTCTTTGCTGCGCGCAGCCGCGCGAGACATCAGCAAGTTCGCCACGTTGACGCAGGCAATGAGCAGCACAAATCCGATTGCGCCGAAAAGCACCAATAAAGGGGTCCGGTAGCCAAATGAAGCCATAGTGCGAATAGGTTCAACGCTAAAGGAGGCACGCGCCCGAGGTGAGAATCGTTGCGAGGGGAACTGCTTCACGAAGTCCTTCATAGCGATGCCGAGGTAACTGTTGGCTTGCCCGGCGGAAACGCCCCGCTTAAGGCGCGCAATGACCGTGTAGTTAATACCGCCGCCAATGGAATGGTCGACCTGGGCAATGGTTGTCCACAGATCGATGGAGGTGTCCGAATTTCCGCGCACGCCAACGTTCTGAAAACCCGCGGGCATTACACCGACAACAGTGAAAGCCTTGCTGTCGAGAGAAATGGTTTTGCCGACGATACCCGCGTCGGCGCCGAATTGCGATTTCCATATACCATAGCCGAGGATGGTCACGTTAGGGCCGTTGACGCTGTCTTCGTCTTGCGTGAATTCACGACCTAGCATGGGCGGCACGCCCATCACGCGAAAATAGTCTCTCGAAACGCGCAAGGCGCGCACGCGCAATGGCTCGCTGCCGCTGGAAAGATTGAAACCGACTCCAGTGGTGTCGGCAACGTACGAAAATGGCTCGCTGTGCGCCGTCCAGAAGTCGAACTCTCGGGCGTCGAATCCGGAATAATCGAGCCGCCCGTTGTAGCTGATGGAAATTTGCGTGATGCGGTCGGCCTGAGGATAGGGCAGCGGGCGCAACAGGACGCCGTAGACAACACTGAACATCGCGGTGTTCGCGCCAATGCCGAGTGCCAGCGTCAGAATGATAAGAGCTGTGAAGCCGGGACTCTTCCCAAGCGTGCGGAAACCGTACCTAATGTCTTTCCACAGTGTCTCCATGCCAATCCCCAGGAACTTGAGGCACGTGCCTCGCCTAGTTCAGTTCTAGGCGTAAGCCATCATATTTTGAGGAGCTTACCACAAGAGGCCGCGATTGCGCATTTGAGAGGAGTGTCCGATTCCGGACATGGCCGTACCTGAAATGAACAACATAAAGTTGCGAACGGGAAAGGAACAGACGTCACTCGTAGCGCAAGGCCTGAACAGGATCGACTCGCGTCGCCCGTCGCGCGGGTATATAACATGCGAAGAACGCCACCAAGAACAGCAATACCACGGCGATTATCGACGACGCCAGATCGATAGACTTGATGCCGAACATCGCTACAGATAGTATGCGAACGAGTCCAAACGCTGCACCCAGACCAATCAAGATGCCGATCAGAGCCAATCGCACGCCTTGGCGAACGATCAAGCGCACAACATCCCTGGGCTGCGCTCCCAGCGCCAATCGGATTCCAATCTCGTGCGTGCGTTGCTCCACGCCATAGGACATAACGCCATAAATTCCAATTCCAGCGAGGATCAGGGCCAGCGCCGCGAAAAACGTGAGCAGAATCGCATTGAGTGACTCGCTTGAGACCGACGCGGAAACCAGTTGCTCCATGGATAGGACTTCCGTGACGGGTTGGTTCGGGTCGATCGACTGGACTACCCGCCGTGCCGCACTGGCGAGCGATTCTGGCGACCCGTTAGTGCGCAAGACAACCCGCATTATCCGCGACGGAGTTTGGAGGTACGGAAGATAAAGCTCTCCCTCACTTTGATCGCCCGGTTTGCGCTCGTTCGTGTTGGCGACAATTCCGACGATTGTCAACCAGGCGTCGCTTGCTCCCGGCCGCCACGGCACCGATTTCGATTCCTGCAAATGGATACGCACTCGCTGTCCAATAACGTCGTGATTGGGCCAATATTGTCCCGCGAGGGTCTGATTGACGATGGCGACGCCCTGAGTGTTCTGATTGTCTTGGTCCGTGAAGTAGCGTCCCAGGATTAGCGGGACTTGCATGGTTTGAAAATATCGAGAATCGATTATGCGGTAGTGAGCCACAAATTCCTGGCGAGGCGGTGGAGACGGTCGCCCCGCGATGTCAAAATTGGTGAAATCGGTCCAGGAAGTTAAAGGCAAGAAGTTAATGGCGCTGGCGGAATCGACACTGGGTATCGCGCGCATGCGCTCGATCAGCTGTCGGAAAAATTCGCGTGTCTGGGCCGTGCCTAGATGATGCGATTCGGGCAGCCAGATTTGCATCGAAAGGACGTTTTTGGGATTGAAACCCAAATTGGAGTCGAGCAATCCGCGCAGGCTGCGAATCAGAGTGCCTGCGCCGATCAAGAGAACAAGCGACAATCCAACTTCGACGATTGCGAGAAAGTTCCGGGTAAGACGCCGCTGCACGCCGCCAGTGGAACTGCGTCCGCTTTCCTTTAGAGACTCGGCTAGATTCGTCTTGGAGAATTGGAAAGCCGGAGCCAGGCCAAAGATGATTCCGGTAAGGATTGCGACGCTAATCGTGAAAGCGAAGACAGTTCCACTTATCCCGGCCATATTTATCCGCGGTATTTCATCAATTCCGCCGGGGGAAGGAAGAATAGCCGGCAGGATCTTCAGACCGCCGTACCCAAGAAGAAGACCAGCCGCCCCGCCTACAAGCCCCAGCAGAACACTCTCAGTAAGAAGCTGGCGAACAAGCCGCAGGCGCCCCGCACCCAAAGTCGACCGGATCGCCACTTCCTTCTCTCTGCTGGCCGCTCGTGCGAGCAGCAGATTTGCCACATTGGCGCAGGCAATCAGCAAGACTAAACCGACGGACGCAAGTAGGAGAAGCAGGGGATTTCCGAAGCCTCGGGTCATGAGCTCTTGCATGGAAACTACCGACGTGCCTACTCCCTGATTCGTGGCCGGGTATTCCATCGACAAGCGGTGGGAAATGTCGTCCATATCCAAATTAGCGCGCGCGATAGTGACATCGGGTTTTAGCCGCGCAAAAACAATCAGCGAAGGATTATCCCGGCGCATATCGCTGGACGAAAGCGCGAGCGGGGCCCACACCTCGAACCGACGGCTCAGACCCAGGAGGTTGAAGTCAGCTGGGAGCACCCCAATTATCGTGTACGGATTGTCATCGATCGTTACACTGTGACCCACTACGTTCGGATCCGAAGCGAAATGCCTCGCCCAGATTGCGTGGCTGATAATTACGACGCGGTCATGCCCGGGCTGCTCCTCGTCTGGACGGAACGTCCGCCCCACCAATGGTCTGACTCCGAGCAAATCAAAAAAATTGGCGGAAACACGGCCACCCCAAACTTGTTCCGGCTCGCCTGCCCCTGTTAGGTTGAAGACATCAAACTGAAATGCGCTAATACCCTGAAAGACCTGGTTTTGCGCACGCCAGTCGAAAAAATCGCCCGGCGGAACGCTTCCGTGCTTAATCTTTCGATTGCTGTCCGTCTCCCACACGTTGACCAGTTGTTGCTGGTTCGGGTAAGGCAGCGGTCGAAGGACTACAGCGTTTACAATGCCAAAAATCGCGGTGTTGGCGCCGATGCCGAGGGCCAGGGTGGCAACGGCAATAAAAGTGAAGGCCGGGCTTTTAAGAAGCAAGCGACCGCCGTACTGCAGATCGTGCCAAAAGGTGCCCATTTGTACCTTAGGTAAGCAAAGCGGCGATTCAAAAAGCCTTCTGCGCCGGTTATGCTGGCAGCCTTATATATCATAAGTCAATACCGTTTATTCTATTCATATCGGAGGGCCACCAGGGGATCGACCTTCATCGCCCGCCGCGCCGGCAAATAACACGCCACCAGCGCTATAAATGCCAACAGCAAGGAAACGCCGATGAACGTCAGCGGATCCGCCGCGCTGGCGCCAAAGACCAAACTCGACATCAGTCGCGTCAGCGCAAGCGACGCGATGGCACCGATTACAACGCCGGCGAGAGCGAGTTTCAATCCCCAACTCTCGACCATCAATTCTGCCGGTCTGCGCACTTACCCCACCGCCAAGACGATCAGCGTCGCGTCATCCTGAAAGTTTCCCCCATTAAATTCCGCAATTCGGCCCAGCACATCTTTTTGAATCCTGGTTGCGCCGAGTGCGCGGTTTTCTTGGAGAACAGCCAACAATCTTGTCTCGCCGAATTCTTCTCCCTGATGATCCGTGGTCTCGGTGATTCCATCGGTAAACAAAATCAAGCGGTCGCCTTCGGTCAAAACAATTTCCTCTTGCTCGTAGCATTGACCCGCGGAGATGGAGAGCGCCTGGCCGCCACAGCTCAAGCGCCTGACGGAACCGTCGCGCCGCAGCGCGATCGGCGCGTTGTGCCCGGCATTGCTATAAAGCATTCGACGACTCCGCGCATCGAACACGGCATAAAAGAAAGTAATAAAACGATCGGGCGCTGTGTTTTCGCCGACCAGGCGATTAACACGTTCCGTCAATTCGGCCGGATCCAAATTCTGCGCGGCCAAACTGCGCACCGTCGCCTGCAGATTCGACATCAGCAGAGCGGCCGCGATTCCTTTTCCGGCGACATCGGCAATGCAAAGCGCAAAGCGATTCGCGTCAAGCCGCAGAACATCGAAATAATCGCCGCCAATGCCGTGAACGGGAAGCCACGCACCTGAAAATTCGCAGCCGGGAATTTCCGGAATTTCTTTGGGCAAAAATCCAAGCTGCGTTCTTTCTGCTTCTTCCCAGTCTCCGTCTTCATGAGAATGATTGCCAGCCGTGCCGTGTGTTTGACTCTTCTTTGCCGCCCGCGCGCGTTGGCCTTTCTCAATCTCGTTCCGAACAATATTCAGCAGTCTGCCGTTGTTCCACGGTTTGAGGACGAAATCTCGCACGCCTTCGCGCATAATTTCCACTGCCAACTCCACGCTGCCCCAGGCCGTCATCGCCACAATCGGAAGCGTGTCATCCAATTGATGGATCTGCGAGAGCAGATCGAGGCCTTCCTGGCCGGACGTGGTATCACGCGCGTAATTCAAATCCATGAGCAGCAGATCAAACGAGCGGCGCGACAGCGCGCCAAGTAAAGCTGCCGGCGAATTCACCATCTCAAGTTCGTAGCCTTCACCCTTGAGCAGCAGGCGCAACGCCTCGAGCACGTCCGTTTGGTCATCCGCGACGAGTACGCGCGGGCCCGCCGCCAGCTCGGCTGTCGAGCCCGTTGGAGAGTTAGGTCCTGCTTGCACTTCACATTCCCACACCACGTTTTTCCCTCTTTTTTTCGTCGTCGCAAGAGGTCGAACCGGACCATCTGCTGCAACGGTATAGGGCAGCTAAAGCGCCATTCCCGCCAGCTTCCATTTCACTGATTATAAATAGTTTATTGTGTTAGCGAGATGTTTTGGGGCGAGACTTCGCCCGCTTGCGGGACTTCGCTGTTGCGATTCCGAACAGCGGCACCTAGTACCAGCGCCGAACACGCTGCTGGCAAGGCGCCTCTGAGACGTGACGGATTCGACTCACGCAGGGGTGGCGTGTGTCAGGCTTTAGTCGCTTGCGCGCCGCCATCGACGATCCAGCCATCGGCAAGCTGAATTATCCGGTTGCCGTAGGCGGCCCAGGCTTCGTTGTGCGTGACTTGGATGATGGTGGTTCCTTCGTCATTGAGCTTCTTGAGGAGATCCATAATCATTTTGCCTTGGCTGGAATGCAGGCTGCCCGTGGGCTCATCGGCCAGAATCAGTTTCGGATTTCCGATGACCGCGCGGGCCACTGCGACGAGTTGCTGCTGTCCGCCCGATAGCTGATTGGGATAAAGGCCCTTCTTCCCGACGATTTGGAAGCGGTCGAGAATGTCCGCCACCATACCATCGCGCTCCGACTTCTTTATATCCCGATAGGAAAGAGGCAAATCGAGATTTTCCGCGACGGTGAGATTATCCAGCAGATGATATTGCTGAAAAACGAAGCCGATGAATTTCTTGTGCAACTCCACGCGCTTGCGATTGTCGAGTTTATGCACTTCGTGACCGGCGAAGTCAAAATGGCCTTTCCAGGAGCCATCGAGCATCCCGACAATGCCCATCAACGTGGACTTGCCCGCGCCAGAAGGGCCCATGATGGTGATGAATTCGCCCTCGCGAATATCCAGATTGATGCGACGCAGTACCCACGTTTTTCCCGCGCCTGATTCATAGAACTTTTCGACGTCAACCATTCGAATCACGTGTGATCTCCCTGGAATTGGAACTGCCAATTTGTACCGATTAGAATCGCCCGCCATTATTTGTTTTCAATGACTTACGCTCATTTCTAATAATTTGCTGTACCGATTAGAAATGTCGTCCATTCCGCCGTTTATGCGCTACATCATTCATAGCGCAGCGCAATCATGGGGTCAACTCGCATCGCGCGCCGCGCCGGAACGTAACAAGCAACGGCCGCAACCAGGACGAGCATAATCGCCACAGCCACAAATGTCACAGGGTCGTAGGGCGTGACGCCGTAAATCATGCTGGCCACTAGGCGCGTGATGCCGAGCGCGACAACCACGCCGATCGCGACGCCGATCAAGGCGAGAGTGATCCCCTGCCGGATGACCATGCCGAGAACGTCGACGGGCTTGGCCCCGAGCGCCATGCGGATCCCAATCTCGTGCGTCTTGCGCGTGACGGCATACGCCATCGTTCCGTAAAGTCCGATCATCGCTAACAACAACGCAAGCAAGCCGAAAACCGTAGTGAGCCGCGCAAACAAAGCTTCTTGCGAAAGTGCTTCCTCCGTTTCCACGCTCTGCGTTTTCAGGTTGATCAGCGGCAGAGCGGGATCGGCCTGGCGCACCGTATCGCGCAACTCCGAAATCACCGTCGCCGGCGGCCCTTGCGTGCGGACTTCGAAGTACATCATGTCCAAGTACTTGGGAGTCTGCGCATACGCGTAATAAGCCTTCGGCCTCAATTTTGCGTGCACATCGGTAAGCTCGGCCGGCTTCGCCACGCCCACGATTTCGATTGTGTCCTTGGGATCGAAGGTCGAACCCCTGCTGAATCGATGCCCAACCGGATTCTCGCCAGGGAAAAACTTCTTCGCAAAAGTTTCATCCACCACGGCGACCATGGGCGATGCCGTTGTATCGCTGCGATTAATGCCGCGTCCCAGAATGATGGGAATTCCCATTGTGCTGAAAAAGTCCGGGCCGATCGTTTGCGAACGAACGGTTACGTTACCGAGCTTCTGGGTAGCTCCCTCGATCGCGACGTCGTTGTTGTTCGACCAATTTATGAACGGGGCGAATTCCATCAACGTAGCTCTCCTAACGCCGGGGAGGGCCTGAACGCGGTCGAGCAATTGCGTGTAGAAGGAAATCAGCCGGGCATCGTGATAACCCGCGCGCGTCGGATCCACGCCAAATGTGAGCAAATTCTGCTGATTGAACCCGAAGTTTCGATTTTCGAAATTGATCAACGTGCGCACAAAAAGCCCCGCGCCAATCATCAACACCAGCGACGCGGCTACTTGCGCAACGATCAGCGATTTACCGAGCACACGCTTGTCGCGCGCGCCGGAAATGCTTGTCGCGCCATCTTTCATCACGGATGCGAGTTCGACGCGCGTGACGCGAAATGCCGGCGCGAGGCCGAATGCAATTCCCGTGAACAGTGATGCAGCGAGCGTGAACAGGAGCACCTTTGAATCGGCGCTCGCGTCAAGAATCATCGGGCTGCCGCCGCCCGACATTAACGCCACCAATGCTCGCGTTCCCCAACTGGCAAACAGGATTCCCAACGCGCCGCCCAGCGCCGCCATCAGGACGCTTTCCGTCAGCAACTGGCGAATCAAACGCCATCGCGATGCCCCGATGGCCAGCCGCACGCTGATTTCTTTCTTTCGGGCCGTCGCGCGCCCCAGCAACAGCGTCGCCACATTCGCGCATGCGATCAAGAGCACCAAACCGACAGCGACCATCAAAATGTAGAGCGGCTGTTTGCTATTCTCTTGCAAATACGGCATTCCCTGGCTCGCCGACGCAAGCGTAAAGTGTGGAACATCATCCGGCTTCGGTGGATGCCAGTCCGCCGTGACAATTTGATGAAACAAAATGTCCAGCGCGCTCGCCGCCTGCGCCTTCGTCACGCCGTTTTTCAGCCGGCCCATGATGTTCAGGCAAAGCCAGTTCCGCGCGGTGAAAACGGAATTCGCTCCGCCTCCCGGCTGCGAGCCCCACGGCCGCATGTTCTCTTTGTCATCGAAAGGAACCCAAATGTCCGGTTCGGTTCCGGGTTCAACGCCGTAAAACGAGGGCGGCGTGACTCCGACAATCGCGAACGGTATTCCGTTCAGCGTGATGCTCTTCCCGACAATTCCGGCGTCGCGTGCGAACCGGCCCGTCCAGTAGGCGTAACTGATCACCGCCACGCGTGGCGCGCCGCGATCTTCATCGGCCTCGGTGATTCCCCGTCCGATCAGGGGAGTCACGCCCAAGCCCGAAAAATATTCGCCCGTCACCATCATTCCATTCGCCAGCGTTGGCTCGCCATTGATTCCGACCGTCGTGTTCTGATCATTGAAGCCGAGTGGCACCCAGGCGAAAACGGTCGAAAGCTCTTTGTTCTGCGTGCGGAATTCTTCGAATGCGGGATAGGAGAAAGAAAACTTCGAATCGTTGCCAGTTTGCCCGAATTGCGGCGGCCATTTGTTGTCGTCCCATTGGAACAGAACCAACTGCTGCGGATTTTGCACGGGAAGGGTTTTCAGCATGACAGCGTTGATCAGACTGAAAATCGCGGTGTTGGCGCCAATGCCGAGCGCCAGCGTCAACACCGCGACCGCGGTAAATGCCGGAGACTTTGCGAGCATTCGAAGCCCGTAGCGGAGATCTTGCAGCAAAGTTCCCATAAGTTCTCCTTGGCACTCGCTGCCCGCTCTGGCCTGCGTTAGCTCGCGAGTTCTACTGTTGCTTAGCCGGCGGCTCGAATTTCGAGTCGTCGACGGGCACATTATCCTTCACATCCTTGATCGTGTACGTTGAGGATTCTCCCGCCGTAAACCAAGTGGTCTTGTACGGGATTTTGACCCCGTTCACGTCACGATAATCGGAGTAATCGGCTTCGACCGGCAAAGCGCCGAAAATCGTGCGATAACGGATCATCCGCCGAATCAACAGTCCGGACTGCTGGTCGAAAAAGTCCAATTCGGTCGCGCCGTCGGGCGCGGTGGCGAATACAACGTAAGCATCGGCGTCGCCGACCTTGGCTGTGCCAAACAGCCGCTTCGGTTTGTAATTCGCGATTGCAGCAGATGGATTGATTTGGGCATCACGGCTCCAAATGATTTCCTGTTCGCCGTTTATGGGCGCGACGCCATGCGGTCCGGCGATCCAGCCGCGGGAGCCATCGAACCCGGCGGTCATTGGGCCCCGCGGGGTGGTTATCTCTGCGTACATCTGATCGGGCCCCTTTAGATGTCGGTTGATCGTTAACGTATTGCCATTGGCCGTTTCCTGTCCTTGGATTTCACGCGTTTGGATCTTATTCGCGGCATCTCCCCCGATTGCTTGTGCGAATTTGTCGAGCACGGCGGTGAGAGTGGGAGCGCCGGCGGCAAGCCTCGAGAACTCGGGCTGTGTCGCTTCGGCGGGCAGAGCGGGAAGGCCCATAGGCTCGTGGTGTCCTTGATGGCACGTGTAGCAACTGACTTCAGGGCGTCCGCTGAAATTGTTGGCATTGATGGCGTTGAGCATGGTGATCATTTCGCGCGCAGTTTGCTTTGGACGCTTATCGTCGCTCGGAAAATTGTCCTTTACGTGGCAGTAGTCGCATTTCACTCCAAGGGCTGTGGTGATGTAGCGCATTCCCGGCAGAAGGTCAGAGGCGGGAATGTCATTCAACACCTTAATGTTTTTGTAATACTGCCCAGCGGTCTTGTCTTTTGGCGGTTGCTCGGATTGCGCGCCCAATCCGACAGCGAGTGCAAGCACGGCGGACGACGCAATCAGCGTTGGGTTGACGATCTGGCGAATCGCCGCATTCAGTTTTTGTAAAACACGTTGCATCATACCCTCCCAGAATTGAAATTCGTGAACTGGGCCGTCATGCTTCATCAGCGATCAACTGCAGCCAGTTCAAGTTCCCCGATTCTACGCGAGTTGCGATTTTCTTGGCAGTTTTCCATGCCGCGCCGAAACCATTATTCGTAGCGCAGCGCTTCCATGGGATCCAAGCGCATCGCGCGCCGCGCCGGAATATAGGAAGCAGCCAGAGCAACGAGCACGATCAAGACAGGCACGCCGATAAACGTCGCGGGGTCCCTTGCCGTAACACCGAAAAGCAGGCTGGACATAAGACGAGTGATGGCAAAGCAAGCGACGATTCCGATGGCGACGCCGGCGATCACCAGTGTCGCACTCTGTCTAAGCACAAGCCCCAGAACGTCGCCAGGCTGCGCGCCAAGCGCCACGCGAACGCCGATTTCGTGCGTGCGCTGGCTGACGGAATAAGAGAGCACGCCGTATATTCCAATTGTCGCCAGAAGCAATCCGAGAACACCCAAAACGGCGGAAAGCGCCGCCGCGGTGCGGTAGGAAAAAAGAGATATGCGAACGAGCTCATCGAGATTTCCTGCTTGCAGAACCATCACGCCCGGATCAAGCGATTTTGCCGTTTCGCGCACTTCCCCGAGCAAACTCGCCAGGTTGCCAGAGCTTCGAACGAGGACGTTCGAATCGGTTTGACCATTTTCCAGGGACGGAAAATAAAGGAATGCTTCCGGCTGCTCCGTCATGGTGTGGTACTTGATATCTTTCACGACGCCGACGATCGTCCACCAGCGATGCCAACTGAAGATGCGGTGCCCAATCGCGCTCTGCCCCGGCCAAAACCTTTGCGCCATCGTCTGATTGACGATCACAACCAGCGGCGCGCCCTGGCGATCCTGCTCGGTGAAATCGCGGCCGTCGATCACCGGAATTTGCATGGTCGAAAAATAGTTTGGCCCGGCATCGTTGAAATCAATGTTCATGTCTTCGTTCGGCGCCGGGGTGTAGCCTTCGATCACCGGAGTTGTATACCCTCGGCCGTAAAACCACAGAGGAACGTATCGCTCCATGGTCACGGATTTGACGCCGGGCAGCACGCGAAGGCGCTGGATCAGATGGTCATAAAATGCGTGCGAGGATTCGTCCGTATAGCCGTTCGGACGAAGATCAAGGGCGGCAAGCAGCACGTGATTTGCGTTAAATCCTGGACTGGCAGCCTGCACGTCTTTGGCGCTACGCAGCAACAGGCCCGCGCTCACGAGAAGTACGAGCGCGAGAACAACTTCCGAAACCACGAGAAGGCTCCGCAAGCGGCCGTGCTCGGAGCCTGCTGAACTCGTGCGGCCCCCATCTTTCAGCGAGCGGCTGAGATTCGGCGAAGAAGCGCGAAGCGCGGGGACGACTCCGCAAATGACGCCAGTCAGCACGGACAGGCCAACCGTGAAGGCGAGCACCTCGGCGTTAACGCCGAGCGGAAGCCCGATGGGGAAGACGCCGGCCGGAAAAAAGAAAACGAGCAAATTCGCGGCCCACGAAGCGACAAGAATTCCACCAACGCCACCCGCCAGAGCGAGGAGCAGGCTCTCGACCAGCAATTGCTGGAGCAGGCGCGTTCTGCTGGCGCCAAGCGCGGAGCGGACCGCGATTTCCCGCTCGCGGCTGGTGGCGCGCGCGAGGAGCAAGTTGGCAATGTTCGCGCACGCGATCAGCAGCACAAGGAGCGCGACGACGGAAAGAAACAGCAGCGCTGAAAGCAAAAGACTCTGGGCGCCGTAATGAGCCTTCCAGACCGGGGCGACGAAGATTCCCACATTCCGGCTGGAGGCGGGATATTCGCGCGCGATGCGGCGCGCAATGGTTGACAAGTCAGCCTGCGCTTGCGCCACGGTGACGCCGGGCTTGAGCGGCCCCATCAAATGAATGAAAGTTGGTGAGCGCTGCTCTAGATCTTCGCCAGGCAGAATCACCGGCTGCATCATCATCGGCACCCAGTAATCCGGACCGACGCCTACGATCGTTCCTTGAAACCCGCGTGGCGCAATGCCAACGATCGTGAAACTGCGCCTGTTGATGTTAACGGTTTGACCGATGATTCCTGGATTTGCGCCGAACTGGCGTTGCCAAAATGGATAGCTCAGGACGATATAAGGATCGCTGTTCAATGCGCTGCGATCCTTCGCCTCGAACAGCCGCCCACGTTCGGCGCGCACGCCAAGCACGTCAAAATAATTTTCCGTGACAATCTCTCCCCAAACCCGTTGCTCTTGTTTGTTGCCTGCCCAGGTCATATTCGCCGGCACAAGCTCGAAACCCACAAGGCCGGAAAGGACTTCGTTTTGGTCACGGTAATCGCGGAAATCGGGATATGAACTCGTGTGGTATTCACCGCTCGGCATAACGGTTTCGATGGCGACCAGCCGGTTCGAGTGCTCTATGCCTGGAAGCGGATGCAAAAGAACGGACTGCACCCAGCTAAATACCGTGGCGTTTCCGCCGATGCCGAGCGCAAGGGTCAACACCGCGATGGCGGTGAAGCCCGGCGACTTCAGCAGCATTCTGATCCCGTAGCGCAGGTCTTGCAGCAGGCTGCCCATCGTCAATCTCCTATTCGTAGCGCAGGGCAATCATTGGATCGAGGCGCATCGCGCGCCGCGCCGGAATATAGGAAGCCAGCAGCGCCACCGCGGACAAAATCACAGCCACAACCAAGAATGTAAGCGGATCGGTAGCCTTCACTCCGTAGAGCAAGCTTGAGATTAGCTGCGTCGCCGCGAGCGACAGTGCAACGCCAATCACTAAGCCTGCAGCCGCGAGCCGGGCGCTTTCGCCCACGACCAGGCGCAACACGTCGCCTCGTTGTGCACCCAGCGCAAGGCGTATGCCGATTTCCTGCGTGCGCCGCGTGACTGAATTCGCGACCAGTCCGTAAATTCCCACTGCCGCGAGCAACAGCGCCGCACCGGCAAAAACTCCCGCAAGCAGTAGCAAAAAACTCCGTTGGGCCATCCAGCCGCCTAGGGCTTCGACGTAAGTCGAGAATTCGACCGGGATATTTGGATTGAGCTGGCGGAAAATCGTGCGAACGGAAGGAATGACGGCGCTAGGCGGAAGTGAGGAGCGCAAAACGATGGCCGGCGCGCTATTGCCGCCGAGTCCGCGCTGGCGGTAATCCACAAAAATCACGGGCGAGGCGGGTTGGTCCAAGCCCTGCGCGCGAATGTCGCCGACTACGCCCACGATGGTTAGCGGCTTCATAATGCCGTCCATGTTTCCGAAGAAAATTTGCTGACCAACGGGGTCTCGATTGGGCCATTTTTCGCGCGCCAGAGTTTGCGTGATCAACGCGACATTTGGCGTATCGATGCCGTCCTGCGGGCCGAAGAGCCTCCCGCGGACCAGCGGGATTTCTGCTGCCTGGAAGAACTCTGCGCCTGCAACGGCATAATCTGCCGTCCCAGTCTGCTTGGGATTCAGCCACATGGGTCTCAACTGTTCGATATTCGTCGGCAGCGGCTGGCCGTTGAGAATCAGGAACAGACCGTCGGGAAAGCCGTCCGGGTCCGCTATGGGGAGCGCTCCGGTCACTCCGGCGGACTGGACGCCCGGAATCGCCCGCACTCGTGCGAGCGCGTCATCGAGAAAATGCGTCTGGCGCACGATATCGGCTGGCTTCGCCTGAAAGGTCGTTTGATCATATGAGAGAGGAGCCGAAAACTGCATAACCAGCAAATCCTGTCCGTTGAACCCGGGGTTGACCGATACCAAAAGAAGAAAACTGCGGCCCAAAAGGCCCGCGCCAACCAGCAACATCAGCGTCGCCGCAATCTCGCCAATCACCAGCGCGCTGCGCGCTTTCTGGCTGCCGCTGCTGTAACCTCGTGAACCGGCGCTGAGCGCATCGTTCAAATCCACGCCACCCGCGCGCCACGCCGCGAAAACTCCCAGGCCAACTGCAACCGCCAAAGTCGCGACCAGCGTGAATAAAAGGACGACTCCATTAATCGCGACCCCCTGCTGGCGCGGCAAGTCTGCAGGAAGAATTGCCGGAAGAATGCTGGTGGTCCAAACGGCAAACAACGTGCCGAGCACGCCGCCGGCGACCGCCAGCGCAAGCGATTCGGCGAGCAATTGCTGCACCAGCCGTCCGCGACCGGCTCCCAGCGCGGCGCGAACGGCCAACTCCTTGCGGCGCGCGGAGGTGCGCGCCAGAATCAGTCCGGCAACGTTCGCACTTGCAACCAGAAATAGAACTATCACAGCGCCAAAAAGCGTAAGCAGGGCCGGCCGGATTTTTCCGACCATCTCATCCGCGAGGGGCGTTACGACGGCATCTTGCAAAAAGTAGTCAGGATTTTCTGTTTTGCCGTACTCCGCGTGAATTCGGCGGGCAATAGTGTCCAAGTCCGCGCGTGCTTGTTCAAGAGTAACGCCGTCGCCCAGGCGTCCAATGCCCTCTCCGTTGTGGGAGTCGCGGCTTTTGGACCAGCCGAATCGCTCTGTCGCGATCCAGGCGGATACGCCGGCGGGAAAATCAAAGCCTTGCGGCATAACTCCTATAACCGGATAGGCTGTCCCGTCCATCGCTAACCGGACCCGCGATAGGTCGCTTTTGGCGCCAAGGAAATCCCGCCAATAGCTGTAGCTCACAATGATTGCCGGCGCGCCGTGCTCGACCAGTTCAGCGGGCGCGAACTCGCGTCCTCGAAAAGGCTCGACGCCCATGACCTTGAAAAAATCCTGCGAAACGTAACCGACGTTCATGCGGATGGGTTCGCTCCCACCCGAAACAGATTCGGGCCCGGAGGCGAATGTGGCGAGCCCGCTGAGCGTGTGATTCTGCGAACGAAAATCAAGGAAGTTTGGATCGGCCAAACGCGCTTGATGACCGTGTGCTTCTTGCTCGCGCACAGTGACCATCCGTTGCGGATTTGGATAAGGAAGCGGGCGCAGAAGAACGGCGTCCACAACAGAAAAAATTGCAGTGGACGCGCCGATGCCGAGCGCCAGCGTCAAAATCGCAACCACAGCGAATCCCGGATTTTTTGCCAATGTTCGGATACCGAAGCGCAAGTCCTGCAAAAAAGTGTTCATCGGTTCCTACCTCCGAATCGTGCAGGCACACCCCAAGCCCTCCGAAAATACGCTTGGGGATTTCCTGAAATAAAGCTCAGACGGTCTGCGTTTGCGCCCGCATCGTTTCTTCGACGATGCGCCCGTCAAACAAGTGAATCGAGCGGTCCGCCACACTCGCGAATCGAGGATCGTGCGTGACCATGCAGATGGTCGCACCCTCGCCATGAAGTTGCCGCAAAAGATCCATTACCGCTTCGCTGTTCTTGGAATCCAAGTTTCCGGTCGGCTCGTCCGCCAGCAGGATAGAGGGCTGGCCTACAAGCGCACGCGCGACGGCGACGCGCTGCTGTTGACCGCCGGAGAGTTGCGACGGGTAGTGCTTCATGCGGTGCGCCATGCCACGCGCTCGAGCACTTGCTGGACGCGCTGCTTACGCTCCGCCGACGCCATGCTCCGGTAGGTCAGCGGGAGCTCGACGTTTTCGAATACGGTAAGGTCGCCGATCAAATTGAACGCCTGGAAGATGAAACCGATCTCGCGATTCCGGATCCTTGTGCGGTCGGATAGCGACAGATTCGCCACCGGCTGATTATTCAGCGTGTAGGCGCCATCCGTGGGAGAGTCGAGAAGCCCGAGAATCGAAAGCAAGGTCGACTTGCCGCAGCCCGACGGGCCGGCGATCGACAGGAATTCGCCCACCTTGATCTCCAGATGAACGCCGGCAAGGGCGTGAGTTTCGATTTCGTCGGTGAAAAAAACCTTCGTAACGCCGTCGAGGTGAATCAATGCTTTCGTCGTGCTGTCCATTCTCGCTCCTTCGCCAGCAAGTGTCTTATAGCTCTAATTGATCCGGATCCGTTCAAAATTGTCATAGGCAGACATGTCCGAAAGAATTACCGTGTCTCCCACATTCAAGCCTTTTAGGATCTGCACAGTACTTACGGACGTCTTGCCTATCTCAACGTTAGCACGCACGGCTTCTTTACCCCCGTCGATTTCCTTGAACAGGCCAATTGTACTGTTCTGATCGCCGTGCACCGGGCGGCCTACATATAACACATTCGTCAACTTTTCAATCAGAACGGTTCCCTCCACGCTGAGGTTTGGCACTGCGCCCTCAGGCAGTGGGCCGTCCAAATGGACGTCCACGGTACGTGTGCCATTCACGACGGCGGGGTCGATACGAATCACGTGGCCTGGTATGATGCCATTGTGAGTATCCACCGAAGCGGTCTGGTTGAGCTGAATATCCCGCGCCTGCGTCTCCGCGATTTGTAGCTGCGCTTTCAATTGCGAAGGCTGGGCAACTTTTGCCAGTTCGGTCCCTGGCGTCACTTCCTGGCCCACTTCCACGGGTAGTTCCTGCAGCACTCCGTCAATACCTGGCCGCACCTTCAACTGGTCAACCTGGTGTTCGTAGAGCTGCTCCTGCGCCTTGTCTTGGTCGATCGTGGCTTGCTGCACGGCCAACTGCTCCTGCACGGAGGCCGCAAAGGTTTCCACCTGCTTCTGCGCCAGATCGTTTTGTGCTTTCAGTTCCGTTGCTGTGACCTGGGACTTGTCGGCCGTGATCTTCGGCCCAACACCTTGCTTGAACAGTGTTTCGTCGGCGTCCGCTTGCATTTGCGCCACGTGATAAGCGGAACGCACTCCCGCGGCCGTCGAACGCAAAGCCATCAGCTGATTTTCCAATTGCGCTTTTAAGTTGCTGTACTGGGCTTGCGCGGATATCAGTTGGTATTTTGCTCCCAAGTATTGCTGCTCAAGCTGAGGGTTGCTGAGAACTAGAATCAGGGTATCAGCCTTCACTTTTGTTCCCGCCAACATCAACCGCTGCTCCACGCGCCCCTCGGTAATGGCCGGTATGATTCTCGTGGTTTCCGGCACCAGTGTTCCCAGGCCCTGCACCTGGCGAAGCATCTCGCCGCGCTTCACCGTGTCAATCCAGATGACCGATCCATCTACCGTAGGTGGTGCGGGCTTGAGCCGTGAAAGTCCATACGTAACCAACGGCAGCAGAATCAGAATGATGGCAATATATATAATCCGACGGATCCGTTTTTTTCGTTTTACTTCTGGCCGTTGTATATCCAAGTCAATTCTCCCCGTCCGTATTAAATAACCGCAATTCGGATACCGTCATCCGCCCGCGGTTAAATCTTTCATCCTGTGTGGATTATGGACATTATACACCGAATCAACGGCCTCTGCACGCCCGATAGTGGGACTCGAGCGTCCCACTAGCGAACACTCTGCCTCGTGCGTTCCAGAACTGATAAGCCTATGTCAGGCGGCCTTTGCCCGGTTTTTAAATACGTGATATCCCAAGGGTCAGCGTGTAAGCTAGAGCGAGTTCCCGTTTTCACTGTTTCAGGGCGCGGTCGGCCGCAACCAGAGCTTCACACCGTACATGTACTAATGCCCCCAGCCAGTTCGCTATCCAAAAGGAGAGATTTTGCATCTAAGGCCGAAGCGATTTTATTTCTTCGGGGAAGGCTTCCTCTCGGGTGGAGGGGTTGCCGGGAACTGCACGTCTTGTAGTTCCGGCATTGCGTCCAGCATTGGGAAGTTGCATCGTTAGGATTCATTTTGACCGAACCCATTGGGAGGGAGTTCCGTGCTTCTAAATAATAACGGTTTGCGCCGCGTCGAATCCGCGTTCACCGCAGTCGTGCGTTTTGCTGGAAGTCACCGTTTTGGCGTCAGCCTGGCGATTGTCGTAATGCTGCTCACCGGATCGCTTCTGCCGCTTGTGGGACAGTCCGATCGTGCCCGAAGCGAAGGAGCGCATGAGCACGACTCCGCTCTTCAGATTCGCAAGCGCGCCGATTGGTTCTTCCGCCAGCGCGCGTTTCCTCTTGGGCGCATTCCCGCCGACGCGCGCCTGAAGGCCCTCCAACAAGTGGAGCAAATGCGCCGGACGAAGGGCGTTTTCATGAGCCGATTTGCGGCTGCGACGCGCGCCAAGTTTCCCGTGACGCAGACCATTCCGATAAATGGTTCCACGTGGACGTCTATTGGCCCGCAGCCCACGGCGAGTTCGTTCTTTGGCAACGTTTCCGGGCGCGTGACTGCGCTGGCCGTTGATCCGTGCGACGCAACAGGAAACACAATTTACGCTGGAGCGGCGCAGGGCGGCGTTTGGAAGACGACCGATGGTGGAACGAATTGGACTCCGATGACGGATAGCCAATTGTCGATTTCAAGCGGCTCATTGGCGGTCGATCCCGTGATGGGCGACTGCACGGGCGGGCATACCGGCGCGATTTATTACGGCACGGGCGAGGAAAATTTCGCGTTCGATAGCTTTTACGGTGCCGGCGTTTTGATTTCGCACGACGGCGGCGTTAGCTGGACGAAAGACAACACTTTCGTGAACGTCACGAGCGGAACACCGTCTGTCATCACTCCCGAGAGCGCCTCCGCCGCTGGTCCATTTATCGGCGACATTTCCGTGGATCCTGCCAACACTCAAATTCTTCTCGCAGCGGTTCAGGGCATCAGCAGTCAGGCGCATTCAGGCATCTGGCGCTCCACGGACGGTGGCGCGGATTGGACTTTGACTCCCCCGACTTCCTATTCGCCTGCACTTCCCGCCCAGTTTGATTTCGGAACGGGCGTTGCGTTCGATCCAAATGATCCCTTGGGCAAGACCGCTTATGCTGCGCTGGGTATTCCTTTTTGCGCGAGCAATACTTGCGGCGCCGCCGGTGATGAGGAACTCGACAACGGCGTATATAAATCCACGGACGCCGGTCTGACCTGGACTCGCATGGCCAGTTTGGACACAGCTGCCGGGACGACGAATTCGGGAAATTATGGCCGCATTACCATCGCTGTCGGCCCTTCCTCGAATGGGCAGCCAACTGGAACCGAGCTTGTCGTTTCCATCGCCTCGATTGCAGGAAGCTCAAGCGATCTGCTCGGCGTGTTTAAGAGCACGGATGGCGGCCAGACTTTTACCACTATGACCACGCCGGCATTTTGCGATCACCAGTGTTTTTATGACATGGCCGTCGGAATCAGCCCCGCAAATGTCAACGTCATTCTCCTTGGTGGCGGCCCCGCCGCGGAAGGCTCCACTTCCAGTAGCACTATTTCGCCGCCATGCGGGCAGATACCAGCAAATCAGGGCATTTCTGCGGTGATCGAGTCCACGGATGGCGGGCAGACTTGGGCGGATGTATCTTGCGACAACGCGAGCGGAACATTCATCCACGTGGACACGCACGCCTTTGCCTTCGGGCCCAGCAACAAATTTTTCATCGGCAACGATGGCGGCGTGTGGAGTTCCACCAACATTATCACCAGTCCCGGCGGTCAGAATTGGACAAACCTGAATAATACTTTGAGCCTTACCCAGTTTTACCCCGGCAATTCCATCCATCCCTCAAATCCGCAAATCGGCTTCGGAGGGACGCAGGACAACGGGATGCAGATGTTCAATGGCCAGCTTCAGTGGGGCGACACGGCTTCCTGCGGCGACGGCGCATGGACCGCAGTCGATCCTAGCACGCCGAGCACGGTCTATACCACGTGCGAAGCGATCGGCCAATTCGGAACAATCTTGAAAAATCAGATAGACGGTACAGGAGTTGGATTCGGAACCAATTGGATCGCCCTTGATACTCCGGCCATGGATAATGACAACACGAATTTCATTCCGCCCATGGTTGTTGATCTGACGACCCCGCAGAACGTTTATTTCGGCACGGACCGCGTGTGGCAATCCACAAACGGAGGGATTTCCTGGAACCCGATATCGGCTACTCTGCCGAGCTCCACAAGCTTCACGTGCGGAGGCGGGGCCTGCGTGATTACGACATTGTCGGTCGCGCCGAATAGCTCGAACACGGTTTACGTGGGCGCGGATACGGGGCAAATATTCGCTTCAACAAACGCAGCAGCAGCGCCAACATTCTCAGAAATCGATCAATCGAACATGCCAGGGCGGACCGTAACTCAAGTCATTGCCAGTCCAACGCTCTCGACTACTGCCTTCGCGAGCTTCTCCGGATTCTCCTTTTGCTCCGGCTGCGACCAGAAGGGCCACGTTTTCAAGACCACCAACAGCGGAGGCGCGTGGACCAATATCACGGGCAATTTACCTGACACGCCCGTGAACGATATCGTCGTCGACCCGAATGACATGACGAACAATACTCTTTATGTCGCCACCGACGTGGGCGTTTTCGTGACCACAACTGCGGGCGCATCATGGTCCGAGCTTGCCACCGGGTTGCCGCACGTCGAATGCACTTCGCTCAAGCTGAATAATACGGCGCGCGTGCTGCGCGTCGGCACTCACGGCCGTGGCAGTTGGGATTTGCAGTTGCCGGGATTGCCCGCTTCCGCACTCACGGGGATTTCACCAACGAGCACGGCGGCTGGATCGGCAGGTTTCACGTTGACGCTAAGCGGCGTCGGTTTCCCCGCCGGTCCTATGGTGAATTTCGGAACCACCGCGTTGACGCCAGCTTTTGTGAGCCCCACGCAAATCACGGTGAACGTTCCTGCATCGGCGATCGCGGGCTCTGCTGTCGTGCCCGTCAGCGTTTCCGGTGGTGTCCAGAATTCCCTCGACTTCAGCGTCGAAGGACCGCTGCCAACACTGACGTCTATTTCTCCGACGACTGCGACAACTGCCGCGAACGTAACGCTTACGGTCACTGGTACGAATTTCAATCCGAATACGGAAGTTATATGGACGCCCACTACTGGCAACGGCGCCAACTTGTTTGTCAGCACGGCTCTGCCACAATTGCCGGGCGGCACCAGCACGTCATTCACCGTGACAGTGCCGGCGAGTTTGCTGGCGTCCTCTCTGGCAAAAGTGGTGCCGGCAACTCCGGCCGCTCCAAAACCCACAGGGCCGATGGCGTTCTGGCTGCTGGCAGCGCTTTGTGCCGCCATCGTGGGGATTTTTGTTTTCGCCGTAACGCCACGAAAGCGACGGTTGGTTTTCGGAACAACACTCACGACGGTGCTTGTGCTGTTGCTGATCGCCGGTTGTGGCGGCGTCGGCAGCAACGGCAATCCACCACCTCCGCCACCCCCTCCGCCGAATAGCGTCCAAGTCGGAGTCAACGCCTACAATCCGGCGCCCGGTGGAGGATTCTCGGCGAATGCGGGGACGATTACGGTCAGCCAGTAGAAACTGTTGCAGGTTTGCGGCAGCGCCATCGCCTTCATTTTTGTGAGGAATGCAAGACGTGGTGATTTGAATTTCTGATTCCGCTGGAACCACGATGTCCGGCAAATCCTAGGACATTTGGCGCAGTACGTATTGCAAAATTCCGCCGTGCTGGAAATAGGTGACTTCGACCGGCGTGTCGATGCGCGCCACCGCGGAGAACGTTTTTTCTTTTCCGGCAGAGTCACGGGCGCGCACGCGAAGGATTTTCCGCGGCTTGAATTGCTCTGCAAGCCCCTCGATATCGAATATTTCCTGGCCCGTCAAGCCCACCGATTTGGCCGTCTGTCCCTCTTGAAATTCCAGCGGCAAGACACCCATGCCAATTAAATTGCTGCGGTGAATGCGTTCGAAACTTTCGGCAAGCACGGCGCGCGCGCCCAGCAGCAGCGTGCCTTTCGCCGCCCAATCGCGCGAGGATCCGGCGCCATATTCCTTCCCGGCGATCACGAGCAGCGGCACATTCTCGGCGTGGTATTTCTCGGCCGCATCGAAAATCGTCAGCTTCTCGCCGCTCGGTTGGTGCAGCGTCCATCCGCCCTCGGTTCCCGGGGCGAGTTGATTGCGCAGGCGGATGTTCGCGAAGGTTCCGCGCATCATCACTTCGTGATTGCCGCGCCGCGCTCCGTAGGAATTGAAGTCCTTCGGTTGCACGCCGTGGGCGATCAAATACTTTCCCGCCGGACTGTCGGCGGGAATCGAACCGGCGGGAGAAATATGATCGGTGGTGACGCTGTCGCCGAGCAGCGCCAGGACGCGCATGCCGCGCAAATCCTCGAGCGGGCCAGGCTTCACGGGCATGCCGTCGAAAAAGGGCGGCAGCTTGATGTAAGTCGACTTCGCGTCCCATGCGTAGAGGTCGCCCTCCGGAACTGGCAACGAGCGCCAGCGACTGTCGCCGGTGTAAACGTCCGCATATTCCTTGCGGAACATGTCGCTCGACACCGATGACCGCATCAGCGTTTCCACTTCCTGCGGAGTCGGCCAAATATCGCGCAGATAGACCGGCTTGCCGGCTTTGTCCGTCCCGAGCGGCTCTTTTTCCATGTCAAAATCCATGCGGCCCGCGAGCGCGTACGCAACAACCAGCGGCGGCGACGCCAGATAATTTGCGCGGCAGTACGGATTGATGCGCCCTTCGAAATTGCGGTTCCCGCTGAGAACCGATACGGCAACCAGATCGCTTTCCTTGATGGCTTTGCCGATTGCTTCCGGCAACGGCCCGCTGTTCCCGATGCACGTTGTGCAGCCGTAGCCCACCAGATGGAAGCGCAGCTCTTCAAGAAAATGCATCAGTCCGGATTTTTTCAAATAATCGCTGACGACCATCGAGCCCGGAGCCAAGCTGGTTTTCACCCAGGGCTTCGATTTCAATCCGCGCTCGACGGCCTTTTTCGCCAGGATTCCTGCGCCGAGCATCAGCGACGGATTCGAAGTATTTGTGCAGCTGGTGATGGCGGCGATCACCACGGAACCGTCGTGAAGCTCGAAGCGATCGCCATTGTTTTGCACGTTGGTGCGCTTCGCCGGGCCAGTCAGCGATTTTTCAAACACTGTTTTCGCCTGCGTCAGCGGCACTTTGTCCTGCGGACGCTTCGGCCCGGCAATCGTCGGCACTACGTCGCCGAGGTTGAGTTCCAGCTTGTCGGAAAATTCAGGATCAGGCGTCGCATCGGTGCGGAAGAGCCCTTGCTCCTTTGTATAGGCTTCGACGAGTTTCACCTGCGCCTCATCCCGCGCGGTAAAGCGCAAATAGGCGAGCGTCTCCGCGTCCACGGGGAAGAAGCCCATCGTCGCGCCATACTCGGGCGCCATATTGCCGATCGTGGCGCGGTCGGGAAGCGTCAAACTCGAAAGCCCAGCACCGTAAAACTCAACAAATTTTCCAACTACGCCCTTCTTGCGCAACATCTCGGTTACGGTAAGAACCAGATCCGTTGCCGTCGCGCCTTCGTGCAAGCGCCCGTGCAATTTGAATCCGACGACCTGCGGAATCAGCATCGAAAGAGGTTGGCCGAGCATTGCCGCCTCAGCCTCGATTCCGCCCACGCCCCAGCCAAACACGCCCAGGCCGTTGACCATCGTTGTGTGCGAATCCGTTCCGACAAGTGAATCGGGATACGCCCACTGTTTGCCATCCGCTTCCCGGTGGAAAACGACGCGCGATAAATATTCCAGATTAACCTGATGGCATATTCCGGTGTCCGGCGGCACAACTTTGAAATTGTGGAAGCTGTTCTGTCCCCAGCGGAGCAGCGCGTAACGTTCAATGTTGCGCATGAATTCGAGTTCGGCGTTGAACGCGAACGATTGCGCTGTGCCGAATTGGTCGACCTGCACGGAATGATCGATCACCAGTTCCGCAGGAAATAGCGGGTTGATTTTTTTGGCGTCGCCACCGAGCTTGCTCATCGCTTGGCGCATCGCCGCCAAGTCAACGATGGCCGGAACGCCCGTAAAGTCCTGCAACAGCACACGCGCGGGCAAGAACGAAATTTCTTTTGAGGGCTCCGCGGCAGGTTCCCAGTTCGCCACGGCGCGAATATCGTCCGCATGCACAAATTGCCCGTCTTCCTGGCGGAGCAAATTTTCGAGCAGGATTTTCATCGAGAACGGCAGGCGCGAAATTTTCCCCGCGCCGGAACGCTCGATTGGCTCCAGGCGGTAGATTTCAAAAGATTGGCTGCCAACTTTGAGCGTCGAACGCGCGTTGAACGAGTTCTTCGAAAGGAAACCCATGTCGCTCTCTCAACTCCTCTCCGGAACACTCTATGATAACGCAATCGTGCGGTTGTACTTTCTGGATTTTAGTGTTCCTCAGTCGGTACTCGGATTTGTGACTCCTCGCCGCGCATGCCATAATTTCAGAATTACCAACAGCCATGAAAATAGTGCTCATTTCGACGTACGAGTTGGGACGGCAGCCTTTTGGGCTGGCTTCGCCCGCGGCGTGGCTGCGCGCGGGCGGCTCGGAAGTTGTGTGCGTGGACCTGTCGCGGGAGCAGTTTTGCGAAGAGACAGTACGCGACGCAGCGCTTATCGCATTTTACGTTCCGATGCACACCGCGACGCGGCTCGCTGTCGAACTCCTAAAAACAATTCGGAGATTGGTTCCTGCCGCGCATATTTGTTTTTATGGCCTTTATGCGCCGATGAATGAGTCATGGCTTCGCGCCCTTGGCGTGCAGACAATTCTAGGCGGCGAATTCGAGCAGGGTTTGACGGATCTCGCAAGGAGAATCGCGGTCGGTCACGGTGCGGATGTGCAATGCGAACCAGTCATATCACTCGCGCGGCAGAAATTTGCGGTCCCCAATCGCACGGGACTCGTCGTTCTGGATCAATATGCGCGGCTGGCATTGCCGGATGGCGAAAAACGATCGGTCGGTTACACGGAGGCGAGCCGCGGGTGCAAACATCTTTGCCGCCATTGTCCCATCGTTCCCGTGTATAAAGGTGCTTTTCGCGTCGTAGACAGCGATGTCGTACTTGCCGACATTCGCCAGCAAGTTGCCGCCGGCGCGCAGCACATCACCTTCGGCGATCCTGATTTCTTCAACGGAATCGGCCACGCAATTCCTCTCGTCGAGTCGCTGCACAATGAGTTTCCCCAAATCACCTACGATGTGACAATCAAGATCGAGCATCTGCTGAGGCATTCCGAATTCTTGCCGGTGCTGCGTCAAACAGGATGCCTGTTCGTTACGAGCGCTGTTGAATCAGTCGACGATCTGGTTCTCGAAAAGCTCGACAAGCATCATACGCGCGCTGATTTTTTGGACGTCGTCCGCCGCTTCCAAGAAATTGGCCTGACCTTGCAGTCCACGTTCTTGCCGTTCACGCCGTGGACGAGTTTCGAAAGCTACATCGAGCTCTTGGAAGTCCTGCGCGAGAACGGCCTGGTCGAAAATGTCGCGCCGATCCAGCTTGCGATTCGCCTGTTAATCCCCGCTGGTTCGCGCCTACTTGAATTAAGCGAGGTGCGCGCTCTTGTGGCGCCGTTCGACGAATCCGCGATGGTCTATCCGTGGAAACACTCCGATCCTCGCGTCGATGCGCTGTCTCAGGAGTTGCAACAAATCGTTCACGCTGGCGAGAAATTGAACCAGTCCCGCTCGCGCATCTTTGAACGCATCGAAGCGGCGGCTCGGCGCGCCGCAGGGGCGCCGGCGCTTCTAAAGCAACCGCCCATGATTTCGCGCGCCACAATCCCGTATCTCACCGAGCCTTGGTACTGTTGAGCCGAGCCCACCGGGGACCAGTTGGCCCCCATCGCGGAAGCGAGGAAATCGATTCGGCAGACGGACGGCTTTATTTGATGAATATTTCGCGCAAAAAATTGCTGATTCTGGCAAGCAAGCTGGGCTACCAGACGCGCGGATTCGCTGATGCCGCGGAAGCTCTCGGCGTCGAAGTTCATTTCGCCACGGATCGTTGCCACAAGCTCGACGATCCCTGGAGTGACGGCGCGGTGCCGTTGCACTTCGAAACTCCGCAAGAAGCCGCCAAAGAAATCATCCAGCGATTTGCGAGCGATCCGCCGGATGCGATTCTTGCGCTGGGCGACCGCCCGACGCCGACAGCAGCTTACGCCGCGCGCGCCTTAGGCCTTGCCGGTAATGCACCGGAAGCTGTTGAACGTTGCCGCAGCAAACTGACGCAGCGCGAGACACTGCACGCCGCCGGCTTGCCAGTTCCCGAATTCTTATCATTTACTCTGAATGAATCCGTCGAAAATATCGTCGCGCAAGTTAAATTTCCCTGTGTCGTAAAGCCGCTTTCGCTAGCGGGAAGCCAGGGCGTGATTCGTGTGGATGGCGAAAACGAATTTCGTGCCGCAGTGTCGCGAATCCGGTCGCTCCTCGAGTCGCCGGAAATCCAGGTGACGCGCGAGCCGGGACTCGATCGGTTGCTGATTGAAGAATACATTCCGGGAAGGGAAGTCGCGGTAGAAGGCTTGCTCGATCATGGGACTTTGAAGATTCTCGCGATATTCGATAAACCCGATTCGCTCGAAGGCCCGTATTTCGAAGAGACAATTTACGTGACGCCATCGCGCTTGCCCAGCGAGGAGCAATCGGCGCTGCGTGATTGTGCGGCGCGCGCCGTCCACGCTCTCGGACTGACGCATGGCCCTGTGCACGCGGAATTCAGGATCAATGAGCGAGGTCCGTGGATTCTCGAAATCGCGCCGCGCCCGATTGGCGGCCTGTGTTCGCGCGCGCTGCGTTTCGGGCCGCAGCGAATTTCGCTTGAGGAACTTTTGTTGCGGCACGCGCTCGGACTTGGCGGCACAAACGTCGTGCGCGAGCCGGACGCGTCTGGCGTGATGATGATTCCGGTGCCGCGCAGCGGCATTTTCGAGCGCGTCGAAGGTCTTGAAGAAGCGGAGCGCGTTCCAAGTGTCTCGGAGATCCGCATCACAGCCCGGGTAAAAGATTACGTCGCAGCCTGGCCGGAGGGATCGAGCTATCTCGGCTTCATCTTCGCGCGCGCAGAAACGCCAGATGAGGTCGAAGCGGCGCTCCGTGCGGCGCATGCGAAATTACTGTTTGAATTTTCTCCCCGCTTGCCGGTGGAACATCCCGTCACAGGAAGAATCTCCGCGTAGGCCGGGGCTGGAATCTGCCTTGCTAGCTTTTCGATTTCTGCGCAACGTAGCCGGGAGGCAACTGCGCGCCCTCGCCAAAAAAGAAATTTTCCATCTGTTCGGCGATAATCTTCTGTGATTGCGGGTCGAGAGGATTCAGCCGGTATTCGTTCATAATCATTTTCGAGTGCTCGATCCACATCTTCCATCCCTCTTTGGACACATGGTCGTAGATGCGCTGGCCGAGTTCACCTTTCCATGGCGGACGGTCGAGGCCGGGCATCTCACGCCCGAACTTTACGCATTTCACCATGTGTGCGCTTTCCGCCGCGGGCTGCGATGCGGATTGCGGCTGCTGCGGATTCTCACACTTATCGTCGGCCATTCGTTCCTCCGGGGGTTGGGCTGCAACACTTTGAAGATACTGCAAACGCGGGTGAATTCCTAGAGGTGCGCCTCAGTTAGGCAGGAATTGTACGGAGCAAATGACATGAGAGAACGATGTTGCAGGGTGATGAAGTCGACGCTTGAAACCGGAGAAACGCGCGCCGCGTTCAATCCGTAATTACTCGATCGTTCGCGCCTGACAATCCAACTACGAAACGCAGCCGGTTATTCGGTTCGATCCTGTAGCTCCCAGCGAGCGGCCGCCGCCGGCCGTCGCGTACTTCGAAAATAGCCGGCCTTTCCAGAACGAGCGAAGCTTTTCCCATGCGCACCACTGCGTTTCCCGCCGCGTCCAGGATGATTCCGGTAGCGCCATCCACAGTCAGCGCCATTCCAGTCGGATCGGCTCCGGGCGAAAGATCCAAATCGAGTCTGATTTTTTGTTGGTCGCCGCGAAAAATGATATCCGCGCCGGCATAGACGCCGCGGTAGGCCACAGCCGTGCATTCCACAGCCGCTGAGTTACCGCTGCCCAGGCGACGAAGCAGCGGCACAATCTTCGTTGGCGAATTCGCATCCGCAAAGCGCAGCCGCAATACGTTTGCATGCGCCTGCACCACAATTATTTTGCCGCGTGCGACCGTTTCCGAGGGCTTCAATTCATGATGAAGGACAATGTCGGCCTCATTCTCGGCGAGAAAAATATTATAGTCCGTCGCGCGAGCCAGATATTTCACGTGCTCGTCCGTCTGGCCACGGTTGGCTTCAAAGCGCAGCGGCGCCTTCGAAGAATTTCTGGCTTCCCGCGTCCGCTTAGCGGTGTGCGTTCCTGTGCTGGCGAGCGTCGTAAAGCCCGTCAACGCCAGGCACGCTAACGTTAAGCTAAGTTTCAGCGCCCTTTGCACGCTTCCCACTCCCCGCACCCATCTCCCCACTTCCCCACAAATTGTCCCGTGCCCACAGCGGCGTTCAAGCTTTCTGCGACGCCCACATCCCGCAACTCGCGCATTCGGTTCACTGGCAATCGAGTCCCCAACTCGCTTTCACATTCCGCGCGTCCAACCTGCAATCTTTTGCAGTTAAATAAACCGCGGCGTCCCATCCTGGCCGTAGCCGGTCCGACAACCACTTTGTTCTTCCTGCATTTGAAGCGTTGCTCGTTGCCACGGTAATTACGAAGCAAGTCGGGGGCCGAATCCGGGCGATCCCGAGGTTGCCGCGGCGTACGCGCTCATTTCCTTAATTGTGAATATTCTGTAACGACGCAGCCGCCTTCTTGCTGACGCGCACGCCTTCCGCTATGCTTTCGCTATCGTGAATCCGCAGTCGCGAATCCTCATCATTGAAGACGATAAGGACATTGTGGAGTTGGTTCGCTACAACCTCGAAAAGGACACTTTCCAGGTCATGGCGTGCGGCGATGGTGTCAGTGGACTGGCGCAAATCAGGAAATCGCCTCCCGACTTGCTCATTCTCGATCTGATGCTTCCGAAACTCTCCGGCTTGGAAATCTGCAAGGAGATTCGCCGCGACGAGAAACTGAATCGCCTGCCCATTCTGATGCTGACGGCGCGCGGCGAGGAAGCGGACCGCGTTGTGGGTCTTGAACTGGGAGCCGACGACTACGTGACAAAACCGTTCAGCCCCCGCGAGCTTGTGGCTCGCGTCAAGGCGCTGCTGCGGCGCGTTCATACGTCCGGGGAGGAAGCGAAACCGCTCGAAGTGGGTTCACTCCGGGTTGATCCGGTTTCTTATCGCGCCCAGCGCGAAGGTAAAACGCTTCCGCTCAGCACCCTCGAATTCCGATTGCTCTATTATTTGGCGTCCCGGCCTAATCGCGTTTTTTCACGCGATCAGTTGCTCGATGCAGTGTGGGGAGACAACCGCTTTGTCACGCCCCGAAGCGTGGACGTTTACGTTCGGCGGCTCCGCGAAAAAATGGAAAAAAATCCGGAAAAGCCGGAGTATCTCAAAACTGTTCGTGGCGCAGGCTACATCTTTGAAACCAGTGCGAGTTAATCCCGTCTGGAAGCTCGGACTTGCCTACCTGGTCCTTTTGCTCGGCGCTCTCGCTGGCGTCGATTTCTGCGTGGCACGCATCTTTCACGACAATGCGATTCTTTCCGCGATGCCTTTCACGCAGATCGATCAGGGCCTCGCGAATGTCGGACGCACCTTGTTGGAAATCTCTTTCGTTGTTCTCCTGATCGGAATCGGTGTCACGCTGCTCGTTTCGCGCCGGCATCTAAATCGTGTGCAACGCCTCGAGGATTTTTGCCGCCGTCTGGCTGCAGGCGACTTCCGCCCCTTGCCACCGGAGCACGGCAACGAGCTTAGCGATTTGGCGAGCATCCTCAACGAAACGGCCGCTCATCTGAACGCTACAATTCGCTCGCTCACCGAGGAACGCAATCGCTCTGCTGCAATTCTGCGTAGCATGGTGGAGGGTATCGCCGTGGTCGATGCTCGCGAACGCGTCACTTTTTGCAATCAGGCATTTGCGAAAATTTGGGACGTGGGTTCGGTCGGCATTGAAGGCAAGCCTGCCATAGAGGTGATTCGCCAAACTCATATTCTCGAATTAATCCGCCAAGCGCTTTCCGGCGAAGAAACTCTTCATGGGGAGATTTCCCTGGGAACCGCGCAGCCACGCAATTTCTCCGTAACTGTCGCACCGATCCGCTCGTTCAATGGCGTTGTCACCGGCTCTGAGGCGCAGCAAAAAAAAGAGACATTCGGAGCCGTCGTTGTCCTCCACGAAATCACGGACCTCCGCCGCCTCGAACAAGTGCGAAAGGACTTTGTCGCCAACGTTTCCCACGAACTCCGTACTCCGCTCACTGCAATTCAAGGTTTCGCTGAAACGCTTTTGAGCGGCGCCCTCGAGGATCCGCAAAATAGCCGGCACTTCGTCGAAATCATTCGGAACCATGCCGCTCGTTTGTCGCGGCTGACCGACGATCTCCTGAAACTTTCTCGCATCGAAGCGGGGAAGCTCGATATGGATTTTCAGACGGTGGATCTTCGGGCGTTGATTGGAGCCGCCGTCGAATCCGCGCGCGGTGCGGCCAGCCAGAGGCATCTGTCTCTAGCTATTGCGGATGTGGCGCGAAATATTTCTCGTGTCCTCGGCGACGCCAGTCTTCTTCGCGAAGTGATGCGCAATTTGCTCGACAACGCCATTCAGTACACGCCTGCCGGCGGCAGCATTAATATTAGTGCGACGAAGAAGGAAGGTTTCGTGGTGATCACGGTTGCGGACACGGGGATTGGAATCCCGCAAGCCGATCAGGTCCGTATCTTTGAGCGATTTTACCGTGTCGACGCCGCACGCTCGCGCGAAGTCGGCGGCACGGGTCTCGGCCTGGCTATCGCCAAGCACATTGTCGAAGCCCATGGCGGGCAGATCTGGGTCGAAAGCACGGTGGCGGAGGGCTCGCAATTCCATTTTTCCCTGCCTGTCGCTGCTTGAGCCTTTCTCGCAGACTTTATACGTGCGTCATCTTTCTGCAATGTCTTCCATTCATGCTTTTCGCGTACAAAGTCCCATCCACGATAAGTCTTTTTTTGAAAAAGGAGGCCAAAACCATGGCATCACCGGCCACCAGCCCCGAAAACGTGTATCAAACGGCTCTCGAAAGCTATCTTGTCTCCATGGCGCGCACGGTCGAAAGCTCAGTAAGCCGCGCCCTCGAGGCTCTGCTTTCGAGTAACGAGGAAATCGCCAGCGGCGTGTTCGTTACTGAGCCGCGCATCAACGAAATGGAGATCATCATCGACGATCACGCGGTGCGCCAGCTTCGCGGTGGTAACTTGCCCGAAGACGAAGTCCGCCACATCGTCGCCACGTTGAAAATTAACAACGATTTGGAGCGCATGGGCGATCTCGCCGTCAACATCTGCCAACGCGTCATCTCTCTTTCCCAAATGCCCGGCGTTGAGCCGCCGGCCGAGCTCGAGCCGATGGCTGCTTCCGTGCGGGCCATGGTCGGCCGTTGCCTCGGTGCGCTCATCTATCGCAACCTCACGCTCGCCAACGAAGTCCTCGAAAGCGAAGAGGCAATTGATGACTTCCGTGACCAAATCTTCGAGTACTTGCTCTCGGCCATGAAGCGCGACTCTTCGTTGGTCCCTGCCCATGTGCAGTACATGCTGGCCACCCGAAACATGGAGCGCATCGCTGACCACACCACAAACATTGCGGAAGATATCGTCTTCTGGCTGCGCGGCCTCGACATCCGCCACAAGCGGCCTAACTCGTTCAATATCAGTAGCTGCAAATCCCCCGCCGAGTAGTTGTAACAGAACATTCATCTGCTGCTTATCTTCCGTTCAAATGCGTATCGCAGACTTTCCTCGATCCACGGAGCAGAACTTGACCGACACCCCACGACGCCAATACTGCGGAAGAGTCTGCTGCGTCACCCCGATTGGCTGGCACCCCCCGGTGCCAGCCACCCATTTTCAGGCGCTGAGCGGCCGCGACATTGTCTACACGGTTCGCGTCCCTGGGCGCTCACTGATTCTCGATATTCGATCTCTTGTAAAAAACGCGGGAACATCCTCAAGGAGGAGTGAATGAGAAGGATCTTGATTGGTTTTGTGGCAGTGGCGCTCATGTCAGCGATGCCCACATTTGCAAATTCCGACGGAGATAAGAGTAAGGATACGTCCGCCAAATCTTCGCCGGCGACTTCGACAACGACATCCAAGGCAAATACGTCCGCGACAAATTCTGCGGCGAAGGCAGCGGCTAAACCCGAAACCGTTGCTCCGGCCACGGAACTCCAGAAGCTTCGAGATTTGATTCAAGCGCAACAGCAGCAACTGACCGAACAACGCAAGGCCCTGGATGACCAACAGCGAGAAATAAACGGGCTCCAGCGGCGAGGCCGCGATGCATCCGTTTCTCCTGCACCGGTTACGCTCGAAAAAGACGCAAATTCTGCCGGTGTCTCATTGGCCGGCGCAGAATCGAATTCGACCACGAAAAACGCGGTAACGACTGGTAATGAAAGTTCGTCATCAGCAACGAACATAAGCACCGCCGACGCAGCAGCAGCGGCAACTGCCCCGGCCCCCGCGACCGTGGCGTCCCCCAAGGCAGCCCAGACCGACCAGGCGAATCAGTCGCCGCTTTTCTTTAAGATTGGTGGCGCAAATTTCAGTCCTCTCGGTTTCTTGGATTTCACTTCGGTCTATCGCTCCACTGACGTTGGCAGCGGCATCGGTACCGGCTTCGGTAGCATCCCGTTCAACGGTTCTTCTCCTGCCGGGCGTTTGTCCGAGACTCGCTTCAGCGCGCAAAACTCTCGCGTCGGAATTAAAATCGACGCCAATCCGGACAACTTCGCCGTCACCGGCTATCTCGAAGCCGACTTCCTCGGCAACGCGCCGACCAACCTCGAAGTCACCAGCCACGCCAACACCATGCGCATGCGCCTCTACTGGGTCGATGTCCATCGCGGCAAGTGGGAAGTTCTTGGCGGGCAGTCTTGGAGCATGATGACTCCAAATCGCACCGGAATTTCCCCCATGCCCGGCGACATTTTCTTCAGTCAGGACATGGACACGAATTACCAGGTTGGCTTGGTTTGGCTGCGCACGCCCGGCTTCCGCGTCGTCTACCATGCCAACAGCAACTGGACCCTCGGCTTCGCCCTCGAAGATCCCGAGCAATACACCGGCGGGCTGGTCACTTTCCCCGCTGGCTTCAACTCTTCTCAAGTTGACGACGCCGGCGGCAACACCAAGACTCCCAACATCGGCCCCGATGTCATTGCCAAAGTCGCCTATGACACGAAGCTCAGCGGCCACGCTTTTCACATCGAGGCTTCCGGCGTCTACCGAGCCTTTCGTTTGAACACCGCTTCAACCAACGCCAATGTCACCAAGTCCGGCGGCGGCGGCTCCGTCAACGTGAACTTCGAAGTGATCAAGAATCTTCACCTCATCGCCAATTCTTTTTGGAGCGATGGAGGTGGCCGCTACATTTTCGGTCTCGGTCCCGATTTCGCGGTCACAACGAACGCCGCCGGCAATTTCGTCCCTTCGCCGCTTCATGCCGGTTCCGGCATCGCTGGATTCGAATATCAGTTCACTCCCCAGACGATGGTCTACGGCTACTACGGCGGCGCATATTTCGGCCGCACCTTCCAGCAGGTGACCGCAGGGCCGCCACCCACATTTGTTGGCTACGGCTTCCCAGGCTCGGGCAGCGCTCAGAACCGCACGATTCAGGAAGCCACCTTCGGCGTCATTGAGACTCTGTGGAAGAACGTCAAATACGGCGACTTGAAGATCATCTCGCAAGGCTCATATCTGTCGCGAAATCCATGGTCCAACACCGCCACTCCCGGAAACGCCAACAGCGCGCACCTCGGGATGGCCTTTGTGGACTTGCGCTACGACTTGCCGTAAGCGGCTGATCGTCATGACTGTTCAAGGCGAAACAAATTACCGGGCCCCGAATTCCTACGATGAAAGAAGAGAAATTTACACGCGGGCAATAACTCAGAAGCTCTTGAAAAAGGAGAATTGAATCGTGAAACAATCCCTTTGTGCTCTGTTCCTCGCCATTCTGGCCGTGGCGGGCTGTTCTTCGAAGACCGGCCAATCTTCCGAAAGCACATCCCAATCCGTCCGTCTCACGGGCGCGGGCAGCACCTTCGTGTATCCCATCATGACGCAGTGGATCAGCCAATTTCAGTCCGCGCATGCGGGCATGCAGATCAATTACCAGTCCATCGGCAGCGGCGGCGGAATTCAGCAGGTCAAAGCCGGTTTGGTGGATTTCGGCGCCAGCGACGCCGCCCTCGACGACAAACAGCTCGCCTCCATGCAGCCCATGATCCAAATCCCGGAAAGCGCCGGCCCTGTGTGTATTACCTACAACTTGCCGGAGCTGAAACAGCCGTTGCGCCTGACTGCGGCTGCGCTTTCAGGCATCTATCTCGGCACGATTAAGAACTGGCGAGACCCGGCAATTGCTCATAGCAACCCTGGCGTCACGCTTCCGAACAAGACAATTATCGTCGTTCATCGCTCCGAGGGCAGCGGAACCACCAACATCTTCACGACATACCTAAGCACTGTGAACGCCACTTGGGCCAAGAATGTCGGCCAAGGAATCGCCGTAAACTGGCCTGCTCCCGGTTCTCTGGGCGGGAAGGGAAGCGAAGGGGTTACCGGGATCGTCAAGCAAAGCGAAGGCTCGATCGGCTACACAGAGCTTAATTACGCGACCAACAATCATCTTCCTGTCGCTATGATCGAAAATAAGGCTGGAAAATGGGTTACGCCCACTTCGGCGGGTGCCACTGCCGCCATTGCAGCGTTTACCGACGCGCTCGCTAAGGATGTCAGAACTCCCATCGTCGATCCTCCCGCATCCGCGCCCGACGCTTATCCCATCAGCGGTTTCACTTTCCTGTTAATCCCCAAAGATGGGGCCAACAAGTCCAATCGCGAAGCGCTCAAAGCCTTTGTGCAATTCATCATCACCACAGGACAGGATCAGGCCGATTCGCTCGACTATTCCAAGCTGCCCGATTCGGTGATCCAACTTGACGGCACGTTGATTGGTCAGATGACTGCGGCGGGCCAGCCGCTGCAGTAGCCCGATGGAATTCGAAAAAGGGGCATCCATCGCATCAACAAACAATGGATGCCCTGTTTTCGAGTGGCGTTTCTACCCTGGTCTTTACGTTCTTCGACTGGGGTTGTAGCATCCTTCCGGCTATCTCAGAGGGCAAAATGTCTGAATCTCCCAACGCGGCTTCTTTCACATGACTACCACCGACCTAGCCGCCCCCGCCGGCAATGGTTTCACGGGAGTTTGGCGCCGATTGCGAAACTTTGATCTCGGCGATTCCGTCGCGTACAGCATCACTCTGCTGGCCGGTACCGGAATTTTCATCCTCGTCGGCGTCCTTCTCGTCGAGCTCTGGCTTAATTCCCGTCTCGCGCGTCACGAATTCGGATGGAAATTCCTGTTCACAAGTATCTGGGACCCTATCGCGCAGCATTTTGGCGCGCTGCCTTTCTTATACGGCACGCTCGTTACTTCACTCCTCGCCCTGATCATCGCAATTCCGCTCGGTTTGGGCACCGCGATTTTCCTCGTTGAGCTTGTCCCCGCATGGCTGTCCGATTGGCTCGCCTTCATTATTGACCTACTCGCTGCCGTGCCCAGCGTCGTTTATGGCCTGCTCGGTATTTTCGTCCTCGTTCCAATCATTCGTTCCGGCGTCGAGCCCTTCTTGCAGTCAACTCTGGGTTCTCTCCCGCTTTTTCAAGGTCCTGCTTATGGTTTCGGATTCCTCGCAGCAGGCGTGGTTCTTGGAATCATGGTCGTTCCCTTCATCGTTTCCGTATCCCGCGAAGTGCTCCTCGCCGTCCCGCAGGAGCAGCGCGAAGCTGCCCTGTCTTTGGGCGCGACACAATGGGAAGCGGCTTCGCAAGTTGTTGTCCCTTACGCTCGTTCCGGCATATTCGGCTCCATCTTTCTGGCCCTCGCGCGCGCGCTGGGCGAAACCATGGCCGTAACCATGGTCATCGGCAACGACCCCAGCATTCACACATCTCTTTTTGCCTCCGGCTATTCCATTGCCGCCGTCATCGCCAACGAATTCGCCGAGGCTACTTCCACGCTATACATCCACGTGCTCATCGAGCTCGGTCTTATTCTCTTCGGACTTACGTTTATACTCAACGCCCTCGCCCGATTGCTGATTCTTGCCACAGTCCGGCGCGGCACGGTGCGCCCGTGAACACCACTTCCAAACGCCCGACCCGAAGCCCGTCCAGAAAAATGACCCGGCGTTCCGTTACCAATGTCGTCATGCTCACCCTAACTGGCGCCTGCGCTCTCCTCACCGTTTCAGTCATGTTTTACATTCTTGGGTACCTCGCCTGGCACGGCGCCAGCGCCTTGAGCTGGAATTTCTTCACGAAATTGCCCGCGCCCGTCAATGTCCCCGGTGGCGGCATGGCCAACGCAATCGTGGGCAGTGCCAAGCTGTTGCTTCTCGCCTGCTGCATCGGAGTTCCGGTGGGAATTCTCGCGGGTATTTATCTTTCTGAGTTCGCCGGCCACACAATCGCGTCCGTCCTCCGCTTCACGGTGGACTTGCTCAACGGTGTGCCCTCCATTGTGATTGGGATCTTTGCCTATACCGTCATCGTCTTGCCCATGCACACTTTTTCAACTCTCGCCGGCGGCTTCGCTCTCGGAATCATGATGATTCCGATCTCCGTTCGCAGCACCGAGGAGTATCTTCGCGCCGTTCCTTCCAGTCTTCGCGAGGCGTCCTTGGCCCTCGGTGCGGCGCGATGGGCTACAATCACGCGCGTTGTCGTTCCGGCGGCATTTCGCGGTATTCTCACGGGTGTAATGCTGGCATTGGCCCGTGTTGCGGGCGAAACCGCTCCGCTCATTTTTACCGCTTTCGGCAACAATTCTTGGAGCCACGGTTGGTCGCAGCCCACCGCGTCATTGCCTTTCATGATTTACACGTACGCGGTTTCGCCCTATGACGACTGGCACCGGCAAGCTTGGGCCGCCGGGCTGGTGCTTGTGACGCTCGTCCTGCTCGTCAACATTGTCACGCGTTTGGCCCTCGCGCGCAAAATGCCGCTATCGAGGTAGAAAATTATGGCCAGCGTGGGTACAGTACATAGTGGAAATAACGTGAACCTCAAATCGGAACAGTCCGTGGACACGCCCCAGAGATTCTCCCTGCCGCCGAAGCCTTCCGTCACGGCGGACAGCAGCCTGCGTTTCAAAATCTCCGGCCTGAAAGTGTCTTATGGGCCGAAGGAAGTTCTCCACGGTATCGACATCAACATTTCCTCGAATGTTGTCACCGCGCTTATCGGTCCTTCCGGCTGCGGTAAATCCACATTTCTGCGCAGCTTGAATCGCATGACCGAAACGGTCCGCACCGCCCGCGTCGAAGGCGACATCCTGCTCGATGACGAAAACATCGCGGACATGGACGTAGTCAAGCTCCGCCGCCGCGTCGGCATGGTTTTTCAGCGTCCCAATCCATTTCCCAAATCCATTTTTGACAACGTTGCTTACGGCCTCCGCATCAACGGCCACAAAGGCAGCCTCTCCGAATCCGTCGAGCACAGCTTGCGTCGTGCCGCACTTTGGGACGAAGTGAAAGATCAGCTCCACAAGTCGGCTTACACTCTTTCCGGAGGCCAGCAGCAGCGCCTTTGCATCGCCCGCGCCCTTGCCGTCGATCCGGAAGTCCTCCTTCTCGATGAGCCTTGCTCCGCGCTCGATCCAGTCACCACCGCAAAGATCGAGGAGCTCCTGTTTCAGTTGAAGCCCTCTTGCACTATCGTGATCGTCACTCACAACATGCAACAGGCCGCGCGCGCCAGCGATTTCACAGCGTTTCTTCTCGAGGGCCGGCTCATTGAATATCAGCCCACGCCGAAATTGTTTACCACGCCCGCCGATCCGCGCACCGAGGCCTACATCACCGGCCGCTTCGGCTAAAGCATTTCATTTTGTAACTCACGTCCCGTTTTTGCTCTGTTTCTGCGCAAACTGACGTGAGGTTTTCGCGGTTTGGTCAGACAGCCGTGGCACGCAAGGAGCTTTCATGGAACGCCATTTCGAACACGATCTAGAAGAATTGAAGGAACGCTTGCTCTGGATGGCAGGTCTCGCGGAGCGCGCCGTCCATCAAGCGGTACAGGCCGTGTTTCAAAAGGACGAAGCCCTCGCCACCCGCGTTCTCGACGAAGAAAAAGCCATCAATGAGATGCAGATCGAAATCGACGACCGCGTCATGCAGCTTGTCGCCTTGCAACAGCCCATGGCCGTCGACTTGCGCTTCATCCTTTCCGCTTCGCGCATTAACAACGACCTCGAGCGCATCGGCGATCAAGCTGTCAACATCGCCCAATCCGCGTTGCGGATCCTGCGTCACCCGCAGGTCAAGCCCTATGTCGATTTGCCGCGAATGAGCGAGCTCGCCGAAGGGATGGTTCGCGATAGCCTCAATTCCCTCGTTCGCCGTGACGCCGAACTCGCCAAATCCGTCCTCGTTCGCGATGATCAGGTTGACAACCTCCGCGATCAGATTTTCCGCGAGCTTCTTACCTACATGATGGAAAACTCGGCGGTCATTTATCCGGCCTTCGAGCTGGTTTTAATCACCAAGAATCTGGAGCGCATCGGCGACCACGCCACCAACATCGCCGAAGACGTCATTTACATGGTCGCCGGCCGCGACGTTCGCCACCTCGCTGCCGACCGCCGGTAGACCTTATCTACATGCCCTGGGGGCCATTCGTACCGCTCGGCTCAGTCGTAACTCGGCGCAATGTTCCTTGTGGTGAACGCAGCATTTGTGCCGAGTTGGGCTGCTCTGCCACCTGTTCAATGACCAAGCTTCTCCCTCGTTGTGACCGGGATCACACTCCTCGGTGACTCGGTTCACAGCATTCGACTAGGACATGCGGGAGGATATGAGAGCAGCACTCGTAAAGCCCATATGCTAGACTGAACACCAGTGCGACGATCACTCATATTCGGATTGGCGCTGACCCTTGTAAGTCTGGGGCCAATGCCTGTTTTTGCGTGCGCGTTCTTATCCTCGTTGATGGTGCAATGCGAGACATCGAAGACTCAATCATGCTGCGAAAAAATGCGCGTGGGCCAGGGCACCGTCAAACTCGAGGCTGCGCCGGACATGTCTTGTTGCTACGCGAACGCCCCGTTGCCCCAATCGCAATACAAGGCATCCGAGCAGGCTCCGGCGGCGACATTAGCGGTTTCAACTGAAACATCAAGTCCGCTGCCGCGCATTGATGCGGAAATATCCGCGGGTGCGGCGCGAGATTATTCGCCTCCGCCTCTTCAATCTCTCCTCTGCACATTCTTAATCTAAGACTTTCCTAATACACGCGCATCAGTGCGCACGCCTGTCTCTTCGTGCGCACCAAATCGGACAGACTCACGGCGCGAGCTCGCGAGTACGACACGGACAAATCACCAAGGAAACGGAAAGGACAGGTTATGAGGTCCAGTTATCTAGCTGTTTGTGCAACTCTGATAGCTCTGGCGACAGCCTTGCCGTCGCGCGCGCAGGGCGCTCCTTCGTCAGGTCACCCGGCGAAGCTCGCCGAACTCCTCACGGAAGCGGAGCGAAACAATCCTCAGATACAAGCTGCACGGCACGGATGGGACGCAGCGAAGCAGGTGCCAACCCAAGTCTCGACGCTGCCTGACCCGCAGGTGATGGTGCAGCAGTTCAGCGTCGGCAGCCCGCGACCTTTCGCCGGTTATACGAACAGCGATTTCGCTTATATCGGCCTCGGCTTTTCGCAGGACATTCCGTTTCCAGGGAAACTCCGCCTTCGCGGAGAAATTGCAAGGAAGGACGCCGATGTTTCGCAGGAAGGATACGAATCCGTTCGCCGGGCAATTCTCGCCGATGTGAAAAAAACATATTTCGCGCTGGGCTATTTGTCGGAGAGAGCGACAATTCTCAGCGTGGATGCGGATTTACTGCGCCAAGTTGAAGAATCCGCTGACGCGCGGTATCGCAGCGGCATGGGAAATCAACAGGAAGTCCTGCAAGCACAGTTGGAGCAAACCAAGCTTCTCCGAGAAATCACAACGAATCAGTTAGAGATAGGAAAGACACAAGCCGCCATCAAGCAGCTTCTCAATCGTCCGCAAACTTCGCCCGACATCGAGGCCGCCGCGCTTTCCGAGACTCCGCTTTCCTACAGCTATGAACAGTTGCTGGCTGCCGCCGGCGCGAACAATCCGGAAATCGCAGGGATGCAAAAGAAAGTGGAGGAACAAAAGCTCCAGGTGGACCTAGCCAAGAAGGATTTTTATCCAGACTTCAATTTGCAATACATGTGGCAACGCACCGACCCCACGCAATTCCGCGCCTACTACATGCTTACGTTCGGCGTCCGGATTCCCATATATCGAGGACGTCGCCAACAACCGGCGCTGGCGCAAGCGGAAGCGGAGCAGAATCGCTCCAAAAGCGAATCCGAAACAGTTGCTCAACAAATTGCCGCAGGGCTTCGCGAGGAGTATGTGAGCGCGGGAAAATCTGCGGAACTCCTCAAGATTTATCGCGACGGGCTGCTTCCGCAATCGCGTGCGGAATTCGAAGCAGGCTTATCCGCATATCAATCGAACCACGAGGATTTCCAGGCCCTACTCGCCTCATTTCTTGACGTCCTCAAACTTGACGAAGAGTACTGGCAAATGCTCGACGAACACGAAACATCACTAGCCCAGATCGAAGAAGCAACCGGATTGTCGCTCCGTTGAGGCATGAGCGCAGGAGAAAAAGTCATGGCGAACTATCGAAGAGCGTTTTTTCTGGCGGCAGTTGGAAACCTGATACTCCTTTTTTTGTTAATCGGAGCGTGGCGGTACTCACGAGGGATGCATTCGACCAAGAGCGCCGCTGTGACGAGTTCGAGTGGCACTGCGCAATCAGGTCAAGCGAGTGCGCCCATCTCAACAGTTGCTCCGCCGTCTGAAACTCCGCTTTCGCCGGTCCAGATTTCGGCCGAGCGCCTGCAATCCATCGGAGTGAAGTTCGGAGTCGTTGAACGGAAATCAGTCGAAGATGAAATCCGCACCACGGGAACCGTCGCCATAGATCAGACCCGACAGTCCTACATTCAGACACGCTTTTCGGGCTACATCGAGAAGGTGTTCGCGGATGCAACGTACAAGTATGTCAAAAAAGGTCAGCCGCTATTCACGATCTACAGTCCGGAGCTTACTGCCGCCGAACGCGAGTACCTAATTGCGAGACAGAATGCCCAGAATCTTTCGCGGAGCTCTGTGCCGGGCGTCACCGCAGGCAGCGCTTCGCTCGTAAATGCATCTCTCGACCGCTTGAAGCAGTGGAATTTGCCGCAACGCGAAATTGCGCGGCTCGAATCCTCGGGTCAAGCACAAGAAGCGCTCGAGATCGATTCGCCGGTTTCCGGCTACGTCACGGAACGAAATGCGCTCCCCAATCTCACGGTTCAGCCGGACACGCGGTTGTACACCATCGCCGACCTTTCTACCGTCTGGGTGTTTGCTCAAGTCTTCCAGAGCGATTTGGGCCGAATACGAGTTGGCGCTCCGACTGTCTTGACTGTGAGTTCGTATCCTGGGCGCGTATTTCAAGGAAGAGTTGACTTCATCTATCCCGACGTGGACATGACGACGCGCACAGCGCGAGTGCGCATCGTTTTTTCAAATCCCAATCTCACGCTCACACCCGGGATGTTCGTCAATGTGACGGTGAAAGTGCCGCTCGGAAATCAGCTCGTGATTCCGGTAAGCGGGGTCCTGCAATCCGGCACGCGGCAGATCGTTTTTGTGGACAACGGCGGTGGCTACCTCGAGCCGCGCGATGTGCAACTCGAGTCGCAAGTGGGCGATGATTTTATCGTTCTTAAGGGACTGAAGGCCGGTGAGCGAGTCGTCACTTCCGCGAACTTCCTCATCGATTCCGAAAGCCAGCTCCAAGCTGCGATGGGCGCGTTTGCGCCACCTCCGCCCGGCGCCGGCGCAGCCGCGGCAATGAACACTCGCGCAGCTCCGCCTGCAGCTCAAATCGAATTCACAACTGAACCTTCGACACCGCGAAAGGGAATAAATCTCTACCGCGTGAAGCTGACGGGCGCGCACGGCACTCCCGTGACAGGGGCACAAGTGAGCGTGCGCAGCTATGTGCCGGCCATGCCGCAGATGGGTATGGCAGCAATAAATGTCGTAACGCCTCTGAACGAAAAGGGCGGCGGCATATATGAAGGTCAAGCCTCGCTTGAATCTGGCGGCACCTGGCAAGTCACGATAACAGCTACGAAGGGCGGAGCGGTCATTGCGGCGAAACAGCTCAGCGTGAACGCGGAAGGAGGAATGTAGCCATGATCTCCCGCGTGATTGATTGGTGCGCAAGCAATCGTTTCCTTGTCTTCACAGGGACACTGCTGCTTGTGCTTGCCGGAATATGGTCGCTCAGGAATATTCCTCTTGACGCCCTGCCGGATATCTCCGACGTACAGGTCATCGTGCATGTGCCATGGGAAGGCGAACCGCCAAGCATCATCGAAGACCAGGTCACGTATCCAATCGTTACTTCGTTGCTGGCTGCCCCTCATGTGAAGGCCGTCCGCGCGCAGACGATGTTTGGAGACGCCTACATCTTCGTGGTCTTCGAAGACGGCACGGATCTTTATTGGGCTCGTTCGCGCGTTCTCGAATACATCCAGCAGTTGCAGGGCGTGTTGCCAAAAAACGTGTCGCCGATGATTGGTCCAGATGCCACTGGCGCGGGCTGGGTGTACGAATACGCTGTCATTGACCGCACGCACCAACACAGTCTTGCGGACTTGCGCAGTCTTCAGGACTGGTACCTACGCTATCAGTTGGAAACTGTCCCGGGCGTGGCGGAAGTCGCGACGATCGGCGGATTCGTTCGCCAGTATCAGGTCAATTTGGACCCTGACAAGCTCCGCGCTTATGACATTCCGCTTTCGACCGTGATTGACCGTGTCCGCGACAGCACGAACGAAGTTGGCGGGCGTGTGCTCGAAATGGGCGGCGCCCAGTACATGATTCGCGGCCTCGGTTATTTGCGTTCGCTCGACGATCTGGAGAACGTGCCTGTAGCCACAAAGAACGGAACTCCGGTCCTCGTTCGCAATCTGGGAACAGTCACGTTCGGTCCCGACATTCGTCAGGGTGTAGCCGAGTGGAACGGCGAGGGAGAAGCCGTCGGCGGAATCATTGTGATGCGTTACGGAATGAATGCCCTTAACGTGATCGACGGAGTTAAGAAAAAGCTTGCCGAAATCAAACCATCGCTTCCGTCTGGTGTCGAGGTTGTCTCAGGTTATGATCGATCTGGATTGATCCAGGCATCTATTAAAACGCTACAACGCGATCTCCTTGAAGAAGCCATCATCGTCAGTTTTGTCACGATTGCCTTCTTGTTTCATTTCCGGTCCGCCCTGATCCCCATTCTGACTCTGCCCATCGCTGTCATCTCATCCTTCATTCCGATGTATTTTCTCCATGTCAGTTCCAACATCATGTCGCTCGGAGGTCTGGCCCTGGCGATAGGTGTGCTCATCGACGCAGCCATCGTGATGGTCGAGAACGGTTACCGCCACTTGTCGGAACACCTTGCCACAAGAGCCGGATCGGGAGGCAAGCTAACAGAGAAGGAAAGACGCCGCATTCTGATGGGTGCGGCGAAACAGGTAGGGCCGCCCATTTTCTTTTCCTTGCTCGTCATCCTCGTGTCTTTCCTGCCGGTATTTCTTCTCGAAGCGCAAGAAGGCCGCATGTTTCGCCCGCTGGCATGGACAAAGACTCTCTCGGTGGCGTTCTCTTCGATTCTTGCTATTACGCTCGTTCCCGTCCTGATGGTGATTTTTATTCGCGGCCATCTGAGGCCGGAATCCGCAAATCCATTTTCACGCTGGACACAGGCCTTGTATCTGCCCGTTCTCCGCTTCTGCTTGCGATACAGGAAGACGACGCTGCTTCTCAACCTTGTCCTTCTCGCCGTCACCGCGCCGCTGGCGTGGCGTATCGGAAGTCAGTTCATGCCGCCCCTCTACGAGGGCTCCTCGCTCTACATGCCGACTGCCCTTCCCGGCATCTCGATCACGCAGGCCTCAACGCTGCTGCAGGAGCAGGACCGCATCATCAAATCTTTTCCTGAGGTCGAAACCGTCTTCGGCGCGGTTGGCCGCTCCGACAGCCCCACCGATAACGCTCCCCTGGACATGTACGACACAACGATCATGCTCAAGCCGCGAGAACAATGGCGTGCGGGCATGAACTACGAAAAACTTATCCGCGAGATGGATGAAAAACTGCAATTCCCGGGTCTGACGAACACGTGGACGATGCCCGTACAAAACCGCCTCGACATGGAATTGACCGGAATCAAAACCCCGGTGGGCCTTAAAATCCAAGGTCCGAACGTCGAAGGAATCCAGCAGGCGGGGGCGCAGGTGCAACAACTCCTCGGCGGGATTCCGGAACTGCGTTCCATTTTTGCCGAGCGCGTCGCCGAGGGATTTTATATCAACGTAGAAGTCAATCGGCCCGAGGCAGCGCGTTACGGCCTCACCGTGGCCGACGTCCAGCGCGCAGTCACGTCGGGCATTGGCGGTGAAAACATCGCGGAAAATATCGAAGGCCGCGAGCGGTATCCCATCAACGTGCGCTACAGTCGCGACTTCCGTGATGACATCGCACAATTGCAGCGTGTCGTTATCGCCACTCCCGCCGGAGCGCAGATTCCCATCTCCGAAGTTGCAAGGATTTATTTCTCGCGTGGACCGGCCATGATTCGCGACGAGGATGGCCTGCTTACCGGGTATGTCTATCTCGATCTCGCGACGAAGGACTATGGCGGCTTCGTTGCGAAGGCCAGTCGGCTGCTCAATGAAAAGCTGCGCCTTCCGCCGGGATACAGATACAAATGGTCGGGAGAGTACGAATTCGAAGTACGCGCCAAGGAAAGGCTGAAATTCATCGTCCCCATCGTGTTCTTCGCAATTTTCGTGTTGCTCTATATGGTTTTTCATTCCGTGATGGAAGCGGCCATCCTCATCCTGCCTACATTTTTCGCCATGACAGGGGGACTGATTTTGCAATGGTGGCTCGGCTACAACTTCAGCGTCGCCGTGTGGGTCGGTTACATCGCGCTATTTGGAATTGCCGTCGAAACCGGCGTCGTCATGGTCGTCTATCTTCATGAGGCACTCAACAAGAGGCTTGTCTCGGGCACGCCGATCGCGCACGAAGATATCGAAGAGGCCACGATCGAGGGCGCCGTTCAGCGGCTGCGACCTAAGTTGATGACAGTGACGGCAGTCCTCGCCAGTTTGATTCCGATCCTCTGGGAAACCGGCATCGGCTCGGACGTGATGAAACCCATCGCCGCTCCGATAGTCGGCGGCATGATCACCTCGACCGTCGCCGTCTTGATCTTGGTTCCGGTGTTTTTTGCTTCGCTAAAGGAACGCGCGCTTCGCGCAGGCACTTTGAGTACTCGCGCAGGCGAGGACTAGCACTTTGATCAGGAATGGAGACTCGAAATCGCCGCTTCGATCGCTAAGATTTTGATCGATGCGTCCCGGATGACATAGGGGACTATAGGGGACAGACCGTCTTCGTGGGTGCCAGACCGTCAACGCCTCTAAATTGTGTCGCGCGTCGCGATAAATGGTTTAGAATCAAGTAACATCGTGCGCCCGTAGCTCAGTTGGAAAGAGCGTCTGCCTTCTAAGCAGAGGGTCGGGGGTTCGAGTCCCTCCGGGCGCGCCACGTTTGCATAGAATTCGGCGCTGCATACTCTACCCTTATTACATGATTTACTGGATTGAATTGCGGTCGCATTCCGGTATTCTCGCAGCAGTTCACATGAATCACTCCCGATTGGCGATCTTGTCCTTCACGGAGTGACTGCACACGATAGCCCCTGGCGGGCCTTTGCAGTTTGACCGTCTCGGAAGCTGTCCTTGGTCGCCATCGGGCAACTCATCATAGTGGCCGAATGCTCCATCCAAATGACTGGCGTTTTGCTTCCTCAATAATCGTAACGTCTCGGCCGGTACAGTATTTACAGTATTGCGGGACCCGCAAACGAGCGACTAAATTCCGATGGGAACTTAACCCCAAGGGAGTAACAAGTCATGGCCGACCTGTATCAAGATGTGCCCACACGGGATCAAATTCAGCTCCGCGCGTACGAGCTCTACCTCAAACGCGGTGGAGAGGACGGTCGAGACGTCGAGGACTGGCTTACCGCCGAGGCTGAACTGCGCAATCAGCATTCGTCGTCCATCGGGAGGTTCGACGAGCGGGACGATTCGCAGCAGAAGCCGAGAACATTGGCGGCTTCCAGCGGTTCGAAAAACCTCTGATTGCTTGCTCTTCCGTGCGCCGTTTACCGAACGCCGGGAACGGGAATAATTTTTGCGGCTATCGCATTCGCTCCAGAAGCTTCACCGCTGGTTCCAGCTTCTGGCGCTGCTTCCAGAAATTTGCCCACAGGTCGCCGGTTTTTTCCAGGCGCCGGTCGAGTGACTTCAAGTTCCATTTCGCCGGAAGGAGTCCACTGTCGAGTTCGTTCGTTTGCACCGGAGTTGACACGGGCGCGTGTGGAAACGCCCGCACGGAATACACCGACGCGAGCGACTGCCCCTCGGAATTCTGGTGCGCATCGATTAAGATCCGGCCCTTGGGACGTTTCGCAACGCTCCGCTCAAACGTCAGCAGGCCAGGATGCTTTGCATCAACCAGTGCTGACACCGCTTGCACGAACGTCCGCGCCTGCTCGTACGTGTACCGCGGCTCGACAGGCAAAAAAATGTGGATCCCTGTCGCGCCCGACGTTTTTGGAAAAGCCGCCATTTCCGCCTTCTCAAGTATTCCCATCAAAATCTTCGCGACTTTGACCACCGTTGTAAAAGGCGTACCGTCCGTGGGGTCCAGGTCAAAAAAAATGTAATCCGGACTCCCCACGGCTCCCGCGCGGCTCGACCACGGGTTGTGGTCAATACAGCCGAGATTCGTCAGGTAGAGTAACGTCGCGCGATCGTTCGCAATAAAATAATGGATCTTCTTTCCTTTGCCCTCGGACACGATCGGCGCGGTCTTCACCCAGTCCGGCGTGTTTCTGTCTGCATCCTTTTGAAAGAACGCTTCGCCCGCGATCCCATTCGGATATCGCCGCAGCACCAGTGGCCTGTCCCCCAGAAAAGGAATCATCAGCGGCGCCATTCGATGGTAGTAAGCCAACAAATTCCGCTTCGTGATGCCGTCTTCGGGAAAGTAAATCTTGTTCAGATTTGTCAGTCTCAGTTCTACGCCGTCAATTTCCGCGAATAGTTCCTCGCTCGTCCCGCCCGTCAGTTCTTGTTCGACTTGCTCTCCAGCAGCTTGTTTCGCTCTGGAGACGTGCGGTGCTTTCGCAGGCGTGCCCTTGCGCGCGATTGCAGCGCCGTCTTTCGGTTGCTTCGTCACCTTCGCTTGATTCACCGGCTCTTTCAGCTCCTTCTCCAACGTGCATTCGCGCGGGTTTCGGTCTTCCTGCAATCCCAGAAAGCGCGGCTGCCGCAAATGCGTGCCCTCGGTCCACCCGCCAAATCTGACTCGCGCCACCAGCTCTGGTTTCACCCACGTCGCTTCCTCGCGCGTGGACGGCCGCTCATCAAACGGGCAATCGTCGCTCTTCAACGATTGCAACCGCGCCCACAATCGTTTTTGCAGCTCGACTGAAAATCCAGTCCCGGCTCCTCCAATAAATTTCAGCTTGTCTCCGTCGTACAATCCCAGAAGCAAGGCTCCGAAATATTCGCGTGTGCCGCGCGGCTCGGTCCAGCCGCCCACCACCGCGTCCACCTCTTTGTCCGTTTTGAATTTCAACCACGCCGTCGTGCGCCCCGCTGGATACGTGCTCGAGACTTGCTTGCCGACAATACCTTCCAGTTCGCGCTTTACCGCCAGTTCGAACAGCTCCTTGCCCTTTCCAATCTGGTGGTCCGAATAGCGCACCACGCTTCCCGTACGCAGCACTTGCTTGAGGAATTCTTTCCTCTCGATCAGCGGAACGCCGCGCAGATCGTGACCATCGCAGTAAATGATGTCGAACGCGTAGTACACCACCGGGATTTCCTCCATCGATCGCGCTGACGGATTCTGCACGCCCATTCGGTTCTGCAGGCGCTGAAAATCGCTGCGCCCGTCGCTGTCCAGCGCCACAATCTCTCCATCGATGCAAGCCTCTTTGGCGTTTATGCTGTTCGCGATCACCGACAGGTCCGGATACTCGCGCGTGATGTCCCGATTCGCTCGCGACACTAGTTTGAGCTTTCCATCTTTCACGCAGGCCAGCGCGCGTATGCCGTCCCATTTGATTTCGAACAGCCAGCTTGGATCCGAGGACGGATTCTCCGCCAATGTCGCGAGCGCCGCCTGAAATTTCGTCGGCATCGCTGCTGGCCGCGCGCCCTCAGGCATTTTCGGCTTGTGTGACGTTTTTCCTGCTGACGTCGCGGGCAAGAGTGGCTCGGCAACTTTACCGGGCGCGCCGCTCACGTGCGCTGCTGCGTCACGATGCTTGATGAGCAGCCAATTCTTTTTTTGCTCATCCCCGCGCAGACGCACCAGCACAAAACTGCCTTTCAGTTTCTGCCCGTGCAATTTGAATTTTATTTCGCCGCGATTGATTTGCTCGGAAGCGGACATGCTTCCCTCTGGCTCAAACGTGCCGTGATCCCAAATCGCAACTTCACCGGCTCCGTAGTGTCCCGCCGGGATCGTTCCCTCGAACGTCCCGTAATCGACCGGATGATCCTCCGTCTGCACCGCCAGCCGTTTATCCGCCGGGTTGAGCGAAGGTCCCTTCGGCACCGCCCACGATTTCAAAACGCCATCTACTTCCAGCCGGAAATCATAGTGCAGCCGCCGCGCGTGATGTTCCTGCACCACGAAATGATTCCCCGCGTGCCGCGCTACTTTCCCGCTTGGCTCGGGAGTCTCGCGAAATTTCCGTTTGCGCCGGTATTCTTGCAACAACGCCATGGTCGGATTATAAGAATCTGCCTCCTCGCTCCAAATATCAAACCTGCCTCTACAACATCAAATTTCCGCGGCTACAGCCTTCTCCCGATGTGTACAATACCTCAAGGCCACAAGCTTGAGGGGCTAAGACAGCAAAGGGGGGCGCGCAAACATGGCTTCTTCCACTTGGAAAGGTTTTATCACATTTGGCCTGCTGTCGATTCCCATCCGCCTTTACGCCGCGGCCCGCGCGAATCGAATGCAGCTCCATCAGCTTCACAGCGTGTGCCACACGCGGCTGCGCCAGCCCCTTTTCTGCCCCACCTGCAACAAAATCGTCGACCGCTCCGAAGTGGTTAAAGGCTATGAATATGAAGATGGCAAGTATGTTTTGATTGATCCCGCCGAAATCAAAAAGATCGAGCCGCAGTCCGCACTCTCGATGGAGATTCTGGCCTTCGTCAAGGAATCGGAGATCGACCCGCTCTTCTTCGACTCCTCGTTTTTCGCGGTCCCAGAAGACGCGGGCCGCAAAGCCTACCAGCTCCTCCTAAGAACGCTCGAAAGCGCAAAACGCGTGGGCATCGCAAAAGTCGCCATGCACCAGCGCGAATACACGGTCTTCATTCGCCCTTATGATCACGGTCTGACGCTGCACACCATGTACTTCGCCAATGAAATCCGCGAAGCCCCGGGTTACGGCAAGACGGAAGATATCAAGCTGAAGCCGCAGGAAATCAAGCTTGCGGAACAACTAGTCGAAAATCTATCGGAAGAATTCAACCTGAAAAAATATCACGATGAATTTCAGAACCGCCTCAAGGAATTGATCGCGTCGAAGCAAGAGGGCAGGGAAGTCGCCGCGGCCCCGCAACCGCATCGCGCCCCTGTAATCGACATGATGGAGGCTCTCAAGAAGAGCCTCGCCGCGTCGGGTGCGTCACGCAAGAAACCCATGCACGCCGACCGCGCTGCCAAATCGCACCGGCGGGGAACCCGCCGCGCAGCGAGTTAGCAGCTCCGCTCGCGCAAGGCGCGCGCTATTTCCACAGCCGTTCCTTGCCTTAGAACGGGCTCGTTGAAGGCGGCGGCAGCGGCTTTCGCGGCAGCATCTCATCGCGGTTCGCGGTCAGATACACGAACGACGCCACAATCACCGCCATCTGCTTCATGTCCGGCTCTTGAATCCTCTCGTAAACGTCCATGTTCGAGTGGTGCGTCCGCGTCTCATACTCGATGGGATCCTGAATGAACTGAAACCCAGGAATCCCCACCGCGTTATACGACAGGTGATCCGTTCCGCCCGTATTGCGAATGCTCAGCGTCGTCATTCCCAAATCATTAAACGGACGCATCCATTGCCGAAAAATATGCGCCACCGCTTCGTTCCCTTGCAGGTAGACGCCGCGGATTTTCCCCGATCCATTGTCGATGTTGTAGTAGGCGTCGAGCTTCGCCTGCTCTGGCTTGAGCTGCATCGTCTTCGGGTCGCCGAAGTGCTCGTTCACATAGGCGCGCGAACCAAGCAGTCCCTCTTCCTCTCCGGTCCACAATCCGATTCGCACCGTGCGCCGCATTTTCAACCCGCTCGCCTTCAGAATGCGCAGCGCCTCCAGCATCACCGCGGAGCCCGCGCCGTTGTCGGTCGCACCCGTGCCTGCATGCCATGAATCGAAGTGCCCGCCCATCATCACCACTTCATCCGCCTTGTCCGTGCCCAAAATCTCTCCGATGATGTTGAACGACTTCAAATCATCGTCATAGAACTTGTTTTCATCATTGATACGCAGCGTCACCGGAATCTTCTTTTCAAGCAGCCGGTAAATTCGCCCGTAGCATTCGCTGGCCATGGCCACGCTTGGCAACGCAGCGGGAGCGCCGGGCTCGTAAGATCCACCCGATTGAACATAGACTGTTCCGTCATCGCCGCGCGAAGCCTGGATCCATCCGGCTGCGTGCTCCGCCACCAGGAAAGCCTGCACCTTCTGTTGCAGCGCTCGCATCGCCCGGAAGCGCGCGAAGCGATCTTCGTTCCTCGCGCCCGGCACCGGCTCCGTCGCGATCTCCGCAAGATCGGCATCCGTGTACCGGTGTCCCTGCGCTTCAAAATGAGCCGGATCGTCCGGCGGCACTTGCGTCAGGACAAACTTGCCCTTGAGCTGCCCCCGATACTTATCCAGGTCCTGTTCATTCTGAATCAACGCCAACACAGCTGGGGCTGTAACCGCGCCATTCGTGCCCGGTGTCCACGCCAACGGATATGCAATCAAAATATAAGGACGCGGCGTGATCATCATCGCGGAAAATCGTTCGTTCGACCAGCCGCGGCCAAACTTCCACGGCTCCGTATGGACGTTCGCAATCCCCCACTGTTTCATTTCGTCTTCGGTCCATTGCGCGGCCGCGCGCATGTTGGGAGAATTGGTCAGGCGCGGCCCGTAAACATCCGTCAGGTAGCTCATGATGTCCATGACCTGCGAATGGTTGAAGCCGATGTCTTTGATGGTGTAAATCGCGTTGTAGTCGATTGGCTCCGGCGCCTGTGCCGCGACAGGCAGAACCGCCGAAAAGACAAATAGCGCCGCTACCGCAATTCCGATTTTTCGCACAATCGTCCTCCGTCTAGCTTTCTTCATCAAATCTGATTTAGAGATCGCGCCCGCGAACAGGTTATCCCCGTGTGAGACGCCCAGTGGAGAATGCGCGTTTCAAAAGCGTATATCGAACTGACTCGGGTGGTGCGCAGCGTGGGGATACGGAAAGCTGGAATTGACTAGGCCGTTTCGGCCGTGACAGGTTCTTTGCTCGTTCGATTATCAGTCGCGGACTTTTGCCGTCGCTTGTAAAGCCACGCGCCCAGCCTCCACGCAAGCAGCGCGCCCACAACGGCCGCGTATTGCAACGGTTTTCGTTCGTCCGATTTCACCTGCCAGTAATAATGAATCACGCCCGCGATCGCGCTCAGATAAATCGCGCGATGCAGCAGTTGCCAGCGCTTTCCGCCAAGCCTCCGGATCCACCCCTTGGTCGAAGTAATCGCCAGCGGAATCAGCAGCACGAAGCCCGCGAATCCGACGGTGATGAACCGCCGCTTCAGCATATCCGCCCACATATCAGAAAGATTAAAAAAACGGTCGAGCCAAATCCACGTGGAAAAATGCAGGCACACGTAGAAGAACGCAAACAGTCCGAGCATGCGGCGAAAACGAATGAGTTGCGGCACATGAAGCAATTTGCGAAACGGGGTAACGCAGAGTGTGATAATCAGAAAACGAATCGTCCAGTCGCCCGTCCAGTGCTCGACGAATTCAACCGGATTCGCGCCCAGCTCATTTTGAAATCCTTTCCACACCAGCACCGCCAGCGGTACCAGGCAAAGCGCAAAAACTACAACCTTCGTCCACTTGCTTGTCAGAATCGAATTCACGACGCCCATTTGCAATCAGTAATACTTGCGAAGATCCATCCCCGAATAGAGACTCGCCACCTTGTCTCCATACCCGTTGAATATCTGTGTGGGGATGGGGCGCGAGAAGATCCCTCCGCCCAAGCGGTGTTCTGTCGCCTGGCTCCATCGCACCGTGTTCACATTTGGGTTCACGTTCGAGTAGAAACCATACCACTCCGGAGTCGCGGTGTTCCAGGTAGTCGGCGGCTGATTTTTCACGAAGCGGATTTTCACCAACGACTTCGCGCTCTTGTACCCGTACTTCCACGGAATCACCATCCGCACCGGCGCGCCATCTTGATTCGGCAGCGTCTCGCCATACATTCCCACGCACAGTAACGTCAGCGGGTGCATGGCCTCGTCCATGCGCAACCCCTCCAAATACGGAAACGGAATTCCCGCCGACGGCCCTTCCGGCATCTGCCGCGTGTCGTAATAGCTCTCGAACGCCACATATTTCGCTTTCGGCGTCGGCTCCACCAAATTGGCCAGCGCGCTGAACGAATACCCAATCCACGGCACCACGATCGACCACGCCTCCACGCAGCGATGCCGGTAAATCCGCTCCTCGAGCGGCGCAATCTTCATAATGTCGTCCATACTCAGCTTGCGCGGCTTTTTCACTTCGCCTTCCACGGACACGGTCCACGGTGACGTTCTGAAATTCTTCGCGTTTCGCGACGGATCGCCCTTGCCCGTGCCAAATTCATAGAAATTGTTGTACGTCGTCACGTCATTTTCCGGCGTGATTGCTTCAGCCGTGCTAAATGGCCCTTTTTTAACGTTGTTTAGTTTCACGGGAACCGAACCTGTCGCCGGCCCGGACATCCAGTTTGAAAAATGCTTCCAGCCGGTGACCGCTCCGCCTGTCGCCAGCATTCCAAACAGAAAATTCCTGCGGTTCGTGTAAGCGCCTTTTGGCGTTATGTCCGAATAGGTCAGCTTCGATGCAGGTTTATCGTCCATGTCTTTCTCTCCGTATTCTAAGTACTCTAGCAAAGCCTCGCCTGGATGTCTGCTTACACCCGGATTGGATGCTGCGAAGTTATTTCACGATTGCCTCAAACAAGAAAATTATCGGCGCTCTTTTTCTCAAGATTTCCCCGTTGAGCGCACATCCGGATTATAATCGCCCCGCTCGAAAATAGCGTTGACCAAAATTAACCAGGGAGTGTCGCTTTCATGAGACCAGCCGCCGGCACCTATCGTTCAAATCGATTCGTACAATTCTTCTTCGCGATTTTGGCAGCCACCGTCCTTCTTCCCGTTTCCGCGCTTGCGCAGAGCACCGCGCCGCAATATGGTTCCGACCCTAAGGCCACGGAGTCTTACCGCAAGTCCATGGAAGCCGCCGACCAGAAAATTGCCGATGAAGTGAAGGCCCATTCGGAGCTGATGAAGAACGAAGAATACCTCACCACACAAATTGGCCCGCGCCTTACCGGTTCTCCGCAAATGCAGGCGGCCAGCCAATGGACGCTCAAACGCTTCCGCGATTACGGCATCGACGCGCATCTCGAGGCCACCACCGTCCCGCACGCCTGGTATCGCGGCGCCGACTCCGCCGAAATCGTCAGTCCCATCTTGCGCCGCGTTCCCATCCGTTCCATGGGCTGGAGCAAAGCCACCAGCGGAGAAGTCAGCGCCCCTGTCATATTCATGACCTTCAAGAGCGCGGCCGACGCTGAAGCATATAAAGGCAAGTTGAAAGGCGCCATCGTTTGCATGGGCGAGCCTGCAACGCTTCCTCCAGCTTCCGAAAAACCGGACAACGCCTACGACGCTGTCATCCCGCCTTCTCGCGGCGTCCCGACCGGACCGGCCATGAACTTTGCCGAATACCGCAAAATCCTCGCCATGCTCGCCGATTCCGGCGCCGTCGCGATTCTTCGCGACAGCGGCAAATCTAATGATCTTTTCAACATGGGCGGCGCTTCCCGGAATGCCTACGAACCTTCCGACATTCCTTCTGCTTTCATCGCCCATGAAGATTACAGCCTGCTCTATCGCCTCTCGCAGGCTGGTTCGGTCACTATGAAAATTGATTTGAAGGGCACCTTCAGTCCCGGCCCCGTTCCCGCTTCAATCACCGTCGCCGAAATCAAGGGCAGCGAACATCCTGATGAACGCGTCATCATCGGCGGCCATCTCGATTCGTGGGATCTGGGACAGGGTGCCGTCGATAACGGCACCGGCGCAATGGCCGTGCTCGAAGCGGCCCGTACTCTGAAAGCGCTTGGCTGGCAGCCCAAACGCACTATCACGTTCATTCTGTATACCGGAGAGGAAGAAGGCGGCGTCGGCGTCCGTCTCTTCCTAAAGAACCACGCGGCTGAAATTCCGAAAATGGACGCCGTGTTGACGCACGACACGGGAACTGGCCGCGTCTTCAGCATCGCTCTCGAAGGTCTTTACGAAACAGGCCCTCTAATGGCCGAAGTCTACCAGCCGCTCCAGGAAGTCTTCGACCTACGGCCCGTCAGCACGCGTTACTTCGGCTCCTCCGACCACGTCGCCTTTCTTCGTGCCGGAGTGGCCTCTTATTTCTGCGTACAAGCGCCGGCGGGATACCGGGAAGCGCACCATAGCCAGACCGATACTTTCGATAAAGTGATTCCCGATCAGATTAACGAAGGCGCGGCCGTGCTGGCCGCATGGGCATGGAACGTTTCAGAATTGCCCCAGGCCTTCCCGCATCATGCGGAACAGAAGGCCCCGGAATTTTAGGACCCATACGGACCAGCGAAATGCGCCTCTAGCCCCGGCGTCTCGTCCACACCGGGGCCTACTAGGCAGGTCTTGCCCGCTCGCAGCACACATGTCTTCTCAGTTCGCGCCTGTTTCATATCTCGCGTCACTTTCCCTCGTGATGCTTGACACTTTTTTGCTCTAAGCCTAGCCTGACTATAGATAGCACCGAGTCGGGCTCTCTAAATCCCTTTTGTGAGAGAATGCATGGCCGTTCGCGAATGTCCTTTCTGTGGAAAGAAGATATCTGACGCATTCAGGGATTGTCCGCTTTGTCATGAGACCCTCCCCGAACTGCGTGTCGTCAAAAGCTCCTCTTCGTCAGGCAGGGGCGGTCCGCTGCGCCGCGGCCTTTTGTACATGATGATTGTCGCGTTCGTTTATTATTTGCTCTCCGCCAACAGCCCCCTAAAGATTTCCGTACCTTTTACCCCCATCCTTACCACCTACTTGCTTCCTATGGTCTTCCTGGCTGGTCTGAGCTTTGCCATGTACGGCATTTTCCTCGAAGTCAAAGGCTGAGCTACGTCGGAATCTGCGCAACTGGCGTCCACGCTGTGAAATCCGTTAGAATGTCCTATGGCATGCCCTTTAGAATAATCGTTTAGAATTTCGCGCATTACTCTGCGGATCGAAAGGCTCCATGGAAGCGGCAATTTCACAGCGGCACAAAACGGTCGGCGTCAAAGTCGGCAAGATTCAGGTCGGCGGCGGCGCGCCCGTCGTAGTCCAATCAATGACCAATACCGACACGGCCGATGTCGAAGGCACGGTCAAGCAATATCTCGAGCTCGCGCAAGCCGGTTCCGAAATCGTTCGCGTCACCGTAAATATTCCCGAAGCCGCCGCCGCAGTCCCGGAAATCAAACAGCGCGTCCTCGATGCCGGCTGCGACACGCCTCTCATCGGCGACTTTCACTACAACGGCCACGTCCTGCTCACAAAATATCCTGAATGCGCCAAAGCCCTCGACAAATATCGCATCAATCCCGGCAACGTCGGCAAAGGCGCGCGCCGCGACGAGCAGTTCGCCACCATCTGCAAAGTCGCCGTCGACAATGGCAAGCCCGTGCGCATCGGCGTCAACGGCGGCTCTCTCAATCAAGAACTCGTCATGCAGAAAATGCAGGAAAATACCGACCGCGACCTCGGCCTCTCTTCCGAAGACATCATCAACGAGTGCATGGTTCTCTCCGCGCTCCAATCCACCGAACTCGCTCTGAGCTGCGGGCTCCGCAAGGATCAAATCATCATTTCCTGCAAAGTTTCCCGCCCGCGCGATTTGATCAGCATTTATCGCGAGCTCGCGCAAAAAACCGATCAGCCTTTGCATTTGGGGCTGACAGAAGCGGGCATGGGCGCCAAAGGTCTCGTCTGGTCCGCGTCATCCATGGCCATTCTTCTCGGCGAAGGAATCGGCGACACGATTCGCGTTTCCCTCACGCCGCGCCCCGGCGGCGACCGTCGCGACGAAGTCTATGCCGCATGCGAATTGCTTCAGGCTCTCGGCCTGCGCTCCTTCGCGCCCAGCGTCACCGCATGTCCCGGCTGCGGCCGCACCACAAGCTCCACGTTTCAGGAATTGGCCGAGAGCATTCAGCAATACATTCGCGACAAGATGCCTGAGTGGAAAACGGAATACGAAGGCGTCGAAGAATTGAAACTGGCCGTGATGGGCTGCATTGTCAACGGCCCCGGCGAATCCCGCGCCGCCAACATCGGCATCAGCCTCCCCGGCACCGGCGAAGAACCAAGCTGCCCCGTCTACATCGACGGCGAAAAATTCGTCACCCTGAAGGGCACTTACGACGAGCTCTCCATCGCCTTCCAAAAACTCGTCGACGATTACGTCTCCGGCAAATATCCCCGCCGCGCGCCGGGATCAATCCGCCCCGCCATCCGCATCCCCGAGCCTTCCCCCGCCTCGCCCCGCCTCCACGTCATCTCGTAAACATTGTTTGTTCGCTGTTGTAGCGCCCGATCGGCCTTATCGGGCCGTCGCCTGCGCCGCGCGGAAGCGGAGCGGTCAGCGGTATCGTTTTGCCTTCGTAGGGCGCTGCTTGCTGCGCCCCGGGCAGCTCCCGAGCGGCACCTAGGCCACTCAAATCTTTCCATTCCATGTCATATAATCCAGACTATGCCACTAGACCCAGTAGCGCGAAGCTATGCGGATGGCCTGCTCTGGCAGGAGCTTGAACAGCAAATTCAAAAGGAATATGTGCAGCGAATGGTGGCCGTCAATACTCGTTTCGCGGGACAACGGTCGGGATTGTACGCGCAAGAGGTTGTGAAAGTCATTCTGTGGCACGCCGAGCAGTTCATAGATGCCAGGAAGAAAAGCCTGGTGAACGCTTACGAGAAGGCCGGTTTGCCTTTTGATGATTCCTCGTTGAAGGAAATACAGTCCGAGCTCGCGATTTTCGCGAGGGCGCAGCAAGGACACGCAACGTCCGCAATGAGCGATAGGCTAACTCAGATGCAGATGCTCCAAACTGATGCTGTCAAAAATAGCCTGGCTCAACAGATCGAACGGGGAGTGAGCGGCGCAGTAGCAAAAGCAAACCGAGAACTGACGTTAAAACGACAGGAGACAATCCTCGACGAAAGAAGAGCCAAGGCAAATCCCGTCGAGGAAGCGAGTGCTGCCAAAGAGACGCCTCCGCGGAAGCCATGGGATGCGGAAAGGTTGTTGGCCCTTGCTGCCTCAGTCGTTACGATTTGGCAAGTCGTGAGCGGGTCCTACACCGTAGCGCTTTGGTTTGCTGTTGTGGCCATTGGCTTAATGGCTTTTTCTTTTTTACACCGCTCCAAACCCTTTTATTTCATTGCCGCTGCGACGCTCATTGTGGGCTGTTTAATTCAGTACTTTCTTATCAGTCCTCGGAACGCGCCCTTCTCCGCCGTTATAGAGGTCGCCATATCCTCCGAATCCAACAATGATTCTCCCTTTGTGGGCAGATTCGGTGGCAATCAAGTCACTCCGATACCGGTCGTGATGTTCCTGCGTATCGTGAACCTACAGAACATTCCCTCCACTATTTCCGAACTTGATTTGCAAGTCGGCCTCGATCACATGTGGTGGGGAGGCCGTCACTGGCTCAACCTGTCTCTGCTTCCTAGCGATATGCCATTGTTATATGTCGACTCTAAATCAAACTTGTGCAGTACCGTTACCTTGGGCGGCCTTCAATTGGCATCGGCGCTTGGGACAGGTGTTGTCGACGCTCACGCCACGATCCGAGGGTGGGCGCTGTTTGATGCGCCTGCTGAATTCGCTCTTGCTCCCCGGCCCCTCCGTTACCGCATTCTTATAAAGGACACAGCGGGCCGCAGCTTAAGCACGGTGATTACTCGTGTGCAGACCAATGACGAGAACCTCCTTCAAGAACACGCCTTACATTTTGGACCAAAGGTACAAATGCCGACGAATCTAGTCCTCAGGCACTTCTTCTACTGAGTCTGCGGCACGAGCAATGAATGCGCCGCCAAATTGAATTTCAGTTGCCTTTCTCGTTAACCTGTGCTATACATATCGCATTAGTTATGGTACCGATGCTCATCTCCGCCTCAGATTATCCCAGAATGGGAGCGCCCCGGTGGCGTTTCCTCGCCGCCTAGTCTTTCCTCCCTCCCTTCCAGGTAACTTTTCTACCCAAATCTATGATTTTTTTAATCGGCACACAAAACACAAGTCATTTTTGATCAACTGTCTTAAAACAAATGGCTTAACTTTTTCTAATCGGGACTGGAATGCGCCTTTTTCTGCGCCTCTTTTTCAGGCCAATTCCATTTTTCATGATCGACAAACCGGTATTCGTCGGCGTCATTTACATCCGGTAAATGCACAGCCCGCTGAGCAGCTTGGGATAGAAGTCCGTGGATTTTTGCGGCATCACGTCGCCGGCCAGCGCGATTTCCATCACTTGCGCCACGCGCACTGGATCCAGCAGGAACGCAATCTGCGCCGCGTCAAGATCCACCGCGCCAATCGCAGCGTCCATTTCACGTTCGTAAGTCACATTCGTTTCGGCCTTCACTTTCTCCGCCGTGATTCCCAGGCATTTGTGCAACAGCAGCCTGTGCAGCAGCACAACGTCAAGCTGCCGCTGCGCCGGCGAAATATCCGGCAGCAAACGTTCGAGTTCCGCGCTATTCCGCAGCACCAGCAAATAGAAAGCGTGGTTGCCGGCATAAACGCCGATGCAATGTCCCGCTCGTCCGCGCCGTTGCAAATCGTGTTTGAATTCCGCGAAGGTTTCTTCGCGCTCGCTCGCCGCCACGAACGGATACGCGTACCAGTCAAAGTATTCCGACGCTGTCTGCAAGAACTTCGCAATCGAAAATCCTGCAAGATTGCGCACTACGCGGTGCGTCGGCAGAATGGTCAGACCTTCTTGCCGCGCATTGAAGCACGTCCACATCGCCTTCTCGTACGGCGCATCCGGGTCGATTCGCCCGTCTTTTGCGCGGCATTCATTGCGATACGCCAGGGCCGTTTCATATCGGTGATGCCCGTCGGCGATGACCAATTTTTTATCCGCCATCGCACTCGTGATCCGCTGAATTGTCGCCGGATCGGAAATCACCCACAGCCGGTGCACCACGCCGTACTCATCGCGAACCTCAGCCGTGGGCGTCTGTCTCGCCGTTTCCTCGAGCAGCGCATCAATTCGCCGCGCGGGATCGTCATACAGCATGAAAAGCTGTCCCGTCTGCGCGCGCGCCTGCCGGAGCAGCTCCAGCCGGTCCGCTTTCGGCGCAGTCAGCGTGTGCTCGTGCCGGAAGACCACGCGCTCTTCATAATCCGCCAATCTCCCCAGAGCGATGAAGCCTCGCCGCTCCAGCCGCTGATTCGTTTCCGCTACTTTGTAATCTTGAAAATAGGCGTAGATCGCCGGCGCGGCATCCTGAATCAGCACGCCGTCCGCGAGCCACTCGTCCAGTTTCCGCGAAGCGCGCGTGTACACATTATTTTCCGCCGAATCCGACGCAAAGCTCTTCCCCTTCTCGATCGAAATAAAATTATACGGGCTCGCCGCGGCGTACCGTTCCTGCATTTCGGCGCTGATTTTGTCGTAAGGCTGCGTCAGCACGCTATCGAGCGCCACGCGCCTCGCATCGTACCGCACCGCGCGAAATGGAAAAATCTCAGCCATGTCTCCTCGGCGAAAAAGTTCGCCCCGCGTAAAACCGCGATTGTAACAAGTCGCTCGCCACTCTCCAACTCCACCCGCGACGCCAATAAAAAACGCCAGCGCAACTGTTTGCCCTCCGCTACAATAACCTATCGCACTGGATTCTCCGCGAAGCTCATGTCTAAAAACGGAAAACAATTCCCCGGCGTCAGCGTTTTGGTCTTCGACTTGGACGGCACGCTCATCGATTCCAAGCTCGATCTCGCGCTTTCGATGAATGCGACCCTCGAATATCTGGGCCGCAAGCCCATGGATCACGACCAGATTTTCAGCTACGTCGGCAATGGCGTTCCTGTATTGATCAAGCGCGCGCTCGGCGAACCCACTTCCGAGGAAGAAATCGAGAAGGGAATTGTTCACTTCCTCGATTACTATCGTTCACACATGCTCGACAACACGCTCCCCTATCCGGGCGTCCGCGAAGCCCTCGACGCTCTCACCGGCTGTTCACTCGCCGTGCTCACCAATAAGCCCGTGAAATTCAGCCAGGCGATTATCGACGGCTTGCACATGAACAAATATTTTCGTTTCGTTTACGGCGGCAATAGTTTCCAGAAGAAAAAACCGGATCCGATGGGTTTGAATACTTTGTTGCGGGAGTTCGGCGCCTCTCCCCGCGAAGCCATGATGGTTGGCGACTCCGACGTTGACATTCAAACTGCGCGAAATGCCGGCACTTGGGCTTGCGGTGTCACCTACGGAATGGGCAGCGCGAAATTGCCCGCGTGTTGTCCCGACTTGCTGCTCGACAATCTCGCCGATCTTCCCGCCCGCTTACAAAAATGAATACCGGCAATCGTCGAAATAAGCGCGGCATCCGAAGCGGAAAAAACATCCCAACGTGGCGCGTTCCTCAATCCTCCGGCACGTTCCAGTCGTCCGGCGGGAAACTGATCTGCCAGAATTTCGGGGCGGCCTTGTCGAATTCGATTCCCACTTGAGCCTTGCCGCCCTGCATCGTTGTTCCCACATAAACGATGCGGCTCTGTTGGGCTTCCTGGGTCCCTTTGTGAATTAGAGTAATTTTCTGGTCCGCTTTCACATCAGACCGCAGATGAATCAGCGCGCCATGCGCGTTCACCACCAGCGTTTTCGTCTCTTCCTCGAATGTTTTCCCGTCTGGGTTTTTCCCGCGCACAATCACTGTCACCGACAGCATCACGCGCAGACTGCGCCGCCGCCCTTTGTCGAGCGGCAATTCCTCGGCCTTTGGTGTAATCGGCATCCTTCCACATTAGCGGCGCACGCGCGTGACCGCAAATGTGACTCCGCCGTACACCGCGAGTCAGTTAACACAGGAGGAATCAGAAGGCCGGCAAAAAGATTGGAGAGAGCCTAGCAGGGAGAAGATTGTGTTGTCACCCAAACTGTTGTGACGCTGTCTACCCGCAGCAAATCTGTTCGATCAGTCCGCAAACGATATGCCCGATGGTGATGTGCGCCTCCTGGATTCGCTGCGCGTTTCGCGACGGCACATTGATAAGCAAATCCACTTTGCTGGCAAGCTCCCCGCCGGTCTCACCGGTCATTCCCACCACGAATGCGTTTCGCGCGCGCCCGGCTGCCGCTCCGCGAAGCACATTTGCGCTCTTCCCGCTGGTCGAGAGTGCCACCAGAACATCGCCCGCCGAAGCGAGCGATTCGATTTGCCGCGCAAAAATATTCTCGAAGCCGAAATCGTTTCCCGCAGCCGTCAAAATCGACGCATTCGTCGCCAGCGAAATCGCCGCGAGCCCCGCCCGGTTCCGTTGCAGCCGAACTACAAGTTCCGCCGCCAAATGCTGCGCGTCCGCAGCGCTTCCGCCATTGCCAAAAAAAATAATCTTGCGGCCGCCTTTAAGCGCCGCAGCACCCATTTCGGCGAATCGCGCCACGCGTCCGAGCAGTTCCTCGGAAAAGTTCTGTTTGACGCTTGCGCTCTCGCGAAGTTCGCTGCGAATCTGGTTGATGAATTCTTGCACGCTTCCTCGCACAAACGAATCGCAACTACCGCCAAATAAAGCTGAACATTAGCACCGCAAGCACGAACAGCGTCAGCGCGACGTACAGCCAGTCCCGTTCCTCGAAGAACGCGAATACGCTAAACGCCACGCGCGCCACCGGCGTGGCCACCAGCATCACCAGCCCAAACTGAATCCAATTCCGGCCGTGCCATGAAAAAACTCCCCTCATAATCCCGCGAAATCCATTCAAGGTCGCTGGCTCTCCCCGAAACGTCTGGTAGTTCGGCGCCAGCCCCCCGCTTTGCGCCAAATACCAAATCCCGCCGATCAGCACCACGATTGACGACAAGATGACACCGGTGCGTAACAGCACCGAGATAATCCGGTCCATCCGCTCGTCATTCCATTGATTTTTCGCTTCTGCCATTTACAGTTTCCCTGAGATTCCTTTTACCAGCATCTCGATTCCCAACACCACAATCGCCACGCTGAACAAAACGCGAAGATATTTCGTCGTGGCGCCCGGCAGGATGCGCGCGCCGATAAATGCGCCGAACAGCACTCCCAACATCACGGGCATCGCCAGCGCGGGATCCACGTATCCGCGGTGAAAATAAATTCCCGCGCTGGCCGCCGCCGTCACGCCAATCATAAAATTGCTCGTGGCTGTCGATACTTTGAACGGAACCTCCATCGCCTGGTCCATGCCCAGCACTTTCAACGCGCCGCTGCCAATCCCCAGCAGCCCGGAAAGAATCCCGGCGCAGTTGCAGACCAAAAATCCAATCGGCACGCGCCGAACTGTATATTTCTTCAGCCCCTCCGCGGTTGGATAATCGCCATTCAAGCGAAGCCGCGCCGCGAGCCGATCCGGTGGCCGCGTGTCAATGACGTCTGGCATTTTCCGGAGCGACAAATACGCCGAAAAAATCAGCACGAGTCCGAAAATAATCGCAATGGCTGACGGAGAAACCTTCGCCACCAGATATGCGCCAAACAGCGCGCCCAGCGTCGTCGCCACTTCCAGGAACATTCCAATGCGCACGTTGGAATATCCTTCCTTCACGTACGCCGCGGCAGCCCCCGACGATGTGGCAATCACGGAGATCAGCGAAGCGCCCGCCGCATAATGGATGTTCACTCTGAACACGAGCACCAGCAGCGGAACAATCACCACTCCGCCACCCAAGCCGGTCAAGGATCCCAGCAATCCCGCGCCAAGCGAACATATCCAGATCAGCAGCGTGAACAGCAGCAGGTTCATGAACGCATTCACCCTCTCGCGCGGAGGGCGCCCCAAAAGGGAGTCGCCGGCCGTGCGCGCTTTCGACGTTACAGAGACTCGCACAACAGCCGTCGAGTCGCAAATTCAATCTGTGATCTTTGTTCCGGCGCACAAATCCAGAGTTGCGCGGAAGACGCGGTGAATGGAGCTTCCCAATCTCTGAATCCTGCGCTATCTTCGCCGGCAGATGATCGATATTCATTGCCACATCCTGCCTGATCTCGACGACGGTTCGGATTCACTGGAAACCTCTCTCAAGATGGCTGAGATGGCTATCGAAGATGGCGTCACGCACGTTATCGCCACGCCGCACGCAAACAATCATTATCCGTTCGCCTCGAAATTGGTGCGCTCTCGCCGCGATGAACTTCAAGCAAAGGTGGGCGAGCGTCTCCTGATTGGCACGGGCTGCGACTTCCATTTGAGCTACGAGAATTTCGAAGCGCTTCGTGAGGAGCCTGCGCAATTCGCGTTGAATCAGAAAACTTATCTGCTCGTTGAATTTGCGAATTTCTCCGTTCCTGCTTCGTTGGATCAAACGCTTCACCAAATACAACTTCTAGGTCTTCAGCCGATCATCACGCATCCGGAACGCAATCCCCTGATACGCTCGGATTGGGAACGGCTTTGGCGCTGGCTGCATCAGGGCTGCTTCGTGCAAATCACCGCGCAATCGCTCAGCGGCGGTTTCGGCGAGCGCGCGCAAACCGCTGCGGAAACTCTGCTCGATTCGAACGCGATTCATTTTATTGCGAGCGACGCGCACAACTTGACGTCACGGCCTTTGCGGCTCAGGCCCGTGTATGAACTCGTTGCGGAACGCAAGGGCGACGAGATCGCGCAAGCATTGTTTGAAGAAAATCCCCGCGCCGTGTTCGAAGGCTGTGCGCTGCCTTATCTTCCCGTGCCACCGGATTTGAAAGCTTCGCGCGCGCAAAAAGAAAGCGGCCGCCGCAAGCGCTTTTGGTTTTTCTGACTTTTTCACATTTTTTCTACGAAAATAATTCCAGCACTTCCTCGTAGCGCTTGAACGGCGGAATCAAATACGCGCCGGGCAATTCCGTTCGCGCCCAATCGAGCATGCGCCGCGCCAGCACGAATCCACGGTCGCGCGCGGCGGCGCCGGCCGATTCAAGTTCCTTGAGAGTCGCTTCGGGAATCACGATTCCCGGCACTTCGTTGTTCAAACGCAGCGCCTGCTTGTAGCTTGTGAGCGGCCACAATCCCACGAGCACCGGAACAGGCGACGCGCCTCCGATTTTCTTCAGAAACGCGTGCCAATGCTCGGGATCGAAAATCGGCTGCGTCATGGCGAAGTGCGCGCCGGCCTCGACTTTGGCGAAGAAGCGCCGAATTTCGTTTTCGATGTCGTCGGCCACGGGATTGACCGCGACGCCGATGGTGAAATTCGTCGCGCCGCCCAGATTTTTCCCGGCCCAGTCGGTGCCTTGATTCAAACGCGCCATCACTTTTACGAGGCCGACGGAATCTACTTCGTAGACGCCGCTGGTCTCCGGATGATCGCCGAGCGACGGCGGGTCGCCGGTGATTGCGAGCACGTTACGCACGCCGCCGATGGACCATGCACCCAAGAGCATCGCCTGCAAACCAATGATGTTTGCGTCACGCGTGGTCAAATGCGGAACGGTCTCGACGCCGTGGGCTTCAAGCGCGCCGGCCATCACCAACGCGTCCATGCCCACGCGCGCCAGCGTGCCGCTGTTGATGTCGATGGCATCCACTTTTCCCGAAGCCATCACGCGTTTCACTTGTTCGAGCACGCGGTCGATGCTGGTCCCTTTCGGCGGATCGATTTCGACGGATACGACGAATTTCCCCGCTTGGATTTTTCGCCACAGATTGCTGTCCGGCTCGCGCGACGCCAGGTGGCGAGTTTTTTCGCGCGGCTCGAGAGTTTCTTCCACCGCGCCGCCGCCCGGAGAAACATGCGCGGCGCGCGAGGGGCGGAAATTTTTCAGCGCGTCGACCATGGCGCGGACGTGCTCGGGAGTGCTGCCGCAACAGCCACCCAGAATTCGCACGCCGAGCGAAGCGGCGTCGCGCGCAAACTGCGCAAAATATTCGGGAGAAGATTTTGGGTAGACGATGCGGTCGCCCACGCGCTTCGGAAATCCGGCATTGGGCATTCCGCTGACGCGCACGCTGGAACTTTTCGTGAGATTCGCCAGCTCGCCAAGAATGGGAAGCAAAAGCTGCGGGCCGATGGTGCAATTCGCGCCGATGACTTGCACGTCTTTTGTCTTTATTTTCGCCACCGCGTCTTCGGGGCGCGTGCCGTCCACCGTGCTGCCCTCCTCGGAATAGGTGAGCTGCGCGATGACGGGCAATTTGGAAAACGAGCGGATGGCGTCAATCGCGGCGAGAATTTCATCGAGTTCGCTGAACGTTTCCAGAATAAATAAATCCACGCCGCGCTCTTCAAGAGCGGCAGCCTGCTCGCGGAAAATTTCGTGAATCTCGCCGAGCGGAAGCTGTTTCCCCTGACGCAGAGTGCCCAGCGGGCCGATGGAGCCGGCGATCAGCACTTCGTGACGCGCGGCCTCGCGGGCCTCGCGGGCGATTTTCACGCCGCGATGATTGAATTCGCCAACGCGGTCGCCGAGTCCGAGCGCGGCGAGCTTGTGACGGTTCGCGCCGAAAGTATTCGTTTCGATGATTTGCGCGCCCGCTTCCAAATAAGTTTGGTGCACGCGGAAGACGGCCTCGGCCTGCGTGGAATTCAATTCGTCGAGGCAGCGCTGCGGCCCCAGCAGTTCATAGAGCATCGAGCCCATCGCGCCATCGCCGATGAGCACCGAATCGCGCAGCCGCTCGTTGAGGTCTTCAATCTTCATTTCGCGCCTTGCTCCCTGGGATGAGCCGGGTGAAAATTGCCGAAAAAGGAAGCTGGCAGTATAGCATTGGAGCGTCTCTGCGCCGTTGGCCAGCGGCGGAGCCGCGAGAGTGTCGACACAACTTGAATTCATTACCGATCAAGAAACTGCAAGCCGCTGGATATGCAGTACTTACGGAAACGCGACTGTGCATTCCATTACCGATCAAGCTTTGGCATTTTCGGGGAGGTTTTGGACGTTCCGCGGTGCGTTTTGGTCGGTTGTACGCCGGCGCTGCTGGCATCGTCGAATTTTCGCTCAAACAAGACTAGCACGATGCCGCGCGCAGCGAAAGTTGATGTGGCTGTGGAAACAGCAGCCAAGCAGTAAGGCAGCTAGGGATTTGCGCTACCCCTTAGCTGAACCGGTGTTCGCTGAAAGCGCGTCGGCGATGGCGAGCATTTTGATGACGCTATTCCAGTTGCGGCCTGTGCCGGATACTTTGAGCGTTCTTTCGATGAGCGGCCAGAGTTTTGAGCGGCCCATGCCGTCGGGGAAATAAATGTAAAGCTCGCGGCCGTCGATGTGCAATTCCTCTGGATCGGGTTTGAGCTTCAGAAGATTGTCGCGAGCTTCCGGGGCAGGATCGCTGGCGAGGAAAGTGACGAGGAGTTTGCCTGGCTCGATGCCGCGGCGCTTGGCAAAGGGATTTCGCGCGATCACGTCGCGCAGTTCGTCAGCCGTGCGAAGAATCACATCGGGGCGAAAGCCGAAGCTGCGTTCGATGGCGGTTTGAATCTGGCTGGTTAGTTTGGAGAGGTTGCGCTCTGTGGTTTTGAAAATGACATTGCCGCTTTGGATGTGAGTCTGGCAGCCGGTGAATTTCAGGGATTCGTAGAGCGCGCGGAGCGCGTCCATTTTGATTTTGTTGTGGCCTCCGACGTTGACGCCGCGAAGCATGGAGATGACGACGGGCATGCGGGCAAGTATACGCCGCGATCAAATTTTCGCCTCGGTTTCGTGAGACTCCTGCCCGGGAAAATGCGACAATCGCAGGCAAATGACGGCAGGGCGTTTTCGATTTGGCATTTTCGAATTTGACGCAGTGACGAAAGAACTGCGGCGCGACGGAGCGCTGGTTCGCTTGCAACCGCAGCCGGCGCAAGTGCTCGCATGCCTGCTGGCGCGTGCCGGCGAAGTGGTTTCTCGGGAGGAATTGCGCCAGGCCATTTGGGGCAGCGAGACGTTCGTTGATTTTGATCGCGGGCTGAATTTTTGCATGGGGCAAATTCGTTCCGCGCTCGATGACGATTCCGTTACGCCTCGCTATATCCGCACGATTCCCAAGCGGGGATACCAGTTCATTGCTCCCGTGGAGCGCGTTCCTGAACGGATGGGAGAGTCTGCGGAAGAATCTCGAAGCTCCGCGTCCCCTGTTCCGTCGAAGCGAAAGTTCTCTGCGATTGCCGCGTGGGCTTGCGCGGGAGTATTGGTCCTGGCGTTCGCGATCGCCGGAGGGTATTGGCTACGCTCGTGGCAAAGCTCGCGGCGACGCCCGATTGTTGCAGTGGCGCGCTTCGACAACGAGACATCGGATCCCGCTATGTCGCGGTTTGCCGACGCTCTTACCGACAATGTCGTCCAGCAGCTCACCTCGATGAGCGAAGGGCGATATGCGGTAATCGGCAATGCCAGCATCTTGCGGGTGCCGCGCGATCAGCGAAACCTTTTGACGATTTCGTCCTCGCTTCATGCCACATATGTAGTGCTGGGCCAGGTGCAGAGCAATGGCGCGCAGATGCGTATATTGGTTCATTTGATTCGTTTACCGGATCAAACGCACTTGTGGGTGACTCGCATGGATCGCACTATTACTGATCCGCTGAGCGTCGAATCGGAGGCGGCGGAGAAAGTTGGCGCAGCATTTTCCACGCGGGTGGTGAAGGACTCCAGCGGAACCCGCTTACCAGAAGCCCCAAGCCATTGAATTCCTGAATGATAACTCCTCATCTTTTTCTAGGCTGTGGCGCTCCATTTCTCGCTTGCTACATCACCTCACCCTGAACATTCTGGCGCGAGGCGGTTTCTTGGAGGAGACTGATGCGAAACGAATGGACTCGTCGCAACTTGTTAAGGTTTGCGGCGGTGGCGGTTCCGGCGAGCGGCATCGGATTAGGACCACTAGCTGCGTTGAAAATGCCCCGCAGGGAAGACTCATGGAAGGAAGAGCAGATGAATCAAGCGCAATCGAAGGGGGAGCCAGTTACGGATTTGTTTCCTGCTCAGCCGCCGGAACTGGTGCGGGAAATGGTCCTGGTGGCACATTACGATTTGAAGCGCGTAAAAGAACTGGTGGAAGCGCGGCCTTCGCTGGCGCGCGCGGCATGGGACTGGGGCTTTGGCGATTGGGAAGATGGGCTCGGCGCGGCTTCGCATATGGGCAATCGGGCAATGGCCGAGTATTTGATTTTGAAAGGTGCACGCCCGAGTATTTTTTCGGCGACGATGCTGGGCCAACTGGAAATCGTGAAAGGCTTCGTGTCGGCGCAACCGGGCGTCCAGGCCGTTCGCGGTCCGCACAGCATCAGCTTGCTGGCGCACGCGCGGGTGGGCGGCGAGGCAGCGCGTCCCGTGTTCGACTTTTTGCAATCCTTACCGAATTCGGATACCGAAGCGCCCGTGGCGCTGCCAGAAAATGAAACGAAAACTCTGGTAGGGACGTACGTCTTTGGGGGCGGTACCAATGAGCAAATCGTAGTGGACGCCGATCTCAAAATGTACGCGGGAAGTAAAATGTATACTTACGCGCCGCAGCTCAATTGGACACGCAAAGGAACTATGGGGCGGCCGCTTTTTCATCTTGGTGACCACGCGTTTTGTCCGGCGGGGGCTCCATCTGCGCGAATTCGCTTTACGCAGGACTCGGGTGGCGTGCTGATGACCATCACTGACGCGGACTTCGTGCTCCTCGCGCGCCGGAGGGCATAGCAGCGATCAGCGCTTTTGTTCCATGATGCCGGCGATGGTGTCCATCAGGTCGAATTTGGTGAGGATTTCGAATTTGCCGTTGGACATTTCGACGAAGACGGCGGGGCCGGAATGGCTGAGGAGATGGGTGACGCGTTCGACGGGAGAATCGCTGGGGACGCGCGGAAGGGCTTCGGCCATGACTTCGCGGATGACGAGTTTGCGGAGATCCTTTCCTTGCAGCGCGAGATTCAGAATTTGGTCTTCGTAAATCGTGCCGATGGGAGTGTCGTCCTCGAAAATCGGCAACTGTGAAATGTCCTGCTGCTGCATGATGTGCAGGGCGTGGAAAACGGTTTGATACGGGCGCGCGATGACGAGTTCGCGATGCTTGCCGTTTTGCAATTTGACGCGAACGACGTCGGCGGCGCAAAGAGGAACTTCGGATTCGACGTAGCCGTGCTCGCGCATCCAGCCGTCGTTGTAGACTTTGCTGAGGTAGCGCATGCCCGTGTCGGGAAGAAACGCGACAACCACGTCGCCTTTTTTGCATTCGCGCGCGAGGCGCAACGCTGCTGAAACGCATCCGCCGCCAGAGCCGCCGGTGAAAACGCCTTCCTGTTTCGCAAGGCGGCGCGCCCAGACGAAGGATTCTTCGTCGGTGATTTGCAGAATGTCGTCGAGGACTTTGAAATCCATCGTGGACGGGAAAATATCTTCGCCGATGCCTTCGACAACATAGGTTTTCGCTTTGCCCACGTTGCCCGTCGTGAAAAATTCGTAATAGAGCGAGCCGATAGGATCGACGCCGATGATTTTGATGGCGGGATTTTTCTCCTTGAGGAAACGGCCGACGCCGCTGATGGTTCCTCCGGTGCCCATGCCGCAGACGAAATGCGTGATTTTGCCTTCGGTGTCTTTCCAGATTTCCGGGCCGGTAGTTTGGTAATGCGCCTCGGGATTCATGGGATTTTCGTACTGATTGGGGTAAAAAGAATTTGGAATTTCGCGCGCGAGTTTTTTGGCGACGGAATAGTAGCTGCGGGGATCGTCAGGCTCGACGGCGGTGGGGCAGACGATTACTTCGGCGCCGAAGGCTTTGAGGAGATCGATTTTTTCGCGCGATTGCTTGTCGGTGATGGTGAAAACGATTTTATATCCGCGCACGGTGGCGACGAGGGCCAGGCCCATCCCCGTGTTGCCGGAAGTGCCCTCAATGATAGTGCCGCCGGGCTTGAGAAGCCCTTTGCGTTCGGCTTCGTCGATCATCCAGGTGGCGATGCGATCTTTTACGGAGCCGCCGGGATTCAGGTAATCCGCTTTGACGTAGACTTCGGCTTCGATGTCTTTTGTGAGACGATTCAGCCGGATGAGCGGCGTTTCGCCGATGGCTTCAAGAATGTTTTTGCAACGCATGGTCGGCAGCGGCCTTTCGTTTCGTTGGGCTAGCGCCAGCTTACGAAGTTTGGGGCGTGAAGTCCAGACGGTGTCGCGCGGGTGTTTACACCGTAAGCTGTTTTTTTACGAATTGTGGCGGGATTGATAAACGCGATAAGGGGTATTCGATGAAGAGGCAGAATATTTCGAGCGGGACGCCGTGGGAGCCGGTGGTGGGCTATTCGCGGGCGGTGCGCGTTGGCGCGCACGTGTATGTGGCGGGGACGACGGCGACGAATACGAGCGGAGAAATTGTGGGGAAGGGCGACGCATACGCGCAGGCGGTGCAAGTGCTGAAGAATATCGAGTCGGCGCTGACGAAGGCAGGAGCGAAGCTCGAACACGTGGTGCGGACGCGCTTGTTTGTTGCGAATATTGCGGACTGGGAAAAAATCGGGCGCGCGCACGGGGAAATGTTCGGCAGGATTCGTCCCGCGTGCACGATGGTGCAGGTGAGCGGCTTCGTGTCGCCGGATATGCTGCTGGAAATTGAGGCGGACGCGGTGATTCTGGATGGCGAGTAATTCATCGCGGGTGTTTTCTTAGGCGACGCAGAGATGGAACCCTCGAAGCATCTCCTGACGATTGCGTTACAATCCAATTGGGATGGGTGATCCGCCACAGGGCGCAATTCGCATCGCAGGTGGAAGGGCATTCAGCCGCGTCGCGATTATTTTGCTGGTTCTTTGCGCGATTGCGTTTGGCTCAGCCGTGGGGTTGCTGTTTGTTTACAGCAGCGACTTGCCGCAGATTCAGGAGCTGCAAAATTACCGGCCTGACGTGGTCACGGAGCTTTATGCCGACGACGGCACGCCGATCGGCAGTTTTGCCCTGCAACGCAGAATTCTGTTGACCTACGATCAAATCCCCAAAGTCCTGCAAGACGCGATTATTTCGACCGAAGACCGGCACTTCATGGAGCACTGGGGCGTGGATTTTCCGCGCATCGCAGAAGCGGCGTGGAGCGATATGGTGCACCGGAAGCTGGTGCAGGGCGCAAGCACGATCACGATGCAACTCGCCGGCGGACTTTTCTTGAACCGCGCGGACCGCAGTTTCCAGCGCAAAATCGAAGAGGCGATGTTGGCGATTCAGATCGAGCGGCACTACACGAAACAGCAGATCCTGACGATGTATTGCAATCAAGTCTACCTGTGGAACGGAAACTACGGATTCGAAGCGGCGTCCGAATTTTATTTTGGCAAGCATGTGGGCGAATTGACTTTGCCGCAAGCGGCGCTGCTCGCGGGAATTATCCGCGGGCCGATTTATTCGCCGACGCGCTATCCGCAAACGGCAGTGTCCAGGCGCAATCTGGTGCTGCAGTTGATGGCGGATAACGGCAAAATCACGCGAGCTCAAGCGAGGGAAGCGCAGCAAACGCCGCTGGGCTTGCAGTTGACGTATCCGCAGAACAATTCGCTTGCGCCGTATTACGTGGAGGAAATTCGCCAGAGGCTGGAGCAGGAATTCGGATCCGAAGCCGTGCATCAGGAGGGCCTGCGCGTTTATACAACGCTGAATGTGGCCATGCAGCGCGCCGCGGACCAGGCCGTGCGCGATGGTTTGCACGCTTACGACCGCCGCCACGGCTGGCGTGGCAACTTGCCAAATATTTTTCGCGCGCATTTGGGCACGCTGCAAAGTTATGACTCGCCCGATTGGCGCGAGCCCATTGCCGTGGGGAGTTACGTCACGGGATTGATCACCGCGGTGGACGCGAACGCAGCCGTCGCGAAAGTCGGAGCATATCGCGCGGTGATTACCGCGCCAGATTTTTCGTGGACGGGTGAAAAGTCGCCGGAGAAGCTGCTGCACGTCGGCGATCTGGCCAACCTTTACATCGAAGCACTGAATGGAGCGGCAGCCAAGGTGCAACTGGAGCAAGTTCCAGCAGCGCAGGCTTCGCTGCTGGCCATTGATAATGGCACGGGTGAAATCAAGGCCATGGTCGGGGGCTACAGCTTCGAGGACTCAAAATTCAATCGTGCGACGCAAGCGATGCGGCAGACGGGAAGCTCATTCAAAGTGTACGTGTACACCACGGCGCTGGAGCAGGGTATGACGCCGTTTGACACGATTCTCGACGCGCCTGTGACGTACACAAGCGGCGGGCAAGTGTATTCGCCCCACAACTACGACAATCTATTCGAAGGGAACATCAGCCTGCGGCGCGCGTTGGCGGATTCGCGCAACGTGCCGGCCGTGCGCCTGCTCGATCATGTGGGAATACAAAACGTGATCACCACGGCGCGGCGGTTCGGCATCACCAGTCCGCTGCCGCCCTATTTGCCGCTCGCGCTCGGCGCCGCGGATTTGACTCTGCTTGAACACACGTCCGCGTTCACTGTTTTTCCCGATGACGGCATTCACATTCAGCCACACATGATTCGCCGCGTGACTTCGTACGACGGGGCGATCCTCGACGAAACGCGCCCGAAGGTGACCGACGTGATTCCGCCGAATGTCGCGCGAACGATGACAGCGATGCTTGAGGATGTGGTGCAATTCGGCACCGGCGTGCGCGCGCAGGCTTTGGGACGGCCGTCCGCGGGCAAAACGGGCACCACGAATGACTTCACGGATGCCTGGTATCTCGGGTTCACGCCGCAAGTGACTGCGGGCGTGTGGACGGGCTTTGACGATCCCAGAATGTCGCTCGGTAAAAAGGAAACGGGCGCGCGCGTCGCGTTGCCGATCTGGCTCGAATTCATGGAACAGGCAAGCAAGGGGATGCCGGTGGAGAAGTTTCAGAATGTCGTGCCGCTGGAAGAGTTGGCAAAATCAGTGAATGAGCAAGTGGATGTGCCGGATACGGCTCCCCCCGCTGATGTGACGGAGCAAGGATTGCCGCAGACAACGCCGGTGCAACTGCCGAAGCCACCCGCAAAGCCTCCGATTCCACATAGCGGGCCGAGCTCTACAGCTCCCGGGCACCCCTAGAGGCCATTGCCGCGTTTGCGAACCATGAGTGGGGCAGCGGGAATTGTTAGAAGTGCTTACTTTGATTCGGCTTGCTGTTTTGCGATCTCCTGCCGCAAGCGGTCGCGCAAAGCGCGAGCAAAGGGGTAAGCAAACGCTCCGAGACGCAATTTGCCCTCAGGTGCAAGCGCGAGAGTAACGCCTTGCTGATATGGGGAGCGACCGCCAGTCAGTTCAACGCCACGAATCTGCGTCCACGGAATTGCACTCCATCGAAAATAGCGCCTGACCTGAAGTTCTGCTGGAGACATTCGAAGTGCCCACCCCCAAAGTCGACCGGCGTCCACCAAGAAAACAATGAGAATGAGCCATGCGAGGACAGTGAAGCGCTCGGACTTGGGCGATGGCGTCGTGAAGCTGTACCAGAATAAGCAGATTCCGAGTAGCGCTTCAAAGACCGGAGCAATGCGCTCTCGCACGAGTCGTCGGGAAAGATCGAAAGACGCCGAGCTTTCCTTCTCCTTAGCCCGAGTTGCTGCAGGGTTGAGGGAAAAAAGAAGCGTTCCGGAGTCGGCGTCGTTTTCGACGAGGTCGAAACCAAATGCGCGGAGTTGCGATGTGATCTGCTCAGCACGGTCCGGGGATTTCGTCTCGACGACCAAGGTATCAGAGCCCCAGCCGCAAACCTCAATGCCCGCGGTTCGGCAGAAATCGCGCACCTGTTGCAGCCAAGCCGGCTTTTCTTTGCCCATACAGAAAAGTGTAGCAGGTATGTGAGGTCGTCATTTCAGGTGGGTAGCGCCTGAATCCAAATGGTAAATGGCTTTGCTCACAAGATAGAAGGTTCTACCGTCGTTTCTGCTCGGACGGCGAAGCATTTATCCGAATTATCTGTCCCTAAAAGGGTCCCAGCCGCGGGACGGCAGCGCAGTTTCGGCAGTGTCGTCGCGAAAGAGTACGATTTGTTTTTGGCGTGTAATTTTCCCGATGCACGTGGTGGGAATTTTCGGCGGGAGGCGGCGAAGTAGTTTTGCGGATTTTGGGCGGACGGTGAAAAGCAAGCCGTAATCTTCGCCGCCGTGAAGGGCGAGTTTGAGCGCGTTCAGATCTAGATGCGCGAGGACGGCTGGAATTTTGACTTTCGGGATTTTGGCCGACCAGATGCGGGCGCCCACGCCGCTTGCGTTGCATAAACGGGCCAGGTCGGTCGAAAGGCCGTCGGAAATATCCATCATGGCCGTGGCGATGCGGCGCGTGGCCAGCGATTGACCCAGCGCGAGCCGGAGTTTTGGGTAGAGATGCGGCTGAAGGAATCTTCGCAAACTTCGCCGATGCGCCAGGCCGCGCAAAATCAATTTCAGGCCCAACTGCGCGCCGCCCAATTGCCCGCTGACATATATCAGGTCGCCGGGTCGCGCACCCGAGCGCGTGATTGCCCGTCCGGGGGCAACTTCACCGAGCACGGTGATGCTAATCATCACATTCCGGGTTTTTGATGTGTCGCCGCCAATAAGCAGGATATTCAATTCGCGCGCCGCCTTGGCCATGCCTGAGGCGAAGCGGTCCAGCCAGCGGCCGGTTCTCACCGCCGGAAGCGCCAATGCGAGCAGGAAGTAACGTGGGCGCGCGCCCATCGCAGCCAAATCGCTGACGGCGCGCGCCAGCGATTTGTACCCGATGGATTCGGGTGGATGGCTATCGTGGCGGAAATGCACCCCTTCCAGAGAGGAATCGCAACTGACCACCCATTCGGCTTTCGAAGACCGCCGGAGAATGGCTGCGTCGTCTCCAATGCCCAGGCGCACCGCACCATGGGGCGGAGTACCAAGACGTCCGACAGACGGAATGCGCCGAGCGAGGCGGTCGATCAGCGTATCCTCCATGTTCTCAGCTTCCTCCGGCTTATATTCCGCGCTCATCCCTAGCGAACTTCCTGTCCAGCGTCACAGCTTTTTCTCCTGTACTTCAGGGCAGTTGTAATCTCTTGCCACAGTCCGTAAAATGCTCAGGAGCGATTTACTACGGCCGGATTATGAAGCCATCCGGCGAAGAAAGCGAGCCGGGCCCGGCCCAGAAGTATATTTTTGGTTGACTCTATTGGGTTGAGCACTTATATTCGCGGCGGGTTTCGAACCAAGTCTCCCGGTTCAAACGCTTTTTATAAATTGCGCAGACCGCGTTGAGGGACCAGCGGTCATCCAGTCCAGCGCAAAGAGAAACTAAGAGCCAAATTGCCATTATGAGAAGGAAATTCTATACATTTCTCATTGCTTCCTCGGACTCGGGGAACATGCGCCGTTTGCGCATCCCGCACTATGTCGTCCATTTGCTTGCCGTTCTCGTAATTGTGGGCGGCATGACGGTGGTGGTGGCGGCGGGCGCGTATTCGCGTCTGCTCTGGAAGGTGACCGCGTACAATTCTCTGCGCCGCGACCAGGCAACGCTCACCGTGCAATACAAACAACTCCAAAACCAGGTAACGGACGCGGATCAGCGCCTGAACTCCCTGCAATCACTGGCCAGTGAAGTGGCCGTGGCGTACGGCCTGACGCGAATCCCGGAGACGCCCTTCAGCGCTTCGAATTCGACGGGGCAATCCGAGTCTGCATATCAGCAGACGCTCGATAGATTTAATTTCCTTCAACAGAATGCGACCGCTGTGGTGCTCGTCTCGGATGGCGGCCTGAAGCTTCTTCCTGGAATGAAGCTGGCCAATGCGTCGTTTATGCCCTCCCTGTGGCCGGTGATGGGCAGAATCACAAGCCGCTTTGGCGAGCGCCTGGATCCTTTCGGCGGTGAGGGCGAATTTCACAGAGGATTGGACATCGCGTCACATTACGGGGATGACGTGCGCGCGGCGGGAGACGGCGTAGTGATCTTCACCGGAGACCGGGAAGGCTACGGGCGCGTCGTTATCATTGATCACGGTTTTGGACTGACAACCTGGTATGCGCACCTTTCGGCGTATGCCCTGCAGCCTGGAACGCCCGTCAAACGCGGCGACGTGATTGGTTATGAAGGCGAAAGCGGACACGCGACGGGACCGCATGTCCACTTTGAAGTGCGCCTGCACGATGCCCCGGTCAATCCGTGGCGATATCTGCATCAGGTGGACGCGGGCGGCTCTGTCACCAGCGGCGATTAAGCTTCACGCAGATTGATTGTCGGATTCTCCCTCAGAATTATTTCCCCGCAGCGCAGACCTGCGTTCCTACCTTGCGCCATTTCCTTGCGAGGCGGAGCTGGCCGCAGCGCGGAGTATTTGCGGCGTAATTTGCAAATGAAGGCGCACGAGATGACCGTCATGCGAAATGTCCGCCGCTTTTAACAGGGCGTCCAGCGCAGGCCACTGCGGGCCGATTTGCTGTTGCGTTTTCGGGTCGGCCATGGCCGCGCGTCCCATCCAAACCAAGCCTTCCAGAGCCGTGGACAATTGAAATGCGTTCAGCGTGGAATCGCATTCGGCGGTGGCCGCGACTTTCAAGTTTTGCCCGGCAGGAAGGCCCGCTAGCGTGATGCTGTGGACGCTTTGCAGCAAACGCGCAAGTTGCGCGGAGTGCGTTTCGTCGATGCCGATGTCCTTGGAAAGATCTGGCGTGCGCGCCACGGCGTAAATGGGAGCGCCGGCGACTCTTGCGATGCGTTGTGACATTTGAGAATCCATGCGCTCGTGCGGAGAGTTCAACATAGCGGAAATCTCAGGCCCATCGGCGAGAACAATTTCCGTTGACGACAGAAACACGAAACGCACGGTTCGCGGTGGATTTGTCTCCGGGACTTCGTAAATTTTCCATTGGCCGTGCCCTACAACTCTGCCGCCGTTATGCAGGGCGTAACGTTCGATTTTTGCCTCGTTGAATTTCCCCTGCGCAATGGCGACCACGGTTGTGGGCGAGTTCTTTGGCCATAGCGCCAGCGCGACGCGATCGAGATCGCGCGAATAATCAAAGCCCGTGGAACGCACGAACGCCGTATATTCGGGGTCTTGCGCCGAAGTGGGCGCGAGTCCCGAAAGCTCCCGCCCGATTGGCGCAGAGCGCAGCACGGCAACATCCGCGAATACCACGGCAGAAGCGCCGGAGGGCAACTGATGAACCAGATCAGTTGAATTCGCCGCAATCGAGGCTCCGCCGCTCGATCCCGCGGCGACGGCGCCGGGCTGGACTGAAAATTGAGCGTCTTCCGCCCGCAATCGTGCTGTCTTTTCGCGCGCGTAGTAAACGTAAGCGAGCACCGCGACGGCGGCAATGCAAGCGGCGAGAACTATGGTGACTGTGCGTTTCATGCGGCCGTGTGCGGCTACTTTTTCAGTATAAGTTTCGGCGGGAATGGTGTAAAGTTGATGCTTGGCGTATAATTCTAGAGTCAGCTTGGCACGAGCCGTGCTGGCTAGTCGCACCCCCTTGCAATTTGATTACCCACGTGATAGGTTTGCAGGGTTTGGCGTGCTGGCGTAGCTCAGCTGGTAGAGCATCTGATTTGTAATCAGAGGGTCGGGGGTTCAATTCCCTCCGCCAGCTGAATTTTTAAGGATCGCGATTTTGGGTTTGGCTCTGGTGAATTCCTCGCATTGAAAAATGAACGGGCTGGTGTCTTTGGACACGAGCCCTTTCTGCGTTGCGAAGTTCCCCGGTCGGGACCAGCGTCTCAAGTCCCGGTGTTCTTTCGGGACGGGTGGGTGAGTGGCTAAAACCAGCAGACTGTAAATCTGCCGCTCCTTGCGGGCTACGGAGGTTCGAATCCTCCCCCGTCCACCATCGTATCGCGAGGGCGCCGAAGCACTGAAAGCGGGAACGTAGATCCGAATCTCGAAAAACTTGGGCGAAAGTTCGGAAGACATCGTTGGAAGTCGCGACACGCGCGCAGCCAACGAACCGGTGGATGCCTGGGTAGCTCAGTTGGTAGAGCGCGTCCTTGGTAAGGACGAGGTCACCGGTTCAATCCCGGTCCCAGGCTCCAGAATTTGGGTGGCAGTCGGGCGGGGGTAACTCAGGGGTAGAGTCTCTGCCTTCCAAGCAGATGGTCGCGGGTTCGAATCCCGTCCCCCGCTCCATTTATAGAGGGCAGGAAATGGCTGGGACAGTGGACGAAGCGAGGGAATTGAGTAAGGCGATCCAGAAGAACGCGGGAGCCCCGTTTCTGAAAGAGCGCAAGTCACGCTGGAAGCCGGTATCAGGAAAGACGGGAGAATGGACTATGCCCATCGGCGATGCAACGGTTCGTGCCGCCATCAAGCAACGAGCACCGAACGGCGCGCCTGAGGCGGTTCGTATTGAAGCGGAATTGCCCGAAAGGCTGAGCGATCTAGGCAGCTTCGGTACATCCGTTGGGGATTTCCCGCTAGCTGACGTTGGTTTGGCGTAAGCAAGGCAGCAAAGAATTTGAGCGAGTGAGGATAGGAAGCGATGGCGAAGGAAAAATTTGAGCGCAGCAAGCCGCACCTGAACATTGGGACGATCGGTCACATCGACCACGGCAAGACGACGTTGACGGCGGCGATCACGAAAGTATTGTCGAAGAACAACCCGAAGGTGCAGTTCCGGGCGTTCGATTCGATCGACAACGCGCCGGAAGAGCGCGAGCGCGGAATCACGATTGCGGTGTCGCACGTGGAGTATGAGACGCCGAACCGTCACTACGCGCATATCGACTGTCCGGGGCACGCCGACTACATCAAGAACATGATCACCGGCGCGGCGCAGATGGACGGCGCGATTTTGGTGGTGGCGGCGACCGACGGACCGATGCCGCAGACGCGCGAGCATATTCTGCTGGCTCGGCAGGTAGGCGTGCCGGCGATTGTGGTGTTTCTGAACAAATGCGACGCGGTGGAAGATCCTGAGCTTTTGGATCTGGTCGAGATGGAAGTGCGCGATCTGCTG
>DAHUXN010000077.1 GCA_027307115.1 Acidobacteriota bacterium
GGAGATTCAACGCGAATTCCTCGACATTCAACAACGCCTGCAAAAAACAATCCTTTTCGTTACCCACGATATGCGCGAAGGGCTGCTCATGGGAACGCGCATCGCATTGCTTGAAGCAGGAGCGCTCACGGGTGTCTACAGTTCGGCGAATTTTTTGCGCGCAACCGAACCAACGGCCGCAGCCTATGTTTCCGCATTCCGCAGTGGCATGACGCCGCGCATTCTAACGAACCGAGGAGACAAATGAGGCTTCTGCATTTTTTCCTGGCACATCACGATGAAATTCTGCAAGCGAGCGCGGAACATCTCTGGCTGGTGGTTATTTCGATGCTGCTTGCGATCGTTATCGGCGTTCCCCTGGGAATCGCTGTAACGAGAAGGCCCTGGCTTTCGAAGCCGATACTCGGCAGCGCGAATGTCGCAGAAACCATTCCGAGCTTGGCGCTTTTCGGTTTCCTGCTTCCGGTGCCGTGGCTTGGGGCTCGGGCCGACCGTCTCGCGATTGTCGCGCTCGCCATGTATGCGTTGCTGCCCATTATCCGCAACACAGTCGCCGGAATTCAGGGTGTCGATGCCAGCGTGCGCGATGCAGCACGAGCAATGGGGATGACGGGAAGGCAAGTTCTACTTCGCGTCGAGCTTCCCCTTTCGCTTCCCGTCCTTCTCGCTGGCATTCGTGTGGCAACCGTGTGGACAGTGGGGATCGCGACGATCGCTGCGGCAATCGGCGCGGGCGGCCTTGGTGAATTTATCTTCCGCGGCCTGGCGATGGTCGATAATCGCGTGATTCTCGAAGGCGCGATTCCCGCGGCGATACTTGCACTGGCCGCTGACGTCGGCTTTGGACTGTTGGAGCACCGTCTGCGGCATCCGCAATGACCCAAATGCGCCGTTGGATATTGCTGGCGTTCGTCCCCGCAATCTTCGTTCTATTTGGCTGCGTCAACCGCCGCAATACGATTGTCGTTGGTTCGAAGAATTTTCCCGAGCAGGCGATTCTCGGGGAAATTCTCGCGCAACGGATCGAGGCGCAAACCGGTTTGCGCGTCGAAAGGCGCTTCTACCTGAGCGGGACATATATCTGTCATCAAGCATTGCTCGCGGGAAGAATCGACATGTATGTCGAATACACGGGTACCGCGTTGACGGCAATCCTGAAGAGAGCGCCTGATAGCGATCCCAATGCGGTTTTCAAGCAAGTCCGCGACGGTTATTCGCAACGGTTCGGGTTGATTGTTGAGCCGCCACTGGGTTTCAACGATAGCTTTGCAATTGTCATTCGAGGAGATGACGCTCGCCGATACGGCATTCGCACGATTTCCGACGCCGCAAAATACACGCCTCTGTGGCGTCCCGGATTCGGATACGAATTCCAGGAACGTCCCGACGGATACGATGGATTGGTGAGGACCTATGGATTAAAGTTTGCAGCGGCGCCACGGATCATGGATTTGGGATTGCTTTACCGCGCATTGCTCGCCCGTCAAGTGGACATCGTTGCCGGAAATACGACCGATGGCCAGTTGGTGACAGGGGCTTTCGCTGTCTTGACCGACAACAAGCATTATTTCCCGCCCTACCAGGCAGTACCTGTCGTCAGAAATGAAGTTTTACAACAGCATCCGGCAATCGCGAACGCACTTGTCGGTTTGTCTGGGAAGATTTCGGACAAAGACATGCAGGAGATGAATTACGAAGTAATTGGAGAGCATAGAGACACGGCAGTCGTCGCGGGCGAATTCCTGCGCGCGAAGCATCTCAACTAAGCAGCTCTATGACGTGACCCAGTCGAGACCATTTAAACTGAAATAAACCGGCCCCTGATCCATTCCACGGCGGCATGTTCTCACTCGACCGAAACATCGTGAAAAGAAAACTCATGACCTAGATTCGCGAATGGCTTTCCGTCAAGCTCAGCATAGGGATAAACAAAATAGTTTATCGGGGGGCCTGATTGCCGTGGGCTCAGAACAATATCGCGGCCGCCAGAAAATCGCACACGGTTCGGATCAAGACCACCAAAGAAATAATCGTGCTTATCGGGCATTTGCCATGCTTCTGAAGCATCGACCGGCACCCAACCAATGCCTTGAATGTAGAATTCCGCCCAGCAGTGATACCCACTGATTTCTCCCTGATGTTCGCCGATTGGAATTGGAAACCCGATTTCGAAACGCGCGGGAATTCCTGCAGCCCGAGCCATGCCGATGAAAAGCGAATGAAAATCAGTGCAATTGCCATGATGCGCGGTACACGCGAAAATAGCGTCCCCTTGCCCCCAGCCAGTTCCGGCGTGGTCGTAGTGCATCGTTCTGATCACATAGTTGTAGATGTTGCGCGCCCGCCTGAGCGGATCCGAGATTCCCCGGGTCTGTTCACGAGACAGATCGGCAATGATACCGTTAATGGGCACGAGACGATCAGGTTCAAGATATCGCGCAATGTTCGGTGAAACTTTACTTGAGGAGGGTGCACGGTCGTTCAACGGAAGCGCGATTCTATATTCATCGCGGCGCGCCCGAAACTTAAGGATGATGGCGAACGGTGTGCGCGTCTTTGCGACGTCAACATTGAAATAAGCTGCGCGGTTGCCATACGTTTGATCTGTGTAAGTGCGATGTGCAAGTGGACTGGAGATGCTGACCGCGCTTATTTCCTGATGCGCTCCAGTCCGCGGCAGCGGAAGCCAGATCCGCATTTCGTGGCTGCCCGGCGGAAGCGCCGACACGTGGACCACATAGGTGAACTCGAATGCCCTTGAGAGGGGAGGCGTAGCGCTGAGACCCTACGAGTCACCACCGGCATTGAGGCAACCCAGATAGTTGCCGCCAGCGCTGTCATCGAGATTACAGTCCGTTTCATATTCTGCATACCCAGTGATACGTCGTTCCGGCAAGACGGCAAATCCTATCAATCAGACTCTCGCACACACAAGCATCAGCCTGGTTTCATATCTGTAAGAGATGCGGGAACTTCTGAAAGAGATTAGAAAAAGAAAAAAGCAATCGGACGTTCAGTCTGCTTCCTGCAGTGTTTTGAGGTGCGATTCAAGAGAAGCGACATACTGGCGTTCGGCTTCGAGTTCCGACTGAAGCTTCTTGACGAGCATTTCGATGCGTTGAAGCTCGAAGCGGAGCTTCTGGACCGCTGCCGCTGAGGAGTGGCTATTCAAACGCGGCGTCGCCGGAGGTGCAGCATGTAACTGGTTTCGCGCAGCCGAATTCGGTGCCGGCGCGGCGATGGGAAGAGCGACCGGCGTCGCGAAAATCCCAGACAGGGTGCTCGCGGCAGGACGCGCCGCTTCGGAATCGTCAGAATCTTGACGAGGCGCCGCGCTCGTCGATTTCGGATTCAATAGGTTTTTAACGCGCGCGATCAATTCTTGTGGCTGAAATGGCTTGCGAATCAGTTCGTCGGCCTGGACGGCAATAGCCTTCTCCGCGACGGTTCGATTTACCACTCCAGACATCAAAATCACTGGTGTTTTGCGCAGCTCCGGATTTTGCTTAATGAACTGGCAAACTTCGTAACCGTCTTTGTCGGGCATGATGACGTCCGTAATGACTGCGTCAGGATTGGTTTCGGCAAATTGCGCCAGGGCGGATGCGGCATCATGGCAGGTGACCACGTTGATCGACTCGCGACGGAATGCAATCTTGATGACTTCGCGCATGGTCGCGCTGTCATCGATGAAGTACACAGTCGGAACACGTTCAGAGGAAACGATCGACGCGTCGCTCATGGCTGCTCCAGCCCGGGTTTTTCTGGCGCGACTTGGTCGCCGGGAGGATGAGGGGCAGCCCTGGACGCCGCAACATCCACGGGTTCTTGCCCATCGTCGGGTAGAGGCGATTTGTCGGCGTCGTCCAGTGCATCTTCGTCGAGCTCACGCATGGCGTCGAGCATGAGATCAGTCGAAGAACGCAACACGGTGCGTTGAGCCGCAGTTACGCCGTAAACGAATTTGTAAACGCCCTTGCCGGCGCCCTCACAGGACTTGAGAATGTGAATAACAGCCTCATCCCCAAAAAGCGCACCGCATTCAGCGTGCGACAGTTCACCACCATCAAAATAAATTACGCCGTCAGTGTCTCCGGAATTGACGTTCAGAGCGCCGGTCTGGCGTGCTTGATTGAGCATTTGAATCACTCCGGGCAAATCCAGACGCGAAAGGTCGCCCGTCAGAGTTGTTATTGCACTCGGAACCATTTGCGTGGGTTGGAAGCCTTCTTGCCGGCTGAGCAGGAAGGCCCGGACGTGAGCGGCGATTCCTTCGGGGCCGCGTCGCCGGTCAACATAATCGTCACAGCCATGGCGAAATGCCTCCATGAGTGCATGGTCACCACCATTCCCCACGGCGATCAGCGGAATGTTGGCCGTTTTTGCATCTGCGCGGAGCAATGGAGCGATTTCGTAGGCATTCATTTCTCGCAGATTCGTGGCGCACAGGATGACGGCCGGCGTGTTCCATTCGAGCATCGTCAGCGAGTAAGTGGCTTGCGAGCTCGTCAGCACTTCAAAACCTTCCTTTTTCAAAGCGTCGCCCAGTTTTTTCGAAAAATACACATTGCTGTCGATGAGCAGCACTTTCGGCTGGCATGTCCCAGTAGTGTTCATGATCCTGACTCCGGGACGTGCACTTCACAGGACGCTTGACAGCCTTGAATCAGTTTGCCTAAGTCCAAAATTTGAATGCGATCCTCGCCGACCTGAAGAGACCCGGTGATATAAGGTTCTTGGCTTTCAGTATGAATCTCAACTTGCGCGGCTGCCTCGCCACTGGCAAGCTCACACTCTCCTGCAACAGGTATCGCGCACCAATCGCGGGTCTCACCGGCTCGCCATTCCACGATCAAGTGAAAGCGGTCGATTGAATCATTCCTTTCGCCCAATAGTCGTTCTACGTCACAAACCGGAACTACGCGGCTGCGGCGCACGATTACACCGGAGATCCACGGCGTTCGATGAGGAAACTCCTGCATGTTCCCAATTGAAACCAATTCGACGATTGACTCAGCCGCCAGTGAGAACCTGCGGCTTCCAATCGGCACAATGATGTAGCTTTTCAGTTGGGTTTCAGCGGCGCCGCTCACCGAAGCGCTCCCTGCGCTTCACCGGGAAGCGGCAAAACGTCGTTTTCCGCGGAAGCACCCGCTCGATCATCGAGTGCACCGAGTTGCGCGATCTCATTCTGGGTTAAGAAACCGTCAGGATTCAGAACTGGCACAACATTATCGTTAATGAGTGCAAGCCCGCGATACCAAACACGTTCCGATCCCGAAAACGATCGCGGGACCACCATGAGACGTGAGATCGTTTCCATGCGATCAATCCCGTCAACCAGGACTGCAACACAGGAATGGCGAAGAACGAGAATGAGGGTTGGGCGCGATACAGGTAGATCAAAGTGCGTGCACGCGTCCACGAGGTAGTACCACTTCCTTCCGCGCCGAAGGCGTTGTCGCACTTTAGGGATTTCTTTTAGAGTAATCTCCGCGGTGGCGGACGAAAAACCATCCGTGCTGCGAATTTCTTCGATGGCGCTAGCAGCAATCGCAAACATATGTCCCGCAACGGCAAACAGGATGACCTCCTCGGTACGTCCATGCTGTCGAGGCGCTTGAAATCCACTGGGAACGATCTTCATCGTAGCATCGCTTGCGAGGAACGGGTGATTTCGCGAACATGTTTGTCAGTACTCGAGAAAATTTGATCCAGTGGCAGAACCTGATTAACTGCTCCGGTCTTGATCGCCTCGGCGGGCATTCCGAAAATTATCGAGGTTGCTTCATCCTGCGCTATAACGATGCCGCCCGCGGCGCGAATCGCTTGAGCGCCACGCGATGCATCGTTTCCCATGCCCGTGAGAACAATGCCCACTGTCATCGTCCCCGCCCAACTGGCCGCCGTCTCCATAGTTACGTCAGCGCACGGGCGATATCCTGAAATTCGCGGACCGTCTTCCAGAACAATCCGGCCCGACGATGAAATACGAAGATGATGTGAACCAGGGCAGACATAAAGAGTGCTTTGACGCAAAGGTTCGTTTGCCTCTGCTTCCTTTACTTTGATTTCAGTCACATCGGCGAGCTGTAGGGCATATTGGCTTGTAAAATTGGGCGGCATGTGCTGCACGAGCACGACAGCCGCTGGAAAGTCCGCGGGGAATGCGGCTGCGAGGCGCATAACAGTCGCTGGACCTCCTGTCGACGCCGCAATAACTACGATTGGGAAACGGCCGCCGATGTGGCCGTCAGAGCCCTCCGTTGGGGCTTCGACGCGTCCGGGAGAGTGATGCGCGCCTTCAACGTGAGGCTTAGGACGCGCAGCGGTGCGTATAACGCGAACCTTTGCGGCCATTCTTAATTTGCGATTGAGATCGTCGGCCACCGATTTCATGTCGAGGTCAATCCCGCCGGAAGGCTTGGAAACAAAATCGATTGCGCCAAGCTCCAAGGCGATGAGTGTACTCGCCGCTCCTTCGCGCGATTCCGAACTCACCACGACGATGGGTCGAGGATTTTGAGACATAATGTGTTCGGTCGCCTGCAGTCCATCCATATGCGGCATATTAATATCCATCGTGATGACATCGGGCTTCAGCGATTCCGCCATGGATATTGCTTCGCGTCCGTCCTTAGCGTTGCCGACAACTTCCATCTCCGGATCGGCAGCAATGATTCCATGAAGTACTTTGCGCATGAACGCGGAATCATCCACGATCAGGACACGAAGTTTTTTTCGGGTTGCGTTCATACGCCGACCACCGGAACTGGCCGACGCGTTCCGTTTTTGTCCAAGCCGAGAATTTTCTCAACTGCTGCGAGCAATTGTTCTTCTTGAACTGGCTTGGTCAAGAAGTCGACGGCCCCTTCTTTCAGTGCGCGATCACGGTGCTTCGCCCCAGCTCGTGATGTGACCACCATGACCGGGATACGGCGGGTTTCCGGATTCTGACGAAGGTGGCTCATCAATTCGTAGCCGTTCATCCGCGGCATTTCCAAGTCGGTGACAATTAGATGCGCGCCAGACTGCACTGCAATCTCCGCTGCCTCAAGGCCATCAGACGCTAGGCGGACGCAGTAGCCAGCTTTCTCCAGCATGCGCGCGACGAACTTGCGGACGCTAATCGAGTCGTCTGCCACAATCACAACACGTTCTTCCTGAACCTCGTCAATCGCTTCCGCCGGAATGCTCCCCGAAGCTACGGCGGCGGCTCCCGGACCAAACACGCGTGCGGCCGCGGCCGTGGCTGCCACAGTGGCGTGTTCACTAAGTTCTTGCGCGGCCAGACGATGCAGATCTAACAGTAAGATTAGACTGCCGTCTGGAGCGATGCTCGCTCCAGGAAACAGCTTCACATTGCGCAAAAACTCGCCAAGACTCTTGATGACCACCTCGTCTTTGCGCAGAACCTCTTCAACCACGATGCCGACACGGCGCCCCGACACATTGACAATCACCATGCGGAAATAACCACTCGCGGTTTCGAGGAGCGGCAGGGCCAGGCGCACGTCGAGACGAACTACGTCGATGATTTCATCGCGCACCTTGACGAGCAGTTTCCCTCCAACATCTTCGATTTCTGCGGGTCGCACACGGCGGATTTCCTCGACAAACGCGAGAGGAAGGGCAAACACGGAGGTGCCACAACGAACGAAGAGCGCCTGCGAGATAATGAGCGTCAGCGGAACCTTCAACGTGAAACAGGCTCCCAGGTGGATCTCGCTCCGAACTTCTACTTCTCCGTTGAGCGCGTCGACACTGGATTTCACTACGTCCAAGCCTACGCCGCGTCCCGCAAGCTCTGTTTTTTCGCTTACCGTGGAAAACCCCGGCGTGAAAAGAAGATTGTGCAAGTCGCGCTCACTGAGTTGACGGGCCTGGTCGGGAGTTGTGAAGCCGCCTTCGAGCGCGCGCGCACGAATTCTCTCGAGATCGATCCCTCTGCCATCATCTTCCACTTCGATGAAAATGTGATTGCCGCGATGATATGCGCGGACAATGATTCGTCCCTGCGGATTCTTCCCGCGCTCCTGCCGCTCGGGAATCTCCTCAATTCCGTGCGCAACAGCGTTACGGGCGATATGAATCAACGGATCAGAAATCTGCTGGATAATGTTGTTGTCCAATTCCGTGTCGGCGCCCTCCAGAACCAAGTCCACTTCCTTACCCGTAGCCTTCGCAGCATCACGAACCGTCCGGGAAAGGCGCGTGTAGAGATTACCGATGGGCACCATGCGCGCTTGCGTGATCTGATCTTGCAAGCGATGCGCGAGTTTCGTGAATTCGTCAATATCGGCGTCAACCCGGCCCATAAAACCGCCGAGTTGTCCGAGGACTTCATTAACGTCCGCGGAAATTTCAGTTAGCGAGCGCGAAAGAATACTGAAATCGTCGTAGCGGTCCATTTCCAGTTCAGTGAAATCGCCGAACGAATCGCGGCGGTTGCCGCCGGTTCCAGACACTGTCGTCGCGAGACGGCTCGTGCCACTGTTCATCACACTTCCGGACAGGGACCCCACCCAATTGAACTCGTACTTGTCCTGGAAGCCGGCGATTTTCTCCGCCAGACGACCCTTCGAGAAGTTTAGGATTTCAACGAGCTTCTCGAGTTCTGCGAGACGCCCGATCATGCGCGTCCTGTTGATGACCAGTTCGCCCACCGCATTCATCATTTTGTCCAGACGCTCAAGCGAGATTCGGACAGAATGAACGGGCGAGCTGCCGGGCGCCGATTTTCTGTGACCTGACTCCTCTGCCGGGGATTGAGCTGAATTCTGTCGCGCATCGCTTTCAGCGGACCTGCCGTCGCTGCTAGCGGCCAG
>DAHUXN010000095.1 GCA_027307115.1 Acidobacteriota bacterium
AGCCGCGAACGTGTCGCGGCAATTGAGAAGGAAATCATGGCCGCGATTCCCGAGGAAGAAAAGGACAAGCGCAAGCTTGCTGCTCGCGCCATCGAACGTCTTCATGAGCGCATCTTCCGCGAGGACATTATCAACAAGCGCCGTCGTCCGGACGCCCGCCCGTTCGACAAAATTCGCCAGATCACATGCGAAGTCAGCTTGTTGCCTCGCGTTCACGGCTCGGCGCTCTTCACGCGCGGCGAAACGCAGTCTCTTGCCACGGTCACCCTCGGCACCAAGGACGACATGCAGCGCCTCGATTTGCTTTTCGAGGACGACACATTCAAGCGCTTCATGCTGCATTACAACTTCCCGCCGTTCTCCGTCGGGGAAGTGAAAATGCTGCGCGGCCCGGGACGCCGCGAAGTGGGCCACGGCGCGTTGGCCGAGCGCTCGCTCGCGAATCTGATTCCGCCCGAGTCCGAATTCCCGTACGCGATTCGCGTCGTTTCGGACATTCTCGAATCGAACGGCTCCTCGTCAATGGCTTCCGTTTGCGGCGGCTGTCTCGCGTTGATGGACGCAGGCGTGCCCATCAAGGCTCCTTGCGCGGGCATCGCAATGGGCCTGGTGGTCGAAGGCGACAAATACGCTGTGCTCACGGATATCGCCGGAGCCGAAGATCATTACGGCGATATGGATTTCAAGGTCGCCGGCTCGCGCGAAGGCATCACCGCGTTGCAGATGGATATCAAGGTCGCAGGCGTCAGCATCGCCATGATGCGCGAAGCTCTTGCTCAGGCCCGCAAGGCCCGGCTCGAGATTCTAGACATCATGGAAGCTGCTCTTCCGGCGTCGCGCACAGAAATTTCCACTTACGCGCCGCATCTCTCGATGCTCACCATTCCCACCGACAAGATCCGCGATTTGATCGGCCCCGGCGGGAAGAACATCCGCGCCATCACCGAAGCCACCGGCTGCAAGATCGACGTGAACGACGATGGGATGGTCCACATCTTCGGCGTGAACGGCAAAGCCGCGGAAGAAGCGCTTCGCCGTGTTCGCGAAATCACCGCCACCGCCGAAATCGGCAAGACCTATCTTGGCAAAGTGGTTCGCATCGCGGAATTCGGCGCATTCGTCGAGATTTTCCCGGGCACGGACGGCCTGCTGCACATCAGTGAAATAGCCGAACAGCGCATCCGCTCCGTTCGCGACGCGCTCAAGGAAGGCGACCAAGTGATGGTGAAGGTGCTTGCCATCGAGGGAAACAAAATTCGCCTGAGCCGCAAGGCGCTGATCCGCGAAGCTCGCGACAAACAGAAGCCATCGGAAGGTGGCGGGGCCGAGCAGGCCTCAACAGCCGACGCGGGCTAGCACCGTCGCACGACGCTGCATACAGTACAAAATAAAAAAGGGAGGCGCTCCGCCTCCCTTTTTCTTCGCGCGGAAACAGCTGGGCTAAAGGCGTTCGATATGCGCTCCCAGGTCGCGCAGTTTATTCTCGATACGCTCATAGCCGCGGTCGATATGGTAAACGCGATCCACGTACGTAGTGTTGTTAGCCACCAACCCCGCCAGCACTAGAGACGCGCTCGCGCGCAAGTCTGACGCAATGATCGTCGTGCCGCTCAGCGGCGTCGGCCCGTGTACAACCGCTTTTCGCCCGTCCACTTCGATGCTGGCGCCCATGCGCACCATTTCGCTCGCGTGCATAAAGCGATTCTCGAAAATTGTCTCGGTGATCACGGAAGTGCCCTGCGCCTGCGTCGCCAGCGTCATGTATTGCGCCTGCATGTCCGTCGCGAAGCCGGGATATTCCTCGGTTGTGACGTCGGCTGCGGTCAGTTTTCCGGGTACGCGAACGCGAAGTTCACCTTCGCCCTCCGCGCGGATCTCGACGCCGCAGGCAGTCAACTTCTCAATTACGGCAGTCAGGTGTTTCGGCTCGCAACTGGTAAGCAGAATTTCTCCGCCTGTAATCGCCCCGGCAACCAGGAACGTACCCGCTTCAATTCGATCCGGAATCACGCGATGGCTCGTTCCGCACAACTTCTCCACACCGCGCACACGAATTGTTTCCGTGCCTGCTCCTTCGATCTTCGCGCCCATCTTAACCAGCAACTCAGCCAGGTCCGTCACTTCCGGTTCACGCGCCGCGTTCGTCAGCACCGTTTCGCCTTCGGCCAGCACTGCCGCCATCAAAATATTCTCTGTTCCTGTCACCGTGATTTTCTCAAAATGAATTTCCGCGCCGCGCAACCGCTCCGCCCGCGCTTCCACGTAGCCATGCTCAATCGCAATTTTCGCACCCATTTTTTCGAGCGCCTGAATGTGCAAGTCAATCGGCCGCGCGCCAATCGCGCATCCTCCCGGCAGCGACACGCGCGCATACCCAAACCGCGCCACGAGTGGCCCCAAGGTCAGCACCGACGCCCGCATCGTTTTCACCAGCTCGTACGGAGCTTCTGTGTGCGAGATTTGTTCCGTCTGGATTGTCATCGCCGACGGCGGCAGGTCCTGCGCCACCACGTGCGCCTTCATGTGCGCCAGCAGCTTCGCCATTGTGATGATGTCCCGCACGCGCGGAATATTCTCGAGCTGCACTTTTTCCGAAGTCAGCAAGGCCGCTGCCATGATCGGTAGCGCCGCATTTTTCGCGCCGCTGATCTGCACTGTGCCCTCAAGCCGACGGCCGCCCTGAATCTTGAATTTGTCCATTCTGGTTTTACTTCCTCTTGTTGCCGCGCGCAGGTCCACTTGCGCCTGCAACGGCTTTGCGTAAGTTGCCATGTGTGGCCGCCAATCTCAGGCGTGCCTGCCGGGCGTTCAGGCCAGCCTTTAACATTATCAGCGCCACTTGCAGATTGTCTCCCGCTTGACGCAACGCGTGTCGCGCGGTCAACACCTGCGTTCCCGTGGCGTTAGTTAGATTCCTCAGCGCCCGCTCTCGTAACTTCTCATTCGTCTTCGCCACCTTGACCATCCAGTTGTCGTAGACGTGGCCAAGCCGAATCATCACGGTTGTTGAAAGCATGTTCAGGACCATCTTTTCCGCCGTCCCTGCTTTCATCCGCGTGGACCCGGCAAGCACTTCCGGTCCGGTTTCTGGAGTGATAGTCACGTGCGCGAGACGCGAAATCGCGCTGCCTGGATTCATCGTTAAACCAACCGTATATGCGCCACGCTTTCGTGCGTATTTCAACGCGCCAAGCACATAGGGCGTCGACCCGCTCGCCGCCAGGCCCACCACGGTGTCCAGCGCCATCAGTCCCCGCGCGCGCAATTCGTGTGCGCCTTGCTTCTCGTGGTCTTCTGCGCCTTCCACTGATTCCGTCAACGCCCGTTTGCCGCCCGCGATAATGCCTTGCACCAGCGTCCGTGGCACACCAAACGTTGGCGGACATTCCGAAGCGTCAAGCACGCCGAGCCTTCCGCTGGTTCCCGCGCCAATGTAGAAAAGTCTTCCGCCTTTGCGCATTCGCGTCGCGATTCGATCAACGGCGCGCGTAATCCTCGGAATTTCGCGCGCCACGGTGCGCGCAATCCCCGCGTCTTCGCGATTGATCACCTGCAAAATGTCGCGCGTCGATCTCTGATCGATGTTCCGTGAACGCGGATTCTGCCGCTCGGTCGTTGCGCTTCGCGGGGGCGCTTTCTTCATGAATGAAGATTATAGCCGGACACGCGCGCGCCATAGCTCCAACATGCGCTTGTGTGCGAGGTTTGTGACGTGGCAGTTATCGTGTGACTGCGTGCTTCGGGGAGAGGCCCAGCCCTTCAATGATCGCGTCGTGCAGCGCCGGACGCACTTGGCGGATCTTATCGTTCGTAGCCGAAGGATACACGCGATTCGTCAGCAGAATAACAAACAGCCCGGTTTCCGGGTCGATCCACATCGAAGTTCCCGTAAATCCGTTGTGGCCGTACGCTCGCTGCGACATGTAATGTCCGCTCGACGAATTCTCCGTCGGCACATCCCATCCCAGCGCTCGCGCCGAATTCCCAACATTCACACGCTCCGTGAATTGAGCAATCATAGCACGCGTAAAAATCCGCTCCTGTGTGTACATCCCGCCGTTCAGCATCATTTGCGCGAACACCGAAAGATCCTGCGCCGTCGAAAAGAGTCCCGCGTGTCCTGCGACTCCACCCATCGCGAACGCATTTGCATCGTCTACTTCGCCCTGCAATTTCCTCTTACGGAACGCCGTATCGTTTTCCGTCGGCGCAATTTGCGCGCGCAGCGAACGCGGCGGATTGAAGTAGGAATGTTTCATACCGAGGGGCTCAAAAATCTCCTCGTGCGCAAATTCATCGAGCGTCTCGCCGGTCAGTCTCTCGACAATTTCGCCGAGCAGCATGAATCCCAGGTCGGAGTACTCGACTTTCGTCCCCGGTTCCGCGACCAACGGTTCCGCATGCGCGCGCTTGAGAATCGCGTCGCGGCCTTTTGTGTCCTTATAAAACTCGCGGTGCGCAGGCAGGCCAGACGTGTGCAGCAGTAATTCCCGCACCGTGACTTTCTTTCGGCGGTCCGCTCGTTGACCTGCATTCGCGCCGCTCCCCCATTCCGGCAAATAGCGCGACAGCGGTGCGTCCAAATCCACGCGCCCTTGCGCAACCAGCATCATAATCGCCGAAGTTGTGACGATCGGCTTCGTCAGCGACGCCACATCATAAATCGTCGCGTCGCGCACCTTCGGCGATTTCGCGTCATAGGTCAATCGCCCGAACGCGTGTTCCACCAGCTGACCATGCCAACCCACCGCCAGCACGCCGCCCGGAAAGGCATGGTTCGTCGCAGCGCGGTCGAGCAGGTCAAACGCGGGCTTCAGCTTGGCGCTCAACGCATCCGGCGCCGCCTCCAGCTCCAACGAATTCGCCGCGACGCGCATCCCGTCGCCGAGCTTCGCGACTCCCGGCACGCTCACGGGAAGCTTCCCGCCAATCGCAATCTGCCCAAAAATTGCTCGCACCATCGCGCGCTGCACCACATCCTGCGTCGCAAACGCCGCAATCCACGTTTTCGCATTCGGGAACCGGCTCACCAGATATGGGCTTCCCAGCGATGCAACAATCGCCGGCTTTCCCGCTGCAATCACTTGATTGAGTAGCGCCGCTTCGTCATCGGGCAAACCCACCGTGCCCTTGCGATCTGCCACGCGCACAAACACGGCCGCTATCGCCACGTCGTAACTTTCCGGCGGTGGTAGTTTTACCGTGCCTGCCTTCACAAAGTTTGTGTCCACGCGCACTACTTGCACCGAATCCGCTCGTCCCTGCAACTCATTTTCAATCACCGCTCCCGGATAAGGGTCCGGATCGCCAGAGATTGCCAGCAGCAACACGCGCAGCGGCTTGGTGGCGTCGAGCGGCAGAATTGTCTGGTCGTCACGAATCAGCGTGATGCCGCGGTCCGCGATGTCCTGCGACGCCGCCTTGAATTTCGGCGAACCGAATACGCTGTTTATCCCGTTCAAATCAACGAGCCGGCTTCTTTCAAGCCCGAGTTGCGCTTTGCCGCGCAGAATCCGCCGCACGGCTTCGTTCACGGTCGCCATCGGCAACTGGCCCGATTTCACCGCTTGTTCCAACGCGTCTATGGCCGCATCGGGTTGCGGTGGAATCAGCAACACATCAATCCCTGCTTGGATGGCGCGAACGGCGACGTTCGGCGGCGAATCAATCTCCGTCACGCCACCCATGTCCAGCGCGTCCGTCACTTCGATTCCGCGGAATCCGAGTTTCTTCCGCAGCAGATCCGTCAGCACGCGATGCGAAAGCGTTGCGGGCACATCCGTATCCGGCTCGAGTGCGGGCACCACCAGATGGCCGGACATCACCGCGCCCACTCCTGCCGCAATCGCCGCGCGAAAGGGAACCAGTTCCACGCGATTCAGCTCCGCCATGTCGCCCGGCACCACTGGTACCGACACGTGCGAATCCACATTCACATCGCCGTGCCCCGGAAAATGCTTGGCCGTCGCTAGTGCGCCATTGTCCTGCACGCCGTGAATGAATTGCGTCACGAACTCGGCCACGCGCTGCGGGTCTTCGCCAAACGAGCGCGTGTTGATGATCGGATTGTCCGGATTGTCGTTGACGTCAGAGACGGGCGCAAAAATCCAATTCAGTCCAGCGGCGCGCGCCTCAATTGCCGTGATTTTTCCCACCGTGTACGCGTCATGCGGATCGCCCGTAGCCGCCACGGCCATCGCGGAAGGGAACGCTGTTCCATCCGCGAGCCGCATCGAGGTCCCCGTTTCGAAATCCGCCGCGACCAGCAACGGGACCTTCGCCGCGCGTTGCAATTGATTCGCCAGCACCGCGCTGGGATACACCTGGCTGCGTTCGACGCCCGTTGGAGTCCGTTGCGCTTGCAAAATAATTCCGCCGATGTGTTTTTCCTTCACCTCGCGCAGCAATTCCTGATACTCGGGACTCTCCGTCGACGTGAACCGCCCCCAGTAATAAATCATCACCATTTGCCCGAGTTTCTCCTCGAGCGACATTTTCTTCAGTGTTTTTTCCACCCACTGGCTGTCCACGGACGCGCGCCGCGGCTTCGACGCTTTTCCTTTTTGAGCTTTCAAGGCAGGAGTCATGAGCAGAAGAATTATAATTACCGCGATCCCGCGTTCACGCATATTCCCGCGGATAATAATCTGGAGTTGACGCCTTCATTTCGCGGCTGTATATAGCACACGGTTCAATGCGGCACAACCAAAGCGCGCTCGGCCTGTTTCGTACTCGCATCCTCGCGACTCTGCTATTTTTCGCGCTCGTGCCCCTGGCGGCGCTTCCGCAATCCCACAAACGTCCAACGCCGCAAAAATCTTCTCGCCCCAACTTGTCCGTGCTCGACTCGATTGTCAAAGCGGCCGTGAAAGACGACGAAATCCCCGGCGGCGTTCTCCTGGTCAGCCATCGCGGCCATGTGATTTACCGCAAAGCAATCGGCGAACGCGCGCTGATCCCGCATCGCGAACGCATGACCACCACCACGATTTTTGATCTCGCGTCGCTCACCAAACTTTTCGCCACCACGCCATCCATCATGCGCCTCCTCGAACAGGGTAAAATTCGCCTCAACGATCCGCTTTCGCGCTATATGCCCGAATTCACTTCGCACGGCAAAGATCAAATCACCATTCGCATGCTGATGACGCACACCTCCGGCCTCGCGCCCGATCCGTCGCTTTCCGCTGCGCTCGGCGGCGAAGACGCGCTCATGCAGGAAATCGACAACGAAACGCCGATGTACCCGCCCGGCGATCGCTTCGTTTACAGCGACACGAATTTCATTTTGCTTGGCGAACTCGTGAAGCGTCTTACCGGCAAACGCCTCGACGAATACGCGGAAGAACACTTTTATCGCCCGCTCGGGATGAAGCACACGCGCTTTCTCCCTCCCGCGTCCTGGATTCCCAACATCGCTCCCACCGAGGAAATTGATTTACCACCCGGCGCGAAGCCTGGCTCTGGCCTCGGCCACGTCCTCCGCGGCGTGGTGCACGATCCGCGCTCGCGCGCCATCGGCGGAGTTGCGGGTCACGCTGGACTCTTTTCCACCGTCGACGACATGGCGATTTATTGCCAGATGCTTCTCGACGGCGGCCGCATTCCCGGCAGCACTCGCCGGATTTTCTCCGCTGCCACGGTACACAAAATGACCACGCCGCAAACGCCGCCGTGGAGCCCCAACATTCGCGGCCTGGGCTGGGACATTGACACGGCGTTCTCTTCGCCGCGCGGCGATTTATTTCCGCTTGGCTCCTATGGGCACACCGGCTTCACCGGCACGTCCGTGTGGATCGACCCTGCCAGCCAGACGTTCATCATTTTTCTCACCAACAGCGTTCATCCTTACGTGCGGCCCGCCACTTCGAGCGTTCGCGCGAAAATTGCCAACGCCGTCGCTGCCGCGCTAAATATTGGCGACACAACGGGCTTTACTTCGAAAATCGAGCGCAGTATCTACGCTGACCGTCCTTACGGACTCGACGGCATTTATCATCGCAGCGACCACACGTTCGCGGGCATCGACGTGCTCGAGCAGGAGAATTTTGCGCCGCTCCAAGGCAAGCGCATCGGCCTGATCACGAATGAAACCGGCATGGATAGCACCGGGCGCCGCACCATTGACGTTCTCGCGCACGCGCCCGGCGTAAAACTCGTCGCGATTTTCAGCCCAGAGCACGGCATCGTCGGCAAGGAAGACACGAACGTCGCGTCCAGCACCGATGCCGCTACTGGCCTGCCGATTTACAGCTTGTATGGCGAAACGCGGCGTCCCACGGACCAAATGCTCCAGGGCATCGACGCGCTCGTCTACGATATTCAAGACGCGGGCGTGCGCTTCTACACTTTCATCACCACGATGGGCTATTCGATGGAAGCCGCCGCGCAGCATCACATTTCATTTTATGTGCTCGACCGTCCGGATCCGCTTGACGGCATCACCATCGAAGGGCCGATTCTCGATCGCGACAAGCTCAATTTCGTAGGATATTTTCCCATGCCCACGCGCTATGCGATGACTCTCGGCGAGCTTGCGCAAATGTTCAACGCCGAAAACAAAATCGGCGTCGATCTGCACGTCATCCAAATGAAGAATTGGCATCGCGAAGATCCCTTCGAAACAACCGGGCTTACGTGGATTCCGCCGTCGCCGAATCTGCGCTCGCTCAACGCTTCGCTGCTTTATCCCGGCATCGAAATCCTGCAAGCCGCCGGCGTTTCCGTCGGACGCGGCACGGACACGCCCTTCGAGCTTTTCGGTGCGCCGTGGATCGATGGCGTGCAACTCGCCGCTGAACTCAATCATCGCTATGTCCCTGGCGTGCGCTTCGTGCCTACTTTTTTCACACCGGATGCGGCCCTATATAAAGGCGAACTTTGCCACGGAATCGCTCTCGTCATCACGGACCGCGCCTCGCTTGATTCCATGCTGATGGGCCTTGAAATCGCCTCCGCGCTCAACAAACTTTATCCCAATCATTTTTCATACGACAAAATGATCGAGCTTGTCGGCAACGCGGACACCATCGCAAAGCTAAAATCCGGTGAATCGCCATTGCGCATTGTCTGGGACTGGCAGCCCGATCTCGACAATTTTCGCAAAATGCGCGCCAAGTACCTGATCTATCCTTGGTAAGCGTTGCCACTTTTAGTGGCACAGGCTTCAGCCTGTGTGCTTTTGGGCTGTTTGGTCCGATGCCTTTTGTGCACAGGCCGTCTTTAGGCGGGCAGCTTTGCCTTTCTCACTTCCGACCCGTAAAGTTCTTGGCGGCATACTGTGACCGCTAAACCGAAGGCGTGGCTCTCCTGGAGCAGCGGCAAAGACAGCGCGTGGTCGCTTCACGTCATGCGCCAGCGCGGCGATTTTGAAATCACTGCGCTGCTAACCACGATCAATCGCACGCACAACCGCGTCGCGATGCACGCCGTTCGCGAATCGCTTCTCGACGCGCAAGCCGCTGCCGCTGGCCTGCCGCTCGTAAAAGTTCCGATTCCTTCGCCGTGTCCCAACGAAATTTATGAGCGCGCCATGTCTGAAGCGATGGCGCAGGCGCGCGCCGAAGGCGTCACGCAGATGATTTTCGGCGATCTTTTTCTCGAAGACATTCGCAAGTACCGCGAAGAAAATCTCGCAAAATGCGGCATCGCGCCCGTGTTTCCGCTTTGGGGCCGCGACACGCGCATTCTCGCGCAGGAAATGTTAGCCGGAGGCCTCCGCGCGGTTCTCACTTGCATCGACCCGAAAAAACTCGACGCCAGCTTCGTCGGCCGTGCCTTCGACGAAAAGCTCCTCGCCGATCTTCCTGCCTCAGTCGATCCCTGCGGCGAAAACGGCGAGTTTCACACCTTCGCCTGCGCCGGCCCCATGTTTGCATCGCCAATCTCGGTAGAAGCGGGAGAAATTGTCGAGCGCGACGGCTTCGTCTTCGCCGATCTTCTCCCCCGCTCCGCTGCCTGACAGTTTATTGTGAAGGTTGTTCGGTCGAAGCGCGCTTGCGCCAGTGGGCGTAAAGCGGAAGTCCTATCAGCATCACTGCGAGTCCAATCGCCGAGCGCAGTGGTTTCTGCACCAAAACATCCACCGTGAGCGCCAGCGCGCCGAGTATGAAAATTATGGGCACCACGGGATAACCCCACGTGCGATACGGCCGCAGCATGTTGGGTTCGTTGCGCCGCAGCACAATCAGCCCGACAGTCTGCGCGGCATAGAAGATCCAGACCAAAAAAACATAGAGCAGGGAGAGGCTCTCGAACGTGCCCGTGAGTGCCAGCACCGCAGCGAGAATCCCCTGGAAAACAAGCGCATTCGCTGGAGTGCGAAATCGCGGATGCACGCCACGAACCACGCGAAAAAACAGGCCATCGCGCGCCATGGCGTAATCCACGCGCGCATTCGTCAGAATGGACGAGTTCAGCGTGCCGAGCGCGCAGATCATCATCACAATCGTCATCCAGGTTGCCGCGTCGGCGCCGGTTGCGCGTGCGATCACATCAGAGGCGATGTGCGCCGATGCCGCCACCGTCGCAAACGGAAGCACGTAAAAACAGGCGACACTCATCGCGGTGTAAATCCCACAGACCACTAGAACGCCGACAATCAGCGCGAGTGGAATGTTTCGTCCAGGGTTCTTTATTTCGGAACCGACAAACGTCAGGTTGATCCATCCGTCATAAGCCCAAAGCCCGCTCGCCGTGGCGGTCAGCAGCGCGGCGACGATTCCCAGTTGGCCCATCGAAGTGGAAACAGAATGGAAATTCGCGATGCTGCCCTTGCCCGAAAAAAATCCAATGATAATCACCGCGATGACCGCGGCAATCTTGATCACCGTCAGCACCACCTGTACACGCCCGCCCAGGCGTACGCCGAAATAGTTGATGAAAGTAATCAGCGCGATAGCCACCACAGCCAGCGGCTGCGCCCACGTGAAAGTGAAATGAATGGGCGCGTGCAAGAAGGGAAGTGAAAAGTGCAGCGCCCACAGCGGCGTCGCGACCACGGGAAACAGGAAACTCGCGAACACCAGCAACCCGGAGGCGATGGTTGCGATCGAAGTAGGCGCGCCGATAATCGAGTACGTCCACCCAAATAGGTAACCCCACACTGGCCCGAACGCGCGACTAATGTACGCATACGTTCCGCCAGCCTCCGGGATCGCCGCTCCCAGTTCCGCTGCGCAGAGCGCGCCAAAAAGCGAGAGCACGCCGCCGATCACCCATGCCAATGTTACCAATCCCACTGTGCCGGCCTCTTGCGCCATGTTCGCCGGCTTTATGAAAATGCCCGTCCCAATCATCGTTCCCACGACGATTGCCGCCGCCGCCCACGGTCCCAGCCCGCGAATCAATCCCGGTTGTTTATTCGCCGTGTTCATGTCGAAGTTCGTGTCGAGGCTCATGTCGAAGCCGCGGAGCCGTTTGCTGAATCCTGTTCTCCTATATTCTGTCGATGCGTCATGCTCACAGCCGAACCCACCGCGAACGTAATGATCGTCCCCGCCAGCACGTACCACGTCCACGCCAGGGGCGTCCACAAATGTATCGCCGTCATTCCCGCCAGCCCGGCAATCATCCCTGCAATCGCCCCACGCGCCGTAGCGCGCCGGTTCCAAATCACCAGCAAAAATGTCCCCAGTAAACTCCCGTACGTAATCGACGCAATCGTCAGTCCCGCCACGAGCACCGGCCCCCAACGAATCATCCCAAACAATCCCAGCAGCACGCCCCAGAAAATCGTCCACTGTCGCGAACGCCGCAACTGCCTTGCCGAGTTGTTCACGTCCATGCCGCGCGCGCGCGAAAAATCAATGATGCTCGACGACGCCAGCGAATTCAGCGATCCGCTTGCGTTCGACATCGCCATCGCAAAAATCGCCGCCAGCACAATGCCCACCATCCCCGCGGGCATCTGCGTCACGATGAACTCCGGAAAAATGCGATCCGCGTCGCCGCCCGGAATCGCAAAGGGAATGCGCAGCCGGTAAACGTACAGCATCACGCCAATCAGCAAGAACAGCAAGAACTGCACGAAGACAATAGCGCCGCTCGCCAGCAACGCCTTTTTGCTGTCGCGTTCTGATTTCGCGGCCAGCAGACGCTGCACCATCGTTTGATCCGTTCCGTGGCTCGCCATCGTTAAAAACGTCCCGCCGATCAGCCCGGACCAGAACGTGTAGCTCTGCGTCAGGCTGAAATGGAAATCGAAAACGCGCAGCTTGTCACCACCCGCTGCCGCCGCATGAACAACGCCAGTCCATCCGGCCGGAATTCTGTGCAGCAGCAGAAAAAAGGCCACCACCGAGCCCGCGATGTACAGACAGAATTGCATCACGTCCGTCCAAATCACCGCGCGCATCCCGCCTTGGAACGTGTAGAACAACGTCAGCAGCGTAATCACCGCCACGGATACGCGGTCGCCCGTACCCAGTAGGATGCTCACCACTTTCCCGATGGCCGCGAATCGCACGCCCTCCGCCAGCGCGCGCGTCACCACGAAAATGCTCGCCGCCGTGGATTTCGTCCGCGTGCCGAATCTTCTTTCGAGTAACTGATAAGCCGTATAAAATTCGCCGCGGAAATATTGCGGGATTAAAATGATGCATAGGATGACGCGCGCCACCACGTACCCCATCACCAGTTGCAGGAATTCCAGATTTGTCGCGTACGCGATGGCCGGCGTGCCGATGATGGTCAGCGTGGAAGTTTCCGTGGCGACAATCGAGCAGGCCAGCGCCCACCACGGCGCCGTGCGGCCTCCAAGGAAATAATCGCGAATCGTCCGCTGGCTGCGCCCGTACGTGGCGCCGAACAGCGTGACGCCCGCGAGGTACACAACTATGATTACAACGTCGATTGTGCCGATGCGCATCGCGTGGCGTCCGCTCGCGGCGAACTCGCTCCATCCGCCGAAGCCGCGCGATGCTATCCGCCTTGTTCGCGCCGTGTCAACCACTCGTCTCGTGCGCGTGGCACGTGCCCCGTACCTTTGGTGGGAGCTTTGAGGAGTCTGCGAAAGCTCGCGCTTATCGCGCTGCCACCTGCGTATGCGGTTACGCCGCACTTATGTACGGCAAAAGGAGCTGTGTGACGCATGGAGGTCTTCCTCGGCTTTGACGCAGGCGGCACAAAAACAACGTGCGTGGTCCTCGACGCTGCTGGTCACTTTCTCGCCGAAACCGCCGGGGGCCCCGCCAATCCTCTGCGCGTCGGATTTGCGAAAGCTTCGTTCGCGCTCGAAGACACCGCACTTCGAGCGCTCCGTGAAGCCCGCCAAGAAACCGAAAGCGTTCGTGCCATTTGCGCGGGCGTTGCCGGCGCGGGACGTCCCCGCATTGCCCGTCGCCTCGTCTCCTATCTCAGCCATGCATTTCCGCAAGCCGCCGTCCGCGTCGTTACGGACATCGAAATCGCGCTCGAAGCTGCTCTCGCTCAAGGTAATTTCGATCGCCAGAGACTTGAAGCGGGAATCGTCATCGTCGCGGGCACAGGCTCAGCCGCGTACGGCCGCGATTTCTCCGGAAAAACGGCGCGCGCCGGGGGTTGGGGTCCGTGGATCGGCGACCAAGGCAGCGCCTATGACATTGGCCGCCGGGCCGTCGAAGCTGCTCTGAGTGCCCGCGACCATCTCGGGCCGCCGACCGCGCTCGGCGAAAAAATTCTTCGCGCCGAAGAAGGCGACGCGGAAACCCCCAAAACCCAAGACTGGGACGCGACTCTTGAGCGCATTGCGAAGCATTCCGACGCCGTCTTCCCCAAGCTTTTTCCGGTTGTCGCCGAAGCCGCCGCGGCGGGCGACGCCGTCGCGCAGCAAATTCTCGCCAGCGCCGCGAAGTCTCTCGCCAGCCTTGCAAAGGCCGTCGTCGATTCGCTGGATCTCACCGATCAATCCTTCACGCTCGCGAAATCCGGCGGCGTTTTTGGCCACAGCGAACATCTCGAGGCCGCGCTCGATCAGGAATTAGCGAGCATCGCCCCAAACGCGAAATTCGGCTCGCTGCGCGTTTCGCCCGCTCGTGCCGCCGCCGAACTCGCGCGCAAGAGCATCTCGGACATTGCCGCCAATGGAAGATGAACTCACCGCCCGCATCGCCAAGGCGCGAACCTCTTCCGGCGACGCCCTGCGTCCGTTTCTTCATGATCCCGCCGAGGAAGTCCTCGTCGCGGCACTTGCTAATCCCAGCCTCACCGAAAGCGACGTCTGCATTTTGCTCGAACGTCTCGACCTTCCCGCGTCACTTCTCGGCGCCATCGCCGCGCATCCATCCTGGAAGAAAAATGAGGGCGTGCGTCTGCGCCTGGCGCGCCATCCGCGGACGCCCCATCGCGTCGCCCTCGCTTTGCTTCGCCAGCTTTTCCTGTTTCATCTTGTGCAGGTGAGTTTGCTGCCGTCGGCGCCCGCGGAAATCCGCCGTGTGTCCGAGGAACTTCTCCTCCGGCGCTTGCCGCAACTTCCTGTCGGCGAAAAACTCGCGCTCGCGCGTCGCGCCTCGGCGCGCGTTGCCGGAGGGATTCTCGCCGAAGGCCATCCGCAAGCCGCGGCTCTTGCGCTCAATAATCCGTTTCTAAACGAAGCGCAAATTCTTCGCGTCCTCGCGGATCCGGGCGCCCACGAGCGCGTCGTCCACGCCATCGCACATCATCCGCGGTGGTCGCTCGACTACAACATTCGGATGGCCCTCGTTCGACATCCGGCAGCGCCGCTCGCCAACGTCATGCGCTTTCTTCCTGAGATCACCATGCGCGATCTTCACGAACTCTCCGCCGCCGCAACGCTCCCGGAAAATCTCCGCGCCTACATCAAAGAGGAAGTCGCTCGCCGCGCGAAGCCTTTGTAGCGGCCGCCTTCAGGCGGGCATCTGTGCCTCGCATGACATCGCGAAGACATATAGATCGCATTCTCCTGTGTCGACTTCGAAAGGTGCCCTGCTGTTTTGTTGCTTAAACGTTGTGGGCATGTTACGGCGTGGGCCATTTTGCCTAGCGTCGCAAGCATGATAAAAACATAGCTCATGTCCCTGCAGCCCAAGCGCATCAACATGAAGTGGTACATCATTGTCGCCGGCGTCATTTTCGTTGCCGCGCTGATCTACGCGTCATTTCGCCAGAGCGTTTATCATTACGAAGTCTGCGTCGATTTTCACGGACGCAGCCATTGCGCCGAAGCCTCTGGCACGAATCGCAACGACGCGGTGCGTACCGCGCAGGAAATCGACTGCGAGATGCTCGCCAACGGCCGCGACGAAAATATTGCCTGTCTCGATCAGCAACCTTCCAGCGTCCGCGCCGTCCCCCAAAAGTAACGTGCGCGCACAACCGACAGAAAGTCGTCGCGAACCTTTGTCAGACGTGTCTTACGATCCGTGGTTTATAAGGCGGGGAGATATAAAACGTTGTCATTCCGAGCCGCCATGCAGGCACGGAATCCGTTTTCTTTCGGCAATCAAACGGCCGCATCGCCAAGCCTTCACCGCTTCGCAAACGGTTCCGGCGCCGGTGTGCCCAGCATCCGCAAATAAGTCATCAACTGCGCCCGGTGGTGCACTTCGTGTTCGTTGATGCCGAATAAAATCACGGTCACTTTGCGGCGGAATCCAATCGCGTCATTCACGCGCTCCTTATCCCATTCTTCTTCGCGCAATTTGCCCACCGCGGCAAGCGTTTCCTGATGCACTCGCGCGATCTGCCGCAATTCTTCGGCGAGCGAAGTCGCCACGCCGCCCAACACGGCGGGCAACCCTCCGGGAATCCGCTTTTCGTAATATGCAAAATTGCCATCCAACGCCACGCGTCGCACGCCTTCCTCAGACACCCAAAGGTGCCGCAGCATTTCCCCAATGCTCGGCGCGCCGTTTCCCGGACCCCATTCCAGATGTTCTGGACGCAGCAATCGGAAAACGTCTTCGCTTCGTGCGCGAATGTTCTGCTTTTGCTTCAGAAAAAATTCCGGCAATGTCATGTGCAAATTATACTCCAACGCCTGCCGCGCAAGTCCTCATCTGCGCGCACTTGCCGCTCATAATCGTTGACACATACTGCCCCGTCTGCATAGCATCGTTTTGACGACGAGAACCTTGCGGCCCGTCGCTTTTTTGTGAGGGGACGTCCTGAGTGAACGAATCCGAACGTCGCAGACATGCGCGTTACCCCTGCAAGGCGCACGTCGAAATAATCTGGGGTGAAGTCACTTTGAACGCCACGCTCCGCGACATCAGCGCGTCGGGAATGTATCTGGAAACGCACGAGCAGCTCTGGGCGCGCGCCGAATTTTTCGCGAAGGTTCGCTTGCCCGAAACGCTCAACGTCAAATGCATCGTTCGCCGCGTCGATGCGGGCAAAGGCATGGTCGTGGAGTTCACTGAAGTCAGCCAGGAAACGCGCATGAATCTCAATCACCTCATTTGGAAACTCGCCCACTCGTGACTTCCGTCCTGCGGCGCTGTGCAAATTGCGGCGCAGAACGCGCCTCGGCCGGTCCGGATGAAGTCTGCGAGTATTGCCATCTCGCGCCCGCGGAAGCCAATCGCGCCATGCGCCGCGGCCTAGTCAACCGTTTTGGCATTTTTTTGCTGGGCACGATTGCGTTTTTCGTCCCCTGTTTTCTTTATCCGCCCCTGGAACTCGATGGCATTTTGATTTTCATCGGCGTGATTTTCTTCGCTACTATTTTTCTAGCTGTGTGGGTGGAGCGTCGCGCCCTTCGCCGTCAGGAAGTCGAATTGGTCAAGCGAATTTTTCACGGCCTGGTGCCGCTTCCGTGGCTCCTCGGCACTTTGCTCTTCGTCAACGGTGCGCTCGACCGCTCGCCGCCGCAAAATTTCCAGGCCACCGTCGTCAGCCGCTTCGCCATGCCCGGCCTGCTGCCGATGCACCAACTCATCGTCACGTCCTGGCGCGACGGCGGCCTCGAACGCCTCGCCGTCACTCGTCAGGATTTCGATCTCTTCCACAATGGCGACGCCGTCGAGGTGCGTGTTCAATCCGGCTTGGTCGGCATCCCCTGGCTCTTCGGCGTCTACAGCAAATAGCAGGCTGGACAATCTCCGTGACCATTAGGAGCGGCAACTCAGGGAATCGCGAGTGTGCCGTGCTCTGGCGCTGATGTTTCGTAGCGGATCCCGTGCCAAAGATAAATCACCTTCAACCACTTGTGCTGGCCTATGGCTGGATCGCCGCCGAGGGACGCATTTGAGACCTGGAACTGCAGCCGGCCGCCGTTCACCATCGCGCCGACTCGAGCGGTAACGTCCAACCACCGGTTGCCGAAGCCGTAGGTCGCGCGGAGAATCCGCAAGGGCTCAGCCGAAAAATCGGCTGCGCCGTCGTTGGCGCTTGGGAGACTCAGCACATCCTTTTCATTGACCCTCGTGCGAAATTGCTGTCCGTTGAAGAGATAAACCACTGTGAGCTCTTTGCGCCGGTCAGTCGCGGGATCGCCGCCCATGCTGTCGTTGTTTATGCGCAGACGGAGTTGGTCGCCCTGAATCAGCGCATTGAGGCGGTCCGTCACATCGAAATAGCGGAAATCCGCGCCGTACTGCGCGCGCATGATACGCAGATTGCCTGAGAAATAGCCGTTCTCCGCCGGAAGATTGAGATAGCTTCCCTCGTTGACGACAACATTTGCGGGCCTGCCGTCTTCGAGGTACCAGACGCTCAGGGTTTTGCGATGATCATCTGCGGGGTCGCCGCCCATCGTGTCGTTGTTTACGGGCAGGCTAAGCTGGCCATCTCGAACGCGGGAAGACAGCAGCGCAGTCACGTCAGCGAAGCGGTTCTCTGCGCCGTAATCGGCGCGGAGGATTTGCAAGCTTCTCTCGGTGCGCGAAAACTCGCCGCCGGAAGACTCGTCGCCGGGTGGGAGATTCAGTGTGCCGCCTTCGTCGACGCTGGTTTGCAAATCCGAACCGTCGTAGCTGTACCAGACGGTCAGCGTCTTACGACTATCGTGGGCAGGATCGCCGCCCATTGTGCCGTTGTTTATGGGAAGGCTGAGCCGGTCGCCCGCGATTCGGGAATTGAGCAGGTCGGTTACGTCGAACGCGCGATCGCGGCTACCGTAACTTGCGCGTGTGACGCGTAGCCTTCCCTGCTCGTGATCGCGATCACCGCCGCGTTCATGTTCGCCGGCGCTCAGGGATAATTCGACGATTTCTTTCTCGCGAAATGTCAGCGTCCTCTCATGTCCGTCATCGTCCCGAACGTGTAGGCGCAGCGTCTTCTGCGCACCGACGGCGGGATCACCGCCGAGCGTAGCGTTGTCTGCCCGAATGTGCAGCACATCGCCGTTGATAAGCGAGCGAACGCGGCCGGTGACATCCATCCAGGCATTCCCCGCGCCATACTCTGCGCGGACAAGCTGCCATCGGCCCGATTGCGCGGAAAGACCCGCAGCTGAAAATACCAGAACGGACAGAAATGCGAAGACGCGTTTCATATCGGCTCCTTACAGTTTGCCCATCCTCGCACCTGGTCGAAGGACTGGGCGGTTTCGCGGAAAAGTGCTACCAACTAAAAAAGCATTCGCGAAAGGCAAAGTCAAGGAAGCCGCCAAGACGGGTTTCAAGACGCGCACTAAAGCGCATTCTTCTTGCATGCAGCGGCTTTCGTGCGCGGCTCAGGACTCAGCGGCCTCGCAAATTGTCGCGCGTTCTTCCCGCTATTGTTGTCGTTCTGAGGGCAGCGCAGAATCTCGCCGTAGTCTTCTGCCGGGTTTCTGCGCGAAGATGCGGATGACGAGAAGACAGTCACAGTCCAATGGACCTACCCGACGCTATCACCGATCGCCTGCCGTTTCTCGGCGCGCTTGAAAACGACTGGCAGCCCATCGCGCGATGGGCCCTCGTCGTGTGGGTGATCTTCTATCTCTTGTTTCTCTACCAGGCACTTCACGGCCAGGGCCCGCTACTGATGATTGACCTCGTTTTCGTCCCCATCCACGAAGGCGGCCATCTTCTTTTCCGTTTCCTTGGCCAGTGGATATCCATCGCCGGTGGCACATTCCTGCAGCTTTTCGCGCCCTTCGCTTTGGCTGTTTATTTTGCGCTCCAGCGGCACGTCACCGGCACCGCCTTTTGCACGTTCTTCTTTTTTGAACAACTCCTTCCCATCGCAACGTACATGGCCGATGCTCGCGCCCAAGTTTTACCGCTCCTTACCGTCGGCGACGGCGGCTACGTCATCCACGACTGGAATTACCTTTTCGCGAGCCTCGGCGTTCTCAATCACGACACGCAAATCGCCGCCGTCGTCCGCGCTCTCGGCTGGCTCGGCATGCTCGTCACGGTGGCGTGGCTAATCTACCGCTCCCGCGCTACTTGGAATTTGCCGTCTCGCACCCACCAAGACCCAAGCTGATCTTACGATACCGTACAATCTCGACTGCCAACTCTCGACTATTGACTCCGTGAGATAATTGCATCGCCATGAAACGCATCGTTGTTCTCGGTTCCGGCTTCGCGGGCATGCAAGCCGTCATCGATCTCGAACGCCTCTTCCGCAAAGCGCCTGGCTACGAAATCCTTCTCATTAGCGACCAAAACTACGTTCTCTTCACGCCGCTTTTGCCGCAAATCGCGTCTAGCCAAATTGACCCGCGCCACATCGCCCAAGCGGTGCGCGACGTCCGCGGACATCGTCGTTTCCGTTTCCTTCGAGATACGGTGCGCACCATCGATCTCGCCAATCGCCGCATCGACGCCGCCTCCGGCCCAATCGCATACGATTCGCTCGTCATCGCTCTCGGGAGCCGCACGAATTATTTCGGCGTTCCCGGCGCCCGCGAACACACTTACGATTTCAAGTCACTGGAAGATTCCATCGCGCTTCGCGAGCGCGTCCTCGACCTCTGCGAGCATGCCGATCACATCACGGACGAAAACGCGCGCCGCGGTCTTCTCACCTTCGCCGTCGTCGGCGGGGGCTATACCGGCGTCGAGCTTCTCACCGACTTGCGCGATTTTCTTTTTGACTACATCGCGCGCCATTTTCGCGGGATTTCCCGGAACACGATTCGCCTCGTCCTCGTCGAAGCCTCCGATAGCATTTTGAATGGCATTCATCCGCTGCTGCGCGCGCACGCGATGAAGCGCCTCAAAGCTGAAGGCATCGAAATCCTTTATAACTCGCGCGTCACGCGCTGCTTCGAGGGAGGGATCGAGATTAATCAGAAAGAGAATTTGCAAGCCGCAACGATTGTTTGGACCGCTGGCGTGCGCGCGCATGAAATTGTCGAAGCATTGCCCGGCGCGCACGATCGCGCCGGCCGCGCGCAGGTCAACGAATATTTGCAGATGGAGAATTTTCCGGAAGTTTTCGTCGCGGGAGATTCCGCTGTTGCTTCCTCCGCAGCCGGATTGCCTGAAAACGCCCCGCAAGTCGCGCCCGTCGCCATCGCCCACGGCAAGATCGCCGCGCGCAACCTCGCGCATCGCGAACGCAACGAACCGCTCGAAAGCTATCGCTACGTTTCGCAGGGCATGCTTGTCTCGCTTGGCGCGCGCGACGCCGTCGTCAGCGTGGGCGGAATTCAAATCCACGGCTCTTTTGCGTGGCTTTTCTGGAACGCGGTGCACCTCTACAAGCTCGTCAACTTGAAAAAGCAATTTCAAGTCGCCGTCGATTGGTCGCTCGGCACCATTTTTCCGCGCGACGCCGTTTTGTTTCGCCGTTCCGGCGCCTGTAAACTCTGCGCCGCCGCGAGCAACGCTTCTGCCATTGCGCCCGAAGTCAAGCGCACGACCGTATGACGCGCTTCTGAAACTCACTTCCCACTCGCGCGCGAAAGTGCTACTTTGACCCTTCGCCGCTCGCGCAAGCGTGTGCAACGGACGCGATTCAAAATCTAAATGCCCGGCTCGCTCATCGCCATTCTCGAATTCGCGCTCCTCGCGCTCACGTCTGTGTTTTTTCTCGTCGATCCGTTCGCCGTAATTCCCATGTTTCTGGTTATGACTGCGGACTCGCCGCAAGCGGAACGCCGCCACATGGCGCGCCGCTCCGCGTGGACCTGCGCCATCGTTCTGTGCGCGTTCGCTCTCGCCGGCAGTTTGATTTTTAAGCTTTTCGGCATCACGCTTCCCGCGTTCAAAATCGCCGGCGGAATTATTCTGATGCAAATCGGCGTCGACATGCTGCAAGCGAAGCAATCCGGCCAGCGCTCCACGCCCGAAGAAACGAAAGAGGGAACTGCGAAAGAGGACGCGAGCATTATTCCACTCGGCATGCCGATGCTCGCGGGACCCGGCGCGATTTCCACGGTGATGGTGCTGGTGGGCGAGTCGCACACGCTGTGGGAACACGGCATCGTTTATGCCGCGATAATCGTGTCGTCGCTCGCCGCGTATCTGATTCTTGCGGGCGCCGACCGCGTTCGCCGGTACCTGGGCGAGACGGGAATCCGCATCTTGATGCGCTTGATGGGACTGCTGCTCGTCGCGCTCGCCGTGCAATTCGTCGCCAACGGGCTCATCGATTTCGGCCTGCTCAAGGCGCCCACGATGCATTGAGGGCATTTCACAGATGTGAAAGGCCTGCCGCGGCGCACCGCCGTTGTGCAAGTGCGAAATTATTTGGAAAGCGACACACTCGCGGCACGCAATTGGTGTATATTTCAGTTTGTTACACTTGCGAACCCGGAATCCCGACTCGCGGATCTGCGCAGAGTTTTTCTGAGGACGCTGACACATGAGCTTTCGAGTATTTGCCGCCGGAGCGCTGAATGATTTTTATACGACGGCGGCGATCGCGCCGAGTTCGCCTCATCTGGCCTCCGCCATGCTCGCGCCGCTGCATTTGTCGAGGGCGCGGGTCGCGCTGGAATTAGGCGCAGGCACTGGCGCCATCACGCAATGCCTGCTCGATGCGCTGCCGGCGTCCTCGACTTTGCTTGTCTTCGAAATCAATCGCCGCTTTTGCACGCATCTGCGGAGGAAGTTCAAAGACCCGCGCATGGTGCTCATCAACGCCAACGTTGCAAACCTGGATTCCGAACTTCACCGGCGCGGATACGACCACGTGGACGCGGTAGCTTCTTCGCTCGGCCTCGGATTTATGTCTGAAACGCAACGCAACGAAATTTTCGAGCGCCTCATGCCTTTTCTGCGCGAGAACGCGGTGCTCACTCAATATCAATATGTACACGGCATGCAATTCGCGAATGGGCGTCTGCGCCGCCTCAGCCTGCGTCCCACGCTTAACCGCTATTTCGATTCCGTGGAAACCAAGATCATCTGGCGCAATTTGCCGCCCGCCTGCGTTTTCGCCTGCCGAGCGCCCTCAATCACCACGCATTAAAATCGAAACCGCGAAAGTTTGAAGTCGAGAATTAATTCTGCGGGGAATAAAATTTTATGTCGACGGCGTCGACCATTTCGGGGATGGGCAGGCCCTTTTTTTCGTACGCGGAAATGTCTGGCTGGTGTTCGAGGGTCAGGCCGATGTCGTCGAGGCCTTTCAGCAGGCAGCGTTTGCGGAATGGATCGATTTCAAACGAGCGCTCGAAACCTTTGCCGTCCGCGACGGTTTGAGTTTCCAGGTCAACGGTGAGCGTGTAGCCCTCGCTCTTTTCCGTGCGCGCGAAGAGCTCGTCGATGTCTTTGTCGGGAAGAGTCAGCGGCAGAATGCCGTTCTTGAAACAGTTGTTGTAGAAAATGTCCGCGTAGCTGGGCGCGATGATGGCGCGGAATCCATAATCGCCGATGCCCCACGGAGCGTGTTCGCGGCTCGAGCCGCATCCGAAATTCGCGCGCGCCAGCAAAACGGATGCACCCTTGTAGCGCGGCTGATTCAGCACAAAATCTGGATTCGGTTTTTCGCCCGGCAAATAGCGCCAATCGTAAAACAGCACGCGACCGTAGCCTTCGCGCGTTAGAAATTTCAAGAATTGCTTGGGCACCATCTGATCGGTGTCCACATTCACGCGATCCATCGGCGCCACCAACCCGGTATGTTTTGTGAATGGTTTCAAAACTCTACCTCGTAGCCGAAGCTCTCCGCCGGTAATCGCCGCTGTGTATCAGATTCGATCCTTTGACGCGCCGATTGTAGACATAGACCCAAGCTTCCTTTGATTTCCCGTCCTCCATTCTGACCGAAATGCGCTTTCGAACGAACAGGCTTCTCGCGGGATTGCTCGGTTCAAATTCCTCGTACTCGTCTAGAATTTCAAATGCGAGATTCACGTCGTCAAGTCTGTAAACTTCCCCCCGAATATGACACCGATGACCGCTGCTAATCACCGCACCGGGAAAACCTCCAAGGTCGTAGAGCTTGCCAGTGATTCTTCCGCAACCGACAAAATGGGCGCCTACTCTCCTCTGCCAATCTTCCCGATGTTCCTTCATCAGAGTTCCGTATACGAATAGCAGATTCGTTTCCATTGAACCGCCGCTCATCAAAGATCTTCTCGCAACACCTTGCTCAATTTCTCAAATCCCTTAGAGGCATCGTTGATATACGCGAAAACATCCGGGCAGGACTTGAGATTCTCTAAATAGTACTGAAAGATTCCCAACATGTCCGCCTTTTTTACCTGCCCGGACTCCTTAAGGTAAGCAAGAAACTCAAAGAAATTCAAATAGTCAGTGAACGACGAACTTTCACCTCTGACTAATTTTGTCTTCACGCCTTCGTCACTGCTATCCAATTCCTCTCGGACTGTTTTAAGCTGTGGCTGTTCGTAGAACTTCTCGTAAAGTTCCTTGACCCACCTCGCTCGCGCTAGTTTCATACTCTGGTGATAAGTCCAAACAGCCCAAAACGCAGCGACAAGGCCGCCGATCGGAGTCAGCAAGCCCACGATCACCCTGACCATCGCTCAGTTTCCGGTTCCGTTGCGCCAGTGGCGCACGTCCACGAAGTGGCCTTCGATTGCGGCCGCGGCGGCCATCAGCGGGCTGACGAGATGCGTGCGGCCGTCTTTTCCCTGGCGCCCCTCGAAATTGCGATTGGAAGTGCTGGCGCAGCGTTCGTGCGGCTGCAAAACGTCGTCGTTCATGCCGATGCACATGCTGCATCCCGCGTCCCGCCATTCGAATCCCGCATCGCGGAAAATTTTGTCAAGGCCCTCAGCTTCGGCTTGCGTTTTCACGCGGCGCGAACCGGGAACAACGAGCGCCTGCTTCAATGATTTTGCAACGTGTTTGCCCGCAACAGCTTTCGCGGCGGTGCGCAAATCCTCGAGGCGCGAATTGGTGCACGAGCCGATGAAAACGCGGTCGAGATAAATGTCCGTGATAGGTGTGCCGGCTTTCAGATCCATGTAAACAAGCGCGCGTTCGGCGGCCTGGCGATCCACGTCGTTCGCGAATGATCCGGGATCGGGGACGCGCGCGGTGACGTCCGTGACCATGCCGGGATTCGTGCCCCAGGTGACTTGCGGAGCGAGTTTCGCGGCGTCAAGCTCGACTGTCTCGTCGAATTTCGCGCCGGGATCGGACGGCAAAGTTTTCCAGTGTTCGACGAGGCGCTGAAAATCTTTTCCGCGCGGCACGAAGGGCTTGCCTTCGAGATACGCGAACGTGACTTCGTCTGGCGCGACCATTCCCGCGCGTGCGCCCGCTTCGATGGACATATTGCAGATGGTCATGCGCGCTTCCATCGAGAGTGCGCGAATCGCATCGCCCGTGTATTCGAAAACGTGGCCGTTCCCGCCGGCGATTCCGAGCTTGCCGATGATGGCGAGAATAATGTCCTTCGACGCGAGGCCAGCGCCGAGTTTGCCCTTCACTTCGATGCGCGTGGTTTTCGATTTGAATTGCGAGAGGCATTGCGTGGCGAGCACGTGCTCGATTTCGCTCGTGCCGATGCCGAACGCAAGCGCGCCCATGGCTCCGTGCGTGGAAGTGTGGCTGTCGCCGCAGACAATCGTAAATCCCGGCTGCGTGATGCCCAGTTCAGGGCCGATGATGTGCACGATGCCTTGATTGCGGCTGTGCATGTCGAACAAACGCACGCCGCTTTCGCGGCAATTTTTCGCCAGCGCTTCAAATTGCCCGGCGGCGTCCGCGTCGAGAACGGGCAACTCGCGATTTTTCGTCGAGACGGAATGATCCATCACCGCGAAAGTCAATTCCGGGCGACGGACTTTGCGGCCCGCAGCTTTCAGTCCAGCAAACGCCTGCGGAGAAGTGCCTTCGTGAATCAGGTGACGGTCGATATAGATGAGCGAAGGCTGGCCGGGAACTTCGCGCACCACGTGTGCGTTCCAAATTTTTTCGTAGAGAGTCAACGCGGGCATCAGCGAGCCTTCTTCTTCACGTTCAAATCACCGTGCACTTGGACGGTAGCGCAAGCTTGCGCGTTGCGGGAAGTTTGCGCGAAACCAGGTTGCGCAACAAGTGCCATTTTGTACCGATTAGAAATGAGTGCCATCCTTTGTTTTGTGTAAGTTACAGGGAATTCTAATAATTTGTTGTACCGATTAGAAATGGCAGAAAATGGCTCGAGATTTGGCGTCTGCTTGGGAAATTTTATTTGCGGGCAATTTTGGTGCGTTGCTGCTGGCATCGTGCTGCGAACCTCTTGAACAAGCCTAGCACAAACCCGCGAATTTTTCAGAAGGGGTGAAGGTACTCACTGCGCAGAGGCGGAGCCGGACGGGGACAAGGTTGTGCGATAGGTCTGGTCAGCGGAAAACGGAGTGAAAGTACAGGAGTGCGTGATGTTGGAACAAGCGAGGACTCCGCGCAGTACAATTTTCGTGACTTCGCCGGGCGGGAAGAAGTACGGGAATTTAGCGGCGCGAAGCGAAGTCGCGTAGGCCGCGAGTGCCGCCTGCAGCTTGGTATCGGATGTACCGTTCGATTTTGCGGCGTCAACTTGTGGTTTGCCAACGGGCGATTTTGCGTTGACGGAATTCGTGGCTGCGGGCTTCTCGTAGTCATCATCGATGGTGATGAACTTCGCGGCCTCGACCGAGGAAGTGTTTGGTTGAGAGCCAGGCGAAAGCAGAATCCAGTATTCGGCTGTCGCGTCGATTTTTTGCGGATTCGGCAATTTGAGCGAACGGCGCGCGGCGAGATCGGGCCGCACGGAATTTCTTTCCGTGCCCACTTTGGCATCGCCGATTAAGGCTGCGAGGCGTCCGCGGGTTTCAAGCGGCGGTTCGAGGCAATCGAGCGTCAAGGCGTAGGTGTGGATGGCATCAGCGCGGCGGCCTTCTTTCTCATAAATCTGGCCGAGATGATCCCCCATGTCCGACGCGTCCTCGAGCACCCACGCGGCGTGGATGTACGCTTCGGCTGATTTGATGTCGCCCTGCTTGAATTTAATCCAGCCCATGGTGTCCCAATAGGCGCTGAGCGAAGTGACGAGCCCGGCTTGCACGGGGCCGACCGTGTCGAGGGAGGTGGCGTCCAATTGCGCCTCGACCGTACGAATGGAATTTCGTGAGTACTGTCCCGCGAGGTCCAGATGAGAGCTGTTATCAGCGAGGTAGTATGCGACATCGTTCCATGTGACCGGCGAGGGAAGTTTCTCGAGGACTTTCTGAAAGGCTTCCAGTGCAGCGTCATCTTGATGAAGTCGGAGGTCGGCATTGCCCAGACCGATGTTTAGTCCGATGTTATTCGGTGTGATCTTGAGCGCAGTCTGATATTCCTTTTGGGCGAGGTCATATTTCTTCTGTGTCTGATACACAGCTGCCAGGTTTGCGTGGGCGTAGTGGTCGAGCGGATTGATTTCAATCTGTTTTTGATATTGCGTGATCGCGTCATCGTAACGCCCAAGGCCGCGATAGGCCTGGCCAAGATTGTTGTAGGCGTAAGGGTCGTAGGGATTCTTCGCGATGGCTTTTTCGAGGGCGGGGATTGCATCGTCATACCGTAGCAGAACGTTGTACGCACGTCCCAGCGCATTCCAAACGTTTTCGCGATCCGGATCTTTGGCGGCTGTGGCGGCGTAGAGACGCGCCGCTTGCGGCCAATTGGCGGCCTTCTCGGCGTCGAGACCTGCTTGATAAAGGTCGTCCGCGGACATGCCTGTGGGGACAGCGCCGCTCGCGGGCGATGAATTCGCAAAGGTCAGGGTCTGCCTCTCGTCATCGATGACCGTGTTTCGGAAGGCTTGAAAATCGTCGAAGCGGGCCGAAGGAATTTCGGCTTTGCGGAGCAGGAAATGGCGTTCAACCGTGACGCCCCCGCCGGCGGCGGTGTAACTGGATTGGTAATCCGCATAATCACGGGTCATGTGAACGGGAACTGGCAGCGTGGCCGTGAGCTGCGGCGGCAACTGAATTTTCCAGGATACAGTTTCGTCGCCAACGGCATTGAACTTGAGGGGATCGGTGTCTCCCTTATCGGGTTCGGCCACATTCGGCAAATCGATTCCCACGGCTGGCACGGTGAGGGCTGCATCCTTTTTTGAGAGATCGAGGAAATTGGGATCCGAAAACTGGGCCTCGTACTTGACAGGCTGGTCCAGGTCCGCAGGATCGTCAAAATGGAAATCGCTGACCTTCGCTGCTGATCCCACGAGGGAAGACATGACGCTATCGGAGATTTTGGACCAATATGCCTGCGGCACAAGGCGCAATGCGGAGCGAAATATGACGGCGTTCTCACCGGTAACCGAAAACGAGAACTTGCCCTGCAAACGGCCGAAAGGATCGATTTTGCCGTCGATATTCACGGTTTCGAAGGGCACAAAAGGGGGATTTTCGGGCGTGCGCACGAGCGATGGCTTTGCGTCGGGCGGGATCGCGAGGGCCTGCTTATCCCACAATTGCGGGAGGATAAAATCGAAAGGAGCGACGCCGGGAGTGGTGTCCGCCCAGTACTTCTTGCCGTTCAACACGACAATATTGATGAGGTGGTCAAATTGGCCGGGCGAGGGAATATCCGGATCGATTTTGCGGTCAGAATTGATGAGGACGGGATAAGACTCAATATGCTCCGCGGCGAGCAGAGCGTCGAATAGCGTGCCTTTATCTTTGCAATCGCCGTATTGATTGGCGAGGACTTCAGCAGCGGCGTGTGGTTGGTAGCGGCCAACTCCGAAAGAGAGGCTGACGTAACGAATGTTCTTGGTTACGTAGTCATAGATTGCCTTCACTTTGGCAAGATCCGTGGCTTGGCCCTTGACGAGTTCGGCGGCCTTGGCTTGAATCGCGTCGGTGACCGCCGCGCGAGGTTTCTCGATAGCCGAGTACCAATCGCCCAACTGTTCCCAGTTGGTGAAGGTCGAGATTTGCACGTCGGGAAATTCCGGAGGCTTCTTTTTTTGCTTTTTTTCTTCCGAACTAGAGGAGTCGTCCGGCAGTTTCGTGAGAGAGGAGCGCCATGTATAAAGGCGACGGTCGCCCTGGTCGTGAATTTCGGGGTTGGCGATACCGTTGGCCGTTTTTACGTGGAGTTCGCGCAGACGCGGCACGTCCACCTGGAAAGAATCGTCGAGGGATATCACTTGCTTCGAAGAATTCCACGACATAAAGAACTGCCCCGGAATCAGGGGGTGAACCGTGTCCGTGTGGAGCTGGTATTCGAGCGTGTCGCCGACGCTGAGATCGGGGACGGTGACGTGGATCTGACGAATGTCAGTGTAGACGGGTGCGACCTGTTCCACCGGAGAATTCAAGTCCTGTACGGCGTCGGGCCCGGCGGTTACGACGTGGCCGTCAGGCTTATGCACGCGAACGAAATCGACATGGACTTTGTCGCCTGACGAGTTGTAAGTGAAGATGAGCTGTCCCCATGCTTGGAGGGCTTGTTGGTTTTGAACGCGGACCCTTGCGTATTGGACTTCGTGTCCCGAGCCGTCATTTTCAAAGCGGAAGTCTATCTTGCTCTGCTCGATGACCGAACCCTGCTTTGAATAATCAGCCGGAGGTGTGGCGGAGAGCTTGACGGTCGTTGCTTTCGTCGCGGGGGACTTTGGGCCTGCCGGGACGGGTTTTTGGGCGTGGGCGGTTAAGACCGCAAACAGGGCGATAGTGCAGAGCGAGAGGGACCTTGGTAACCGGGGGCTCACGGTGGCCGGAGAGTAACGCAGCGGGGAGGGAAATTCAACCGTACTGGCGTACTAGTGTTCGTGAGGCTAACGATGGGCGAGTGCGCGAGTCCAAATGGGGATAAGGATCGAAAAGGCGATTGCGGAGGGGCCTGGCAGCTTGTTGAAAGACTTTCCCCGGGAGCTACAGGGGCTAAAGTTCATGGAGACGACCGAGGCTTATGCTGCGGCTGAAGAGTCTGTGTGAAAGCTGCAAATTCGCCACCTCAGCGGCTGAAGCCGCGATGATACTACGCCGGTGACGGCACGGTCGCATTTCCTGCGTCAGTGTAAAAAACCGTGCACTGATACAGAAACTGGGGTTCTCACACAGACTCTGAAGCGAGCCTGTGCAGGCAGGCCGCGACCAACAAGACTTTCGTGGTTTCTCAACGAGCTGCAACGGGGGCGGGAGGGGCCATGTCGCCGCGGGCAACGCTGACCATGAGGACAGGTGACGCGGACGAGGGATGCTGGGAAAATAGTAAGAGTCGACAGGCAACGCACAAGGCTGGTGATATACTCCAAGTTCCAGCCTGGCAAAAAGCGGGGGCACGGTCGGAGGAGCAGCAATGGGCATTCAGTTTTTGGAGTTGGTCACGTGGGTGCGGCACCGGAAAATCTTTGCGAGCGCGTTGCTCGTACTGACCCTCGGCATAGGAATTCTTGTAGGTACGCTGATTCCCGGAAAAGTGGCGGCGGTGCGTCCGGGAGATCCAAACGGGCCCATGCTTCTGACGATTCCCGACCCGGTTAATTTGTCGAACGGGTTTTCGAATATCGTGACGCGCGTCGAGCCTGCCGTGGTGAATATATCAACGACGCAGGTGTTCGAAGCGCCGAAGGACAAGCGCGGCACAGGTACGCGCGGGCAGGACCCATTCCAGGATTTCTTCAACAAGTATTTCAGCCAAAACCCCGGCGTGGAGCGAGGACCAGAGGCCGAAAAGAGCCTGGGCTCCGGCGTGATTGTGGACAAGAGAGGGTACATCCTGACGAACGACCACGTGATTAATGGCGCGACGAAAATTCAAGTGGCCATCGACGGCGATCCCACGCATTACACGGGCAAAGTGATCGGTTACGACAAGCAGACGGATCTTGCAGTGGTCAAAATCGACGCAGGGCACGATTTGCCGGTTGCGCGGCTGGGGAATTCGGAAGGATCGAAAGTCGGCGACTGGGTGCTGGCGTTCGGCAGCCCGTTTTCGCTGAACGGCTCCGTAACAGCGGGAATCATCAGCGCGACGAACCGGCAGAACATCGGCAACTCGCAATTCCAAAATTTTATTCAGACGGATGCGGCAATCAATCCGGGGAATTCGGGCGGCCCGCTGGTGAATTTGGCCGGGGACGTCATCGGAATCAACACGGCGATTTATACGGGCAGCCGCGGATTTGAAGGAGTGGGATTCGCGCTGCCGTCGAATACAGCGATCAACATTTACAACCAGTTGGTTACGCAAGGGCATGTAACACGCGGATCGATCGGAATTAAGTTCCAGGATGACCAGACGAGCGACGTGCTGTTGCACAAGGAACTGGGCGCGCCGAATGGCGTGGTGGTGCAATATGTGGCGCCGAGCGGTCCAGCGTCGAGGGCAGGAATTCAGCCGGGCGATGTGATTACGCAGATAAATGGGCATGCGGTGCGGGCAGGATCGGATCTGATTAATCCCGTGATTGGAACGCCGGTGGGGCATGCGGTGGCGCTGAGTTATGTGCGAAATGGAAAGACGAGGAATGTGTCGGTGAACGTCGCGGACATGTCCAAGATTTTCCCAGACGACACTTCAGCGGGCGCGGATCCCGTGTCGGCCGACGTTGAAACTGGGCCGACATCTTTTGGTTTGCACGTTGAAGAGCTGACGCCGGAAATCTCGCGGCACATGGGATTGAGCGCAAGCCAGCCGGGCGTGATTGTGAGTGAAGTTGAGCCGACGAGCTTCGCGGACGACATCAAGTTCCTGCGCGGCGAAGTGATCGTCGAAATCAACCACGTGGCGATAACGAATCTGCAGGATTACAAGCAGGAGATTGCGAAGCTGAAGCCGGGCGAGGATGTGTTGTTTAAAGTGGTGCATCCGGATGGAACGGGGCAGCAGTACACCGTGTTCCACGCGGGGACGATTCCGCGATCCGCGGAGTAGAATTTGCGGGTTGGTAAAAAGGGCCAAATGAGAGAGCGTTTGCAGGTGCGATCATTGCTGAGAATGGCGCTGAAAATGGCGAGACGCGGGCTGGTGGGAGTCGCGTTGCTGGCCGTGGCGCTTTGGTTTACGCCGTCGCGGGCCAATGCGACTAGGCATGGGGCGCACGCGAAGACTCATGCAGCGCCGCACAAAGCTACGACTGCGAAATCGGGCAAGGCCGGTTTGCGAAACGTTTCTTACAAGAAGACTGTTAGACGCAAACGGCATATTCGGTACCGCAGAAGGCGCCATCATGTCACGCTGCCGAAGCAGCCGGGCGCTGATCGAACCGAGGAAATCCAGTCGGCGCTGGAGCGGGGCGGATTCTATTCCGGCAACCCGAACGGAAGATGGGACGGCGGCACACAGGAAGCGTTGCGGCGTTTCCAGACAGCTAATGGGCTTCCGCCAACGGGCAAGCTCGACGCGCTGAGTTTGCAAAAACTCGGATTAGGCTCTGACGTGGCAGGGTTGAGCGCGCCGCGGCCAGTCATCCAGGGCAATCAATCCACGAGCCAGTCGTCCAACCAGAATCCTTCTTCACCTGCTCCAAAGACCCCCGGCCGATAATTCGACAGCCAGCGACTCTTCCCTCTTCGCATTTACAATTCATGGTTCCGATCGGTCCGGACTTTTGTCCTCGCCGGGACGGAGACAGCGTTAGTTGTGCATCATCTGAGAAATGACGGTTGAGTCTTGGGGAGCTACAGCAGTTCAGCCGAGCCAGCGGAGGCGGGGCCAGATTTGCGGCAGCGGGTTTTTGGGTTTGCGGCAGATGTAAATGGGGAGATTCGATTCTTCAGGGATCGCGTAGGGCGGCGAGATGCGCGCCGCGAGCGTCACTTCGCCGAAAAAGATCCGCAATTGATCTTCCGTGTAGCCAATTGTGATAACGACGTTGCCCGTATACCCGCGTGGACCCCACAGGCCGTATTGATTGTGTCCGCTGATGGCGGGCGGCAAATGATATGCGGGACCGAAGTAATCCACGGCTGAGGCCTCGCCATAATTCAGCGCGAGGATGGCGCATTGCGAGCGGTCAGCGGTGGGCAATGCGTCGAATATTTTCGCGATGGCTTGCACTTGATGACGCCAGCCAAACATGTCGCCGAAAAGCTGCGGCAGTTTGCCGAGCGGGACATTTTCGGGGTGAATTGCGTCCACGTCCCAGAAGCGCGAATACGTCACCGCGGCATCCACGGCAAGAATCGGCATAGCGAGGGGAGCGGCAATCAAGCCGCCTACGACGAGAGGCACGACGATTATTACCTTATACAGCGCCGGCTTCAGCCATTTTTGCGCACGCACCGGCAATTGCGCCTCGATCCACACGGCTCCAGCGGCAAGGAGCATAGGATAGGCTGGCGCGAGATAATAAATCTTGCCGTGCAGCGCAATCATCTCAATGAGGACGACGACATAGGCCCACGCCAGCGGGGCGTAGATTCCCTGCGTGGATCGTTGACCAAGCGCGAGAATGCGGGCGCGTACGAAGCCATACGCGGTCTTGTACTCGATATCGTGCGAGGAGGTGGCGGAGGCAGCGTCGCGTGTGGGATTCCAGAACAAGAACCACAGGCCGGCGAGCCATATCGGCGTTGAGAGAGGCAGTGTCAGCAGCGTTTGCTGCCAGATGAACTGCCACGGAGTCAGCGTGGTGTATTTCGTGCCGATCACGGCGTGAAGCAGGGCAATCGTTGGAAAGCCGTTGCGTATTTCCCAAATCAGATTCGGCAGAAAAATCAGAAACGCGATGGCGCCACCGAACCAGATCCACTTCTTTGCGTATTCACGGCGCGCCGAGGCGAGCCAGAGGCCAATGAATATGCCACTGCCGAAAAAGAGCATCGAATGCTTGTTCAGAATCCCGAGGCCCGCCACCAGGCCGAATAGCAGCCACAACTTTTCCGAGCCGCCATTCAGAATGCGCATCAGAATCGCGGCGCAAGCCATCCAGAAGAGGGGCTCGAAGGAATTCATGGAGAGGAAACTGTCGAATGTGAGGTAGATGGGCGCGACAAGAACCGCAACCGCTGCGAGAGATTGAGCGAAACGGCGGCCGCCAAGCTCACGCGCCATCCAGCCCGCGAGAATCACCTTGCCGGCGGCCGCGAGCGCCGGAAAAAACCGCAGAGCGAAGAGCGAGTTGCCGAGGAGGGTTCGCGAGAGGCGCGCGAGCCAGGCAATCATCGGCGCGTGATCCACATAGCCCCAAGCCAAATGCTGTCCGCAGGCGGCATAATAGAGTTCGTCGCGGAAGTAGCCGTATCGCCCCGAAAACATGAAATGGAAGAACGTCGCGAAGATCGCCAAGGCGGAGACCCACGTAGCGAGCGGCATGTCGCCTGCCCGGGGAAGATCGAAAGGGGCACGCGGGTGCAAGCGCAACGGCGAATCGACGATCGCCGCCGGTGGTGGCTGGATGCCTCCGGGCAAATTGCCTCCTAATCGCCTGTGTTAGAGCTGCAAAATTTGATACTTCAGCGGCCAAAGCCGCAGGGAAAGTGCAGAAGTAACGTCGTGGCTACCCTTCAGTTCGTTCAGGGTAAAAAGCCGCGACCCACGAGAACTTCTCAGTCGCCACACAGACTCCTAATGGCGTGCTGCGCGGCGCAGAAACATCTTCACTTCATATGCGACAAGCGCGGCACACGGGCGAAGTGTAGCGGAAATCGAACGTGCACGTAAGATAAGTTTTTTCGCGCGGCAAGGAGCGCAGGGGCGAGACTCTTTGGCGATTTGTTCATCTAACTTGTGGCGGGGTGAGATGATTCGGCGGGACTTTCACTGGAGCACTAAATCGCATGGATGAGATTTTGCAAATTCGACGCGCGCATCCGGAAGAGAGCGGATTGCTGACGGATCTGGCCATGCGCTCGAAGGCACACTGGGCGTATGACAGCGCTTTTCTTGAAGACATCAAGCCGGACTTGACCTTCCGCCCCGAGAAATTCATGCCGGATTTTCACGTGTACATCCTGGAAGCGGCAGGGAAGCCGGTGGGATTTTGCAGCCTGGTGCGGATTGATCTAGGAACGGTTGAGCTCGATGATCTATTCGTCGAGCCGGACGATATTGGCAAGGGGTACGGGCAGCGGTTGTGGGATTACGCGGTGAGTGTAGCTCGCGATTTAGGTTTCCGGAGAATTGTGCTGGTGTCAGATCCTTACGCGGAGCCGTTTTATGCGCGGCAGGGCGCGGTGCGGATCGGGGAGAAGACGTCGTCAATCCGCGAAGGCCGGGTCCTGCCCGTGATGGAATACGAACTCAGCGGATGATTGAGTAGCCCAGGAGTATTTCAGGAGAGGGAGATTGTGGAAGCAGGGGAGCTTCGCTGGTTTTACAACCATTACGAAGCGCCTCTGCTCCCGAACAGCTCAATGCCAACTACGCGCCGAGCTTCCGGCGAATTACGCCGCCCATGGCCAGCAAGCCCGTGCCAAGCAAAAGCAAGGATGCCGGTTCAGGAGTGGGTTGTTGAATCGTGATGCCCATCGAAGTCAGACCCAAATTCTTGCCGGTGGCAGAGATGTAGCTGGCCTTGATGTCCGAAGCGGCGGTCAGTGCATCGGTGCCCGGCATGGTTACGGCAAATTCGAACGTGTACGTCCCACCAGCGGGTACTGGAGCGAGCGCAAGATTCGTGGTCCCGAAGCAAACGAATCCTGAGGCAACGCCACTGCCATTGCAACCCCCGGCCGCGATCCCGCCAGCCATGAAATTCCAAGCGCTAGTTCCTCCAGGTGCCGCTAAGAGCGTCACGGAGCTTGCGATGTCGCTTCCGGTCTTGAACGCCATTGAAATTGCGTTCAGAGAACCGGTGCCTGCACTAAAGCCGGTAGCATCCACGGTGAGGAAAACATCGTAGACATTGCCCGGCCCTGCGACAAACGTCGATGTCGCAGTGTATGTCACATTGAGAGTAGTGTCGGTCACAGAGCCAGCCTTCGCTGACGATGCGAACCCAAGGGCAAGGAGAAGTAAGCTCCCTGCCAAAATTCCCTTCAAAACCTTCATAGCCAATCCTCCCGAGATTGTACCTAGCCCAGCAACCAGACACGGGGCAATTTGATATCCAAACGATGATCCGGGCGATATTTTGTGTAACTCATTCACCCGTAGTGAATTAGCGTTTGGCAGTGGCCGTTTCAAGTACTAGACTCTACGGTTCGAGTCGCAGATGTTTGCAGTTTATGTGAACTCATGAGCTAGCTCGAATCTGTCATGACACAAATCATGGGCCAACTGCATCATCTATCCGGGCGACATTCGATTGAGGGTAGGGAGACTATGAAAATGAAATCGACAGTATTTCTAGTTGTTCTTGTGTTGCTGTGCCCGAGCTTATTTGCGGACCAGATCACCTTGAAAAACGGTGATCGGTTGACAGGCACGATTGAGAAATCCGACGCAAAGACGCTGGTGATCAGGACCGAATTCGCCGGCGAAGTCACGGTTCAGTGGGCGGCGATTGACGGCATAACGTCGACGAAGCCGCTCCACGTGGGATTGCCCGGAGGACAGATGGTTGTGGGGCCCGTGACTACGACGAGCGACGGGAAAATCGAGATTTCAACGGAGGCGACGGGGTTGGTGACGGCTTCCAAAGATTCGATTGTGGTGATCCGCTCTGATTCGGAAGAGGCCGCCTATGATGCGGCGATGGAGCGATTGCAGCATCCGCATTTGAGCGATTATTGGAGCGGAGTGCTCGACACGGGCCTGAGCCTCACTCGAGGCAATTCGGCCACGTTGTCGTACACGCTATCGGGGAAGGCGATTCGCCAGACGGATCGAGACAAGATCACGGCATACACGACTATAGTGTATGGAAGAAATGACAATACATCTCCAAGCCAGACGATTGCGCACCAAATCCAGGGAGGAGTTCGCGGAGATATCGACATCGGCGCGAGGATGTTTGCTTTTGCGTCCACCGATTTCAACTCGAACCAACTGCAGCACCTGGATCTGCAGAACGTGATTGCGGGCGGCATCGGATACCATCTGATCAAGACCAAAAACACGACGTTCGATGTTTTTGCCGGAGCCGGGTACAACCAGGAGTATTTCTCGTCGTACTCGTTGGTGAATCCAGCGCCGCCACCGCCGCTTCTGACGTTTGCGGCAGTCACGCAGAGGAATGCCGAGGTTGAACTCGGAGAAGAATTTGATACAAAGGTGAGCGACCGCACAAATTTTAGTGAAAACTTCACTTTTTATCCTAATATCAGCGGGCCGAGTGGCTACCGGTATACCTTCAATTCCACGGTTGCGACAAAGATGAATAACTGGCTGGGTTGGCAGACCACGTTCACCGACAATTATCTGAGCAATCCGCCTGTTGGAATCAAGGGGAATGACTTGTTGCTCTCGACTGGGCTACGACTGACATTCGGCAAAACGGCCCAATAGGGCCAGATATCTGCTGCTTTTGAAAAGGAGCCCGATATGACGAAAGGGTTTAGGCAATTTCTGCTGAGAGGCAACGTGGTGGATATGGCAGTGGGTATTGTGATTGGAGCGGCTTTCGGCAGCGTGGTCACGGGCTTTGTGAAGGACCTCCTCACGCCCCTGATCGCCGCGATTGTCAAGCAACCTGATTTTTCGGCGCTAACGTTCACGGTCAACGGCAGCAAGTTTGAGTATGGGAATTTTGTCAACGCTTTGCTGTCGTTTGTGATTATCGCGGCAGCGGTCTACTTTTTCGTGGTGGTCCCCGTCAACGCATTGGTTGCCAGATCGCGCCGGGAGCCGCCCGCAGATCCGACAACGCGCAAGTGTCCAGAATGCCTCAGCGAAATCCCGATTGCCGCGCGGCGCTGCGCATTCTGCACGCAGGTCAGCTCCGCGCCGTAGCACGAAAGGGCACGAGTTCCGCGTCAGCGCGAACCTTTGGTGGAAATATAGGCGTCGAGACTGTTCGTAAGCTGGTCGATACCAGCGAGCACGTCTTGGCGGAGGGCTTCGACAACGGCCGGGACGGTTTTCTTGTTTACAGGCTCATCGTGGCTGTAGGACTGGCTCCAGACGACATTTCCGGTTTTCGGCTGAAACAATTCGAGAGCGAGAGAAAAGCGGGCGACGAGGGAAGGCGAATCGACTTCTTCGAGTGAATACAAATGGCCGCGGAGAATGTAATCGCCTCGAGCGCTGCTGCCGAGGCGTCCGACGGAGCGGAATTTGCCTTTGGCGCGCAGGGATTGCGTCAGCATCGTTTCGAGCATTTCAGTGGGTACCTCAGCCCAGCGATGACTTGGGTATGTTCCCAGTTCCACGTCGCCGCTGCTGTAAACAATGGGGCTGTCGAGATAAAGATGCGAGGCGGTGATGCGTCCAATGAGGATGGTGACGGGAAGCGGTGCGTCGTTTTCCACGGAAACGGAAGGCTCAGGAACGGGCGCGGGATTCAGGGTGTAGTATTTCACCGGCCGCGCCGCGCCGCAGTCCGCAGTGACGATAATTCCCGCGAACATCAAAAGAGAAACGAGGGCGCTGACGATTCGTTTTTGGTCGAAGGGCATATTCATTTTCGCTCTTGGGGTTTGAGCGGCTTCCCGGGCACGTGCGGCGCGGGTTCGGATGCGCGAATCAAGGTATAGGGCCGCGTCTTAATGGTGTCGGTAAATGATTTCAAGTTTTCGGTTATGTTGGTCATGTTGGCGATGATTTCATCAATGTTATCGCTATTGGTGTTCAGCGTGCTGTTGAGCTGATCGACGAGCGCGGAGGCGGACGTGAGAGTAGCGCGCATTTGTATGATTGCTTGCCGCAGGTCAGGGCGATTTTCCACCAACGTGGCGTCCACGTGCGAGAGGGCGGTATCGGCCTGATTTATGGTCTTCTTGAAATCGTCGATCAATGGCGTGAGCTTGGCGCTGGTGCTGTTGAGGTTATTCAGCGTGGAATGCAGCACGGGGCGATCTTCCGCGAGCATGCCGCGGACGTTCGCGAGGCTCGCCGCAATATTCGCGCGATTTTGAGCATCGAGAAGCCCGTTGACGCGCTTGATGGTTTCCTGCAACTCGGTGACGCGCGCATTCAGGTTTTGCAACAACTGCGTTGCTTGTGGCGCGAGATCGTTTATTTTTGCGGCGAGTTCGTCAAAACTTGCATAGTTCACCGAGGGCAAAACCGCGCCCGGGCGCGCGCGTGGAGCGGCTGCCGTGCCCGGCACGATTCCCAGGAAATTTTCACCGAGCGCTCCGAGGCTTGAGATTTTCGCCTTGCTGTCCGTCTTTACGGGCACTTCGTCGTCAACGCGAAACTTGACTTCCATGCGCGTGGGATCTTGCGGGTCGCTGCGGACAGACACTACGCGTCCGACCGGAGGGCCGCCGGCGTAACGCACTTCGGAGCCTGGTCCGAGGCCGCCGGCGTTCTTGAAGTAGGTAAGGAAAATTGGTTCAGCGCGACCGAAAACTCCGGACAGCGAGAAAAGGGTCACCACCAGGAGACCCGCCGCCACAAGAACAAATACACCTACGAACGCGCGCTCGCGTTTGGCTTGCAATGGCGCCTCTCAAATATCCGCGGAAAAGCTAAATTTGGCGGTGAGCCCGCCAAGCCGGCGGAGTATAGCACGACCCACACTCGAAACGTTCAGGCGGCGACTTTCGAGTATTGGGTCAGTTTGAATTTTGACTCTTTGTGTCACGATCAAGAAAATCCAAACTGACCCACCACCGACTTTCGAGCGCGCCGCGACAGCCACCGGTGAGAACAAAGCTATAAACGCAAACGCTCGGTGAGGCGGTCGAGGAAGCCCTCGTCTTCGGCAACATCCGGCTCCGGAACACGGTCGAGAAACTGACGCACGCGAGGCTGCTGGCTCGATTTCAATTCTTCGACCGTGCCGAGCGCGATGATGTTTCCCTTGTCGACCAAGATCATGCGATCGGCGATCAGGAAAGCGCTGGCGAGTTCGTGGGTGACGACGACAATGGTCATTCGGAAGGCTTTTTTCAGTTTCAGAATCAGATCGTCGATGCCGGCGGCGATGATGGGATCGAGCCCCGCGGAAGGCTCGTCGAAAAATAGAACTTCGGGATCCATGGCCAGTGCACGAGCGACTGCCGCGCGTTTTTTCATTCCGCCGCTGAGTTGCGCGGGAATGTAATCCTCATAGCCGGAGAGGCCCACTTCTTCCAACTTCAATCGCACCATTACTTCGATCGTGGAGTCGTCGAGGCGAGTATGCTCGCGAAGCGGAAGGGCGACGTTTTCTCCGACGGTCATCGAGCCAAATAGCGCGCCGCTCTGAAACGAAACGCCGAGCTTTTTCCGAAGCTCGGCCATGTCATGCGCGGAGATGCAGCACAGATTCTTGCCACGAATCCAAATCTCACCACCGGAGGGTTTTTCGAGACCCATCAAGGTGCGAAGAAGAGTGCTCTTGCCGGAGCCCGAGCCACCGAGAATGACCATCGTTTCGCCAGCGTTTACGTCAAAGGTCACGCCGTGGAGAACTTCGCGATCACTATAGCTCACGCGCAAATTGCGCACGGAGATAGCGACTCCCTCGCTGACCGGGCCGTCCGATTCGTTTTGGCTCGACATGGTCATGAATGCGGTGCCGTCAGGTAAAAGAGCATAGTGAAAACCAAATCCACCAGCACGACCAGGAAGATGGACTTCACAACGGCCGATGTCGTGGAGCGGCCTACTTGTTCGGCACCCAGGCCAGTGGAGAGTCCCTCCTGGCAACCCACTGCGGTGATCACCATGCCGAACATGACGCTTTTAATCAAGCCGGTAATGATATCGCGGAACACGAGGGCGCTGAGGGTTGTGCGAATGTAGGAGCTGAAAGTGAAGCCCGCGCCAGCGACGCCAAAGGCAGAGCCGCCGAGGACGCCCATGAAGTCGGCCCAGGTGGTGAGGCAAGGCAGCATCAAGGCCATGGCGACGAATTTAGGCGCAACGAGAAAATGAACGGGATCGAGCGCCATGGTTTGAAGCGCATCGATTTCTTCATTCACTTTCATCGTGCCAATCTCAGCGGCAAAGGCAGAGCCGGAGCGTCCAATGACGACGATGGCGGTCATGAGGGGACCAAGTTCACGCGTCATGGAAACAGCGACCGCGTTGGCGACAAACTCCATAGCACCGAATCGGCGAAGTTCGTAGGCGGATTGAAGGGCAAGGATCGTGCCGATAAAAAAAGATATGAGGGAAAGAATAGGAATGGCGCCAACGCCGACAGCCATCGCCTGATGAATCGCGCGCTCGACGCGCATGCGCTGACCCTGGAAGGGTGCTATGACGACGGCGTGAAGCGAGCGGCCGGTCAGGATCGTGAGGTCGCCAAGGTAGGCGAGGCCGTCGATCGTTGCTTGACCGACTGTCTCCGTGACGGACACGAGACGAATCTCAGGCTGCGGCGCCAGAAGAGACCGGCTGAACGCCGCGGACCGCCTCTTCTTCCGTGCCATATACTTCGAAGACTTTGATCAGGCGCGTCAACTCGAGAACCTCTCTGGCCACGCGGCTGAGACCGAAGAGAGCGAGACCGAGCTTTGATTCCCTGGAGACCTTAAGGGCTTCGACAAGGCAAGCGACGCCCGCGCTGTCAATATATTTCACATTTGTCAGGTTCACAATCACGCGAGGAACTTTTTGTACTTTAAGCAATTCCATAAGCGTTTTGCGGAGGTCCGGAGAGTTATAGAGTGTGATGTCACCATCAACATCCACAATTGTGGCGAGGCCGCTGGGGCGCGTTGTAATGTTCATCAATTTCTCCCACCAATGAGGATAGCAGGGACGATACGGGAAGCATACCCTGACTTGGGCGTGGCGCAAAGCGCAGAGATGAGGATCTACGAGTAGAGAGCGGAAACAAAAGAGCGCTTGACTTTATCTGGAGCGGACTTAGACTTCGGCCCGCTGATACGAAAAACGGCAGCGCCGCCGAGCGAACGGGAAGCGCATCGCAAGCAGAACTGTAACGTAAATCCTGCAGAGAAGAGAGGCAAGATGCGAGTCTCGAATGTTGAATGGCGAATGATTTTGATGGCCCTGATGGGCGTGGGGTTGTGCGCCGTTACGGGATTTGCGCAGCGGCCGAACGGGAGGGGAAATCAAGATCAGTTCCGGTTCCGATTTGTGGGACCGATTGTGGGGAATCGAGTCGCGTCGGTCGCGGGCGTCCCGGGAGATGAGAGTACGTATTACGCGGGAGCGGCGGCGGGCGGCGTTTGGAAATCGACGGACGGCGGAAACCGCTGGGTACCGGTGTTCGATAAAGAACCGGCCTCCGCGATCGGCGCGTTGGCGGTGGCGCCTTCGGATCCAGATGAGGTTTGGGCTGGGACCGGCGAAGCGTGGGCGATCCGCGACAGCGACGTAATGGGAAATGGTATTTACAAGTCTACTGACGCAGGAAAAACGTGGACGAATATGGGTCTGGGCGCAACGGGAAGAATCGGGCGCGTGGTTGTGAATCCTACGGATCCGAATACTGTTTTCGTGTGCGCTCTGGGGCGCACGACGGGACCGCAGCAGGAACGCGGCGTTTACCGGACGACGGACGGCGGGAAAACGTGGGAGCGGGTGCTATTCGTAGACGAAAACACAGGATGCTCCGGTCTGTCGATGGATCCGCATAATTCGAGGACGCTGTTTGCAGGCACATGGCAAGTGGCTATGCATACGTGGGCCGAGCTGGGCGGCGGGCCGGGCAGCGGAGTATATGTGTCACACGATGGCGGCACAAAGTGGACGCGCATTGAGGGCCACGGTTTGCCGAAACCGCCTGTCGGAAAAATTGACGTCGCGGTGGCGCCGACGAATTCGGAGCGTGTGTATGCGTTGATTCAGACGAAAGACCAGGGCTCGCTGTGGAGGTCGGATGATGGCGGCGAAAATTGGCATGCGGTGAGCTACGACAGGTCTCTGACTGGACGCGCGGGTTATTACATCCGTATCGGAGTTTCGAGCGGAAACGAAGACGAGGTTTATGTGGCGAGCAGCGGATTCCACGAGTCGGTGGACGGCGGAGAAACGTTCAAGGATGTCCCGTGGGGCGGCGACAATCACGATATCTGGATCGACCCGAAGAATCCGGATCACTTTGCGTTGACCAATGACGGCGGATTGATGATTACGACGGTGCACGGACGCGGATTCCATCGCGTGTCGCTGCCGATCGGGCAGATGTATCACGTCACCGTGGACAACCAGGTTCCGTACTACGTCTACAGCAACATGCAGGACGATGGAAATATGCGCGGGCCCAGTTTGGCAAGCGGCGGATATGGGTATGGCGGGCCACAAGAAGTTGGATGGGATCACGGAATGGGCGGATGCGAATCCGGCTGGACCGTTCCGGATGTTACCGATCCAAACATCGTTTGGGCGACGTGCTATGGGGACGAGGTGACGCGTTGGGACGCGAAAACGAAGATGGCGCGCTCGGTGAGCCCCTGGCTGCACACTCTCGATTCTCCGCCGAATGACACGAAGTACCGCTGCCATTGGACGCCGCCGCTGGCGATTGATCCGTTCGATCACAACACGGTTTATTACGGCTGCCAGGTGATTTTCAAGACTGTGAATGCGGGGCAGAGCTGGACGGTTGCAAGTCCTGACCTCTCCACCCACGACCCCAGCCGGATCGTTCCGTCGGGCGGACTCGAAGGCGACAACCTGGGGCAATTCTATGGAGAAGTGGTGTTTGCGATTGCGCCGTCGCAAATTCAGAAGGGACTGATTTGGGCGGGAACGAATGACGGACAGGTGTGGTACACGAAAGACGGCGGCGGGCACTGGAACAATGTGACCAAAAATATCTCTGGGCTCCCAGCGTGGGGAACCATTACCAGCATCCAGCCTTCCTATTTCGATGCGGGGACGGCGTACGTCTCGGTGGATTTTCACTTGATGGACAATCGGGACCCCTTCATTTACAAGACGACGGATTTTGGGCAGAGTTGGACGAAAATCAGCGACGGATTGCCGAAGGGAGAATTGGCATACGTTCGGGTGATTGCCGAGGATCCGAACTGCAAAGGCCTCTTGTTCGCGGGCACGGGGAACGCGCTGCACTATTCGCTCGATGATGGCGCGCACTGGATGATGTTCGACAAGGGCTTGCCGCATTCCACAGTTTCGTGGGCGGTAGTGCAGAAGCAATTTCACGATCTGGTGGTGTCAACGTATGGACGCGGGCTGTACATTCTGGACGATATCTCGCCGCTCGAAGAGATGGCGAAGAACAAGTCGGATGAGGCAGTGCGGCTGTTCGCGCCGCGGGCGGCTTACCGGTTTGTGCGGGGCGGGGGAGCTTCGATTACATACGCGTTGAAGGCGGAAGTGAAAGCGAACGCGGAGAGTAAAGCGGCAGACAAAAAAGAGGCCGCCGAAGATACGGAACAAGCCGCGGCAACGAGCGCGAACAAAGCTAAGGGTCCGGTGCAAATTGAAATTCTCGATTCGAATGGCAAGGTGGTCCGGAAATTGAAAGGTCCCGGCAAGGCCGGAATGAATCGAGTGCAATGGGACCTACACTACGAACCTCCACGGCTGGTGGCGCTGCGGACAGCGGCTCCGGATAATCCGCACATCTGGGACGAGGTGCGGTTCCGCGATAAGGACTCGCGCCCAATCACCCACTGGGGACTTGATCCGGCGGAAGTGGGGCCGATTGTCGCGCCGGGAAAGTACACGGTGAGGCTGACAGTGAATGGAAAGAGCTACACGCAACCACTGACAATTTTGCGCGACCCGAATGTCCCGAGCAGCGATGCGGAAATTGAAGCTTCCGTAAAAACGCTGCTGCGCATACGCGACGACATCACAACTACTTCGGACATGGTGAATCAAATCGAGTGGATGCGGAAACAACTGGGCGACGTGCAGTCGATGCTGGCGGATGAAAAGACCAAAGGCGATTTGCTGAAGTCGGTGAAAGAGATGGACGAGAAGTTGCAGGGGGTTGAGTTCAAGTTGATCTCGCGCGTGGAGGCCAATAGCGACGACAAATATTTCGTTTCCGCCTATAAGGTGTATCTGAATTTGTTGTGGCTGAACGGCGAAGTGGGTTCCGGCGCGGGAGACGTGGCGGGAGGTGCGGCGTTCGCGCCAACGGATACGGAGATGAGTTTGCTGCAAATGATCGAGAAGGATTTGGCGTCAGCGAAGGCCGATTACCAGACCTTGATCAGCAAGGAGATTCCGGCGTTCAATCGCTCGCTCGCGGAGCATGGGGTGATTCCCGTTACGGCGGTCAGTCCGGCACCGGGCGTTGGCGCAGGTGGAAATCGATAAAGCTTCAGCGGCGGAAGTAGGGCTGACGATTTTTGAGAAGAGGGGAAAGCAGATTCCTCGTCGCATTGCTCCTCGGAATGACACGAGTTTTATTTTAGGTGAATCGTAAATTTCGACGCATGTCTTTGGCCGCCTTCAGGGGTTAACCTCCCCTGTATTCTCAGAAGTTCTCTGTTGGAGCTCGGCGCGCAGGCAAGCTCCGACCGTGAAAGCAGGATGCCCGCAGAGCTACAAGTTCGGTGGTGTCCTAATTGCGTGCATTGCCCAGCAAGGTTTAGGACCGCGCGCAGTCGATGAGGCTTCTTATTTTGTGTTGCCCCAGATATCGCCTACGGTGAAACCTTCCGGAAACGGATCGTCGCTTTCAAGAACGTATTGAGAGAAGCCGGTGATCCACGCGCGTCCGCTGATGGTGGGAACTACGGCTGGATAGCGGCCGACGCGCGATTCGCCGATGAGCCGGCCCCTGAACGTGGTGCCTAGAATTCCCTGGTGAACAAAATCCTGATGGAGCGGCAGCGCACCCTTTGCACGCAATGCGGCCATTTTTGCGCAAGTGCCCGTGCCGCAGGGCGAACGGTCCAGCGCGCCAGTCCAAGACGAAGGGCGATTCCAATCGAGTTTGCCGGTGGAAACGATCACGGCGTTCTTGCGGTGAATTTCTGGATTGAATGAAGGCGCGGAAAGTTGCGCGATGGTGATTCCTGAGATCGCGGGATTTTCAGGATGCGCGACGGGAAGCTGTTGCTGTGCCGCCGCCTTGATCATTTCTCCGACGCGAACGATGTCGCGGGCTTCATTGGGCTCCAGACGGATTCCCAAAGGTTCGGCATCTGCAATAACGTAGAACATTCCTCCGTAAGCGACATCCACCTTGACGGTGCCCAATCCCCGCACTTCAATCGGCGCATCCAGATGAACGGCGAAGGCAGGGACATTTTGAAATGTGACGCGAGTGACTTTCGAATTCTCGATTTCAGCTTCGACTTCGATTAGACCCGCAGGCGTGTCCAATTTCAGGCGCATAATGTGGCCGCGAACCGGAATCATGCCGGTTTCGAGCAGCACGGTGACGACGCAAATGGTGTTCGTGCCGGACATCGGTGGATATTCGACCTGCTCCATGATGATGAACCCAGCGTCCGCGTCGGGATGTGTGGGCGGCAGAATTAGATTGCAATTGGACGCAGGGTAGCCGCGGGGCTCGCGGAGCATGAGCTTGCGAAGACTGTCGGCGTGCGTTTCGAAGTAAACTTTTTTCTCGAACATTGTTTTGCCCGGGACATCTGGAACTCCGCCGATAATGACGCGCCCCGGTTCCCCGCAAGCGTGAGCATCGACCGCCGAAATCATGCGCGAGAACTGCATGAGCGCCTCCAGTGGTGCGCGAAGAAGTGAAAGAGAAGCCAAACGTCTTGTATATAGTATATTCAACAGGTTATATTTCAATGTTTCAGAGACTGCGGAGAAGTGTGCGTCCGCTTATTCTGCTTCTGGTGAAGCGAAAAGTTTATGCGAGAACAAGTTAGTCGTGTTCGGATAATCGATTCTCATACGGGCGGCGAGCCAACGCGAGTCGTTATTGCGGGAGGGCCGGCGCTGGGCGGCGGGCCACTGTCCGCCCGGCTGGCGCGGTTTCGCGAGGAATTCGACTGGTTTCGGTCTGCGGTAGTAAACGAACCTCGCGGATCGGATGCGGTTGTGGGCGCGCTGTTATGCGAACCGGAGGACCCGTCGTGCACGGCGGGCGTGATTTTTTTTAACAATGTTGGATACCTTGGCATGTGCGGGCACGGGACAATTGGTTTGCTTGTAACTCTGAAGCACCTCGGGCGGCTTAAGCCCGGCGAGCATCAGATCGAGACTCCCGTAGGAAATGTAACTGCGCGGCTGCACGAAACGGGCGAAGTGTCCGTCGACAATGTTGAGAGTTATCGCACAGGCGCGGGGATTGGGGTGGACGTTCCCGGGCACGGTTTGGTCACGGGAGACGTGGCGTGGGGCGGGAACTGGTTTTTTCTGGTGAATGAGCACGGCATGGAAATTTCTCTGGAGAACGTCGAGAGACTGACGGAATTCACGTGGCAAATTCGCCAGGCGATTACACGCGCAGGCATAAGAGGCAAGAACGGCGAGGAAATCGATCACATCGAGTTGTTTGGCCCTTCCAAGATTCCCGGCGTGAATAGCAGGAATTTTGTGCTGTGTCCGGGGAAGAGTTATGACCGTTCACCGTGCGGAACAGGCACGTGCGCGAAGATGGCGTGTCTCTACGCGGACGGCAAATTGAAGGAAGGCGCAATCTGGCGGCAGGAAAGCATTGTGGGGAGCGTGTTCGAAGGCAGCATCAAGATTCAGGACGGGATGCGAGACGGGCATGTGCACCCGAGCATCAAGGGAACGGCATACATTGATGCAGAGGGGGACCTGATACTGGACGAAAACGATCCGTTTCGTTTCGGAATTACAAAATGAGGGCGGGTGCCTATGACGTAGTCATCGTCGGCGCGGGGATCGTTGGCGCTGCGTGTGCGTGGGCTTGCGCGAGCGAGGGACTGCGCGTCGCGGTGATCGAAGCGGACATCATTGGAGGAGGCGCGACCGGGGCGGGCATGGGCCACCTGGTGGTGATGGACGATTCCAAGGCGCAGTTCGCTCTGACTCGATACTCGCGCTCGCTATGGCAGCAACTGGTTACGGAATTGCCGGGCGATGTGGAGTACGAATCGTGCGGAACGATTTGGGTGGCCGCTGACCAAGAGGAAATGGAGGCCGTCAGGCAGAAAAAGGAGTTTTACGAGACGCGCGGCGTGCCGGCGGAAATGCTGGATGCGAAAGCGCTGCGCATGGCGGAGCCGAACCTGCGCGAAGGGTTAGCTGGTGGGTTGCGAGTGCCTGGCGATGCGGTGATTTATGCGCCGTGCGCGGCGCGCTTTTTCATCGAACGAGCGCAGTCACGCGGCGCCGAATTGTATCTGCCGCGCGTGGTGACGGGGATCACGGCCGAAGGTGTGCGGCTAAATGATGGTACCGTTATCGCCGCTCACCGAGTGGTGAATGCAGCGGGAACGTGGTCGCCGATGCTGACGCCGGGGATTGAAGTGAAAAAACGCAAAGGGCACCTGGTGATTACCGAACGATATGCCGGGTTCGTGAAGCATCAATTGGTGGAGCTCGGATATCTGAAGAGCGCGCATTCGATGACGACGGAATCGGTGGCGTTCAACGTGCAGCCGCGGCGCACGGGTCAGATGTTGATCGGATCGTCGCGGCAATTCGATATGGAGGGCAAAGGAGTCGACGCGAATATTTTGAGGCGCATGCTGGGGCGAGCTGCGGAGTTTTTGCCGGGAGTGAATCGATTGTCCGCGATTCGTAGTTGGACGGGTTTTCGCGCGGCAACACCTGATAAGTTGCCACTGATTGGTCCGTGGCCGGGCCACGAAAATTTATTTCTTGCGACGGGACATGAAGGTCTGGGCATTACGACATCACTGGGAACGGCGAAACTGTTGGTGGATCAATTGTTGCGACGCACGTCCGAAATTCCGATCGCGCCATATTTACCTTCGCGGGTTCCGGAGAGCGTACATGCCTAAGGCGTTTTCAGTGACGGTGAATGGCGCGCAGGTTGACGCGACGGAAGATATGACCGCGCTGGCGGCAATTCTGTTGAGTGGCACGACAACTTTGCGACGTTCCGTAAGCGGTGAGCAGCGCGGCGCGCTGTGCGGAATGGGCGTGTGCTTCGAATGCAGAGTGACGATCAATGGAGAACACCATTGCCGCTCCTGCCAGATACGATGCGCGCAGGAAATGGACATTCGAACGGATGAATAATTCACGGCGCAGCTTCGATGTGCTTGTGGTTGGCGCGGGACCCGCGGGAATCGCGGCGGCGTGTTGCGCGGCACAAGCTGGCGTGCGCGTGGGGATCGTCGACAACAACGCGCGTCCGGGTGGACAGATCTGGCGAGGCGAAACGCAGGATTCGAATGTTGCGGACGCGGCGGATTGGCTTCGGAAGCTTGCCAGTTCGCGCGCGGAGATATTGGCTCCGATGGAAGTGTTCGCGCAGCCGGAAGCCGGCAGACTCACCGCGACATCCTCGGACGGCGTGTGCGAGTTGGGTTACAAGAAACTGATTCTGTGCACAGGGGCGCGGGAGCGTTTCCTGCCGTTTCCGGGATGGACGTTGCCGAATGTGATGGGAGCGGGGGGATTACAGGCGGTGGTGAAGTCAGGAATGGACATTGCGGGCAAGAAAGTAATCCTTGCCGGGAGCGGGCCTTTGCTTTTGGCAGTTGGCGCGCATTTGAGGGCGCACGGAGCCGATGTACGTACGATTGCGGAACAGGCGCCGTGGTCGCGTCTGATTCGATTTGGCATGGCTCTGGCATCTCGCGGACGGAAGATCTCTCAGGCACTTCAGCTGAAGAAACGGCTTTCACGGATTGCGTTTCGCGCAGGGTGTTGGGTAGTGGCCGCGGAAGGGGATGGCAAGGTTGAAAGCGTTACCCTGCGAACCGTACATAAAACATGGAGGGAACCGTGCGACTATCTCGCCTGCGGGTTCCACCTGGTGCCGAATACGGAACTGGCGTCGCTCCTTGGGTGTGAGTTGCGAGGCGGATTTGTGCGAACCGATGAGTTTCAGCAGAGTTCGGTCTCTGGAATCTATTGCGCGGGCGAACCGACAGGGATCGGCGGGCTGGAACTGTCGATTGCGGAGGGGCAAATCGCCGGGTTCGCGGCGGCGGGCCAGCGCGAAAGGGCGCAGGAGTATTTCGGCGAACAGAAAAGCCAGCGTCGCTTTTCGATGGCGTTGGAGCGCGCTTTTATGCTGCGAGATGAATTGAGGCCGTTGGCGAGCGCAGAGACAATCGTTTGCCGCTGCGAAGACGTAAAGTTTGGGCGGCTGCGGGAGCAGTCGTCCTGGCGCGCGGCGAAATTGCAAACGCGCTGCGGGATGGGACCGTGCCAGGGCCGGATTTGTGGACCTGCAGTGGAGTTTTTGTTTGGATGGAAGGCGGAGTCCGCACGTCCGCCGATTTTTCCGGTGGCGGTGGAGAGTTTAGCTGCGACCGCGTGCGCAGAATGAATGCGCGAACACACAAGGAGCACCAATGAACTGGACAGGAGTGATGCCGGCGATTACGACGTGCTTTGACCGCGACTACAAGATAGATCACGATTTCGTTGCGAATCATTGCCGGTGGCTCGTGGAACATGGATGTACGGGAATCGTGCCGCTGGGGTCGTTGGGAGAGGGCGCGGCGCTCGAATATGCGGAGAAAGTCGCCGTCATCGAAACTTGCGTTCGTTCCGTCGGCAAGAAGGCGCCCGTCGTAGCGGCGATATCGTCTCTGCGGACTGCGGAGGCAGTGGAGTTAGCGAAGACGGCAGCGGACAAAGGATGCGCTGGCGTGATGATTTTGCCACCGTACGTCTATCGCGGCGACTGGCGGGAAATGAAATCGCATGTGGTGGCGGTGCTACGCGCGACGAAACTGCCATGCATGCTTTACAACAATCCAGTGTCATACGGGACGGATTTTTTGCCGGAGCAAATCGCCGAACTAGCGAATGAACACAAGAATCTGGAGTCCGTAAAGGAATCAAGCACCGATGTGCGGCGCGTGACCGCGATTCGCGCGTTGCTTGGAGACCGGCTGGCGGTGTTTATGGGCGTCGATGATGCGATTGTCGAAGGCGTGCAAGCGGGCGCGGTAGGGTGGATCGCCGGTCTCGTCAATGCGCTGCCGGAGGAGTCCGTGGATTTGTTTCGCTTTGCCGCTGAAGGCAAAATCGACGAGGCGTCGGCGACTTATAAATGGTTTTTGCCGCTTTTGCGGATGGACACGGTTCCGAAATTCGTGCAGTTGATCAAGCTGGTGCAGCAGGAAGTGGGAATGGGGAATGCGCGGGTGCGTCCGCCGAGAATGGAGTTGGAGGGCAAGGAATTGGATGAGGCGAGAATGATTATCCGAGCGGCCCTGAAGACGCGTCCAGGACGGAACGCGGAACGGGAAACCACTCGCGCGTAGAAGGGGTTTGAGCAAAAGGAGCTTTGCAATGGGATTAAGCGGCAGATCGATCCTCGGGAATGAATTGGGCAAGACGGGCGGCAAGATATTCCACGCGATAAATCCCGCCACGGGACAGGAACTTGAGCCGAATTATTATTCCGCCGATGCGAAAGAGGTGGACTCCGCTGCGCGAATGGCAGCGACCGCGTTTCCTGAGTACAGCGCAGTATCCGGAAAAACGAAAGGCGCGCTGCTGAGAAAGATTGCAGAGCGAATCGAAGGCCTAGGCGACGATTTAGTCACGCGAGCCGTGCAGGAAACGGCGCTGCCGCCTGCGAGAATCAAGAATGAAACGGCGCGAACCTGTTTTCAGCTTCGGCTTTTCGCGGAGGTGGTCGAAGAAGGGTCATGGGTCGACGCGCGAATTGATCGCGGCGATCCTGGGCGGAAGCCAGCGCCGAAGCTAGATGTACGTTCGTTATGGAGAGCGCTTGGACCGGTAGCGGTTTTTTGCGCAAGCAATTTTCCGATTGCGTTTTCGGTCGCGGGAGGCGATACAGCGTCGGCGCTGGCAGCGGGGAATCCCGTGGTGGTGCGGGCTCACGCCGCGCATCCGGGCACGGCGGAGATGGTAGGGCAGGTAATTCAACGCGCTGTGAAGGAGTCAGGTTTGCCCGAGGGGATTTTTTCACTGCTGTTCGATGCAGGAACGGAAGGGGGTTTGGCGCTCGTCAATCACACTGCGATCAAGGCGGTTGGATTCACAGGATCAAGACACGGAGGACGCGCGCTGATGGACGCGGCGGCGGCACGCCCGGAGCCAATTCCGGTGTTCGCCGAAATGAGCAGCACAAATCCCGTTTTCATTTTGCCCGGAGCGATGAAAGAAAGAGGCGTTGAAATCGCGAAGGGAGTGCACGCGTCCGTGACGCTGGGGGCGGGACAGTTCTGCACAAAGCCCGGGGTTGTCGTGGTGGGGAATGATGCGCCCGCGCGTGAATTTGCCACGAGTGTGCGCGAGATGATGAAGGCGAGTGGCGAGTTCACGCTGCTGACATCGCGCATTCATGAGGCGTATCGCACTGGGGTCGAGGCCAGGAGCCGAGAAGATAAAGTCAGGCAAGCGCCGCGTGCCGGCGAGGACGCGACCGCAAGCGGGTTTCGGGTAAATACGGCGCTTTTCGAAACGGATGCGCATGCGTTCATCGAGAATGAAGATTTGCAGTCCGAGATTTTTGGACCGTCGACATTGATCGTCCGCCATGATTCCCGTGACGAACTCCTGGCCATTGCGCGAGGACTGGAAGGACATTTGACGGCTACGCTGCACGGCACGGAGAACGACCTGCGCGAGTTTGCGGACCTGGTTGCGATACTTGAGACCAAAGTTGGAAGATTGATCTTCAACGGTTATCCAACCGGCGTGGAAGTTTGCCACGCAATGGTGCATGGAGGGCCGTACCCGGCGACGTCCGACGGGCGTTCGACTTCGGTGGGGACGCAAGCGATTTATCGCTTCGCGCGGCCGGTATGCTATCAGGATTTCCCCGACGCTTCGCTTCCCGACGAGCTGAAAAATGAAAACCCGCTGGGAATCTGGCGGCTCGTTGACGGGCAAATGACTCGTGACAAATTGACCGCGACGGCGGGAGTAAAATCGGCTTAAAGGGGGACGCTCGAGCAAGTCTGTTCCCTCAGATACTCCGTTTTTCACGTCCCAATCAAATCGTTAGCGACGCGTTAAGAAACCTGATACATTTCCGGCACTGATTTATCGCGATGGCTGGTTATTTGGCCGGAGAGTAATGCGCGCGTGACATTCACACCGCTCGACTGGGCCGCAATTCTAGGTTACCTAGCGATAACACTCCTCTTGGGACTCTATTTTCGACGACGCTCGGGCAGGAGCACGGAGGATTATTTTGTTTCGGGACGGAGAGTTTCCTGGTGGCTGGCGGGAACGTCGATGGTGGCGACAACATTTTCGGCGGACACGCCATTGCTTGTTGCAGGAATCGTCTACACGCAGGGAATTGCAGGGAACTGGATCTGGTGGGCGTTTTTGCTTTCCGGAATGATGACGGTGTTTCTGTTCGCAAAATTGTGGCGGCGCTCAGGATTGATGACGGACGTGCAATTCGCGGAGATGCGATACGCGGGCAAGCCGGCGGCGTTTCTGCGAGGATTTCGCGCGGTTTATCTTGGACTGTTGATGAATTGCCTGATCCTCGGCTGGGTGACGAAAGCAATGATCCTGATCATTGGCACGACCATGGGGCCAACGATGCAGGGGTGGCCAGTGTTCACGGGATTTGTGAACTGGCTGAGCAACATTTTCGGTCCGGCGTTTGCGGGCACGAATGGGCAAGCGCTGGCGATCTGCATTTTCTTTCTCATTCCGTTTACTGGGATTTACGTTTCGCTGGGTGGATTGTGGGGGGTACTGTGGACGGATTTGTTCCAGTTCGTGTTGAAGATGGGAATTGTGATTGTGGTGGCGTATTACGGCGTGATTGCGGCGGGCGGTTTGGGTCCGATGACGCAAAAAATCGAGGCGATGCGCGCATTAAACGGCGGCTCGGATCCCTTGGCTTTTTTCCCAGATTTTTCACGCGGGTTTTCCAGCGAGGCACTGTGGACGCTGCCTGTGATTACTTTCGTGGTTTACCTGGGAATTCAGTGGTGGGCGTTCTGGTATCCGGGCGCGGAGCCGGGCGGCGGCGGGTACATCGCGCAGCGGATTTTCAGCGCGCGCAATGAGCGTGAGGGATTGTACTCGGTTTTGTGGTTCAACATCGCGCAGTACGCGGTGCGCCCATGGCCGTGGATTTTCACGGCGCTTGCCGCGATTGTGCTGTATCCGGGGCTGACGCATCCGGAGACGAGTTACATGCTGATCGTCACGAACCATGTGCCGCACGCGCTGCGCGGAATTATTCTGGCGGGGTTTCTGGCCGCGTTCATGTCGACGATTGCGACGCAGTTGAATTGGGGCACATCGTATCTGGTGGAAGATGGTTACCGGCGATTCATTAGGCGCAATGGAAGCGAACGCCATTATGTCTATGTTTCGCGCGTTGTGACGCTGCTTTTGGTTGTCGTGACGGGGTACGTCTCGGCGCATTTGGCTTCGATTCTTTCCGGCTGGCAGGACGTGCTGGAGTTGGGCGCGGGGACTGGCAGCGTTTATCTGCTGCGGTGGTACTGGTGGCGAATCAATGCGTGGAGCGAAATTTCGGCGATGGCCACTTCGCTGGTGGTCGTGCTCGGAGTGCGCTCGGAGCGATTGTCGCACTGGTTGGTGCATCGGCCGGAGCTTTTCGTGGGCTCGAGCTCGGTGGTTTTTGCAAAGACGGCGTTGACGGCGACGCTGGCGACTTCGTTTATATGGATCATCGTGACGTTGCTGACCAAGCCTGAGCCGGATGCGAAGTTGCTGGCATTCTATCGCAAGGTGCGGCCGCAGATTACTGGCTGGCGGCCAATCGCGGCGCGCGCCCCAGAAATTCCACAGACGCACGGGCTGGCGAGAAACTTATGGTGCTGGATTCTTGGCTGCGCGATGACGTATGGGGCGCTGTTTGGCGTTGGGAAATTGCTTTTGCGGCATTGGGGCTCTGGAACGTTTCTGGCTCTGTTGGCGATTGTGGCCGCGTGGCTGATCTACCGTGAACTGAGCCGCAGTTTTGCGGATACGCCTGGCGTCACTTAGCGCGTCAATTTGATTTGCCGAAATCGGCGATACCAATGCGAACAATCGTTCGATGATTGCCGATCTCTTCCGGAGGAGATTGCGACTTCCGTTTGCGGGCTTTTACATTTGCACTCGATGGTGACCGCACTTCTTCCGCCCAGATTCCGTAGACCCGTCCGCTGAACGCGGCGAGGCCTGTGTAATCACCGATGAAATCGTCGCGTGATTGGAAGGGCTTGCGCGTCCATGCGTAGTTTTCGAAATTGCGGCCTCCGTCAGTCGAGCGGGCGAGCACGACAGTGGTGTTTTTATTCCTAGGATCGTCGCGCCGATCGTAAAAGACGACGTAAGCCGCGCCTGTTACGAGATCGACCGACAGCCACTGAAAAAATTGGTCAGAGCCGTTGTGAATCGGATCCGAATTCACGCGAACCGCTGGGGACCAGGACGCTCCCCTGTCTTCAGAAGTCGAAACAAAAATATCCACGTCGCCATTGCGATAATCGCTCCAGGAAACGAAGAGGCGATTCGTTTTTGGATCCAGGGAAATCTGCGGAAAGCCGTTGGCACGATCCACGCTGGAAACCTTGAAGTAGAGCGGTGCAACATCGAGGACTGCTTTGGAAGCGGCAAATGTTTCGCCGCCGTCTCTCGAATAGGTAAACGCGATATTGTCGCCGTCGGCCCAAACGACGTAGAGAGTTCCGTCTGGCGCGACCGCTCCGTTGAATCCTTCGACCGCGCCGTTGTCGTCGCGGGGGAGACCTTCATGAGAGCTGATTTCAATGGGAGCCGACCAGGTTTCGCCATCATCGGTCGAACGCGAGAATAAAATCGTCGATTTCGTAAGTGTGAATTGTGTCCAGCCGACGTAAAGATTTCCGGCGTCCGGACTTTTTGGATTCGTGTCCGGGACGATATAGGGCTTGTCCTCAAAAGGAATGCGCGGATCGGTGGGATGCGAGATGACCGTGGAGGCCTCGGGGTTCCAGGTCTTGCCGCCGTCGTCGGAGCGCCGCACAAAAATGCCGTTGCGCGTTGCGTTGTGGGCCCAATAATTCTCCGTGCCGAGTTTGTCGAAGGCAATATAGCAGAGAAATGCGTGGCCTTTGTTGTCGAAAGTGATTGAGACGTCGCCCGAAACCGCATAATTTTTCGGCGCCGTTGCGGAAGCCAATGTCCAATGCTCTCCGGCGTCGGAGGAAAAGGCTGCGGTCGCGCCGACTTGATAGGCCGCAACAATCTGACGCGGATTATTTGGATCCACGGCAATGGAAGGCTCGTTGAAAAATCCAGGGTGAGGAGTGAGATCAGTCAGGTGCGAGGCCGGGACCGAAGGCAACGTTTGAGCGATTGAGCGAGGCGCGAGTGTTCCACAAAAGATGAAAACAGCAAGCCACAAGACCGACGTACGAGCCAGCGCGCCGCGCAATCCTGAGGTTCGAGTATGAATGCAAATTTGCATGGGTATCCCTTCGAGGCGCAGCGCGAGGACGGCACCGTTATGTGAGCGAATGGGCGACAACTTAGTGATTGAAGAAGAAGACTTGAGGATGTGTATCGGCAGCGGACGAAGAAATCGCGCGAACTTCCGTTGGCGACACCATGTAGAGAACGAACAGCGGCGGCAAAAGCGGAGGAGAGCTTGCGGATATGGTGCCGCGTCCATTTGCGCCGATGGTGTAGGTGGCCTTGAGAGCCAAATTTGAACTGGGGATTCCCGTCGGACCGGCTTCGTCCAACTTTCCCGAGAGAGTTCCGGCGCCATCGGACAAAAGGGAACCGACGAAGTCATTTGATGACTTGTCGGATGTTAACGAAGAGGGAGGCAAGGGCGGCCCAAAAGTGAAGTAGCTCGTGAAGGAGGTGGCGTCGAAAGGCGCTCCTATTTGTGGTTCGACAATGCCCGCTGAGGCAGCCGAATCCTGGCCGATGGCAAAAGCTTGATTCGGTCCGATTAGGTACAAGACGGCGATTTGATTGCTGAGACCGCTGGTTGTGACGCGTCCGTTGGAAGCTACAGAGTAAGAACCGTTGGCACTTGCATTGGAGGTGATGGTGCCGCCCGCGTTCGTGTCAAGAGTGGCACCGATGCCCGTATTTCCGTCCGCCGTCAGAAGGCCGGCGAGTGCGGTGGCATTACCTGAGCTTGCGAGTCCGGAAGCCGTGGCGATGCTCGGACCGTTGAGTGAAGTCTTGTCGAAGGAGGATTGGGATTGCAGCACGGCTTCGCCAACGGTCATGGGATTTGTTTGGCTGATCGGATCCATGCCGATAAAAAGCGCGTCGGATGGCGTAACCATATAGAACACGAGATTCAGTGTCGCCGGAGCCGGCAAAGCGAGGGACGCGGCGCCGCGGCCGTTTTGGGCTAGAAGAAACGTGCCCGTGACGCCGTTCAAATTTGTTCCCAGGGTACCCGCGAAATTCGTGTCGACATTTCCATTTTTGAAAAGGCTGACGCCGTCGGCATTCAAAACGCCAGCCAGGGCATCACGTTTGCCGGAAGGATCGGTTCCAGTCAATTCGAAGGCATAGTTTCCGCTAAAATCCTGCGGCGTGAAATTAGAAACAGTCTGCTTTCGCAATACGCCCGTACCGTGAGTTCCTGTATTGTCAGCCTCAGTTAATTGTGCGTCGCCGTTCGCGTCGAGAGCGAACTGGTAAGTGGAAACAATGGAAGCCGAGTTGAGCGTAAAGCTGCCGCGGCCGTCCGAGCCGATGGAATAGCTGCCCGCGACGGTGGTGTTCTGAACTGGCCCGGGACCATTGTTCTGAGTAGAGCCCGTAGGATTGTTGTTGTTGCTATCCTCGGAGCCAAAAATATTGCCCGTTCCGTTTGCGAACAATGCCCCGCCGAGCACGACGGGGCCATTGGAGTTAAATCCGCTGAAGATGAACACGTAAGTGCCGTTAAGCAGAGCGTTATTGTTGACCGAACTGATGACGGAGATTGTTAAGGTGGCCGAAGCGCTCTGCGGCGCGGGCTCTGAATCAGTGACCTGGACAGAAAAAGTGTTGGTCGAAACGGCCGTTGGAACTCCGGAAATCACGCCCGAGGTGCTCAGACCGAGTCCGGATGGCAATATTCCGCCGGTCAGTTTCCAGTTGAAGGGGCCCACGCCGCCGGTCACGCGGAGTTGCTGACTATAAAGAGTTGCGGTATTTGCTTGCGGGAGCGAGGTTGTGGCGATTGCCAGAGAGCCCGGTGCGCCGACCGTGAGACTCAAGGCCTGAGTGGCAGTCTGCGGCTGTTGATTGGGCGGGAGAAGCGCTGAGTCAGTCACCTTGACAGTAAAAGAAAATGTGCCCTGTGCCGTCGGCGTACCGGAAATTTGCCCCGTTGTCGTGTTCAACGACAGTCCAGGTGGCAAAGCACCTACGGTAATCGCCCAAGTGAGAGGCGGCACACCGCCGGAAGCGGCCAACGGGGAATTGTACGGGCTTCCTTGGGCAGCGTTGGGTAGAGAAGCCGTAAGGATAGACAGAATAGGCGCAGGCGCAATTATGATTGTGTATGCCTGAGACGCCGTGAGCGGCGGATTCCCTTGATCCGTGGCAAGTACAGTGAAATTGAAAGTGCCTCCGTTGGAGGTTGATCGGCCGGTGATTAGACCATTCGTGTCAAGATGGAATCCCGCTGGCAGGCTGCCCGAAGTAATGCTGAAGAAGAGCGGCGCCACGCCACCATTTGCGACAATCTGCTGGCTGTAGTTTTGGCCATTGATGGCGCCGGGCAGGGAAGTTGTAGAGATGGTCGGGGCGGGACTAACCGAAATATTCAAAGTGGCAGTGGTCTTCGTATTCGCTTTAGCTGTGGCCGTGAGAGTTACATTCAGCAGCGTGCCCACGGATTTCGGTGCGACGTAGGTTACCGCGCCTGTCGTGCTGTTTGTAAGCGTGCCGCAGGCTGCGGCAGCGCAATGCGCCCCCGAAAGGCTCCATGTAACGCCGGCATCCGACGTATCGTTGGCCACGAAGGCGGTGAAAGCAACAGATTGATTTTGATCGACCGATTGATTTGTGCCAGGAGTGATGACAATGACGAGTCCGCTTGGTCCGCCGCCACCGCAGCCAACCAGACAGGCGGTGGCCACGAACGCGAAGATCAATTTCGCCATGAGTATGCGGCTCGTTTTCATTCTGTCCTTTGACTCAATTGCTCCGACGGCTTCCTATCTTATCCGAGATCAAGACAGCAATCCTCCGTTGATTCAGCAGCAGACTCGTTCGCGGGAGGCCAGATTGACCAGGTGAGGTCAATCGCGGCGTGCGGCAAGCTCAAGAGGTGCCCGAGCACAAAGCAAACAGGTTGAATAGCAAAATGGCTCCATACTGTCAACGCACATGTTGTGACGCGCATTTCAAGCGTGCCCGAAAAGGGGCAAGCGGCGCTGTAGACTGGCCTAGTAGAACACGACTCCCAGGCCAACTGGATGCGTTTTTATGTGCTCTCGTTGCCCCAGCTTTTGTTGAGCCTCTATTCGATACGGGTGTGCGTTTCCGGTAAACTGGAAACGTGAGTCAGAATTCGAAGCAATTGGTTTTGCTGATCCTGTTTCGCCTCACGCGAAGTGTGGCGGCCGGGATTATCATTCTTGTCTTTCCCTATTACGTTCTTCAGTCTCTCCATTACAGCACGCTGGAATTGGGGCTCCTATACACTTCTGCTACGGTTGCGACGGCAGGCTTCGCGCTGCTATTCGGATTCCTGACGGACCTTTGGGGGCACAAAGGGACTTTGGTGCTGGCTGGAATCCTGCTTCCTGCGGGCGCGCTATTGGCATTTAGCTCCGGCAAGCTTCCGGTCTTATTTGTCGCGACGATGCTCGGAGGCTTTTCCGCAACTGGGTCGCGCGCGGCTGGGAGCGTGGGCGGAGCCGCACAGCCAATTCAAACCGCGGTCGTTGCTGATTTGACGAGTGTCGGGGACCGCACATTCTATCTCTCACTGTTCGTTTTTCTCAGCGGATTGCTGGGGGCGGCCGGGATGCTGGCAGCGCGGTTGTTCAGCCCGCGCGATGCGTTCTTGGCAGCGGCGGCGGCAAGCGCAGCGGGAATTGTGTTCCTGCTGCCGATGAAGCTTTCCGGCAAGCGGGGTGAGTTCAAGCGGATGAAAAGCGGTAAGGCGATTGGTAAATTTTCGCTGATGGGAGCATTGAACGGAATCTCGCAAGGGTTGATTATGCCATTTCTGATTCCATTCTTTGTCATCGTCTACCACGTTCCAGAGTCACAAATGGCGGTATATGGGTTCGCGAGCGAGTTGGTGGCGGCGTTTGTGATTCTTGTGGCACCGCGACTCGAGAGGCAATTCGGATTCGTGAAGGGTGTAGCGGTCACGCGCGGAGCGGGGGCATTGTTACTCCTGCTGTTGCCGCTGACGCGAGTTTTCGCGCTGGCGGTGGCGATTTATGTGATTACGCCGGCGTTGAGAGTAGTCGCGGTGCCGGCTCAGCAGACAGCCCTGACGGCAATGGTGCGTGAGAGTGAAATGGGACGTGCGCTAGCGATGAGTCAGGTGGCGCGGCTTACGTCCGCGAGCGGGGCGGTTGCTTTTACAGGATATATGTTCGACGTCTCAGACATCGCCCTCCCTTTCTATGCTTACGTGGCAGTAATTGGAGTGAGTCTGGTGCTTTATTTCAAGTTTTTTGGGGCGCGGCCGGAGCTTCGCGTGGAATGAATTTCCCTTGCTAAGAAATTGTTTTTGCGGGAGGCATGTCGCCTTCCCAGCGCGCGACAACGACAGTGGCCAGGCAATTCCCGACAACATTCACAGTGGTGCGGACCATGTCCATCAGCGGATCGACTGCCAGAAGGAGGTAGATGGATTCCATCGGAAGATGGAACGATGCCGCCGCACCGAGAATGATCACAAAGGCGGCGCGCGGGACGCCGGCTAGCCCTTTGCTGCTTAGCATGAGCGTCAGCATCATTACGGATTCCTGACCGATGGTCAGGTGGATTCCCGACGCTTGCGCCATGAAAATGACCGCCAATGACAAATAGAGGCTCGAGCCAGTGAGATTGAAGCTATAACCCGTCGGCATCACAAAGGCGACAATCGCACGCGGCACGCCGAGGGCTTCCATTTGCTCCATGGCGCTTGGCAAGGCCGCTTCGGAGCTGCTTGTGCCGAAAGCGATGGTGGCCGGCTCTGCAATGGCGTGCAGGAATTGGCGCAGCGGGATGCGTGCGAGGAGCGCGATGGGCAGGAGGATGAAAAGGACAAAGACCACGAGAGCCACGTATAGCGTTGCGAGAAGTTTGAGCAAAGGCAACATGACGCCCAGCCCAAGATGCGCGATTGTGTAGGCGATTGCGCCGAACACGCCGGCAGGGGCGAAATACATCACCAGATTGGTGAACTTGAACATGGTTTCGGAAAGGCTTTCAGCAAACGAGACCATCGGCCGGCGCTTGGGTTCCTTCACCAAGGCTAGCCCGATTCCGAAAAGCATGCTGAAGACGACGACCTGCAAGATTTGCCCTTCGGCGACGGACTTCGCAATGTTTTCAGGAAAAATGTTCAGAATGAGCTGGTTCGCCGACTGGGTGGTTGCCGGCGCGGCTTGCTCGGTTGCGGTGCGAGGCAGATTCACTCCCACTCCGGCGCGGCTCACGTGTATGGCAATCAAGCCGATGATGAGAGCAATGGTCGAGACAATCTCGAAGAAAACCAGCGCCTTCACCGCCATGCGTCCGACTTTTCTTAATTCCGCGTGGCCGGCGATGCCAACAACCAGAGTGCCGAAAAGCAACGGCGCGATGATGACTTTGATCAGGCGCAAAAAAATCGTGCCGAGGATTTGAAATTTCACCGCCGTAGCTGGAGCGTCGTGGCCGAATTCCGCGCCAGCAAGCAGGCCGACCAGGATCCACAGAGTTAACGAGCGGCGCGCCGTGGCGTACGCAGCGAGAAAGACAATCGCAAGCCACCGCAGCGTCATTAACGCCATCGGCGGGATAGGAAGCAAACCGCTGCGGCTGATTAGGCCCAGCGCTGCGACGATTGCGCAAACCGTCAAAAACGCGGCGAGCAGTCGGTTCTTCATCTGCGATCTTGTGCCCTGAGTCATTCGCGGCGAAAGGTATGCTTCTCTCGCGCGCAAGTCAATCCCGGAAGTGGCGCCGACTATTTGCTGCTCGGCTAAACGTGCAGAATTCAGGCAACCTTATCGGTCGGAATGGATTCTCTGGCAATGTAATCCTGGGCTGATTTCTAGCGGGTGTATCACCAAATGCTCCGATGAAATCTTGGCGAGCGGACTGAATTTTAGTATAAAGGGCGGCCCGGAATTGAGCGGAGGCGCCGGGCTGGCCGATACGATGGCGGCGAAAGTGTATTTTATTTCGTAATCGCGGAGGTATCGGATTGATAGAAGTTCAAGACTTGACGAAATCGTTTGGAGACAAAACCGCAGTCGATCACATTTCCTTTTCCGTAAATAAAGGCGAAATACTTGGATTTCTCGGGCCAAACGGCGCGGGAAAGACGACAACTATGCGCGTGCTGACCGGCTATCTGCCGGCTACCACAGGCACAGCCAAAATCGCCGGCTTCGACGTGTTCGACGATTCGATGGAGGTGCGCCGCCGCATCGGTTACCTGCCGGAGAACCCACCGCTTTACTTTGACATGACAGTGAGTTCGTATCTGGATTTTGTGGCGCGGATCAAGAATGTGCCCGCGGAAAAGCGTGCTGCGCGGGTGACCGCGGCTCTCGAAATGGCGAAGATCACCGACAAGCGCGATGAGCTGATCAAGCGTCTCTCGCGCGGCTACAAGCAGCGCGTCGGGCTGGCGCAGGCGATCGTTCACGATCCCGATGTGATTATTCTGGACGAGCCGACGGTGGGCTTGGATCCGAAGCAAATTATCGAAGTCCGCAACCTGATCAAGGGGCTGGCTGGGAGCCACACGATCATTCTTTCGACGCACATCTTGCCTGAAGTGAGCATGACGTGCGACCGCGTGGTAATTATCAACCGCGGGAAAATTGTTGCCGTTGATACGCCAGAAAATCTGACGCTGCAACTCAAGGGCGGAGCGCGGATCCGCGTGGAGGTACAAGCGCCGGAAAAATCTTTGCGCGATGCGCTGGCGCAAATTTCCGGCGTGCGAAAAGTGGAAATCAATTCGCTCGGCTCCGCGGGGCGTTTGGTTGCAACGGTCGAAGCGAATCAAGGACAGGACCTGCGCAGCCAAATTGCGGCCAGGGTCGTCGGACAAGGTTGGGCGCTTTACGAGCTGCGCGGCATTAACCTCAGCCTGGAGGAAATTTTCCTGCAACTCACCACAGAAGACGCGGCGCAAAACCCTGCCGAAAAAGCGGAGGGAAACTGACATGCGCGGCCTATACGCTATTTATCGCAAAGAAATGAGCCATTATTTTGTGTCGCCTGTTGCTTACGCGGTTGTTCCCATCTTTCTGATTTTGAGCGCGGTATTCTTCAATATGTATTTGGCGGACGGGATCAAAGCGTCCTTTGAGGCGAGCATGGAAGCGATGCAAGGCGGCGCTGCGATTCCCTTTGACGTGCCGAGCGCTGTAATGGGGGCGTTCCTGAGCCTTGTGGGGACAATTCTGCTCTTTCTCACTCCACTCCTGACCATGGGCGTGTATTCGGAGGAGCGGAAGCGCGGAACGATGGAGCTGCTGCTGACGTCTCCGATCACGGACTGGCAAATTGTGCTCGGGAAGTTTTTCGCGTCACTGAGCCTTTTCATCATCATGATTCTGCCCACGGTGCTTTACGTTGTTTACATGTTTGCGCACAGCGAGCCTGTGCCGCCGTGGAGGCTGATCGCAGGAGGCTATTTGGGTGTGCTGCTTCTGGGCGTGACACTGCTCGCCATTGGTTCGTTCCTTTCTGCTCTGACGGAAAACCAGATTGTAGCGGGCGTGCTGGTGCTGGGAATATCGCTGCTCCTTTGGGTAGTCGGATTCTTTGCGGGAACCGGAAATGGAGTGATTGCGCAATCGCTGCAATACCTGGCCCTTTTGCAGCACTATAACCCGTTTGTGCGGGGCGTGATCGACACTACGGGCCTGATTTTCTTCGCGAGCTGGATTTTCTTTGCCATTTTTTTGACGATGCGCGCAGTGGATTCCATGCGCTGGCGGCGAGCTTGATTTTTCATGGTGGAGAAGGGAGGGAAGGAAAGGGTATGGCCCAATGAAATGGAATCGAAGAGACCTGGCGCGGTTTGCGGGGGCGCTGGGCCTAGCATTGCTGGTCGCGGGGTATATTCGCTACACGGTTTTAGAGGAATTCCAGCTTGCGAATAAGATTCTGCTGATCGCGGGCGGGGTGCTCGTTCTGGCGTGGATTGTTTTCGATTTCGCGACGATCATCGGATTCTTCGGCAAGCGTTCCTCGAAGCTGGGCACAAATACATCCGTCCTCGTCATTGCAGTGCTGGCGATTCTGGTTTTCATCAATTATCTCGGCTTTCGCCATCACAAGACGTTCGATTTGACGAGTGAAAAACTGTATACGCTTTCGGATCAGACAAAGAAAATCGTCGAGCCGATAAAATCCGACGTCAATATTTTCCTGTTCGCAAAATCCTCGGATCCGGAAGTTCAGCAGCTCCGCGACCAGATGTCGGAGTACGAAAACCTGAATCCTCACATTCACTTTCGCGTGGTGGATCCGCAGGAGCATCCGGATCTGACGAAGCAATACGGAGTGGTGCGAGAAGGACAAGTGATTGTTACAAGTGGGAAGAACGTCCAGCGGCTGGAAGAAACGACCGAACAAGATTTCGCGTCGGCGATTTTGAAAGCCACTTCGACTACCGTGAAAACAGTGTGTTTTGTCGAGGGGCACGGCGAAAAATCAATCACGGCACCGGATAGCAAAGGTTACAGCGGTGTGGCAGGGGAACTTGCAAAGGAAAATTACCAAACCAAATCTGTAAATCTGGTGACGTCGAACGACGTGCCTTCCGACTGCAGCGTGCTTGTTGATGTTGGTCCACAGAAGTCTTTCTTTCCGCAGGAAGCGCAGATGATTGAGAAATATCTTGATGGCGGCGGAAAAGCGATGCTGTTGCTGGACCCAGGCATGGATCCGAAACTGGACGATGTCCTGCAGGCTTGGAACGTCAAACTGGGCGATAACTACGTGATTGATGTGAGCGGCGTGGGGCGTCTGCTGGGGGAGGGGCCGGGCGTTCCGTTGGTCGTCGATTACGGCGATAGCCCGGTGGTGCGGAATTTCAACGGTTCGATGACGTTTTTTCCTCTGGCCCGCACGGTGTCGATCGCGGACACGTCCAAACCGAGTCCGGTGGCGGTCGAGTTGCTGAAAACGTCAGCGGCGAGCTTCACTGTGCCGAACCTCGGAAACGGAACCGTCAAGTATGATCCAGCAACGGATCAGCGCGGACCGCTCCCACTGGGCGTTGCGGCGGAAAAGAAATCAGGCTCGACGGATGCCCGGTTGGTAGTGATCGGCAATTCCGAATTCGCGACGAATCAGTGGGTGGGGCAGCAACGCAACGGCGACCTCTTTTTCAACGCCATCAACTGGCTGACCGAAGAAGAAAATCTGATTTCCATCCGCCCGAAGGAAGCTGCGAATCGCCGCGTGACGTTGACCGAAGCGCAGCAGCGGGAATTATCGTGGTTCAGCATGGTGTTTCTGCCTCTGATTGTGATTATTGGCGGGATTTATATTTGGGTGAAGCGTCGTTAGCCGGCCATGAAGAAGAGCACACTGATCGTAGTTGCAGTTGCGATTGCCCTTGGAGCGTTCGTTTATTTCTACGACAGCAAACACAGCATCGCCCCGCCACCAGAGGAAGCCTCCTGGAAGCCAGCCTTTGCGCTGAATGCAGACCAGATCACGGGTCTGACGCTCGCGAGCGGGAACGGCAAGACGGTTTTCGCCAAACAAGGCAATAGCTGGCAGATAACACAACCCGTCACCACGCGTGCCGATCAGACGAGCATCAGCGGAATCGTGAACGATCTGAGCAGCGCCAAGATCCGCCGGTCATTTGCGCCCACGGATAGCCTGTCGAAATACGGACTGGCTCAGTCCGCTGTCACAATTGATTTTCAGCAAAAAGGCGGCGTTGAACATACGATTCAACTTGGCGACAAAGATTTTTCGGGCAACGTTGTTTATGCCCTCATCGACACATCCAAGAACGTCGACCTGTTGCCCGTTTCCTTGTTGAACGAAACCGACAAGCCGCTGTCTCAGTTGCGCGACCGGTCTCTTTTAGAGTTAAACGGCGGTGAAATCACTGGCATCACGGTCGATGATCCGAGCGGGACAATTGCCGTCACAAAGGAAAGTTCTGTGTGGAAGCTCGCCAAGCCCATGGAAGTACCAGCTGATTCCAGCGCCGTCGATTCGCTCGCAAGCGCGCTGTCGACGGATAAATTCACGGACGTTGTAAGCGAATCTCCCGATGACCTTGCAAAATACGGGCTGACTCACCCGTCGATGAGCGTCACAGCGGCGACCAAGGGACGGGAGTTTCATCTGCTGGTTGGTAAAAAGAACGGGGACAACTACTACGCGCGCGATACCACGCGCCCGATGATCTTTGAGATAAGTTCAACTGTTTACGACGCGCTCAATAAAAAGTTTTTCGACCTGCGCGATAAGTCAATCTTGCATTTCGATCCCGCCACCGTGACCGCCGTGGAAATTCACAATGCGAACGGTGCCATTCAGTGTGCGCAAGGCAAGGATGATCAGTGGACGATCCTCGAGCCCGCCGCGAACGAAGGGAAGGCTATTCAAAGTTGGAAGATACTGGACCCGCTCCAGAACGCCCGCGCGAAGCAAATCTACGACTCACCACCGCGGGCCATCCTGGAGCATGTGGCCAAGCCGGCCATCGAAGTGATTCTCACCGACAAATCCGGGAAGAAGACCACAGTAGACATCTCCGCGGCTGCCGGCGATAGCGTGTACGCCCGCACTACCGCCGGGCCAGAGGTCTACGAATTGAATACGCAAATCCTCAAGGACCTTGGTTTCAAGGCCGCTGATTTGTTGATGTGAACCGTTGTGAGTGTTTGTCTGCGTGCGTTATGCGGCCTGAGTGGTCCGCACTTCGTCGCCTGGGACGCCATCCTTTGGCCATGCGGCAAGCAAAAGAATGTTCCCGGTAACCGGCGAGATATGAATGTAGTAGATGTCAGAACCGCTTTCGACTTCATAGAAATCCGGGCGTTTGGGGTCGCATTCCACACGGGCCCCTCCTGCCAGCAACCGCCGAAGTGTCTCAACCCGCTCCAGCGAGTGATGCCGCGGATCCTCAATGTTTACTTCGTGCTCCAGTCTCATCACCATGGCCCAACTCCCTTTCCCCTTCAACTTGAAATACGCTCAAATGCCCTGAAAAGTTCCAACTCTTTTTCTCTTTCCATCTTAGACGTCAGTGGCACGCAAACGTCTCAAGAAACTTGGGCTGATGTTCCATTACGGGAATTCAGGCGAAGCAAGCGTGGCGGCCTGGGTGATAATCAACTTGAGACTTGCGCCGCGCCGCCGAAGTTGCGATACTCCCGCGACACTAGGACATACTGTGAAGAAGAAAACCACAACAAAAGCGAAGAAGGGCACAGCTCGATTCCGACGTGACCGGCGGCGAAAACACCGCCACTGGCAAGTAACGGTCTATTATCACGACGGGGAGAAATTCGCCCGAGTTTATATTGACAGAGAGCGTGCGACTCGCTTTGCAGACCGCCAGAAGAAATCGCCGGTCGTCAAATCAACTCGCATCCTTGAAGTCAACTAGCTAATTCTTCGGATCTCACGCTGGATTCCGCGACGTTGTATTCTCGCACAGCCGCGGTTCGCGCGGGCCTTGTCGGGCTCGGCACGGGCGTGCTATAAAAGATTTGTTTCAAGTCTTGCCCATCCGAGCGGCCGTAGTATAGGGGTAGTACGACAGCTTGCCAAGCTGTAGGCGGGGGTTCGAGTCCCCTCGGCCGCTCCATTTTTTCCTCCTTGCTTTCCTTTGGGCGTCTCTTTGCAGTGAGTATGACGACGTGCTAAAGTCCTGCTTGCCTGGACCTCATGCTCGCATATCTCTGCGGACCAATTGAATTCGCCGACGGCGGCGGCAAGCTCTGGCGGCAGAAGCTTGCCCCTTTCCTTCGGGACCATCTGGGTCATCGGGTCTACGATCCCGCGCAGGACGAAAAGAAGAACCTAACGGAGGAAGAGACAGCACACTTCCGCGAGTGGAAGTTGACGGACATGGAGCGCTTTCGGCGCGTGGTCCGCAAAATCATCCATTTTGATCTCGACCTGATCGAAAACAAGGCTGACTACGTCATCTGCTTTTGGGGAGATGCAAGAGCGCAGAGCGGCGGCACTTCTGCGGAGCTGACCGTTGCTTACCGAAAAGGGATCCCCGTTTACATGGTTACCCCGCTGCCGTTGGAGCAAATCAGCGGGTGGATGCTGGCGTGTTCGGATCAGGTCTTTACATCGATCGAAGACTTGAAAACGTTTTTAAATGCTCGATTTGCGCGGGAGAAACAATCGCAGCTTTGGAAAGAATAGATTTCTTCAGGGATTGTTCCCGACTTTAGCCATGACGAAGATCATTGTCGCGGTCGGAAGCACGCGCCGCCCAAAACTGAATGCTGTTTGGGAGGCATTGACGGTTTTTGGGCCGAGCCTGGATCCGAACGCTCCCTTCGAAGTGGTGGGTGCGGAGGTGGAGAGTGGAGTTCGCCACACGCCATTGTCGCGCTCTGAGTTGATGAGTGGCGCGCGCCATCGAGCCGAGGAGCTTCTGGAGCGTGCAAAAGAGCAAAAGCTCTCCTGGGATTATTTCGTGGGGCTGGAAGGCGGGCTGGATGTCTTGAGCAACGGCGATTCGCGCACTGTTTTCCTGCAAAACTGGGCCTTTGTGGCAGACAGAAACGGACGTGGTGCTTACGGACAATCGGGCAGCATACTTCTGCCGGAAGTTCTGGCGCGACAGGTGGTCGACGATGGCATCGAGCTAGGCGTTGCGATCGATGCGTTTGCGGGTGGACATGAGATTCGCGACGCTCAAGGCGCGTGGGGCGTGCTGACCCGCAACATGATCACCAGGCAGGATGCTTTCCGCACCGCCGTCATCAATGCATTCGCACCATTTTTCAATGCGGCGCTGTACGAGCCGCTGCGAAACGCGGCGTCAAAGCGGTAAAGGGCACCTCGATTGTCCGGGCCGTGTGCGGGAATTTCCACAGGGAATTGTGTTAGCCTACGTTCATCGGCCAGGAGAAAATCCGTGGACATCGTCAAGGGTAATATGGGCTGGATCGAAGTAATTGTGGGCCCGATGTTTTCCGGCAAGAGCGAAGAACTGATTCGAAGGTTGCGGCGCGCGGAAATTGCGCGGCAACGCGTGCAAATTTTCAAGCCGTTTATCGACCAGCGCTATTCGTCGAACGGCATTGTTTCGCACTCGGGCTTGGAGATTGCTTCGGGCCTGGTGAGCACCGGTGCGGATATCCTGGGAAAGGTCGAGCCGCGGACCGAAGTCGTGGGCATCGACGAGGCGCAATTCCTCGGCGAAAGCTTACTTGAGTGCTGCACTCGGCTGGCGGATTCGGGTAAGCGGGTGATTGTCGCCGGACTCGATACCGATTTCATGGGGCGTCCTTTCGAGCCGATGCCGCGGTTACTGGTGGTTGCGGAAGAAATTACCAAACTGCTCGCGATTTGCGTGCGTTGCGGCAATCCGGCAGTGAATACGCAACGGCTGGTCGCCTCCGAGGAATTGATTGTCGTCGGCGCGGGTGGAATGTATGAGGCGCGATGCCGGCGTTGCTTCGAGCCGCAGCTCGCATTGGAAAAGATCGAGGAGCAGGCTGCGACCGTTAAGTCCAAGGCTGCGGCAAGCTAGGTTGTTTCTCCGACGTAGACTGCATTTGTACGCAGTTGTCCCGATGAGGCCCGCGACCACTCAAATGCAGGAAATCCCGTCGAAAAATGATATTATTTTGTTTACCGGCGACAAAATGGGGTCCGATTAGGTTCGCTGGCTTGCAGAAAATGACGATGCGCCCATGTTCCGATTAACCAACCTCGCGAGCGTGATGTTGCTTTTGGCGTGCTTCGACTTGCCTCATGTGTATCCGCTGCGTCCGGAGCCTGTGCAACCCCTGCAGGCCGCGCTGCCTATGATGGCGTCTCCGCCGGATCTGTTTCTGGCGATTGTTCAGGCCACAACAGGCAAGAGACACCAGCCACTGGAACAGGAATCGAAGATCGCCCTAATCCGCTATGTTGACGGGGAGTTTGCTCGCGTTGTTCAGTCAATTCCATCGCTGAAACAGGGGTTCCGCTACAAGGTTGGCCAAGCCATCGATGCTAAGAATTTGCGCCAAGCCCTGATGCGTGGCGCAGCGGCGAATCCTGGCGACCACGTGCAAATCAGCAGCATTGAGTTTCGGTCGAACGAAATTGTCATTGGCATCAACGGCGGGACGAAGAAGCATTGGAATTGGCGACAGCATGTGCAAATTGGGATGGGGCCCATGAGTCCGCCAGTCACCACCATGCCGACTTCGGCGGGGCCGGCTCAAACGGGAGCTGTTCTGATCCTGGACTACGGGCGCACGGTTCCCAATTTGAGTCCCGACGAATTGAAGCACGACCTGTCGCCATTCCTCGACTTCGCCGGTGAACATTCCTCGGCGGTTAACTGGGTCGATACGCTCCCGCCGCAGTTCCAGCAGGCGATCAAGGACCATAGAGCAGTGGTGGGGATGAATCACGATATGGTGCTGGCTGCCATGGGCCGTCCCGACAAGAAGGTCAGGGAATTTGACGAGGACGGCAGGCAAACGGAAGACTGGATTTACGGTTATCCGCCATCCAAGACAGTGCTGGTGACTTTCAGCGGGGAGAAAGTCATTCACGTCAAAACATACAGTTAGCCCCGCGTTGACTTTTCTCTTCGCGCACCCTAGCATCTGCTTCCGTATGCCGCCTGCGCTTTGATGTTTCGAAGTGAACGCAACAGAACAGACGGAGGAAGCATGCCAGTTAAAGTTGCCATCAATGGCTTCGGCCGCATCGGGCGTAACGTATTTCGCGTGACGCTCGGCGATCCCTCAATCGAAATTGTGGCCATCAATGACATCACGGACGCGAAGACGTTGGCGCACCTGCTGAAATACGATTCCATCCACGGGAATCTACCGAATAAAATTCAGGCAAGCGATGACGTGATTCAGGTGGATGGCCATGCAATCCGTGTCTCAAAAGTGAAAGATTTGGCCGCATTGGATTGGTCCTCGACTGGGGCACAGATTGTGGTGGAATCCTCTGGTGTGTTTAACAAAGGACCAGAGGCGCGGAAACATATTCGCGGGCCAGTGAAAAAAGTGTTGATCACCGCCCCGGCGACCGATCCGGATTGCACTTTGGTACTCGGAGTGAATGAGAGAACATACGATGCGGCGAAGCACGACGTGGTATCGAACGCTTCCTGTACAACAAATTGTCTTGCTCCCGTGGCAAAAGTGCTCGTCGATACATTTGGCATTGTCGTTGGCACAATGACGACGATTCACTCGTACACGAACGACCAGCGTCTGCTCGATTTACCGCACAAGGACTTGCGACGCTCGCGCGCCGCAGCGCTTTCCATGATTCCGACGTCGACGGGAGCGGCGAAAGCGCTTCATCTTGTCATTCCGGAACTCAAGGGCAAGCTGGATGGGTATGCGTTACGCGTTCCAACGCCCGACGTGAGCGTGGTGGACCTGACCGTGATCACCGAAAAACCAGCCACGGCGGATAGCGTCAACGAGGCATTTCGTCGCGCGGCTGACGGTCCGTTAAAGGGCATTTTGGATATCACCGACGAGGAATTGGTGTCTGTCGACTTCCTGGGCAATTCACATTCGGCGATCGTTGATGCCGGTTACACACGCGTGGTGGGATCGAACTGCGTGAAAGTAGTGGCCTGGTACGATAATGAATGGGGTTATTCCTGCCGTTGTTTGGATCTGATTAAGTTCATGGCCCAGCGACTCTAAGCTCTGGCGCGTTTTGCCACTGAGTCCGCAACGAGATGAAAAAACTCTCCATTCGAGATTTAGAGTTGTCCGGAAAGCGCGTGTTCATTCGTGCCGATTTCAACGTGCCGTTGGCCAATGGGAAGGTCGAGGACGACACACGGATTCGCGCTACGCTTCCCACACTGAAGCTGGCCATCGATCGAGGCGCGCGGCTGGTGCTCGCCTCGCATCTTGGGCGGCCCAAAGGCAAACCGGAATCTAAATACAGCCTCGCGCCGGTAGCGGAACGCCTAAAGGAACTGCTGGGGAAACCTGTGATTTTTGCTTCGGACTGCGTGGGCGACGGGCCCGAATCGCGCAGCAAGGCACTGAAGAATGGGCATGTGCTTCTTCTCGAGAACGTGCGATTCCACCCCGAAGAAGAGAAGAACGACGAGGGATTTTCGCGCCAATTGGCTGGGCTGTGTGATGGAATTTACGTTGACGATGCTTTTGGTTCGGCTCATCGCGCCCACGCATCCGTCGTCGGCATCACAAAATTTGTACGGCAGGCCGCGGCCGGACTGCTGATGGAGCAGGAGCTTGAATATCTTGGCAAGGCGCTGACAAATCCGGAACGGCCGTTTGTGGCAATCCTTGGCGGGGCGAAGGTGTCGGATAAAATCGAAGTGATTCAGAATCTGATCAAGATAGCCGACACAATTTTGATCGGCGGAGCAATGGCGTACACGTTTTTCCGCGCGAGAGGCTTTACGACGGGGAAGTCGCTGGTGGAAGAGGACAAAACGGAGCTTGCTTTGACGTTACTCGGTGAGGCGGTCGAGCGCGGATCTCGCATCGTGCTGCCCATTGACCATGTCCTGGCGCGCTCGACTGAAGATGGCGCCCAGACGCAGCTCACAGGAGTCGAGGGTACTCCAGCCGATTGGATGGGCCTCGACATCGGCCCAAAGACGATTGAGCTCTTCCGCAAAGAAATCTCCCGCGCGCGAACCATTGTATGGAACGGGCCGCTTGGTATGTTCGAAAAACCGGCGTTTGCGCGCGGAACGATGGAGATTGCGCGAGCTGTTGCCGATGCGACTGCGAAAGGGGCGACATCTATTGTCGGTGGCGGGGATAGCGTGGCCGCGGTCGAGCAGGCGGGGCTCGCTAACAAGATTTCTCATATTTCGACGGGCGGCGGGGCTTCGCTTGAGTTTCTTGCCGGCCAGAAGCTCCCGGGCGTCGAAGCCCTCACTCCAATTTAGAGGTATCCGTGCGGCGTCCGGTCATAGCGGGCAATTGGAAAATGCACAAGACGCAAGCGGAAACGCGGGCGTTCTTTGAGGAATTCAAGCCGCTTGTCTCGGCGTCGCGTCATTGCGACATCATCGTGGCGCCGCCGTTTACTGCGATAGCTGCGGCCGTGGATGCGGCGAAAGGCACCTTGATTTCGATAGCCGGTCAGGATGGCTGCTGGGAGCGCGCGGGCGCGTTCACTGGTGAAATTTCGATGCCGATGCTCATCGAGGCGGGTTGCCAAAGCGTGATCATCGGGCACTCCGAACGCCGAAAATATTTCGGCGAGACAGACGCGATCGTGAATCGCAAACTGAAGGCGGCGATTGAAGCAGGCCTGCAGCCCATCGTTTGCGTGGGAGAAGATCAGAGCGAAAGAGATGCTGGCCATACAGAACAACTAATCGAACGCCAATTCAACGATGGAATGGCGACGTTGACCGGTCCGGATTTCTCGCGTATTCTGGTCGCTTACGAGCCTGTGTGGGCCATTGGTACGGGGCGCACGGCGACGCCGGAAATTGCCGCCGAGGTGCATGCTTTCCTTCGCCGCCTAGCCGCGAAGCGATTTACGCCGGGGTTGGCGGCGAGCGCGCGGATTCTTTATGGCGGGAGCGTCAAGCCGGATAACATCCGGGGTTTGATGGCTCAAGAGGAAATTGACGGTGCGCTGGTGGGCGGGGCAAGCCTGGACGCGCGGTCGTTTTCAGCAATTGTGAATTTTTAGCGGCGGGAAATCTTACGGTCAAAGTGGAGCAGGAATGCCTAATGCAGCGAAGTGGGTGATTGCGATTGCGGCGGCGCTGGGCCTAGTGTGGCTCGGGTGGCACTATAATTTTGTACTGGTTACGTTGCACATCCTGGTGTGCTTGTTGCTGATTTTTGTGATCATGCTTCAAAGCGGCAACGCCGCGGATTTGGCCGGGGCTTTCGGTGGGGCGGGGAGTCAGACGGCGTTTGGTCCGCGCGGTGCGGCAACGTTTCTGACGAAAGCGACGACGTGGTGCGCCATTGTGTTCATGATGAGCTCGCTGGCACTTTCGTTGAAACGCGCCCCCACAACGGCGCAGGGCAGCTCGATCCTCGAACAGACGATGCCAACGGCGCCGTCGCGGCCGGCGCCTGCGGCACCACAGCCTGTGCCACAGGCTCCTGTGCCCAAGAAACCGAACTGATGTCTGGTAACGTTCTTCGTGTTTTTCAATGTGCGGTCGTGGCGGAACTGGCAGACGCATCAGCTTGAGGGGCTGACGGTAGCAATACCGTGGTGGTTCGAATCCACTCGACCGCACCAAGAACTCACTCGTTGAAATTTGGAATCCAGAAGCCGGGAAATTTTCTCGATTCATCCTTGTATTTTTTTGTGCGTGTTATATATATTGTGTGTTTGATAGAGCCTTCATCGTCAGCTTGAGTAGTTGCATGTAAGGATCGGCGGCCAGATGTTTGTTCCGTAGGTCGCAATCTTTCCGGAGCGGAGGAAATGGGTTCGCGAAAATCGTGTGCCGGCTCATCAGCACCAGCTGTTCTGTTATCAATCGTCATTCTTATTTTGGTCGGATCGACGCTTTATTTCCATATAGCCAAGACATGGTGGTTTCCCGCTGCAATCACTCCTGTTGGCAGTCAAATTGATCAGCAATTCTTCGTCACGTTCATAGCGACCGGAATTGTTTTTGTGCTGGCGCAACTGACGTTGGCTTGGATGGTCTTCCGATACCGCGATCACGGGCAGAAGGCGCGCTTTGTTCGCGGCAATCACATGCTGGAAGTTGTGTGGACCACGGCGACTCTTGTGATTTTCGTTGCCCTGGGGGTGATGGCCGCTCATGCATGGGGCGAAGTGCATTTTGGCGGGCCTGAGCCGGGAGCGCTGCAAGTCGAGGTGACGGGCGTGCAGTTTGTGTGGAATTTTCGCTATCCCGGGGCGGATGGCAAATTTGGACGGATCAATCCCAAGGATATCGATGCATCTACCGGCAATCCATTAGGGTTGGACCCGAATGACCCCGCCGGCAAAGACGATATTGTGACGGGCGACCTCTATCTGCCTGTTGGACGCGAAATCGAGTTGATGCTGCGCTCGCAGGACGTTGTCCACAGCTTTTTTGTTCGCGAGCTGCGCGTGAAGCAAGACACGGTTCCTGGCTTGGTGATTCCCGTCCATTTTACCGTGACCAAACCGGGCGACTATGAAATTACCTGCAACCAGCTCTGCGGCTTAGGGCACTACCACATGCATGCCATGCTGCACGTACTGTCGGATACCGATTTTCAGCAGTGGGAGCAGAAGCAAGAGGCGCAGAATGCGCAAGCTGGGCAGTAGAAATGGCCTTGAGTAATTATCACAACGGCCCCGCAAACATGGGAGAGTGTCAATGAGTTCGCACGCAACCACGGTGCATCATTCGGAAGCGCCCAAGGGTTGGCTCCGCCATTATATTTTCAGCCTGGACCACAAGATCATCGGCACGCAATACATCTTGCTCGGCCTGTCGGCGGTCACGATTGGCATGGTCCTATCTGTCATCATGCGAATTCACCTCGCTTGGCCGAATGTGCACATTTGGGGATTTGCCAACGGCGTGGTTTCGCCGGAAGATTATCTTCGCGTCATAACGATGCATGGCACGCTGATGGTTTTTTTCGTTCTGACAACCGTGCCGCAGAGCGGCTTCGGCAATTATTTCCTTCCAATTCAAATCGGGGCGCCAGACATGGCGTTTCCTACGCTCAACATGCTGTCGTTCTGGCTGACGTTCGTGTCCATGCTTGTCCTGCTTTCTTCGGCGTTTGTTCCGGGTGGATCGTCAATCAGTGGATGGACGGCTTATGCTCCTCTAAGCGCAGTTGGCGAAATTGCGGGGCCGGGTCAGGGGCTTGGCCAGACACTCTGGGCAGTGAGCATCGCGCTGTTCTGCGGCGCTTCGCTGATGTCGGCAATAAACTTTCTGGGAACCACAATTGACCTGCGCGCTAAGGGGCTCTCGCTGATGCGCATGCCACTGACCGTGTGGGGCTGGTTCATCACCGCGAGCCTTGCGCTGCTGGCGTTCGGAGTGCTTCTTGCGGCGTGTATCCTGTTGCTTCTGGACCGGCTGGCGATGACCAGCTTTTTTATTCCTGCAAATTTGGATGTCAGCGGAGTGCTTTTGAAGCACGCAGGAGGCTCGCCGCTGCTCTGGCAACATCTCTTTTGGTTCTTCGGACATCCAGAGGTGTACATCGCGATTCTTCCGGCCATGGGGATCATTTCACACGTGCTTTCGACGTTTTCGCGGAAGCCGGTCTTTGGTTACAAGGCGATGGTCTATTCGTTGAGCGCGATTGGCTTTCTGAGTTTCATGGTATGGGGCCATCACATGTTTATCAGCGGGATGAATCCATACTCGGCGCTGACATTTTCGATTCTAACGCTGGTGATCGGCGTGCCATCGGCGATCAAAACTTTTAACTGGCTTGGGACGCTCTGGGGGGCGCGAATCCAGTTCACCGCAGCTATGTTGTTTGCGATCGGCTTTGTTTCACTGTTCGTAACGGGCGGTCTTTCCGGCATTTTCTTGGCGCAACCGGCGTTGGATCTCTACCTGCACGATACGTACTACGTGATTGGCCACTTCCACCTGATCATGGGCGTGGCGGCGATTTTTGCGATGTTTGCCGCGACGTATTATTGGTTCCCGAAAATGTTTGGTCACATGATGAACGAGACGCTCGGGAAGATTCACTTCTGGATGACCTTTGTGGGCGTTTATTGCATTTTTATGCCGATGCATTACCTTGGGTACGCGGGCGATCCGCGCCGCTACGCCAGCATCGAGTCCGTACACTATCTGTTCCGTCTACAACCGGTGTATATCTTCATCAGTATCGCGGCGTTTGTAACGGCCGCGGCCCAATTGTTCTTCTATTTCAATTTCTTCTGGAGCATTAAGCGCGGCAAGCCGGCGGAGCGAAATCCATGGCGCGCGACAACGCTTGAATGGCAGGTGAGCACGCCGGTGCCGCACGACAATTTTGCGGGGCATTATCCGACCGTGTATCGCGGACCGTACGAATATAGCGTGCCGGGTGCGGCCGAGGATTTCATACCGCAAGATGTTGCGCCCGAACAAGTGGCTAAAGCCTAGCGTCAGAGATCTGTCATGCCGCATACGTCAACCACGGAAGAACTCGAGATTATCGAAGCGGGCGGGGGAGGCACGCCTCCTTCCTTCGCGGGAGGGGACGACGACGGCTCGCCCGGCGGACGTTTCGGACTGCCGCAGCGTGTCTACGTAACGGGAATGGCGATCGGGATGGGCGCCATACTGATGTTTTTTATGGCGTTCGCCAGCGCGTTTATCGTTCGCAAGGGCGTGGGGAGCGATTGGCAGGCGTTCCCGATGCCGAGGATTTTGTGGTTGAACACGCTGATTCTGCTGGCCAGCAGCCTAACGATTGTGCGTGCCAGGCAGTTTTTCGCCCGAGGCGACCGCGAGGGTTTTCGGCACTGGTGGAGTGTGACTACGATTCTCGGGTTACTGTTTCTCGCGGGGCAGCTCATTGCGTGGCGGCAGATGGTGATATCAGGCTTTTATCTGGCGACGAACGCGAGTAGCAGTTTTTTTTACGTGCTCACAGCGGCGCATGGGCTTCATTTGCTCGGAGGCATTGTAGCGTTGCTGTATGTGGGGCGCGGGAAATTGCGCCGGCTGACGTTTGCGACAGCGACGGAAGTCACGGCGGTGTATTGGCACTTCATGGACGGACTGTGGGTTTTTCTCTTCCTACTTCTCTTGCTAGGACGGTGATACTTGGCTGAATTGGACGTGGACGCTGTTGCGGGACAGGCGTGGGGAGGCGGTGTAGCTCCCTTTGCAACAAACACCAAGAAACTGGGAATGTGGCTGTTCCTTCTTTCCGACTCGCTCACATTTTCGACTGCGATTCTTGCGTACGCGTATGTTCGCCTGTCGAGCGCGAACTGGCCGCGTCCCTTCGAGATCTCGCCCGCTATCCTCAACGCGACATTCTTGACATTCATTCTCCTGTCGAGCAGCTTGACGATGGTTATGGCCGTCGCCGCCGCGCATCGCAACGAAGTCAAGAAAGCCGTGATTTACATTCTCTTGACGGCTGTCGGAGGAATCGCGTTCGTCGGTCTGCACATGATGGAATGGTTTCGGCTGTTCGCCGAAGGTGTGACCCCGTGGTCGAATAAGTGGGGCGACCCTCTTTTTGGGGGCACGTTCTTCGGGCTTACCGGCTTGCACATGCTGCACGTTTCGATTGGCGTGATTTATTTGTGCATTATCGCGCTGGGCTTCGGCCGCAGAAAATTCAATGCGGATCACGTCGAGGTCAGCGGCCTGTACTGGCACTTCGTCGACTTGGTATGGATGTTTATCTTTCCGATGGTCTATTTGATGTCCGTCAATCTGAAAGGCTGAGGAGTAAATCGAGCGATGAGCGCGCATGATACCACTGCCTTAGGAACGCACCAGCCCGGAACAAAAAAGTTGTTCATGTGGGTATGGTTTTGGCTGCTTATTTTGACAGGTGTCGAGGTTCTGCTCGCGTACATGAGACTCGACCCGCACCCGATGCTTATACTCCTCGTTGGACTTTCGCTGATCAAATCAGCTTTGATTGTGGCGTATTTCATGCATTTGCGATTTGAGAAGATTGGTCTCTTCCTGATCATCGTTCCTTCTCTGGTCTTCTGCCTGGTTATGATTTTGATTTTTGTGTTTCCCGACAGCCTGCGGATTGTGCGTTTGCACCCGTGAGGTATTGGTTTTAAGCGAGAGTGGGTGGAGAATATAAGCAGTAGGAGTGAAGAGGTCGTGAAGATGCGAATGTTTTTCAAGATGGCCGTCGCGGGACTTTCTGCGGCGCTCTGTGCTTCAGCGACTTTTGCCCAGGGCTGTGCACTTTGCTATAACGACGCCGCAGCTACGGGACCGAGCGCCTTGGCGGCGTTGAGGCATGGCATCCTCGTTTTGATAATTCCTCCCACGCTCATTTTTGTGAGTATGCTTACAACTCTTTATCGACGCCGCAACCTCTATCGGGAGTCGATCGAAGGAGTCTCTGACGCGCCCACTCGCGACCTCGATTCCATTTCCGAAGTGATTCTTCACCTTAGTTAGCTGTCGCCGAAAACAGCCCGCAGTGTCGCTACAAACGAGCAAAACCTAAAATGCTATGTGTCGATTGGTAAATTGGGGGGCACAGAGGCGCGTGGAATCCGAGGGCAATTTAGGAATTCACGCAAGGACTGAAGTGTTTTCTCCAGTCCGTGCGTGACTCAGCTGAATTACGTTCCATGCTTTTCGTGAAGGCCCGTGCAAATTGTCACGGCAGAGGTTGGATCAATGGCGGTCGAGTCGAAATCGATATGCTTAATCACGCCATCTTTGCCAATCACAAAGGTTGTGCGTCGCGCAAATTCCACTTTGTCTGTTCCCATGGGGAAAGGTTGCACGATTCCGTATTGCTTCAGGACAGTGCGGTTCATGTCGCTCAACAAAGGAAACGTGACGCCGATTTGCTTTGCGAATGCCGCATTGGCTGGAGGGCTGTCAATACTCACGCCGAATATTACAGAATCGCTCGCTTCAATTTTGGCCAAATCAGCCTGATAGGCCTGGAGTTCCTTCGTTCAACCACCGGTGAATGCGAGAACATAGAAAGCCACGATTACGTTCTTCTTGCCGCGGAAACTGCTGAGCGACACGGAAGTATGTTGATCGCTCGGCAGAGTGAAATCCGGAGCAACGTCGCCAGCCTTCAGGTTCGTCGTGGTGATTGCCGCTTGCTGGTCCTGCGCTTGAGCTGCGAACGACAAAACAGAAAGCGCAAGGAGCAATGCGGCCGCCATCGTAACGATTCGCTTCATGCACCTCTCCTTTAACAAAATTACCTCGAACGAGGCCATATGATAACAGAAATACGCCAAATAAGGCGCAATCGGATTGCCGTGCGCGAATCTGAACCGGCTGGTGTCCCCGGATATTGCGAAGCGCGAGGCTCCTAACCCTCATCCATCGTCAAGAATCTGAAAGGGTCACCGATGTTCTTGCGTAGCTGGATCCAGAATTCGTCCGGCTTGGAAAGAAACGCGGATACAACGCGAGGGTCAAATTGCGTTCCCGAGAACTTTTTGATTTCGTCGCGCGCCGCCGAAATCGGCAAAGCCTTGCGGTACGGGCGGTCCGAACACATGGCATCAAGCGTGTCAGCCACGGCAAATATTCTAGCTCCGAGGGGAATTTCTTCGCCTTTCAAACCACGCGGGTACCCACTGCCGTTGTAGCATTCCTGGTGCGCGAGAACGATTTCGGCGGCGTCTTTTAGAAAGGGAATTTTGTTCAGCACGGTGTAGCCGATGTCGCAGTGGCGCCGCATCAGGAGACGTTCTTCGTCGGTGAGGGGGCCAGGCTTTCGCAGGACTTGGTCCGGAATGCCCATTTTTCCGATGTCGTGGAGAAAGGCGCCACGGGCGATGTGTCGCAAGTGGTCGCGCTCGACTTTCATGATTTTCGCAATGAGGATGGTGATCGCGGTGACGCGCTGGCAATGGCCCTCTGTTTCAGCGTCTTTCGCGTCAAGCGCTCCGCCGAGCGCTTCGAGAGTGTAGTCATACGATTGCTCAAGGTCGCGCAGAGTTAGCGAAAGCTCCTGGGTACGTTTGGCGACGAGGTGCTCGAGGTTTTGCTGGTAGGAACGGTTCTCGAGCACAAGATGCCGATGCTCCAGAGCCCGCGAAACGCTGTGATAAAGCTGATCCTTCTCGAAGGGTTTCAGGATGTAATCGTAAGCTCCGGCGCGAATTGCTTCTAGGGCTATCGAAATGTCATGCATCGCGGTGACCATGATGACCGGAATGTCCGCATCCTGCGAGCGGACCTGCCGCAATAGCCGCATACCGTCCATCTCTGGCATGACGATATCGCTGAGGACCAGATCATGCGAGTCACTCTTGATTTGTTGAATCGCCTGAAAACCGTCGGGCACAACCGTGCAGCGGTACCCCTGGGCTTCGAGGAGCGTGGAAACGACCTCTCGAATTGCCTCTTCATCGTCACAGACAAGAATTTTTTCTCCAGACAATGAATTCTCCTGGCTCGCCCATTATAAGGCCGCCGGTAACAGGCATCAGGCAGTATTGTCTCCGGGAGGGGCGTAGGAGTTACGTTCGGCGAGCGATGTGGGCGAATTCGGAGATCTTCAGAATGCGTCGACCGGTGCTAATACTCAGTGTGGGCGCGGATCACCCGCCAACGTCCGTGCGCATGCGCGAGGGAGAATGCTCCGCGATCAAAGCCATGCGAGTCTCCAACTCGCTGGTTAACCCGGCAATCATCTGCGTAAGTCCGGCAAGTCCTTCCGGAGAGAGGCTGCCTAGGGCGAGCTTCAACGCCAGCATCCGGTAGGAAAAGTGGAATTGAGCGGCGAGCCACAACCACTCCCATTCCTGCCGTTTCGCGATTTCTGGGGAGAGCACGGCGATCAGGTGCGCCAGCCGCTCAAGACTGGTGAAGTCTTGCCGGAGCCCGCTTAGATATTGTTTGAGGATTCTGCGGCGCTCGGCACGCCACCTGCTCTCCATGTCGTGCGGCGCTCGCTTACGCATGAATTGATTGTCATCCTGGCTCAACAACTGGCTGATTTGCGGAAAATGGCGGCAGTTTACCGGAAGAACCTTTTCGATCTGCCGAGCGTCGAGAGATAAAACTGCCTCATTCGTTGGCGAGCCAAACAGAAGCCAAAGCAGAGCCAGAAGGATAGCGAGTAAAACCAGCGTTGCCACGAAAAGAGTCACTTCCAGATCTCCAGCAGCCGGGTATTCAATTCGCGGAGCCGTAAAGTCATTTGAGGCGCGAGACGGCCATACTCACCGGGAGCCAGTAGGACTGGCGCCGGCTGTCTCGCGGGAAGCGGCTTCCATAAAGCCACAAGCCAGAAAATCGTCGCAATATTGAACGATGCGTTACGCAGGTCCTCCCAAATTGGAAATCGCGCGCGTGTGAGCCACTCGCTCAGAAACGTATCATTGGCAACCTGTACTGCAGAATAAAACCCGAGTCCTAGCGCGACCCACGCCAAGTATCGGTCGATCCGGACGCCGTAATACCGGCAAAAAACCAACCCAAGAACTAAAATAGCAACCACCATCAATTCCAGACCTCGTTCTGCCATCAAAGTAGTCGCGGAAATGGGATGTATTCGCCGCCGAGCGGTGGCGACGGCGCTCCCGGCAAGAATCAATCCCAATCCGATCAAGAGCGGACGACAGAGTTTCCAGACACCTGCGTAAGGTGAAAGAATCTCGCGGCAAATCTCGTATACAACGATTCCACGAATCGAAACTTGGATCGCTTGCATTGTCCAATAAACGTAGAAGGACGCATGGGAACTGATGCCAGTGAGCGAGTATGTTACCCAAAGGATTCCCTCGTTCACGACGAGGATGCACACGTAAACTGTAAAAAACGGAAGCCGTTCGAAGAGTCTATGACGCAGAGCTAACACTAGGACCATAACCTCGATGAGGACGGTGATAGCCCACCGGACAGACTCAAATAAGGAGAAATCCATAGGCGCCAGGGTGCACTATATCAGTTCGATGTCGGTTACGTCTACTGCAAGGCACCCCGACGCGCGATGGTCCTAAGATCGGACGCCAATCGCAAGGGAAGGCGGCATGTCTGGGAATGGAGGTACCGGGGAGCCACCGTCGGCCCACAAGTTAACCGGAGAATTCAAGAGTGAAATGTCTGGGAATGGGGGTACGGGGGAGCCACCGTCGGCCCAGACGGACAAATGAGAAACAGTGTTTACCGACTGCGTGTTGACGCTGAAACCTGCCGGGGCTACTATCACCAACAGTAACGCAAAAACGAAGACCAAAGCGATTGTCCGTTTCATCGTGGAATACCTCCTGGGGGCGTATATGTCACACACGCAGAACGGCAGGAGTTGATGGGATCGAAATGTTCTGACGACAGAACAGGTTAGAAGATGGAAGCGCTAGACGAATTTCGCCAGAATCATCGCGTAATCGAGGATTTCGCCTCGACTACGCTTGCGGGGATTCCCGGAGATCTTTGTCGCTTGTTGCACGTGGCGACGCTCCGAGATATGGGGACGGGCCGATACCGGCATGCAGGACTAGAGACGATCTATTCTGAACCGGCGGTTCATCAGGCGCTCTGGCTGTGTCACCAGGAATTATTTGAGAGGATTTTGGAGACATCTCTGGAACGGCAGGAAGTGGAGTTGCGGAAATGCTTGGATGGCCTCGGCGGCTGTGCTGGCGAGATTGCCGGACGTTGGCAGGAGCACGAGTTTTACCGAGTGCTTATTCCGTCTGGAGTTCCGTCTTATTTGCGCGAGCTCTTCTGCTCCAATATGGGCGTCTTGTTGGACCTAATTGCCGAAGATAGTCCTAATCCGCGACCAAACGCATAGATACACCAACCACTTGTCCAACAACTTCCGCTTCGTCGGGGAAACGATAGGCTTCCGGCACACTAGTGGAGAGAGGATGCGGCTGGAGGACAAGCCTGCTCTTTTCCATCAGGCACCAACAACAGCGGTAACCACTTCGGATATCAACTAGGTAGATGGGCCTTTCCGCTTCATTGCGCCATCCACCAGCTTCGATCCTCTGTCGTTGGGGATCGACAAGGACCAGCGCACCTGGGCGGAGTATAGGTTCCATCCAGTGGTCGTCTTGCCCAATGTAGCCGTAATGGTAGTTGTGGCCGTTTTTTAGGATTGCTGCCTCGAAATGTCCCCAACTTTCCACCATGCGCGTAAGGTAGCTCGTTCGCCTAGGGTCGAATGCCGGATCAAAATGAATCGGCAAACGAACGACCCGTGGTGGCGCCGCCATGTGGGTCCGAGGCGGAGCCTGTGAGGTGGCAGGGCCGAAAATGTCGGCAAGCGGAACGTCATACCACTTGCATGCTTCCTGCAAGTCTAGGTGATAAATACTACAGAGGCTAAATAGCTTGTGTAGACTCGGGACTACGCCCGAATTCTCGAAATCCGCCAGCCGGCTAATGTGGACTATGAATTCGGGACGGCCGTGACGCTGCGCGAGCTCATAGCTTGCCTGCTCAACATCCCGGTACGTTAGCCCGAGGCGTTCGCGAACCTGGCGAAGGCTGATTCCGGGAAACATTACGGTGGAACTCCAAGATTGGGCAGTGGGTTGAATTAAAATTATAGCAAAGTTAACGGCTTGTTATGAAATCGGAACAGTGCTTTATCGCACGTTTAAGTCGCGCATACAAGTGCGGGACTGATATATGCGAGACTGATATCCAACAGCCGCTATGAGTGTTGAAGATCGCTTGCTTCTTGCTGCTCGGTTGACCACTTGTTTGTGGCATCCCTGCATACGCTCGAAACGGTTGTCCTGAGCAGGCCATCCCGTTTCGTCGTTCTTGCGCGACAGCCACGCGCGCGAGGAATTTAGAGGGAAAGAGCGTGGAAACTATTTTCGTCCATTTGCCATCCTACCCGAGCGAGGTAATATGCGAACCAAGAGTTCGATTGCGTTGATTTGTGTAATTGCTCTGGGTATTGGAGCGACGGTCGCGACATCTACGCTCGCGGCTCGTTACGGTTCTGAACCGAGTGCCCAGACCAATGAAGAATTCTTCGCTGCGGCCGATCAAGTTCTTCAAGTGATGAGTAAGATTCTGGACCTGCCCGCGAAAGCGTCCTTAAAAAAAAGCATCCGTACGAAAGCGGAGATTCGCCAGTACCTTATCGAACAGCAGAAAAAAGATGAATCGCCACAAAAACGTTACGCCGACCAGCGCACTCTCGAGGCTTTCGGCTTAATCCCGAAGGGATTTCCACTCGATTCTTTTCTGCTGGACGTACTGACCGATCAGGTTGCGGGATTGTACGATCCCCAGAAAAAAGAATTTTTCATTGCCGACTGGATCGATCCGGTCGAGCAAAAGCCCGTGATGGCTCACGAATTGACGCATGCCCTTGACGACGAGTATTTCCATCTCGACAAGTGGCAAAAGGCCGTGCGAGAGAACGATGATTCGTCGTTGGCGCGGGATGCGGTGGTCGAAGGTTCAGCAGTGGCGGCCATGATGGATTACAGCTTGGATGGCATGCACACCAGCGTTCGTGACGTGCCTGATATCGCTCCATTCATTGAATCGGGCGTCGCAAGCGAGATGGACAAGGATCCGAATCTTGCGAAAGCGCCGCCGTTTATCCGTGACGAGCTACTGTTTCCTTATCTGGCTGGCGCTGAGTTCACCCAACAGGTTTTGAAAGCGACTTCCGGTTGGCCCGATTTTAAGAAAGTCTTTGAGAACCCGCCGGTATCAACACAGCAGATTCTACATCCTAGCCTTTATCTTCAAGATGTGAAGCCGCGAATCATTTCGCTGCCGGATTTGAAGTCATCCATTCCGCACGGCTGGAATAAGCTCGACGACAATATAGTCGGCGAATTTGCGCTTGGCGAGGTGTTGAAACAGTTCATCGATGCGAGCAGAGCGGAGCATTTTGCAACCATGTGGCATGGCGACCGCTATGCCCTGTTTGAAAACAAGGAGACAAAGCAGACGATACTGGTGGTTCTGCTTGCTCTCGACAACGAAAAGGATGCGGAATCTTTTTTCGGCGCTTATAGTGAAGCGTTCGAAAAGAAATATGCCGTCAAACAACCTGTCACGGAAGGGCCGGAGTTTGCGAGCTTCGGGAGCGCTTACCTGCGCTGCTTTCACGATGAATGTTTGAGCGTCGAAGGCGCTGATCGCGGCGTATTCGATCGCGTTGACGCTCAACTCGGCTGGCCGGCAGAGCCAAGCGGCACTCTGGCGAACTCCCGGGGACGGGACCGCTTCACACGCCACGCTGTGACCTCGAAATAGAGCCAGAGTGCTACCGCTGCGGAGTCAGAGGGCGTGCGGATTTGCGATTGAGCCTGTTCAATCGATGCTCCAATCTGGCTCGCAGGTTTCTGAAACCGCGGGCGCGCGTGTGGTCTGCATTTGGATGATCAGACAGAGTCGCAAGTGCGGCGCGCATAATTTCCGCCGCGCGCTCAGGATCACGAGCGCGGTGTTCATAATGGATCGCTAGTTCGACTGCCGCCTCGATGCTTTCCACAAGCCCGCTTCGGTGTTCGTGGCTGAGCTCTTCCCACAGCGAAAGCGCAAGATCGTAATCGCGATCCCGCTTTGCCAATCGAGCCAATTGCCGCCGGGCGTTTCGGTGAAGCTCCTCGGGCAGTCCGGCATCAAGCGTGTGCCCGAAGAGTTCGCGCGCGCGGGCACGTTCGCCGCGCCGGCTGAAAATGCGCGACGCGCCATAAAGCTCAAATGCATCTGGGTTTTCGTTTTCCGGCGATGCCAATAGCGAAAATATTTTGCGCGCGATGGCGGCCAATCCTCGCAAGTCCATTTGATTATGACGAAGAACAGGGAGGAGGGGTTCAGCCGATCCGGTACGCAAGAAATCAAAATAGATTTGTGGGATCAGATCCGAGAGCACATCGCCTTCACGCTCCCAGCCAAGAACGTGGCGCTCCAGTTGGGCGAGGCGCGCATTCCCCACGCGCAAGCGCCAAAGCTGGCGGGCGGGATGCAATAAGTCGAGATGCACGAGCGGTGCCAACGGCTCGATGGCGCGCGTCATGCGGAAACGCGTTTCGAGCAATGGCCAATCGAATGATTTTCCGTTGTACGTGACAAGGACGGGCCGTTCCGCTATGCGCTCGCGCAGCGCCAGCAGGACAGAGTGTTCCTCGCTGTGGTCACGCATGAAGAATTGCTCCACCTCCAGGCCGCCGGCATCCCACCAAGCGAGTCCAACGAGAAATGCGTAGGTGCCGGAGCCGCCAGACAATCCCGTGGTTTCCGTGTCGAGAAACAGCCAGCGCTGCGGGTCAACCGTATCGTTCGCAGCATCGGGAGCAATCAAGCGCAGCACATCCGGATGAGGCGCGAATTCACATGGCTCCGAAAACCAGCGGCGAATGGAAAAATGCTCGCCGTAATGATTTCTTTGGAGTGTTGCGCCCAGAAGAGTCGCAAGACTGTCAGCATTCCCGGCAGAGCGGGGTTCGCCGATGTCAGCTGATAATGAGCTACGCCGTGGCGCAGGGCGCAGAGCCTTGATGCCGGAGAATTTGTCTTTGAGTTTTGCCGGCAAGTTAGTCCTGACCCAGAAGCCGCCTGAGAATCTCAAGCGCCGCTTCTTTGGCATGCTCTTGCCGTTCACCCAGAGGCCCCACGCACGATGGACAGCCCTTTTCGCACGGGCACGCAGCGATTAAATCGCGTGCGCGTTCGAGAAGAATCTCGGAGGTGCGATAGAGCGGTTCACTGAAACCGATGCCTCCTGGGTAAGCGTCGTAAAGATATAAATTCGGCTCGAAGAATTCTTTCGTCTCAACTGGACTGGCTGCGGCTTCCGGAAGCTGCTCCCATTCTTCCTCGACTCCAGGTCTTGGAGCCCGTTCGCCAATTGTTGCGCCTAAATCGCGGCGGTCGCACATCAGCAGAAGAGTGGCGACGGATTCCAGTGCGTGCAGCAATCCAAACATCCCGCCCTGTCGATCCGAAAGAGCATAGGGAAGTGAAGCAACTAGGCCCCGGTTGAGCGTGACCCAGAACGCCGTCGTGTGCATTTCATTCTCGGGCAATTCGAGCTTGCCGGCGCCCACATTTTCATTCGTGAAGAATTTAATTTTCTTGAAGCCGATCACTTGCGAGCGCACGAGCACATCACCATGGGCGCGAGAGGAAGGGCCGGTCGCAGGTTCTTCGGCGGCAATTTCCAGAACACGAACCTGCGTATAGCGAATGGCGTCAGTGAAGTAATCCACGTTGACCTGTTTCACGTAAGCCTTCCGTTCATCGAAGTCGAGGCGTTCAACGTGATATTGCTGGCCCTGGTGAATGTAGATGGCTTTCGGGTGCACCGTTGTCAGCGCGCTCGAAAAATCCACTTCGCCGATCACTTCAGGGCCTGAAGATTCGCCCATTGCGTCGCCAACCTCATCAATAATCACGAAATTGTCTGAAGTGACTGAACGCAGGCTGATCGTATCGGCTGGATAAGCTTCTTGAACCCAATGCCAGCGGCCGCCGCTTTTGTGCAGGAAGCCTGCTTCGACAAGGCGTTCGCAAATCGCCGAAAGATCAATGTCTCCAAAATGTTCGTTGGGAGAGAGCGGCAGTTCGAAGGCAGCGCACTTCAGATGGTTCACGAGGATTTCGAGATTGTCGGGCTGAACAAAAGCGTGCTCGGGCGAACGTCCGAAGAAATATTCCGGATGCTGAATGATGAACTGATCAAGAGGCGCCGATGAAGCGACCATCACAGCGCAGGAAGTTCCGCTGCGGCGCCCGGCGCGTCCCGCGCGCTGCCAAGTTGATGCAATTGATCCAGGATAGCCCGCAAGCACTGTGGCATCAAGCGAGCCAATATCGATGCCGAATTCCAGGGCATTCGTCGAAACGACGCCGCGGATTTTGCCGTCGCGCAGGCCGCGCTCGATTTCGCGACGCTCGCCGGGCAAATAGCCTCCACGGTAGCCACGAATTGGCTCGCTTCGGCCAGGAGCAGCGGGGAAGGCCTGTCGCAGATACGTGAGCATCACTTCTGTATGCAGACGGCTGTTCGCAAAGAGAATCGTTTGCAGATTCCGCGCGACCAGTTCCTTCGTCACGCGCGTCGCTTCGTTCAAATAGCTGCGCCGGATACCTAAATTACGATTCACAACGGGCGGATTATAGAAAACGAAAAGTTTCTCGGCGCACGGTGCGCCATTCTCGTCAATGACTGCGACCTGATCCTCGATCAAGCGCGAAGCCAGTTCGCCGGGATTGGCGATGGTGGCGGAGCAACAAATGAAAATCGGATTTGAGCCGTAGAAATGCGCGATGCGCCGAAGACGCCGCAAGACGTTTGCGAGATGGCTGCCAAAGACGCCGCGATATGTGTGCAGCTCGTCGAGAACGATATAGCGAAGATTTTCGAAGAGCCGCGTCCATTTTGTGTGGTGCGGCAAAATCCCCGCATGCAACATGTCGGGATTCGTAAGCACGATATGGCCGCGCTCGCGTATCGCCCTGCGCGCGTCGGCTGGCGTATCGCCATCGTAGGTGAAAACGCCAAAGGAGTCGTCGAGGCGCGTTGCCAGATCGTGCAGCTCGGCAAGCTGATCCTGCGCCAGGGCTTTTGTGGGAAACAAATACAAAGCGCGCGTGTCAGCGCTTTCGAGAATGGCATTCAATACTGGCAAGTTGTAACAAAGCGTTTTTCCGGAGGCGGTCGGAGTAACCACGACAACGTTCTTGCTTTCGTGAAGCTGTTCAACGGCCTGCGCCTGGTGAGTGTAGAGTTGGTCGACGCCTTTGGCGCGGTAGATTTGCGCTAAACGCCCATTCACCCAGGCGGGGAGCGGTGCATATTGCGCGTCACGCGCGGGAATGTGGTGGATTGCGGTGAGGACGTCGCCGTTACGGTCGCGGGAGGCCAGTTCGCCCAGAACGTCGCGAATCACGTCAAGGGTGGCGCGCGGGCGGACGGCTAGAGATGGGGGCAAACTGTTCCTCCTTCGCCTTTTGTTCGCTAAGACTAGCACCCGCCAGAGCAAGCCGCAACCGGATTCTTCATATTTCGGGAAAAGCACTATTGCGGTGAAGCAGTAACGCGTATCGCGAACTCTCTTTGGGCGCCTGCCGCATCCGTGTACAATTGAGAGCGAAATTACGAGAGGCGATGGAGTTCGCCGGAACCGCTCGAAAGAGCTGATGACTCCTGGCTGCCGCGAGGCTCCAGGAGTTTTTTTGTTTTGGGCTTCATGGCGCAGAAAAGGGAGCGAAGGTGCGCATATTATTACTCGCCGTATTTGGTGTTGCGGGAACACTGGCGCGGTACGGCCTCGAAGGCGCGGTGCAGCATAGGTCCGGATCGAGCTTTCCGTATGGGACGCTGAGCGTGAATCTCGTGGGATGTTTCCTCTTGGGGCTGGTTGGTAAGTTCGCATTGAATCACGTCGCGATTTCGCCGGATTGGCGTATCGGTCTGACCGTCGGACTTTTCGGCGCTTTTACCACTTTTTCGACGTTCAGTTGGGAAACGGTGCGAATGCTCGAGGATGGCGAGTGGGTGAAGGGTTCGGCTTACGTTGCCGCGAGCGTGCTGCTGGGCTTGATCGTGATGTTGGCGGGGATTCGGCTGGGCGATGCGATTTAGGAGGGGCGCATGACGCACGAGCGATTCGAAGGCGAGCGCACGTTGATGCGGATACACATAGGAGAATCGGACCACTGGCACGGCAAGCCGCTCTATCAGGCGATTGTTGAGATGCTGCGCACGGAGAAATTCTCAGGGGTGACCGTTCTGCGGGGCGTGGGCGGCTACGGTTCTTCGAGCATTTATCACAC
>DAHUXN010000013.1 GCA_027307115.1 Acidobacteriota bacterium
CAGATCGAGGTCAATGTCCGGCCATTCGCCGCGCTCCTCGGAGAGAAACCGCTCAAAAAGGAGATCCATTCCAACGGGATCAACGGCGGTAATGCCAAGCGAATAGCAAACGGCGCTGTTCGCCGCGGAGCCGCGGCCTTGGACCAGAATATTTTGTCCGCGGCAGAAGCGAACGATGTCCCAAACGATCAGAAAATATCCAGCGAGGTCGAGCTTCTCGATCAGCGCCAATTCGCGCTCGACCTGGCTGCGTGCGCGCGCATCGTCCGCGCCGTAGCGCTGGAGCATTCCTTCGTGAGTGCGATGGCGCAGGAAGCTCATTTGCGATTCGCCCTGTGGCACGGGATATTTCGGGAACTGATAACCCAGATCATTCAAAGTAAATTGCAGACGCGAAGAGAGAGCTTGGGTATTAGCAATAGCTTCGGGAAGATCCGCAAACAACCGCGACATTTCCGCGGAGGATTTCAAGTGTCGCTCGGAATTTCGCGCGAGGAGACGTCCAGCAGTGGCAAGCGTGCGATGATGGCGAATGCATGTGAAGACATCGAGCACTTCGCGCGACGGAGCCTGTGCATGCGATACGCCATTGGTCGCAAGCAAGGGCAAATGCAATTTGCGCGCAATCTCCGCCGCGGTTTGATTGCGCGATTCTTCTTCACGGCAGAAATGCCGCTGCAATTCGACATAGACATTGTGGCGACCAAAAATTTTGCAGAGTTGCTCGACGCATTCAATTCCGCGCGTGATTCCTCCATGGACGAGTGCATGCGCCAGCGGTCCTTCTTCACCGCCCGTAAGACAGATAAGCCCAACGGATTTTTCTGCGATTTCCTCGGCCGAAACAGAACCTTCTCCCTTGCGTGCGCACAATTTCATGCGAGTGATGAGGCGGCAAAGATTCTGGTAGCCTGCGCGTGTTTCGACGAGCAATGGGTAGCGCCAGCCGTCAGCGGATGTGACTTCCGCGCCGATATGAGCTCGTAACGAGATTTTTTTTGCAGCCAAATGAAAGCGCGGTACGCCGTAAACGCCGTCGCGATCGAGCAGCGCCATGGCTGGAATTTCAAGCTCCGCGCACACGCCGGCCAATTCTTCAGGCAAAGAAGCGCCTTCAAGAAAACTGAATGCAGAGCGGGCATGCAGTTCGATGTAGGTCATTGCTCAGGTCAGTCGTAAATTCCCCGCATAAACCAATTGCCGCGAAGCACGTCGTAATAAATGCGATAGAGGCCGCGCTGCGGGCATGTAGAGCCGCGTCCCAGGTGAATCGCCGGAGAAAAACGAAAATGAATTTCAAGATCCCATTCGTCGTGCTGCCATGGATCTTCTTGCCACCAATCTCCAGAAGTGCGCCATGGGCCAGAAGCTGCAACTACTTCTCCGCGCATGCCGCGAAACGAAATGCGCGCCGGATACCCTTCGCGCAATTCAACTTTCAGCGGCAGCGAAGGCCTGAAGGCTCGAAACCCCGTGGCCAGATTGCTGGATTTACGGTTTTTCAATGGCTCATCACGCGAAGGAGCGAATCGGCTCATGCGGAATTCTCCCGGCCGGTGCGTGTCTATTAATTCGGGCGAACCTATATGGGAATCGCCAACCAGATTTTTAAGGCGCGCAATGGTCAGTTCCAATTTTTCCGGATCGGGAGAGTTGGGAAGAAACAGACCGCCCTGAGCAACACGCTGGAGCGCGGGTTCAGCCGCGAGCCAAATTTTTATAATGGATGCCCGCGGAGGATTGGCTTGCAATTGCAGGCGAAGCAACCGGAGAAGCATTTTGGAATCGCGCATGGGCACAGGCAAGTTCAAAGCTTTTTCGTAAATCCTGAGCGCAAGCTCACCAGAAGACTTGCCGTCCGAGAATCGCGGATTATTTTCTGGAGAGCGCTCCAAATCGAATCGCAAACGGATGGCGCCGGCGGCGAGTGAACGCGCTGTCAGCCGCGCGCACAATTGATCGAGCAAACGGCCAAGCAGAAACGCCAAAGGCTCGAGTTCCGCCACGGCATAATCGAGAGGCATTTCTTCTTCAAAACAAATCGGCGGCTCCGCCAGGACGAGCGAACGCTGGCTCGCGCCACGCGCCAATTCATGCAATCGAACTCCTTCCTGGCCCAGACGCTCCGAAAGTTGCAAAAATGGCAATGCCGTCAGCGCTGCGCAAGTGCGCACACCCCAGAGATCGAGTGTTTCGAGAACTTCGAGGGATGGCGAAAGCACGTTGATAGGCATGCAGCCCAAGCGCTGCGCTTCTTCGCCAGCAGGAATCAAGGTAACTCCCGAAAAACCGCGCGCGGCGTTGACGGCTGCTTCGAGATTTGACGAGATAGCAATGTTGACGAGCAGGCCGAGGACAGCGGCGCGCCGCAGCAATTCATTCGCAACATTTTCTTCAGAGTGAAATAAGGAAGCGAGCCCGGCGAGGTCAAGGACGATTGTGTCTTGCGCCGTATCTTCCACGCGCGGGGAAACGGACCAGCCGAGATCGAGCAAAGCGGCGTGCGCAGCCTTTTCCTGCGCTCGTGAACGATTGCGAATTTCAACGCCGTTAAATTGCGTGGCTTGTGATTTTGTCATGCTCAACTGAATTCCTGCGCGTGCGGCGGCGTCGCTCATGGCCGCAACTTTTTCGAGAGGAGGATTGCCGTCGACAAGCACAATCGCGCGATCCCGAAGCGCGGCCTCTGCACGCACAACGGATTGCACGAGGAAATTAGGGACGTAGATGGAAGCGAATGCCATTTGCGAATTGGATAGCTGTGGACAACGACAGCAAAAATCCTCATTCTCGTTTTTCCAGCCTTTTCGATTGCGGTTCGAACAGCAAATTGTCAGAGCCATTCCAGACTGCCTTTGTTCTGAAAATTCCCGTATCACCGCCGATGCTTGCAGGAGCGAATCCAAGATGAAAACCTGCCACGACTGCCTTTTGAACACGGGAACGAAGCACTTCAGCGCGAACGTCGAACCCATCGAGCAGGCAAGCAGACGGATACGCGAAAGAATCCTCCGTGGACGTTTCAATCGTGGCCGACCAGCGCGCCGTCTCGGAGCCAAGCTGCAAAACCAACGAAGCGCACGTTTTAGCATTTGGTTCCTGATCGAAAACAACAAAAATTGTTTGCGTATCCTCGATGCTGCGCCGAAAACGAAACCAGGCATTGAGCGGAACATGGCGCACGATTTTTGGAGGAATGTCGCTCAAATCCAAAGCGATCAAACCGAAGCCGCGCCCCTGCAAAAGCAAATCCGTCGCGCGCAGGGCTTGATCGATGTTGCGACAGCGAACCCAAAGCAATTGCTTCAGCTCCACGCCGGCAGCCTGCGCGGAATAGGGGTCGAAATTATCGCTGCCATCAACCAGGACGCACACTTCCGCATGAGCCGTTCGCGAAGCTAAAGCCGAGAGAAGAAAACTGGTACGGCCGGAACAAGGAGGCCCACAAATTTCCGTGAAGCCGCCGCGAGGCAAGCCACCAGCCAAATAATCGATTTCCGGAATGCCGATGGAAGCTGTTTCGGCGAATTTGCGTTCGCGATAGTCAAAAGGCGCGGAGGCACGTCCAAGAAGATCGCATTCGATTTTGACGCGAAGGGCGGCGAGGTTCTGGGCCATGACGGGATCCTGAGGCGAGGAGGGGAAAGCTATTTTAGTTTTCGCTTTTTCTTCGCCTATATGAGATTATGAACAGGGAGAAAGGCATTGTCAATGGTGGAGTATGGGAATTGTAAAGGGATGAATGGATTCGCGAGTATTAAGAAGGAAGCGCCGCTGCCAATTTGCCGCGCATCCTAAAGTCATGGTCAAACGAGCGCGAAAAGATGCTGGTAAAATGAGGATTCCGCTTGAGGCATCGCTCGCGGAACTGCAGGAAACTGCGAAAAATTGCAAAGCTTGCGATCTATGGAAAAACGCTACGCAGACCGTCTTCGGCGAAGGGATGCCCAGCGCGAAAATCATGCTTATCGGCGAGCAGCGGGGCGATCAGGAGGATTTGCAAGGCAAGCCGTTCGTAGGGCCGGCCGGGAAATTGCTGGACAGCGCCCTTGTGGAAGCTGGAATCGACCGCAAGACGGTCTACGTGACGAATGCGGTAAAACATTTCAAATGGGAGCCACGCGGAAAACGGCGCATCCACAAAAAACCGAACGCCGCGGAAATCGCTGCATGCCGTCCGTGGCTGGATGCCGAAATCGCCGCATTGCAACCGAAAGTCATTGTCTGCCTGGGAGCCACGGCGGCGCAGACATTGTTTGGGCGAGACTTTCGCGTAACGCTGCATCGAGGCGAGTTCCTTAAGTCGACGCTCGCCCCATTTGTGATGGCGACCGTGCATCCGTCGTCGATATTACGCGCTCCTGATGAGGAAACACGCCACGAGGAACTGAAGCGTTTCATCGCGGACCTGAAAAAGATTTCGCGAGCGATTTCTTAGCGTGGTTTTGCTTTTGAACGAAAAATTCAGGACAATAGAGGCATCCCCATTTATATAGGGAATCGCTTCTCCAGGTCGTGTCGTGAGCTTATCAGTTGTGAATCTTTCGCCGTCCTCCGCGCTGAAATGGGCGCACCCGCTCGTTCGCGAGTGGTTCGAAGGCAAATTTGGCACGCCCACAGAGCCGCAAGAACAGGGCTGGCCGCACATCCTCGCGGAAAAAGACACGTTGATTTGCGCGCCCACAGGATCCGGAAAAACGCTCGCCGCTTTTCTTGCCTGTATTGACCGCCTGGTGCGCAAGGCGGTTGCAGGCGATCTTCTGGACGAAACCGAAGTGTTGTACGTGTCGCCATTGAAAGCGCTGGGGAACGACATACAAAAAAACCTGGAAACTCCGCTGGGCGAGATTCTGGAACTTGCCCGCGAGCGCGGATTTCTGATGCCCGAGATCCGCGCAGCCGTGCGCACGGGCGACACATTGATTCACGAACGGCGCGCAATGCAGAAGCGCCCGCCGCACATTCTGGTGACCACGCCGGAATCGCTTTACATTTTGCTGACGGCGGCGAAAAGCCGCGAGCTACTACGCTCGGTGAAGACACTAATCGTTGACGAAATTCATGCTGTCGCCGATGACAAGCGCGGCGCGCATCTTACCCTGTCGCTAGAGCGGCTTGACGCGCTTATGCCCAAAAGGCCCTCCCGCATCGGGCTTTCTGCCACCCAGCAGCCCATCGAATTGATTGCGCAGTTTCTTGCCGGAAACGGACGGCCCGCACCAACGATCGTGCAAGTCGCACAGCGGCACGAGTTCGATCTTGCTGTCGAAGTTCCAGCAAGCGAGCTTGGGCCCGTGGCGTCGAACGAAATGTGGGAGGAAATTTATAACCGCATCGCAGAACTCGTGCGGCAACACCGGTCTACGCTTATCTTTGTGAACACGCGACGGCTGGCGGAGCGCGTGGCGCACAATCTGGCAAGGCTGCTCGGCGAAGACGCGGTCGCGTCGCACCACGGCAGCTTGTCGCGGCAGCGAAGGCTGGCGGTGGAAGGCAAACTGAAGGCCGGCGAAATTCGCGCGCTGGTTGCGACGGCGTCACTCGAATTGGGAATTGACATTGGAACGGTGGATTTGGTTTGTCAGATTGGCTCGCCCCGAGCGATCGGCACGGGCTTGCAACGAATCGGGCGCGCGGGTCACTGGCGCGGAGCGATTCCAAAAGGACGCCTGTTCGCAACCACGCGCGATGAATTATTGGAATGCGCGGCGCTGGTGCATTCGATCAGACTTGGCTTGCTCGACCGCATCATGATTCCGGAATGCCCGCTGGACGTGCTGGCGCAGCAAGTCGTGGCCGAGTGTGCAGCGCAGGAGTGGCAAGAGGACGATTTATTCGCGCTCTTGACTCGCGCCTATCCTTACCGGACGCTATCGCGAAGAGAGTTCGACGAAATTATTGCGATGCTTACCGACGGAATTGCATCGCGTCGTGGTCGATACAGCGCCTATCTGCATCGCGACGGCGTGAATCGCCGGCTGCGTGCGCGCCGAGGCGCCCGGCTCGCCGCCATCACAAGCGGCGGGGCAATCCCCGATAATTCGCTCTACACAGTGATTGCGGAGCCGGAGCATGTGACCATTGGCACGGTGGACGAAGATTTCGCGGTGGAGAGTTTGCGCGGCGACATCATTTTGCTCGGCAATACCTCGTGGCAGATCCGGCGAGTGCAGGCAGGATCGGTGCTGGTTGAGGACGCGAAGGGAGCGCCACCGAATGTTCCCTTCTGGCGCGGCGAAGCGCCTTCGCGTACCCCGGAGCTTTCCGAGCAAGTCGCCGAAGTTCGAGAGAAAATTAATTCGCTGACTGAAAATGTTTCGCCGAATGCCGTGCGAGACGATGCGCCGCACGCTACTGTGCCGATCGATTGGCTGATGCAGCAGTGTGGGCTGGACCGTTCGGGCGCGGAGCAGGCGGTGGCATATATCGTCGAGGGCCGCGCTGTGCTGCGAGCCGTGCCAACGCAGCAAACTGTCATCGCAGAGCGCTTCTTCGATGAAAGTGGCGGCATGCAGCTCGTCATCCACGCCCCATTTGGCGGGCGCATCAACAAAGCGTGGGGGCTGGCGCTGCGGAAACGTTTCTGCCGTTCATTCAATTTCGAGTTGCAGGCTGCTGCTACCGACAATGGCCTGAATATTTCACTTGGCGAACAGCACAGCTTTCCTCTCGCCGACGTTTTTCATTTCCTGCAATCGGCCAGCGTGGGGGATTTGCTCTCGCAAGCCGTGCTCACTTCGCCGATCTTCGCCACGCGCTGGCGCTGGGCAGCCGGGCGCGCGCTGGCACTGCTGCGTTTCCAGGGAGGTAAAAAAGTGCCGCCGCAAATCCAACGCATGCGCTCGGACGATTTGCTGGCGGGCGTATTTCCGCAAGCACTGGCATGCCAGGAGAATATTTCCGGCGAGATCCAGATTCCCGATCATCCGCTGGTGCGCGAAACGATGAAAGACGCGCTGACCGAGGCAATGGATGTCGACGGTCTGAAAAGCGTCTTGGACGCGATGTCTTCCGGACGAATTCGCTGTATTGCCGTCGACACGCCCGTGCCTTCGCAATTCTCGCACGAAATTCTGAACGCGAATCCTTACGCGTACCTCGATGACGCGCCACTGGAGGAGCGGCGGGCGCGCGCTGTGGAAATGCGGCGCATGCTGCCCGAAGCGGTTCTGTCGGAAATAGGGCGCTTGGATCCGGCCGCCATTGCGGAAGTACGCGAAGAGGCGTGGCCCGATGTACGCGATGCGGATGAACTTCACGACGCGCTACAGGCGCTCGTCGCGCTTCCAGAATCGACGAACAGTCCTTCGGTACCGGGACAACTACTCAACAACTCGATTGCCGGCTGGACGAATTATTTTGCCGAACTGGCGGCCACGCACCGGGTCGTCCGCGCTTTCGTTGGTGATTGCAGGTATTGGGTTGCAGCGGAAAGAGCCAAGACCTTCTGCACCCTTTTCCCGACCGCAACGTTCGACGGAGAGATTCCGGATATCGCGGAACACCCAGGAAGCGACACTTCTTCGCGGGAGACCGTGCTCGCCTCTTGCGTTACCGGCTGGACGGCGCACAGCGGTCCCGTCACGGCGGGGATTCTCAGCGAGGTCCTCGGAATTGCGAGTCAGGAAATTGAGCAAGCTCTCCTGCGCCTGGAAGCCAGCGGTTCGATGTTGCGGGGACAGTTCACGGGCGCTTCGAGCAGCGAAACCGAGTGGTGCGACCGCCGGCTGCTCGCGCGTATTCATCGGCTGACGCTCGGCGCGTTGCGCAAGGAAATCCAACCGGTGACTGCGGCGCAATTCATGCGCTGGCTGTTGCGCTGGCAACACGTCGCGCCCGGAACGCAAGTCTTCGGCGAGCGTGGCACGCTGGAGGTCTTGCAACAGCTCCAAGGATTTGAGGCGCCTGCAAATTCCTGGGAGCGAGAAATTCTGAGGCGACGAATCGCGAACTATGATCCGAAAGTGCTAGACCAACTTTGCCTAACGGGCGCGGTCGGCTGGGGACGCCTGTCGCCCCATCCCGCAACCTTGACGGAACAGACGGGAACGAATCGCCGCGTGATTCCCACCAGCATCGCGCCCGTGGCATTTTTTATTCGTGATGACGCGGAGTGGATGACTTTGGCGCACGCGCCCAGCGGCGGCGTTGATAGTGATGAACCGCGCTGGCTCAGTCGAAATGCACACGACATATTGGCGTACCTACGCCAGCACGGGGCGTCATTTTTTGCGGATATTGTGCGCGCCACAGGGAAACTAAAAGCAGAAGTGGAAACGGCGCTATGGGAATTGGTGACGGCGGGGCTGCTGACGGCCGATGGCTTCGATAATATTCGCGCACTGATTGACCCGAAGCGCCGCTCGGGCCACGGCCGGGGCCACAATGCACGCCCACGGCACAGCCTCGGCCGTTGGTCGCTGCTCTATGCAAGCGAAGCGCCCGACAAGGCCCGCACGGCGGAGGCAACTTGCTGGATGCTGCTTAAGAGATATGGTGTGGTTTTTCGCGAAGTTATTGCGCGAGAAAGCATCGTTCCGCGCTGGCGTGAATTGTTGATCACTTTCCGGCGGCTCGAAGACCGAGGCGAAATACGCGGCGGGCGGTTTGTGAGCGGATTTCTGGGCGAGCAATTTGCGTTGCCTGTGGCCGTCGAGTCTGTGCGCGCAATCAGAAAAACCGAACCTTCCGGTGAGATCGTAACTGTATCGGCGGCTGATCCTTTGAACTTTGCGGGAATTTTATTGCCGGGCGATCGCATCGCGGCGAATTCTGGAAAGACGATTACGCTTCGGGACGGTGTGCCTGTTGAAATGGATGACGCCGCCAGATTTGCCGGTGCGATCGCTGTTTGACTCCGTTAGCTGGCGATTCCAGCGAATGGGAAATCAAAAAGTTGGCCGTGCGGTATTATTGCCCGAAGCTTGGGCCGTGACCGGCACTGGCTGGTCAAAAACAACCGGCAATTTGCCAGGGATAACGACCTCGACGATGGTCCCGGGATTCGAGTTCCGGAGCTGCAATTCCCCGCCGAATTCCTTGACCCGCTGCCGCATCCCTCCGATGCCGATGCCGATGCTGTCTGGCCGGAACTCGGCAACGTAGTCTGAAATGCCCTTGCCATCATCGCGCACGGTGACGACAACCTGGCCGTCTTGCTTAAGGATGGTCACCCATCCTTTGCGCGCGCCAGAGTGCCGAAACACGTTGGTGAGAGCCTCCTGCACGATACGGAAAACAGCAGTTTCCAATTCCGGCGCCATTCGCGGAAAACTGGAGGGCTGAACATCAAGGTCTGTCTCAATCCCGCTGCGTTTTGTGAATCCCTCCAGGTACCACTTCAGGGCGGCTCGCAGACCCACTTCGTCGAGCAGGGGAGGATGCAAGAGGTGAGATATGCTGCGGACTTGCTGGATCGTACGATCAATCAGCGTACTCACGTCGGCGGCCACTTGCTTTTTCGGCGCCGAGTGCTCCTGTTGCAGGATCCCATCCAACATCATCTTAATCGCAACCAAGTCTTGGCCTAAGCCATCATGTAATTCGCGAGCGATTCGCCGCCGTTCTTCATCTTGGCTCGCGATTAAGCTGCTGGAGAGCCGGCGCAACTCCGAATTTAAGACCTCCAACTGATGCGTCTTGCGATGCAGTTCCGCAAAAACACTGACCTTTGCGCGCAACAACTCTGGGACGACAGGAACGGAAATATAATCAACCGCTCCGCGCTGGTATCCCTTGAGGCGGTCGAGGTCCGTCAGGTGCACGGCAGAGATAAAAATAATCGCGGTCCTCTGAAATCGCGGATGCTGGCGGATCATCTCGGCCAGTTCAAAACCATCCAGTTCGGGCATGCTGACATCCATAAGGACGACTGCAATGTCCGTCTTCAGTAAGTGCTCAAGTGCTTCCCTGCCGGAATTTGCCTTAATCAGGTTCTCGCCCAATTCATTGAGAATGGCTTCATAGCTGAGCAGCTTGGCGGGTTGATCATCCACCATGAGTATGTTGGCCTTTTCCGGCATGCAGTTCACCTTCCTCCGCCTCAATGAGTTCGAGCGCCTTACTATAGGCGCACGGTTTGATCTATCGATGCAGCCACATCCGCAAAGCCGATAAGAGTTGCTCCGTATTTACGGGTTTCGCCAAATACTCCGAAGCCCCGGCTTCCAGACACTTCTCGCGGTCGCCTTTCATGGCCTTTGCGGTCAAGGCGATGATGGGCAGGCGGCGCAAAGAAGGGTTTTGGCGGATCACCTGCATGGTCTCATAGCCGTCCATCTCGGGCATCATGATGTCCATCAGGACAATCGCTGTGTCGGGCGTTGATTCCAGCATTGTGATCGCTTCCCGGCCGGTACCAGCAGTCAGCACGCTCATACCACGACGCTCCAGAACGCTGCTGAGCGCGAAAATATTGCGCACGTCGTCGTCGACGACGAGCACTTTCTTGCCCACCAGAGCATCATCTGAACTGTGCAGCCGATCGAGCATCCTCTGCTTCTCCGCTGGAAGATCACCAACGACGCGGTGCAAGAACAACGCGGTCTCGTCGAGCAATCGTTCGGGCGATTCGACGCCTTTGACCACCACACTGCGCGCCAGGGTGTGCAGGCGAGCGTCTTCTTCCGGTGATAGTTCTTTGCCGGTGAAGACGACCACAGGCAATTCACCGAGCGCCGGTGTGTCGCTGAGCCGCTCCAAAACCTCAAACCCCGACATGTCTGGGAGACGAAGGTCAAGAACCACGCAATCGAATTGCTCATCCGAGAGCATTTCGAGGGCTTCAGCCCCCGTGGCTGCAACGGAAAGGTCGATGTCGTCGTATCCGAGGAGTTCCCGAATACTAAGTTGCTCGGCAGGATTGTCCTCCACGATCAGAAGCCGCTTGCGCCGCGACGTCGCGTATTCCTTGATGCGAGTCAAAGCTATCTCAAGTCCCTCGGGAGTGGTTGGCTTAGTAACAAAAGCGAATGCTCCGCGTGCCAAGCCATGGTGCCGATCCTCGTCAAGGGTCAACATCTGGACAGGTATGTGGCGTGTCGCCGGATCCTGTTTCAAATGGTTAAGTACTGTCCAGCCGAGCATGTCTGGAAGAAAAACGTCGAGGGAAATGGCTGTGGGATGGAACTCACGGGCAAGGGCGAGCGCCTCTGCGCCGCGCATCGCCACGAGGACTTTAAAGCCTTTATCATGCGAGAGATCACACAAGACGCGAGCATAGTGCGGATCGTCCTCGACAATCAGCAGCACGGCATCGTCCGGTTGCAGGGCATTGCGATCGTCGGGGATATGCTCGACAGGAATTTCCGTAACAGTCATGCTGGACAACTTGACGGGCGACATAGAGGCTGTCGCCTTCCCCTCCAGCACATTGATATTAGGCGTCGAAGGACCCACGTACGTCTGCGGTATGTACAGCGTGAACGTGCTACCTTTCCCTGGAGTGCTGCGCAATTGGATTTCGCCTCCGAGCAGACTGGCGAGCTCGCGGCTGATGGCCAACCCAAGGCCGGTTCCACCGTATTTGCGGCTGGTGCCCGCGTCTGCCTGCTGGAATGCTTCGAAAATGATTCTCTGCTTTTCGGACGGAATACCGATTCCGGTATCGGAAACCTCGAAGGCCACAACGGAGGCCGCTCCGCCGAGAATCGGATGCTCTTCGCTCCAACCCTTTTCTGGAACTGATACGGAAAGCCGCACAGTTCCTTGTTCGGTAAATTTGAACGCGTTAGAGAGCAAATTCTTGAGCACTTGTTGGAGACGCTTGGAGTCCGTGACCAAGCTGCGGGGCAGATGTGAATCGGCCTGCACTTCAAAAATAAGCCGGCGATTTTCAGCTTCGTGCTTGAAGGGCCGCGCCACTGTTTCGAGCAGGCCGGTGAAGAAAACTTCTTCGGCGTCGACCGACACAGTACCCGATTCAATCTTCGACAGGTCAAGAATATCGCTGATGAGATTTAACAAGTCGGTGCCTGCTCCGTGGATCGTACGGGCAAATTCGACTTGCTTTGGCGTCAGATTTTTGTCGGCGTTGTCGCCGAGCTGCTGTCCTAGAACCAGAATGCTGTTGAGCGGCGTACGCAGCTCGTGTGACATGTTGGCCAAAAACTCAGACTTATATTTGGACGTGAGCGCGAGCTCCTTGGCTTTGTCTTCCAGTGCCCGGCGCGCTTGCTCGATTTCCTGGTTCTTGCGTTCTACTTCGACGTTCTGCTCGGCAAGCTGCTGGGCTTTTTGTGCTAACTGCTCGTTGGTCTGCTGCAATTCTTTCTGCTGGGTTTGAAGTTCCGTTGCGAGCTGCTGCGATTGCTTGAGCAGTCCTTCGGTCTGCATCGTGGCCTCAATACTATTGAGCACGATGCCGATGCTGGCGGTCAGTTGTTCGAGAAACGCGAGGTGCGAGGCCGTGAAAACGTTCAAGGAAGCCAGTTCAATTACGGCCTTAGCGCGATCTTCGAAAAGTACAGGAAGCACGATCACATTTCGCGGCACGGCTTCGAACAAGCCGGAGCGGATCGGGACCGTCTCTTCTGGCAGATCGGTGAGCAACATGCGCCGCTTTTCGGCGGCACATTGTCCCACGAGACCTTCGCCCACTCGCAAGTGCTGGCGATGGCCGTCTTCGCCGCCGTCAGCAAACGCCGACAGCAAGACCATGTCGGAAGAATCCTCGCCTCCCACCTGATAAATCACACCTTGCTGAGCGTTGACCAACGGAGCCAACTCGGATAACAGCATGCGGCCAACAGTGGTCAAATCTCGCTGGCCCTGCAACATACCCGTAAAACGCGCAAGATTTGTCTTTAGCCAGTCCTGCTCCGTATTGCGGTCGGTAGTCAGCCGGAGGTTGTCGATCATGGTGTTGATGTTGTCTTTCAGCTCCGCGACCTCTCCGCTGGCCTCCACCTGAATCGAACGGGTCAGGTCGCCCTTGGTCACGGCCGTTGCGACTTCGGCGATGGCTCGAACCTGGTTCGTCAAATTGTCGGCGAGCAGATTGACGTTTCCGGTGAGGTCCTTCCAGGTACCGGCGGCGCCGGGCACGTTGGCCTGGCCGCCGAGGCGGCCTTCCACGCCTACTTCGCGGGCCACGGTCGTGACTTGGTCCGCGAATGTGGCAAGCGTGCCAGTCATGTTATTGATCGTTTCGGCGAGCGCCGCGACTTCGCCTTTGGCATTAACCGTTAGCTTTTGCGTAAGCTCGCCGTTTGCGACGGCGGTTACCACCTTGACGATTCCTCGGACCTGCTCCGTTAGGTTCGCAGCCATGACGTTCACGTTGTCGGTGAGGTCTTTCCACGTGCCGGCGACGCCCGGCACTTGCGCCTGCCCGCCGAGTTTGCCGTCGGTGCCGACTTCGCGCGCCACGCGCGTGACTTCCGCTGCGAAGGCGTTGAGCTGGTCAACCATGGTGTTGATTGTGTTCTTGAGCTCGAGGATTTCGCCCTTCACGTCCACGGTGATTTTGCGCGACAAGTCGCCGCGCGCCACGGCAGTTGTGACTTCGGCGATGTTACGCACCTGGCCGGTAAGGTTCCCGGCCATTGCGTTGACTGAATCGGTCAGGTCCTTCCATGTGCCCGCAACGCCCGGAACGTTGGCCTGACCGCCCAGCCGGCCTTCGCTGCCGACTTCGCGGGCCACCCGAGTGACTTCGGCGGCGAACGATCGCAACTGCTCGACCATCGTGTTGAGCGTTTCCTTCAACCGCAAAATCTCACCGCGCACGTCCACGGTGATTTTCTTGGAGAGGTCTCCATTGGCGATGGCCGTGGCGACTTCAGCGATGTTGCGGACTTGGCCGGTCAAGTTGCTGGCCATGAAATTCACATTGTCAGTCAAGTCCTTCCACGTGCCCGCTACTCCGGGCACGTTGGCCTGACCGCCGAGTTTGCCTTCGGTACCGACTTCGCGCGCCACGCGGGTCACTTCGCCGGCGAAGGCGTTGAGCTGGTCGACCATGGTGTTGATGGTGTCTTTGAGTTCGAGGATTTCGCCCTTCACGTCAACGGTGATTTTGCGCGACAAGTCGCCGCGCGCCACGGCGGTCGTGACTTCTGCGATGTTACGCACTTGGCCGGTCAGGTTTCCTGCCATGGAGTTGACCGAGTCGGTGAGGTCCTTCCACGTACCCGCTACTCCGGGCACGTTGGCTTGACCGCCCAGCCGGCCTTCGCTGCCGACTTCGCGGGCCACGCGAGTTACTTCGCCTGCGAAAGCATTGAGCTGGTCCACGGTTGTATTAATGGTTTCCTTTAGGAGGAGAATCTCGCCGCTGACGTTCACGGTGATTTTCTTGGACAGGTCGCCACTGGCAATCGCGGTGGATACTTCGGCGATATTGCGGACCTGGCCAGTCAAGTTGCTGGCCATGGAGTTGACCGAGTCGGTCAGGTCTTTCCAAGTGCCCGCAACGCCAGGGACTTGAGCTTGTCCGCCGAGCTTGCCGTCGGTGCCGACTTCACGGGCCACGCGCGTGACCTCCGACGCGAAAGACCGCAACTGGTCGACCATGGTGTTGATGGTGTCTTTGAGTTCGAGGATCTCGCCCTTCACGTCAACGGTGATCTTGCGCGACAAGTCGCCGCGCGCCACGGCAGTAGCCACCTCAGCGATATTGCGGACTTGGCCGGTCAAGTTGCTGGCCATGAAGTTCACATTGTCGGTTAAGTCCTTCCACGTGCCGGCGACGCCGGGCACTTGTGCCTGCCCGCCGAGTTTGCCTTCGGTGCCGACTTCGCGCGCCACGCGGGTCACTTCGCCGGCGAAGGCGTTAAGCTGATCGACCATGGTATTGATGGTGTCTTTGAGTTCGAGGATTTCGCCTTTCACGTCCACGGTGATTTTGCGCGACAAGTCGCCGCGTGCCACGGCCGTAGTCACTTCGGCGATATTGCGTACTTGAGCCGTAAGGTTTCCCGCCATGGCATTTACGGAGTCGGTCAGGTCCTTCCAAGTTCCGGCGACGCCGGGCACCACTGCCTGACCGCCGAGCTTGCCGTCCGTGCCCACCTCACGTGCGACGCGCGTCACCTCCGACGCAAACGACCGCAACTGATCCACCATCGTATTAATGGCCTCTTTGAGCTGGAGAATTTCGCCGCGGACATCGACCGTGATCTTGCGCGACAGGTCTCCGCTGGCAACAGCCGTTGCGACTTCGGCGATGTTACGCACCTGGCCCGTTAAGTTGCTGGCCATTGAATTGACTGAGTCGGTGAGGTCTTTCCAAGTGCCCGCGACGCCGGGAACTTGCGCCTGCCCGCCCAGTTTGCCGTCCGTGCCGACTTCGCGCGCGACGCGTGTCACTTCAGCGGTGAAAACGCCAAGCTGTTGAATCATCGTGTTAACAATATTTGCGGAACGCAGGAACTCGCCTTCGAGGGGTCGGCCGTCCACGTCCAATCGCACTGTCTGCGTAAGGTTTCCTTGCGCAACGGCGGCAATCGCGCGAGTCACTTCCGTAGTTGGACGGAGCAAGTCCTCGACGAGCATGTTGACGGAAACTTCCATCTCGTCCCAGGCGCCTCTCGACTGATTGAATCTTGTCCGTTCTCGCGTTCGGCCTTCCTTGCCAACCACCTGTCCAACGCGCTTTAGTTCCTGCGCCATCTGCTGATTGGCCGCGGCAATCTCGTTGAAGGTGTCGGCGATTTTTCCTTCCACGCCTGTCCAGGTGCCGGGCAGACGCACGGAGAAGTCACCGTCGCGCATTGTTTGCAGGCTCGCCAGTATGACGCTGAGATCGGCGTTGCCAGGTGCCCCCTTGCCTCGCCCGTTGCTTTCCAATGTAGCCTGCGATTCCCCGCTGGTGCTAGGGATTGCAGGGTTGTGGTCGTTTTTTTTCATACTGGCCTCCGAACTGTTTGTGCATCGTCAAGCCGGAGATAAGTCCATCTCGGCCGTCTGCCGCGCACGTCCATTTCCTCACGCCTCATCCCAATCCTGACTTGCTTCACGATAGCTTGGAGGGTGGCATTTTGGCCCCGTCTTGAAGTAAGGATGCCTAATTTTCGTACCATGAAAGCTGTCTACAGGGCATACAGTGATTCCTGTATAAAGCGAAACAATACATACATTTCTGGTCTAGGAATGTTCTCCTCTTGTGATGTATGCTTCCGACATATGGTTTGGCACGGGGCCACTTTCATCGTATGGTAACGGTGCGAATTTTAATCGCTGACGACCATGAATTCGTCAGGCGAGGAGTCCGGGCTCTCTTGGAGTCTCGCGACGGCTTTGAGGTGTGTTTCGAAGCGGCAAACGGTCAGGAAGCCGTTGAGAAGGCCCGGGAACTGAGGCCCGACCTGATCATTTTAGATATCACTATGCCTATTTTGAGCGGCTTTGATGCCGCTCGAAAGATTAAAGAATTCTCCCCTGAAACACCCATTGTGATTTTGAGTATGCATCGCGACAAAGAGTACATGGAAGAGGCGCAGAAGATAGGCATACAAGGTTATGTGCGCAAATCGCAAGCGGCGTTGACTCTCGTGACTGCGGTCGACGCGGTTCTTCAGGATCAGACCTTCTTTCCTGCCGAATTGTGACATTGCTGGGCCGCAGCACCCCGAAATTACAAACCCCTTCCACAAATAGCCCGATTGACACAAATGCCAGCAACAAACTAACTCGCTCGCGTGCGTGACGTCACAGGGGCATTCTAAGGCATGTGTGATACAAGTTTCGCTGCAGCTCAATCCATAATTTCGGCGTACACTTAGCCCACATGATGCGATTGAAAAATACGTTGGGCGCCTGTACATTTCTGTTCGGTACCCTGGTTCTGCTTCCGGCGGCAGGCCGCTCCGATTTCAATCATCATGTCGCGCACATGAAGGCCGCGATTACAACGACACAGAACGCCCAGGACGAAAGCTCCGAGCGTGTTCGCGTTGCCGCTGGAGAGTATCAAATTCTCGAGGGGGCCAATGTCGGTGAAATCGGCTCATACGCTCCGGGGGTGTATAACTTCCGGGAATCGTGGACGCTTTGGCGATTAGCAAATGGCAGCTTTGACGTGGAAGGGGAAAGGGAATACGAATCGCCGAAAGACGAGCTGCATAGCAATCGATTTTCGGTTCATCTTTCGCCGGATTTCCGCACCCTGGGCGTGAAGGAATTCAGAAAGCTGCGCTGGAGACCGGATTCGGGGCCGCTCAGTTGCGAATTTCAGCCGGCAGAAATGATTTGTACTTCCAGCGCGAAAGATCCGAGCCAATCTGTCGATCTAAACGTGCCGATGAAAGACGCATATGGTTTCCTGTGGCCGATTTCCGCCTTTTCGTTGAGCAACATCACGCGTCGCGCCGCGAAGATCCACGACAAATTAACTCCTGTCCAACTGGTGACCGTTGAAGAGCCAAGTCCACGGAACCCGGTTTTTGTGTCTACACTGGACGGGAACGTGAAATACCTTACACAACAGGAGATTACTTTGGCGGGTAAGAAATGGCGCGCGGACAAATTCGAATTGAAAGTCCCGCTGCATCCCGCGTTCATCATCTGGACGTCGACGGTAGGTTTGCTGCTGCGGTTTGCCCCAGAGAGCAAGAGCATGCAAGCCGCAGAGGGTTTGCAGTTAGTTCACTTCCAGCAAGACGTGAATTTCTGAAACGAGAAACTTCCCCAACGTAGCGCGGATTCTGCATTCCTATTCGACGCATTAGTTGGGTTTACGTGCACCAGCCGAGGTGACGCTGGTCACGGTGGGGTGGTTCCCGCCTTGCGAAACTGTGCTCATAGACAATTCTTGTTGGGAGGCCAGAGAGGCCTCAAAGGAAATAGATGAGAGGCACAGAATGAAACTTCTACTGGCAATCGATTCGTCCAGCGCGTCGCAACACGTGATCGCCGAGGCGGCCGCGCGTCCATGGCCCTCCGGAACGAGGTTTTGCGTTCTTCATATCGTGGATGTTTTGGGCATGGGGCGGTCGTTGGCCATGATCGATGAAGAAAAACGCTACGGGCAGACTCTCGTCGCAGCTGCGGCTGAGAAGTTGGTTCGTGCTGGGCACGAAACAAACACGGACGTTTTGGTCGGCTTCCCGCGAAAGGCCGTCGTGCAATACGCCAAGGAATGGGGGGCTGACTTTGTCATGGTTGGCTCGCATGGCCAGGGTGCTCTCTCGCGGTTTCTACTGGGCAGCGTAGCACAAGCAGCGCTTCACACCGCGCCATGTTCCGTTGAAGTTGTCCGCCGAGGGATTCACGAACCTCCTTCACGGCGGGGAATGAAAATACTGCTTGGGACGGACGGCTCTGACGGCGCCTCGGTTGCCGTGAAATCAGTGGCGAATCGCCCGTGGCCTGCGAGCACTCAAGTCAAGATAATCAGCGCAGTCCAGTTGCTCGTGCCGGGAAATGAGCTGATGATGTCGTCGTCCTCCCCCATTTATCCAACAAGTCTCCTTGAAGAGGTGTGGGATGAGGTCCGTAGCAGTGCGCACGAAGCGGTCGCCGAGGCGCGAAAGACGCTGGAAGCTGCAGGGATGAAGATCGTGCCGGGCGAAACGACGCCAGAGGGAGACCCCCGGATAGTCTTGCTTGCGCAAGCGAAGGAATGGGACGCGGACTTAATCGTTCTTGGTTCGTATGGGCGTCGCGGGATGGACCGTATACTCATGGGAAGCGTTTCGGAATCAGTGGCACTGCACGCCCATTGCTCCGTGGAGATCATTCGAGGGTAGTGCAGACGGGAGAGCCCATCGGATCGTGAGTTCGGTCTCCAAGGTCGAGAGAGAGCTCCCGCTAAAGAGAAGCGTGCGCCTGTCGCCTACTCACATGAGAACGCTGCTTGGTCGCTGGACCGGAGCGCCGGCAATTTCCGTTCTGACTGTCATTGCTATTTTTCTTCATTTGATTTTTCGCTATGCGCTGGGGACCACCCGGACGATTTATCTTGCTCCGCTGATTGCCGTCCTAATTTTTGGAGGCATTCCGCTTGTTGTTACGTTGACCAAGAAAGCGTTCGCACGGGAATTTGGCTCGGATTTGCTCGCTGGAATTTCAATCGTTACCGCTGTGCTGCTCGGAGAATATCTGGTTGGGGCAATCGTCGTGCTGATGCTTTCGGGAGGTACGGCGCTCGAGGAGCTTGCATCCCGGCGCGCGTCGTCGGTGCTCGATGCGTTGGCGAAACGCATTCCTCAGATCGCGCATCGCAAAGCGGGCGCGGCTATTTCCGACGTGCCGCTCGACGCCGTCGCGGTCGGGGATGTGTTGGTCGTATTCCCGCATGAAATTTGCCCGGTAGACGGCGCGGTCATCGAAGGCCACGGAAAAATGGATGAGGCGTATTTGACGGGCGAGCCATTCGAAATCTCGAAAACTCCCGGCTCGCTGGTGCTCTCCGGCGCTATCAATGGCGACTCGGCGTTGACGATTCGAGCCGAGAAGCTGGCGGTGGATTCGCGATACGCAACCATCATGCGCGTAATGCAGGAGACAGAGCAGAAACGGCCGCGACTCCGGCGCCTGGGCGACAAACTGGGCGCGTGGTACACGCCGATTGCACTGCTTCTCGCCATTGGCACCTGGGCAGCGACGCAGGAGTCTCGTCGTTTTCTAGCCGTATTGGTTGTTGCGACGCCCTGTCCGTTGCTGATTGCCATTCCTGTTGCAGTGATTGGCGCCATTTCCCTTTCCGCGCGCCGCGGAATCATCATCAAGAATCCCGGCGTGCTGGAGGAGATTGATCGTTGCCGGACTCTGATTTTCGACAAGACGGGAACGCTCACATACGGAAAACCGAAACTGTCTGAAATAAAGTGTGCCGATGGTTATGAACGCAAGGATGTTCTTAGGCTAGCGGCTAGTTTGGAGGTCTATTCGAAGCACCCGCTCGCCATGGCCATTCTCGATGCCGCCCGAACGGAGGGACTGCGGACGGAACCCGTTTCGGAAATCAGCGAGCGTCCGGGCGAAGGCTTGCGAGGGACAGTAGGAGACCGGAAAGTTCTGATCACAGGCAGGAATAAAGTCGCAGTGCAGAAGGGAAAGCTGCCCGCGGTTGCGCCTGGACTGGAATGCCTGGTGTTTCTCGATGGCGATTTCGCAGCGGCGTTTCATTTCCGCGACGCGCCGCGCAAGGACAGCCGGCTCTTCCTGGAACATTTGAAACCGCGCCATGCGATCAGCAAGGTAATGCTCGTCTCCGGGGACCGTGAATCCGAAGTCCGCTATCTGGCGGGAATCGTCGGAATAAGAGAAGTGCATTCAGCGAAGAGCCCGGAAGAAAAAGTGGAAATTGTGCGCGAAGAAGCGAAGCGGCAGAAAACGCTTTTTGTTGGCGACGGGATAAATGACGCGCCCGCGATGCAAGCGGCTACTGTGGGTGTGGCTTTCGGCTTGAGCAGTGATATCACTTCGGAAGCGGCTGACGCGGTCGTGATGGAGACTTCGCTGGGGAAAGTGGATGAACTGATGCATATTGGCCGCCGGATGCGGCATATCGCCCTGGAGAGCGCTGTCGGCGGCATGGCGCTTAGCGTAGGGGGGATGCTCGCGGCAGCCTTAGGTCATCTTCCGCCGGTCGGGGGGGCGATCGCGCAGGAAGTGATTGATCTCCTCGCCGTTTTGAACGCTGTGCGCGTTGCCTTGCCGTTCAAGGTCCTGACCGATTTCTAAGGTGCAAGCTCGCGCGCCGTTTCATACAATCCACGCAGCGTTTATAAGGGAGAGGTTAACGAAACGATGGGCCGTACCGCGCTTGAGTGCTTCTTCGCTCCGAATTCCGTTGCCGTCGTCGGTGCCACGGATCGTCCGGGCAGCGTCGGACGCACCGTTCTTTCCAATCTTCGCCACGGAAAGTTCCCAGGCAAGGTTTATGCCGTCAATCCCAATCGTACACAGGTTCTTGGCCTTCCTTGCTACGCGAACATCGGCGCCGTTGAAGAGAAAGTTGACGTAGCCGTGATCGTCACGCCAGCGCCGGTCGTGCCAGGCATCGTCCGGGAATGCGTTGATGCAGGTGTGCGCGCAGCCACCGTGATTTCGGCCGGCTTCAAGGAACGCGGTGAGGCGGGCGCGGAACTCGAACGCCAGATTCAGGCGGAACTTCGCCGCGGAACCATGCGCCTAATCGGTCCCAATTGCCTTGGCATGATGAACCCGATTCTGGGCTTGAACGCGACCTTCGCGGAGAATATAGCGAGGCCCGGGAATGTCGCGTTTCTCAGCCAAAGCGGCGCGCTGCTGACCGCGATCCTCGATTGGAGTTCGCAGGAAGAACTTGGATTCAGCGCCATTGTTTCCACGGGGTCCATGCTCGACGTGGGCTGGGGGGATCTGATTTCCTTCTTCGGGGAGGATCCCAAGACGCAGAGCATCCTGCTGTATATGGAGTCCATTGGAGAAGCACGCAGCTTCCTTTCTGCCGCGCGCGAAGTGGCCCTCAACAAACCGATCATTGTCATTAAGGCCGGACGCTCAGAAGCCGCATCGCACGCGGCGAGTTCGCACACGGGTGCGCTCAGCGGAAGCGACGAAGTCTTCGATGCGGCCTTCAGGCGATGTGGCGTTCTGCGCGTTCAGAGTATTTCAGACCTCTTTTACATGGCGGAAGTCATGGGCAAGCAGCCGCGCCCGCTTGGGCCCCGGCTCACGATCTTGACGAATGCGGGTGGGCCCGGCGTCTTGGCTACAGACGCACTTGTCGCCACGGGGGGTAAACTTGCCCCAATGTCCGAAGAAGCGATGATTGCCTTCAACAAAATTCTCCCGGTGGATTGGAGCCACAACAACCCAATTGACATTCTCGGCGACGCCGACCCGGAGCGCCTCGCTCGCGCGCTAGAGGTTGCGGTCGGCGATTCCAGTAGCGACGGTCTGCTGGTGATTCTGGCTCCTCAAGGGATGACAGATCCGGCGCGCATGGCCGAGAAACTGACGCCGTATTCGAAGAGTAAAAAGAAGCCAGTGCTGGCGAGTTGGATGGGTGGCAAAGCGGTTGCGGAGGGCAGATCCATTCTCAATAATGCGGGCATTCCGACTTTTACCTATCCGGACACAGCCGCCCGCGCGTTCAACTACATGTGGCGTTTTAGCTATAACCTTCGAGGCTTGTATGAAACTCCCGCCGTGGCGGAAGAACCAGAAGCGGGAGAGCCAATTCGCAGGAAGGTGAAGGAGATTTTCGACCGAGTGTTAGCTTCAAACCGCTCCCTTTTGACGGAAATTGAATCGAAAGAAGTGCTGGATCTTTACGGGATCCCCACCGTTCAAACAACTCTGGCGCAAAGCGAAACCAGAGCCGTGGAGCTGGCGCGGGCAATAGGTTTTCCCGTGGTCCTGAAAGTCCACTCAGAAACTCTGACGCACAAGACCGATGTGGGCGGCGTAAAACTTAATCTTCAAAACGAAGAGTCCGTTCGGCAGGCCTTTCAATCCATTCGATCTTGTGTAGACGCGAAGGCTGGCGCGGGTGCGTTTCTGGGAGTCACGGTCCAGCCGATGATCCGGTTGGAAGGGTACGAGCTCATATTGGGAAGCAGCGTAGACGCGCAATTCGGTCCAGTAATCTTATTCGGATCCGGCGGACAACTCGTCGAAGTGTATAGGGATCACGCGCTCGCGCTTCCGCCGCTCAATACAACGCTGGCCCAGCGCCTGATGGAGCAAACGCGAATATTCGGCGCGCTCAAGGGGACTCGAGGGCGCGGGGCGGTAGATATGGCCGCGCTCGAGCAGGTTTTGGTCCGCTTCAGTCGATTGCTTGTTGATCAACGCCGGATCAAGGAAATGGATATCAATCCCCTGCTCGCATCGTCAAGCAATCTGCTCGCTCTTGACGCGCGAATTGTTCTCTATGGACCGCAGGTTGCTGATAAAGATCTTCCTCGCTCGGCGATCCGGCCCTATCCGGCGCGCTACATGTCGCGATGGAAAATGAAAAATGGGGAAGAGGTTCTCATTCGGCCAATCCGGCCCGAAGACGAGCCGCTCATGGTGAAATTCCACGAGACTCTTTCCGAGAAGAGTGTCTATCTGCGTTATTTTCACATGGAAAACTTGGGCGCTCGTGTCGCCCACGATCGCTTGATTAGGAAATGCTTTATTGACTATGACCGGGAGATGGCGCTGGTGGTGGATCGAGCGGCACCGGATACAGGCCGTCATCAGATTCTGGGCGTTGGACGTTTGAGCAAGTCACGCGACGCCAAGGAAGGTGAAGTGGCGGTCCTTGTAAGTGACCGCTATCAGAATCTTGGTTTGGGGACCGAGTTGGTAAGCCGGTTAATCCAGGTCGGGCGCGATGAGGAACTCCAGGAAATCGTGGCGAATATACTTCCTGAAAATGTTGCCATGCAGGGGCTGGCAAATCGCTTCGGTTTCAAGGTACGGCAAGCCGCCGAGCCCGGAACAGTCGTCGCAGTTCTGAATCTGTAGCCCCCGTCCGTTAGACCTTGTAACTAAGCACTTTTGTGTCCCGTGACGAGCGTCACAGTCACAAGTGACACAGATCATCGCCCCCAGTGGCTCCTGCTGCTATAAACGCATTGAACGGTGAAGTGGGCGGAACAAAAGGGGGAACACAATGACGGACAAGCCACCAACTGCGGAGCCCGTCGAAGCACGGGCCCCGAATGTGAAAATTGGGAATGCGACGGAGTGCTCCAAGTCAATTTTGGACGCTGTAGCAAAGCGTGCCTACGAAATTTATGAACGCTCAGGGTGCCAGCCGGGCTCTGATCGCAAAAACTGGTTTCTGGCTGAGAGTGAAATCATCAAGCCTCTCAATTGTGGGCTTTTGAAATCGAAAGAGGGCATTACCGTCTCGATATGCCGTTCTTCGCTTGGTGCGAAGGATATTGACATTTGCGTTGAACCGCATCGCTTGATCGTTATGGCGCGCAACGACTCGAATTCGATGATTGGGCCAACCGCGGTTTATCGAGTGCTTCCCTTGGCAGACGAAATCGAACCATCCTCCTTGAAGCTAAGAGCGCATGGACGTGTGCTGGAGATCAAGTTGAGTAAAGCCGCCGCAAACAAGAGAGCTCTTCTTGCCAAGGCCGCGTGATTTAGAGTTTGCGGTCAGCGATGAGAAGCAAGCTTCCAGCAGTCTCTTGCAATCGCCCAATCTTCCTGTGCGGGAACAATTAGGACGCGGACGGCGGAATTGCGAGCGGAGATTTCGCCATCCGCAGCAGGCCGCCGATTCTTTCGCGAGTCGAGTCTAAGACCGAGATATCCGAAGTTGGCGCAAGTTGCCGTCCGTACTTCCGGCGAATTTTCGCCAACTCCAGCGGTGAAGACCAAGGCGTCTATTCCATCCAGGACCGCAATCATCGCGCCGATGCAGGAGACGACGCGATGAACAAATATCTGGAAGGCAAGCTTGGCACGCGTGTGGCCCCTCTTCATTGCTGCCACGATCTGCCGCATATCACCGGAGATGCCAGAGATTCCCAGGAGACCGGATTTTGTGTTCAGCAGTTGATCTAGGTCGCCTCCCGTCAGTTCACCTTGTCGCATCAAGTAAGTGAGGATGCCCGGGTCAATCGAGCCAGAACGGGTACCCATCATGAGTCCTTCCAGAGGAGTGAAACCCATAGTTGTATCCACGCTGTGGCCATTTCGGATCGCAGCCAGAGAGCAGCCGTTCCCGAGGTGGCAAGTAACCAGTTTGAGCGCAGATAGCCTCTTGCCGAGGAGTTGAGCCGTGCGCTCGGCGCAGTATTGATGATTGATTCCGTGGAAGCCGTAGCGGCGAATGCCGCGTGCGAGCCATTCGTAAGGTCCCGGATACACAAACGCGGATTCGGGCAGCCGGCTATGAAATCCGGTGTCAAATACAGCGACCTGCGGAACGGTTCCAAATCGCTTCTCTACAATCTCAATTCCTTCCATCTCGACACGATTATGCAGGGGTGCAAATGCAGACATCTTCGCGATGGCGGCCTTCACGTTAGATGTGATGATGGTCGGCTTCGCATATTTCGGCCCTCCGTTCACGATGCGGTGACCTACGATATCAATCCCGGAAGATTGAGAGACGGCGCGCGTCTTGCCAGAACACAGCGCGTCGAGCAACAAATCGATCCCTCGCTGGCGCGATCCAATCGCAGTCTGTTTTTCGAGCCTTTCACCCTGGGATGTTTGAACTTGCACCTCTGCTTGATCCCCGTTCCATTCGATTTTGCCTTTCCAAATGAGCGCAGGCGGAGATTTTGGGGCCGCGTTTGCAACGTGGTAGAGAGACATTTTCTGGCTGCTCGAACCGGAATTGAGCACCAGTATTTTCATTTGCTTAGTAGGGCCACTTCCAATCGCGGATTTCCGGAAGGTCGTCTCCGTGCTCGCAGATGTATTCCTTGTGCTGGACCAACTTTTCTCGAAGAAAATGCTTGAAATGCGCGCCAATGCGTTCTAAGCGAGGAACGCGATCGACAACATCGCCTGCAAGGTGAAATCGGTCCAAATCATTCAGTACGGTCATATCGAACGGAGTCGTTGTTGTTCCTTCCTCTTTGTATCCGCGGACGTGAAGATTGTCGTGGTTTGTACGCCGGTAGGTGAGGCGATGGATCAGCCAGGGATAGCCGTGATAGGCGAATATGATTGGCTTGTCGGTTGTGAACATCGAATCGAAGTCGCGATCAGAAAGCCCGTGTGGATGTTCGGTTGGGGACTGAATCGTCATCAAATCCACCACGTTGACGACGCGAATCTTGATGTCGGGGAAGTGTTGGCGAAGCAAATCCACGGCCGCGAGCGTCTCCAGAGTTGGAATATCCCCAGCGCAGGCCATGACGACATCCGGCTCTGCCCCTTGGTCGGTACAGGCCCATTCCCAAATCCCAATTCCAGTCGTGCAGTGCTCGATGGCACTCTCCATGTCAAGCCACTGCAGCGCGGGTTGCTTGCCAGCGACAATCACATTCACATAGTTGCGGCTGCGCAGGCAATGATCGGCAACAGAAAGCAGCGTATTCGCGTCGGGAGGCAGGTACACGCGGACGATGTCGGCCTTCTTGTTAATCACATGATCGATGAAGCCAGGGTCTTGGTGTGTGAAACCATTATGGTCCTGCCGCCACACGTGCGACGTGAGCAAGTAATTCAACGAGGCGATCGGCCGCCGCCACGGAATCTTTCGCGTCACCTTCAGCCATTTCGCATGCTGATTGAACATGGAATCCACAATGTGAATGAACGCCTCGTAGCAGGAGAAAAAACCGTGCCGCCCCGTCAAAAGATAGCCTTCCAGCCAACCCTGGCACATATGCTCGCTGAGGACTTCCATCACGCGGCCATTTGCTGAAAGATGCTCGTCAGTCGCCAGAATCGGTTCCATGAAGACTTTGTCGGTTGATTCGTACAATGCATCTAGGCGGTTCGATGCCGTCTCATCAGGACCCCATACCCGAAAGTTTTTGGATCCGGAGTTCAGTTTCATTATGTCGCGCAGGAATTTTCCCAGGACGCGGGTCCCTTCCACGAATTGCGTCCCCGGTTTCACAACGTCGACGGCGTAGCTGCGAAAATCCGGAATGACCAGATCCTTTAGCAGCAAGCCGCCATTGGCATGAGGGTTGGCGCCCATTCTGCGGTTGCCCTCTGGCGCGAGCTCCTTCAATTCTGGAACCAGTTTGCCTTTTTCATCGAAGAGCTCCTCGGGTTTGTAGCTCTTCATCCAATCTTCCAGGATTTTCAAATGGCCGGGACGTGATGCGAAATCTGTAATCGGAACCTGGTGTGCCCGCCACGTATCTTCGACCTGTTTTCCGTCCACCATTTTCGGCCCGGTCCATCCTTTCGGCGTCCGAAGAATAATGATCGGCCATTCAGGAGTGCCCGTTGACTTGCCCGCTCGCGCGTTGCGCTGAATCGTGTGGATTTCTCGAATCACCGTGTCGAGCGTGTGCGCCATCAGTTGGTGCATGCTCTGCGGTTCGCGGCCTTCCACAAAGTATGGTTTGTAGCCGTATCCTGTGAAAAGTTGAGTCAGCTGGGCGTCATCCATGCGGCCAAGCACCGTCGGATTTGCAATCTTGTAACCGTTCAAGTGCAGGATGGCAAGCACGGCGCCGTCGCCTGCCGGATTCAGAAACTTGTTCGAATGCCAACTCGCGGCGAGAGGGCCCGTTTCCGCTTCGCCGTCGCCGACCACACAGCAAACCAGGAGATTCGCATTATCAAACGCGGCGCCGTAGGCGTGCGCAATCGAATAGCCCAGTTCGCCGCCCTCATGAATCGAGCCCGGCGTCTCGGGAGCGACGTGGCTCGGAATGCCGCCCGGGAATGAGAATTGCTTGAACAGCTTCCGCATGCCGTCTTCTGTTTGTGAAATGTGCGGATAGAACTCGCTGTATGTGCCTTCTAGAAATGTGTTTCCCACCAGCCCCGGCCCTCCATGTCCGGGCCCGGTGATATAGATAACGTCCAGATCATGCTTCTTGATGAGACGATTGAAGTGAACGTAGATGAAGTTCAATCCGGGTGTAGTGCCCCAATGGCCCAGCAGCCGCGGCTTGATATGTTCGAGCTTCAGCGGTTCGCGCAGAAGAGGATTCTTCAGAAGGTAGATCTGCCCGACGGAGACATAATTTGCCGCACGCCAATACGCGTGCATCTTGTGCAGTTCTTCGGAGGACAGTGGTTGCTTGGACTCAGAGGGGCTTGCCGATCCTGCGGAAGCCGAAGCCATAGAGATGCCTCCCATTGCGGAGTCAAACGCCCGTGGCCGGAGTACTGAGCGATTACAATCATATCTCAATTGCTTTGCAACGGCAGAATCGCCACGCACTCGCACTATCCGCATTCACCGATGGCCGTAACGTGACCTGTATCACGCGCGCACGTGACCTCTGTCACTTGCGAAAGTGAAGATTCGATGCACACTCATACGAAGAAGGATCGACCAATGGCGGACGAGAGCACCAGCGGCTTCAGAATCGTTCCGCGCCGCAACGGGTGTACAATAGGGCGTGGTCCCTATATGCGCGCCCCTTATGGCTTGGAAATAATCGAAAATTGCCTTACTTGCCCGCATCTGCAAGACCGGGTTTTTTGTAATCTTTCGCCTCCAGCGTTGCAACGTCTTTCCGCTATTACGTCGGCTTCTTCTTATCCAAAAGGTGCAACGCTCTTCGTGGAAGGGCAAACTGCGCGAGGAGTGTTTGTTCTGTGCAATGGTCGGGTGAAACTTTCGACATCGTCAATCGACGGGAAAACTCTGATCGTCAGAATTGCGGATCCGGGAGAAGTGCTGGGTTTGCCGGCCACGATTACAGGCAAACCGTACGAGCTCACCGCAGATGCGGTTGAGCCAGTGCAGGCGAATTTTATCTCACGGACTGATTTTCTAAACTTTCTTCGCGACCATGGGGAAGCGGCTCTGCGCGTGGCCCAGCAATTGGGTGAAACCTACCACTCGGCTATTGCTGAAATGCGCTCCATTGGGCTCGCGCACTCCGCGGGAGAAAAACTCGCCCGGTTTCTGCTCGACTGGTGCGCCACCCATGGAAATGGAAAAGCAGAAACCAGCGCGAAATTGACGCTGACTCACGAGGAAATCGCCCAAATGATCGGGGCTTCCCGCGAGACGGTTACACGCCTTTTTACTGACTTCAAGAAGAAGCAACTATTGCAGATTAAAGGCTCGACGCTTGTTCTGTCTAACAAAGAAGCGCTTGAGCACCTGGCCGGAAGCTGAACCTCTGCCGCGGATCACGCTGCGCGGACATTAGAACCCTTCGACTACAACCTCTATAGGACTGAACCAGCCCTTTCCCCAAGGATTGTTCGAGCGTCACAGCGATCGCGACCAGGTCACAGGGCCCACGCTTTAGCCTCCAAGATGCTGCGATGAGGAGAACAATCACCGCGCTTCCTGCCGAGGACCGCTACAAATGGCGCAAAGGTTCCTCGATCGTATCACCCGGAGTTCTCTTCGCGTCCCGCTCCAGCGATTTGGTTACCAGTTCCTTGGAACCGAGACCTACCGCCAGCGCCAAAGCGAAAACAATTCCACCGAAGAGAATTCCGAAAGCGAGCTCCACTATGCCCGCGGCAATCCTCAAATGTACCAGCGCCATTGCGACCGTTACCACCATTACGAGCCACCTGGTGCCGACGCTGAGCAGATGCGCGTACCCCAAGTTCAAATTGACGGCTCCGATTAATACGCTCCTAGCCACGTAGCGAGCAACGACTGCTCCAATCGTCAGAATGATGATGGCGCCCACCACGTTCGGCACGTAGGCGAAGATGCTTCGCACCAACGAAGAGGTCATATCTGAATTGAAGGCCGCGATACCAATCAGAAATCCGGCCACGACAATCGCGCAAGCTATCGTTCCCGACACGAGAAGCGTGGGGCTGTTTTGGGGCGACCACTCCGCCAAAGAGGAAAGGCCCCAACGGGATACTCGTTCATCGAAGCGTATACTCGAGAGCAAGCGCCGCATGATCATCCACACAATCCAAGCCAAGAGAAAAGAGATCAGAAGCGCTACCAAGAGGGCAATGAATCCAGGTACCAGAGTGGCCAGCCTGGTAACGAATCTGGTCGTGGACTGATACAATGCTTGCTTGACTTGTCCCCACATGATTCCCTCCTTTGCAGACCTATGGATTGAAGCGATCCGGCCAACGCCATCGCGACACCAGGTATGGCTTCCCCGTTTCGTAGGCTAGCGAGAGCCGCTCGAGACGCTGTTCGATCGCATTTTCCTCGGCCACTTCTAATTCGCGTGCGTAGGAAGCAACCCATCCCAGATACAGCGGCGTCAGCGACCGCAGAAGATGATCGCGGTTAATCGTTCGCAGACGATGAGCCAGGGCAAAATCGTAGATGATGCGCACCCAGAGTTCGTCCGGGATATGGAACTGCCCGGTTGGCAGGCGCGCCAGTCTCCTGAGCTCCAATAAACTAGCAGGAGGCAGGACCAGTCCCCATATCTCTTGCAAGTCTCGAATGCCCAGTTGGAACGAATTCACCAACCGGTCGATCTCCACGGTTCCAGTCGTCTGAGGCGCCGACGTTGGCCGGCCCAGTATCTTCACTGGACTCGAGGTTCGCATTCTTTGCCAACAGGCTGCGTTCCTCTCCATGGCGAGGAAAATGGGTCCAAGGATCTCGCTGAGCAGGGAACTAACAGTCGTCCAGTCGCTTGGAGGATAGCTGCGCGCTCCCAGATACGCTTGAGACGCTTGGAGGTTGCCGCACAAAACCAGTGGAACAAGTGACGCGAGCAAATGCATCCCGTTCCCGCCTGTCTTGTCATTCTGCTCTCCGTCCAGGAGTTTCTGGTAGAGTCTTTGAGAAATTCCCAAATCTGGTCCCATCGGATTTTGGATCCGCAATCCGTAAAGGCTTCGCGTAAGCGGGGAGATAATGCTGCTATTCAGAAGCCCTTCAAATTTCCGGCGGGCATAGCCCGGCGTGACAAAGTCACAACTCGCTTCGAGTAAGGGCTCCGCAAGCCGGCAAACCCATTTCGGCGGCGCCTGCTCCAGTTTGGAGGCAATGACACAGCATCCACGAACTTCAAGCCTCTTGCCAATTGTAAGAATGGATTGGTAAGCGGCCAGCATGCTCTCCACAGATGTCGTCGGTGAGCTTTGATTCTGCAAAGCCCAGGGGATTAGAGATATCGAGTCCTGAGCGGGTGCATCGGAGCCGGTCGACGTCGCATCGGAAGCAAGGCGGTTCTGCAGCACTACGATTCGGGGACTTCCCGGGAGCGTTCGAAGGGCGGCACAGACCTCGGCAACGTCTTCGTGACTCAGATCGGCAACAATGCCGACCACAAGGTCAGCGTTATTGATTTGCCCGATTTCTTGCACCGCTTGTTGCGGAGCGGAGTCCACTTCCAAGGTTCGAACCTCAAGTTTCCGATTTTTTCACAACGACATTGACAGAATTCCCATCAAGGGAATTCGTAGCCAAGCGGGACGACTGTCCAGCTCATAGCGCACTTCATAAAGCACCTTGTCCAGCAAGAACGTATCCAGAAGCACGCGGAATTCCTCCGTGCTGGCCGGCACGAAGTCCACACTCCCGAACGTTTGCCGATACGCCCGCACGAATTCAGCGGAAACCGAGCGCTCCCAAAGTTGCGCCCAGGGTTGGAGCGTTTCAAAATCACCGGGATGTCTCGCAATGTAGGCAATCAGACTAGCGTATGCGGCATAGCTGAAGGAACGCACCATGCCAGCAACGTCCTTCAGCGGGCTTTGCTTGGATCGGCGGTATGCCAACGAGCGCGCCGGTTCTCCTTCGAAATCCAGAATCACGAAATCGGTCTTTACCCGCAGTACTTGCCCCAGATGATAGTCGCCGTGAATTCGGATACGCTGCGTCCGAACGTTTGAGCTGCCCAGCGCTTCCAAACGCTGTAGGAACCGGCGGCGCCGAGTGAGTACGGCGCCAGCGATCTCGATTACTTCATCGGACAAGTACGGCACCCGGTCTTTGAGAATATCGAAGACAGTCGATGCGTGTTGGCGAACGTCGGCCATCAACGTCTTCAGATCGTCGGTGCTCAAAGGCTCGGGCAAAAATGCCGGATCGCCAGCTGGCGATGCCATCGCCAAATGAAGTTCGGCGGTGCACCGGCCAAGGGCGGCGGCGGCATCCAGGTAAATGCCTACGTGATCTCGCGCCCGCTGGGATGGCGGACGCTCGGCAAGTTCCATAATGTCGCGCAGTTCGCCGCTCAAGTTCTCGGGGAGAGCGAGGGGAGCACAGGCTTCGTAGTAGCGGTCGAGCTCTTCGATCGTCCACTTCCAGCCGTCGCCTTCGTTTGCAACCAGACCCTGCAAAATTCCCAGTGTCGAAGTGTTGCCATTCTCCGTCGGCGTGTACTCGATCAAGCCCGCAAAAGGTGGAACTCGATCGAAGCCTACCTTTTCGGTTAGGTGTCTTCCGATCTCACACTCGGGATTCACACCAGTCTCCTGGCGACGGAACAGCTTCAAAATGAACCGGTCTCCAAAAAGGATCGACGTATTGCTCTGTTCCGCGGAGCCGCGTCGCACATGTAAGGACGTTCCTGCAGATCCCAAGACATCCTGAAAGGCCTTTCCCCGCACACCTCGTACAGCACCGTGGCGTGCTGGAATCTGTTCTTCGTTTTCGATCAATGCAAGCAATGCGGTGCAAGTTTCGTCGTCTAACACAGCATCGTGAAGCAAACCTGAGTTTTCCTGCACAACGACGGGGGCAATCACGGCGTTTGGAGTCGCGCGGCGCAATTCCTCTCCGCGCTCGCCCTGGGTCACTCCAAGTGTAAGCAGATAAGTGTCAGGCATTCCCGTGTTATACTGCACTTCCAGTAGTGCCAGTGCCGATTTTGACGCCTCCAAAACGGCCCAGTCCAGAACTCGCATCGCTTTGATCTGGCGAGACTTCGCAGCGAACCAGCGCTGCGCCGGCAGATATTCCATGAGATATGAGGTCTCGAGACGGCGGCCTTCCGTGCCTTCAAGGACAGTTCCCCAGTTATTCCCGAAAGGCAGCGGCGGATTTTCCGTGAGGCCCACGCCGGCACTACTTGATTCTTGCTTGGAATGCAGCTCCAGCCACATGAAACCGTACGGAGCCAGCGTAAGCCGGTAGGGCTGCTGCTCCACGACGGGGAATTCCACATAGCCCAACATCTCAATCGGGAGCATTCCCTCCAATCTCGATAGATCCAGATCGACGGGCTGAGCGAAGCGGGAAAGATTCGCGACGCACAGGATCTGCTCATCTCCATCCCTCCGCAGATAGGCCAGCACCTTGCGATTCGCCGGATCGAGAAATTCAATGCCGCCACGGCCGAAAACGCGAAAGAGTTTTCGCAAAGCAATCATGTTGCGCATCCAGTTCAAAAGCGATGACGGATCGCTTTGCTGAGCTTCCACGTTGATCGCTTCGTAGCCCCACACCGGGTCCATGATCACGGGACTGTAAAGTTGTGCCGGAGTGGCGTTGGAGAATCCGGCATTCCTGTCGCCATTCCATTGCATCGGCGTTCTCACTCCGTTGCGGTCGCCAAGATATATGTTGTCGCCCATCCCGATTTCGTCGCCATAGTAGAGAATCGGGGCGCCTGGAAACGAGAAGAGCAGGCTGATCAGGAGCTCGATTCGCCTTCGATTGTTGTCGACAAGAGGGGCCAGACGTCTGCGGATACCCAGATTGATGCGCATTCTCGGGTCGGCGCTATACGCCAGATACATGTAATCGCGTTCATCGTCCGTCACCATTTCCAGCGTCAATTCATCATGGTTTCGCAAAAACAGGGCCCACTGGCAGGTTTCAGGAATGCTAGGCGTTTCCGCGATGATGTCGGTAATGGGCAGCCGGTCTTCCTGCCGCAGCGCCATATAAATGCGCGGCATCAATGGAAAGTGGAAGGCCATGTGGCATTCGTCCCCATCGCCGAAATATGGACGCACATCGGTCGGCCATTGGTTCGCCTCGGCAAGAAGCATACGGCCGGAGTAATTTGCATCGATCTCCTGCCGAAGTCTCTTGATGACGGCGTGCGTCTCTGGAAGATTTTCGCAACTCGTTCCTTCGCGCTCCACTAAATAAGGGATCGCGTCCACCCGCAAGGCGTCCACTCCCATATCCAGCCAGTACCGCATGACCTTGATGACTTCTTCGACTACTCTCGGGTTGTCATAGTTTAGGTCGGGTTGGTGCGAGAAAAACCGGTGCCAGTAATAGGCCTTGGCAACCGGATCCCACGTCCAATTGGACTTTTCTGTGTCGCTGAAGATAATTCGGACGCCGCGGTATTTTTGGTCCGTATCACTCCAAACGTAAAAGTCGCGTTCCGGCGAACCGGTGGCAGCTTGACGGGCGGCTTGAAACCATGGGTGTTCCTCGGAGGTGTGATTGATCACCAGCTCGATTACAACCTGAAGGCCTCGGTCGTGAGCGGCATCCAAAAACGATTGGAAGTCCTCTATCGTTCCATACATCGGATGAACGCCCAGATAGTCGGAGATATCGTATCCGTCATCCTTGAGCGGCGAAGGGAAGAAGGGCAACAACCACAGACACGTGACGCCCAAGTCCTGGAGATAATCCAGTTTTTGGATCAGGCCGGGAAAATCACCGATTCCGTCGCCATTGCTGTCCTTAAACGCGCGCACGTGCAGCTCGTAAATGATCGCATCCTTGTACCAAAGAGGATCCGCCGCACTGCCCTGTCGCTTCGCCATAAATACTTTCCTAAGACCTCAAGGAGTATTCCCAAACTACGGCTGGAAAAGGGGAAACTTCCGGTTAGAGGTGGTAATCAAAATCCAGCTCCGTACGAATCGGCTGGCCGCACGCAGAGAACATGCGCCGGCAGACTTCCAGGCGCCAATTCCACATAATTCCGCACTCCTCGCCACAGAAATCGCCCATCGCTGAGGAGATCATGAGCTTGGAACGGGTTATCCGCGTCGAGCCCCAGCGAGCTCAAGTCCAAATGCACCCACCCGGACTGCGTATGAAAGGAATCGAGATTCACAACCACGACAATCACATTGGAAAGATCATCGGTCGACTTGCTAAAGCATAGTATCTGCGGATTGTCCGTGTCGTGAAATCGAAGCCTGCGGTCGCTTTGCAATGCCGGATTGTCTTTGCGGATTCTATTGACACGGGCAACGAAGTCCCTCAGGCTTCCTTCCGCATTCAAGTCTCTGTGCTTGATTTCATATTTCTCCGAGTAGAGGAACTCTTCGCTGCCTGGCTCCAGCGCAGCGTTTTCGGACAGTTCGAAAGCAGGTCCGTAGATTCCATAGTTGGCTCCCAACATGCCCGCCAACACCAGACGAATCATAAACGCGGCGCGACCTCCAACTTGCAGAAATTGTGGAAGGATATCGGGCGTCGCCGGCCACAGGCTGGCACGAAAGTATTCCCGGATGTCCGTCTGAGTCAATTCCGTGAAGTATTCGGTCAATTCCTGCCTGGTGTTCCGCCATGCAAAATAAGTATAGGATTGAGAAAAGCCGATTTTCGCTAGCCGCAACATGACGTGAGGACGCGTAAAGGCCTCAGCAAGAAAAATTACGTCGGGATGTTGTCCCTTGATTTCGCCGATGACCCATTCCCAGAAGGGAAAGGGCTTCGTATGCGGATTGTCGACCCGGAAGATGTGCACTCCTTGATCGATCCAGAACTGAAAAACACTCTTCAATTCGTCCCACAATTCAAGGGTATCTGGAGTTTCGAAATTGAGCGGATATATATCCTGATACTTCTTTGGCGGATTTTCTGCGTACTGGATCGTTCCGTCCGGACGTTTCCAGAACCACTCGGGATGCTCGCGTGTGTAGGGATGATCCGGCGAGCATTGGAACGCGATATCCAGCGCAACTTCGAGCCCGTGTTCTTCGGCCTTGGAGAAAAACCGGCGGAAATCTTGCAGATTGCCCAGCTGCGGATGAATCGACTTGTGACCACCCTCGGCGGATCCAATCGCCCAGGGACTGCCCACGTCATCGCGTTCCGCCACGGCTGAATTATTTTTCCCTTTGCGATAAGTGCTCCCAATCGGATGAATGGGTGTCAGATAAACCACGTCGAAGCCCATGGAGGCAATGTAGGGAAGACAAGCCTCGCAATCCCGCAAAGTGCCGTGACGCCCGGCCTCGGACGAGCAAGAACGCGGGAAAAATTCGTACCATGACGAAAAGCGTGCTTTAAGGCGATCAACCGTTACGTTCAGTTTTTTCTCGTAACGGCTTGCGAGCTTCGGATCGGGATAACGTGCCATTGCCGGCAGCAATTCTTCTTCCAGAGCGATTGACTTGCCAGATTCTTTTTCCGCACTGTCATGCAGGCGGCGCGCCCATTCACGGAGCAATTCGCTGTCCCCGCCCGCGGCTCGCTTGGCTGCGTCTGCAATGAGATCGGCTCCAATTAGCAGCTCGATTTGGACGTCTTGACCCGCGGTGATTCGCTTGCTCAAGTCATCGCGCCAGGTTTTGAAACGGTCGGTCCACCCCTCCACGGTGTACCGATACGTCCCAATCGTGGAAACGCGAAACTCCCCTCGCCAGCGATCGTTGACAAGCGGCGTCATTGGGGACGACTGTGGCTCTCTCTCGGTCCCTTGCCAATACAGAACGCGACATGCAAGCTGATCGTGGCCATCGGCAAAAATGTCCGCCTCCACTACGACGCTTTCCCCGACAACGCGCTTGATCGCGAACCCGCCACCATCGATTTCCGGACTTACTCGTTCGATGGCCACGCGACGTCGAGCATCCTTTTGCGGCTGCTCCGTCAGTCGAAAACTCTCCGCGGGCGCAAGGCCAGGCCCTTCCACGTCGTTCTCCTTCGCTGCGGCAATACGATTTATTCGGCCCATCTTTTTAAAGATACGCTTCTCCGCACTTCATACCAAGTGCTATTGGCCCATGTTTGGTATTGAGAAATCTTGTCATGAAGGCGTCCAGCTCTACGTCCTACAGCGCTTAAGGCCGTGAAGATATCCGGTGGACAATATCCAGTGAAGATATATGCTAACCGCGATGGTGCGCTTTTCTCTTGGCAACAGTTTTCTCGGCCACTCCCAAGTAAGTCGCGGGTCGGCGGCGCGTGCTTTCGAGTGCGTCCCGTCTTCCGCCGGAGAGGATCCTCATGAATAACGCCATGGCCGCAATCATCCTGCTGGTCGTCGCTGGAGTGATGAACGGCAGCTTCACGCTTCCTATGAAGTACACGCGCGAGTGGGCTTGGGAGAATTCGTGGCTCATCTGGACGATCTGGGCATTGGTGATCTTCCCGCCGGTAATGACTCTTGCCACCGTGCCCCATCTGCGCAGTGTCTATTCGAGCGTCGCTCCGGCGATTATCATCACGGTTGCCGCGTGCGGAGCCGGATGGGGAATCTCACAGGTTTTTTTTGGCCTCGCCGTCGATTCGGTCGGCATTGCACTGGCGTTTTCTGTGATTCTCGGCATTTCGGCGGCCGTTGGCGCTCTGGTGCCGCTCTTCCAATCGCAACCGGAGACCAGGCGTGAGATTCTCGTTCTCGCTGGAGTCGCGCTTGTCGTCATTGGCGTTGGGATTTGTGCCATCGCTGGACGTAAACGCGAGGCAGCTCTCGGGCGCGCTCTGGATCCCAACAAAGCTTCCGTGACGCGCGGATTGCTTTACTGCACAATCAGCGGCGTCGGTTCGGCGCTGGTAGGAATTGGCCTGTGGCTAGGAGCACCGATCGGTGTGGCCGCAGAGCATCTCGGCGCGAGCATCACCTGGTCGCCCAACGCCATCTGGCTGCCGCTCATGCTCGCGGGCGGCATCCCCAATCTGATTTACTGTCTGTATCTGATCGGCAAGAATCACACCGCGGATCGCTTCGCCAGGCCTGCCACCGGCGGTTACTTCATCCTCGCCGGAATCATGGGCATATTCTGGTTCGGCAGCACGCTGATGTACGGAATCGCCGTCAGACCCCTGGGAACGGCTGTCGCATGGCCCATTTTCATGTCTCTCATCGTCATCGTCGCCAGCATCTGGGGTGTTCTCACCGGAGAATGGAAAGGCGCTGGCAAACGCCCGCTGCAAATCATGTACGGCGGAGTCGCCGTCCTCATACTTGCCATCATTGTTCTCTCACGTGCGAGTTAGCAGACTTTCTGCGGGTACCATCACATTCTGCTCGACGAGAAAGGCTTCTCTGCGTTTTCTTGTTTCTTCGCGCCGGCCGATGGGTGCGGGAAGGTACTCACGGACAGTGCACACTCCAATGCCAATCGCGCCGTAATCACATGCGCAAAGGAAGGTTTGCTATGTTCCAATCTCGAAGCATTCGCGCGGCACAGATAACGCTCTGTGTGTTGCTCGCAACCCTGTGGTGTACACCATGTCTTGCCCAAAGCACAAGTTCGACGGCCTCTGCGGGGCCGGGATCTTCTGCGTCGGACAAACGAACCGCCATTCTCCAGGAGCTCGATGCGATGAAGAAGCGCATTGATGAGCTCGAAGCCGAACTGAAAAAGACGGATGTGGAAGAACAACAGCGCAAAGCCCGCGAAGCAACAGCTGTAAAGCTGCCCGTGCAGGCGACGACCGACACGGTCGCTGGGAGCACGGCGGATGGAAATGCGGGACGGGCATCGGCTAGCGATACGTCCGCGCAGGCGGCGCTTGGTCCCGTGGTGGCGGCTGATGCGAAAGAGGAATCGTCGTCAGTGACTCCAACAGTGCAAGAATCGGCGTCTGTGGCGGCCAAGGCGGGGAAAAAGCCTGCGTCAGAGCCATTTGCGTTCGCTGATTTTACGTGGCTCAACGGTAACTCCCGCGAGAAGGACACGCCTCTTGATACCAAGCTGTTCACTCCCGAGTTTCGCGCCGACGTTTCTTACATCTACGATTTCAACCATCCGAAGGACGACACGCTGGTCGGTTCATCTGAAAGTGGCCGCACACAGGAAATTCAGATCCAGCAATTGGGCATCGGCGGTGACTTCCATTATGACAACGTCCGCGGCAGGCTGATGACGCAGTTCGGCATGTATTCGACCATGACTCCGCGGAACGATGCGAGCCCCGCGCGCGGCCAGTGGGATCTTTCCAATGCTTACCGTTATCTTTCCGAAGCATATGGCGGCTATCACCTCGACGTAATGCACGGAATCAACGTGGATGCAGGCATCTTCATGTCTTATATCGGGCTTTTCAGCTATTACAATTTTGACAACTGGGCCTATCAGCCATCCTATGTTTCCTCCAATACGCCGTGGTTCTTCAATGGACTTAGAGTCCAAATTTTTCCGACTGACAAGCTAAAAATCGAGCCGTGGTTTATCAACGGCTGGCAGTCGTACGGCCGATTCAACAAGTTCCCGGGTCTCGGAGGACAAGTTGCGTGGCGGCCTACCGGCTGGCTCTCGTTCGTCTTCAACAATTACGGCATGGGTACCGACACGCTCGGCGTTCCAGGACGTTCACGCCTTCACACCGATGATAGCGTGGAAGTGAAGTATTACGATCGGCCCGAGAAAACTCTGGATAAAGCCGCATTTTCGTTGACGGGCGATGCCGGATGCGAGTATGGCGGTGGAGTAACCTGTCACGGCGGCAAGGGTGGGCCGAAGCAGAGCTTCTTGGGCTATATGATCTACAACCGCCTTTGGTTCGACAAAGACAAGTACGGATTTACCGTGGGCGGCGGGCAGATCAACAATCCCGGACGTTACCTTGTGCTGCTGCCGCCGATCAATGGCGCGACAGCAGCAACTGGAACGCCGTACTTCACTGGCAACCCGGGAGACCCGTTCAAGGCCTGGGACGCCTCTGCGACATTCGACTACATGCCGAAGCAGTACATTACGTTCCGGTGGGAGTTCGATCACCGAGAGGCGAATGTGCCGTACTTTGCCGGCCCGGGCGGCGTCACGCCACCGGGCGGCAACAACGGGAACCCGTCCTCATTCGTTTGCTCGGACGGATCAGCCGCAGTAGCTGGGAGTTGCGGATCAGTAGGGCTGTGGTCCCCAGACCTGCGCAAAATCGAGAACCGGCTGAACCTGGCGATACTTGTGAAGTTCTAAGCTGTTTTCTCCCAACCTGCAGGCGCGAAGAGTTCTAGGTTCCCATGTCATACGGTTTCGCAATGGGGTGTTGGCGTGCGAGTCATGCGAACCAAATCCATCCGACATTGACCAAGACATTAGGACCCTTCGAACTATAGGCTCCATAGGACTGAACCAATCCCTCTATTGATGATGTTTGAGCGTCACAGCAGTGCGTGATTCGGGTTACAGACCTGACACGCAAACGAGAGCCAAATATCGTCCGCAGGACAATGCAGCGGAGATTTTCTCCAACGTTACCCTGAGACGTCGATCCGACAGGAGGATGGTGATGAAGCAACAGCGAATTCCCGTGGCTTTTGGCGCCGCGCTTGTACTCTCCGGTTTAACGGTTGTAATGCTCTGGATGATCGTGTCGGCTCCGAGGGCCCAGGCAATTCCTGCATTTTCACGGAAATATCAGACTTCTTGTTCCACATGTCATAACAATTTTCCTGAACTCAATGATTTCGGAATGGCGTTCAAAAAGAACGGATTCAAGTTTCCCAAGGATGACGAACTATTCGTGAAAGATCTCCCTGTCTTGCTCGGAGCGAAGGCCCAAAAAGAAGCATTTCCGAAGGCCATCTATCCGGGTGAACTTCCAGGGAGCATACCGATCTCCTTTCGTTACTCCGGCTTCGCTCAATACAACAATAAGCAGCCGCTCGCACTGGGCTTCGTTCCGCGAACGGACCTATTTGCCCCCAATACGTTCACGATAATCGGCGCGGGCAGCTTCGGACCAACACTCTCCTTTTGGATCGATGATGACATTTCCACCGGCGGTTCAGGCGCCGATGGCGGCCTGGGTGACGGCTACCTCAGAGCAAACGACATTGGCCACTATCTTCATCTTCCCAAGGATGCCCTCAATGTCAGGTTCGGACAATTTGAGCTCGACCTTCCGTTCACTCAGGCGCGCACAATCAATCTGAGCGACTACGACATCTACGATCAGGCAAGTTTCGTCAATCCGAATGGCACTGGGGCGCTTCCCGGCACAACTGCCAATCCACTGATGTTTGGAACTCCTCAGCGGGGCATTGAATTCGGCGGCTACCCGAATGACGGGAATTTTTCTTGGTCCGTAGCGTTTGTGAACGGGAGCAACGACAGCCCCGCGATGCGAAATTCCAAAGACGTGTATGGACGCGTGGCCCAACGTTTCAATCTGGAGCGCGATCCAAAGGTGCGCAAAGAAGTGCAGGCTGCCGGTCCGACTGGTCCGCGGGACCACACGTCTCTGACGATAGGAGCCTTCGGGTATTATGGCCGCAACGAACTGAATGTCGACGGTACGCTCTTCCCGGGTCTCTCGACGATCCGTGAGCCGTTTTACCGAGCCGGCGCGGATTTCCGCTTCAAATATCGCCAGTTCGAGTTATGGGGGCTTGGGATGTACGGTCACGATACGAACCAGGCTCTCAATTCCGGTGGAACAGGCTTTGTGTCGGCGACGCCCGTGACGTTTAGCGGCGGTTTTGCGGAAGCCGAATACTGGGTATATCCGTGGCTGATCGGTTTGATGCGCTACGATGTTGTGAACTCGCCCACGGATTTTCTGAACGGCGTTTCGCGCTCGGCTACGCGGAACCGCTTTAGCCCCGGGGTTCAAGTGCTTGTCCGCGCCAACATCAAGCTGGCGTTTGAGTATCAACGGCGCTTCGAGGAGCCAGTCCCGGGGACAATTACTTTTTTCCGTCCCAATGGATTTGTTGTCGGGACCGACTTTGTATTTTGAAGATTTACTCGTCCGATAAGGAAAGAAATCAGATCACCGGAAAGGGGAATTTTGAATGAAGTATTTCATGAGAACAGTACTCGCGGCAATTTGCTTCGTACCTCTGCTGTTTAACGGCGTTGCTCGAGCGGGGGACATCAAAGGAACGGTTTCGGTGCAAGGGTTGCGCTCTGCCCAAGACATCGCCGTCTACGTCGACGCGATACCGGGCAAGCATTTCGATGCGCCCGCGCAACATGTCATAGTCGACCAACGCAAGATGATGTTCGTTCCCCACGTCGCAGTGGTTCTACAGGGAACCACCGTGGATTTTCTAAATAGCGATCCGGTTGGCCACAATGTTTACTGGCCGTCGATCAGTGGCAATAAGAAGCTTGCCCACAACCTCGGGACCTGGCCGAAAGGTGAGAGAAAATCATTTCAATTCAATAATCTCGGAGTCGCCTCTCTGCTGTGTAATGTTCATCCGGAGATGTCCGGCTATGTCGTCGTGGTCGCCACTCCTTACTTCGCCGTCGCCGACAAGGACGGCTCATTTGAAATAAAGAGCGTTCCGCCGGGGACTTACACCCTTAAAACCTGGAGCGAAGAGGGAAAGCCAACGACGCAGTCAATTACCGTTGGGAGTGGAGCGTTGAATGTTGATTTGACGGTGAAAAAGTAAGATAAGAAAAGTTTGAGGCTGAGTGCGCATGAGCGAGCCGGAAAAGAAAAACCTGGCGGCGAGCAACGACGAAGCGAGCTTCCTAAGCCGCCGCCAGTTTTTCGTCAAGCTGGGAGCAGGCTCGCTTGCCATCACCGGTGCCGGTGCCACAGTGTTTGCGGTGCAGTACCTTTCGCCGAACGTCCTCTATGAACCATCACCCATCGTCGGCGTTGGCAGGCCCGAACATTTCCCGATTGACTCGGTGACGTTGGACCCGCGAGCTGCGATTTTCGTCGTCCATGCGCAGAAAGGGTTCTATGCGATGAGTTCCGTTTGTACCCATTTAGGGTGTCTAACGGTATGGAGACAAGACGAAGGGATCATCGCGTGCCCATGCCACGGCAGTACTTTTCGACCGGACGGTAAAGTAATCGGGGGCCCGGCCCCGCGCCCGCTGCAGTGGCTGAAGATGTGGATAGGCAATGATGGCAACCTCATGGTGGATCGCTCCGCAAATATTGCTTCGGAAAGCGAATACGTCCAACTTTGAAGATGCAGAAATCACTTGCGGCACCCACTGGCACGGCGATCAGGAATCCCATACAAGCGCTTGCCCGTTGGCGCGACGAATTCAAGGAGATTTTCTCCGCTCGCGTGCGCGAGCGCCAGCTCGGTTTTCGCTACACGTGGTATCTCGGTGCGCTGACGCTGGGCACTTTTTCCATACAGCTCATCACCGGCCTGCTTCTAATGCTGTATTACCATCCTTCAATTCCGCAAGGCTACGCCGACATGAAAGACTTGCACTTCGTCGTGTCGTCCGGAGTCTTTTTGCGAAATCTGCACCGCTGGTCTGCGCATGCGATGGTGTTCCTGGTATTCGCGCACATGGCCAAGGTGTTTTACCGCGGCGCTTACCGGCCACCGCGAGAATTGAACTGGGTCGTGGGTGTCTGTCTATTGCTGCTCACCTTGCTGGCCAGCTACACAGGCTATTTACTGCCCTGGGATCAACTATCGTACTGGGGCACGACGGTGGGATCGAGCATCATCTCATCCACCCCGTTTATTGGTGAAAAGTTGCGCTTCATTCTTCTCGGTGGACACACTGTGAATGCGAACGCGCTGCTGCGTTTTTATGTGCTGCACGTCGTCATTCTGCCGCTGGCCGTCATTCTTCTTGTCGCAATCCATCTGTGGCGTTTGCACAAGGATGGTGGAATGTACGTCGAACATGAAAAGAATGTAGAGAAACGATGACGAGCGATCCCAAGGCGCCCCACGAAATAGCATTGCCCCAGCCAATCGAGGAAGAAAAATCCATTCCCTACTGGGAAATGTTGTTTCGTGAAACGATCGCCATAGAGTTATTAGCGAGCGTCCTCGTCTGGATCGCGCTCTGGTGGAATGCGCCTTTGGAGTTGCTCGCCGATCCCCAGCAAACTCCCAAGTTGGCTAAGGCACCATGGTATTTCACCGGATTGCAGGAGCTACTGCATTATTTCCCGCCATTTGTCGCCGGCATCATTCTTCCCACGCTGATTGTCGTTGCTTTGGTCGTAGTCCCTTTTTTCAATGTGAATATCAAGGACGAGAACCTTTGGGTTCACCACAAATCACAACGATTGGCGATTCTGGGAATCGTTCTCGCGGCGCTCACCGTGCTGCTCATTCGCTTTGATGCATGGGATGCCTTGCTCCCTGTTTGGCTCATCGCCATTTTCATGGGAATCGCCGCCGCAAACGAAGGGCGCCGCGATAGAGGATTTCGACGCTGGCTCAGCTCGAAGCCGCTCTCTTTCTGGATCATGACTTGGTTTCTGATGGAGGCGGTCGTATTGACTTCCGTCGGCACATTTTTCCGGGGGCCAGGCTGGTCCTGGATCTGGCCTTGGTGAATCCGCAAAATGTTCGAGGGCTCATTGGCTGGGTTCGCCGCGTTTTTTTTGGTGATCCGGCCCGCCGCTTTGCTTGGGTAAGCCTCCTGCTCACGCTTTCACTTGCTGTGGCGCCGACGAAGGACTTTTTCAGACAATCGCGCCAGTATCAGCGACAATATTCCAAGGTCATTGAAAGACGTCCGGACGCAAGGGCGCTGCGGGGCCGCATGGTCAGCGGCATTCACCAGATTTGGCTCCCCGACCTGGGCATACTGGACCGCTGCACAACTTGCCACCTGGGCATCGCTGAACCAACCCTCGCGGACGCTTCCGTACCCCAACCATTTCGTGCACACCCGCCGATTCCGCACGACGCGGAAAAATGGGGCTGCGTTGTTTGCCACCGCGGCCAAGGCCCGGCAACCGAAGTGGCGGAGGCCCACGAGACGACCGTCGCATGGGAACAGCCCATTCTTCCCGTCCATTTCATCCAAGCTTCCTGCGGAACTTGCCACCTTGACGATCTTCCCCAAGCTCCCCAGCTCGACCAGGGACGCCAGTTGCTGGCTCGCTTCGACTGCACAGGATGTCACAAGATCGCTGGCATTGACCGCCCGGCGATGCTGGGCCCAGACCTGACGGATATTGGCACCAAGGTGAGCCGTGAGTGGCTTTACAAGTGGCTCAAAGAACCTCGAACCATCGCGGACGCGAACGGCAACGTAACTGTTGACGGTATTGATTTCGGTGAGCCGCGGATGCCCACGTTTCGGCTGAGCGATTCGGAACTGCAGGACCTCTCTGCATACTTGAGCACGCGGAATGCGCATCCGATCCGGCCTTACCATTTCGATCCTCGAATTGTCGCCTCTTTGTCGAAGCGGCAGGATGTCGCCGATCAAGGCGAAGCGCGTTTCCGGCAGATGTTTTGTTCCACTTGCCATTCGTTGGCCGTCACTCGCGCCGGGGAAACTTCGCTTATCGGAGGCGATATCGGGCCGGAATTGACCAAAATCGGTAGCAAGGTCAATCCCGACTGGCTCGCTGCTTGGCTGCGCAATCCCCAAGAATATCTGCCGCACAGCCAGATGCCCCGCTATGAATGGTCGGATGCCGACCTCTACGAAGTGACGCGTTACATGGAAACAAAGCTCACCGACCCAGATCTGCTCGCGGACGTGCCGAAGCTTGGTTCACCGACAAAAACCGAGATCGAGGCCGGTCAGCGCCTATTCGTTGATAAAGGCTGCGCGAGCTGTCATGTGACGGAAGGCCTTAGTCCGCAGGAGGATTTTGGCCCCGATCTTTCCGCGATCGGATCCCGCAATATTTCCCAACTGGACTTCGGCCCAGCGAAAGTTCAGCCAACACTAATTGCTTATCTAAAGTCGAAGATCTCGAATCCGCTCTCTGTCAATCCGTCCGGGCGCATGCCGCAATATCACCTGGACCAAGCAAGTCTGGACGCCGTTACGACGGCCCTCTTGAGCTTGACGGGACCGCCGTCGACCCGCGGAATGGAGAAATTGATCGTCGCGCGCCAAAATCCGGAATTTCATCCCGCCGGCGAATTCGGGAAGCTCTACGAGCGATATAAGTGTTACGCGTGCCACAAATTCAATGGCTTCGGCGGCACTCTTGCACCCGACCTTTCTTATGAAGGGAGCCGCGCAACGCGACAGTGGCTGCTCCAGTTTATGGAGAATCCGCAAACTCTGCGGCCTACGCTGGTGCTTCGCATGCCACAATTTAATATGCCGGAACGTGACGCGGCCGTCTTTGCGGACTATTTTGAAACGGCGATGCAGAGCCCTGCCGTGGACGCCACATTGGACCGTAAGCAATTTACTCCGACGATGGCCGCGGCAGGCAAGCAGCTTTACGAAAAGAAGTATCAGTGCCAGGCATGTCACACGATTGGCTCCGCAGGCGGATACGTAGGACCGAGCTTGGGCAACGCCGGCAACTGGCTGACGCCAGGATGGATTGAGGCATGGCTTCGCAATCCGCAAGCGCTCGTACCCGGAACGATTGAACCGAGGCAGGCTTTCACGGCGGATGAAATTCAAGCTCTGACGGCTTATCTGTTGACCTTGAAGCAAAGTGGTCCTGCCAACGGTGCAGCGGCCGCGCCGAGCGCCAGGGGGACGAAATGAGAGCCGGCGCACTCCTGTTTTCGGCGGCTCTTGGATTCGCTGTACTCGCTGGCTGCGCCCGTAAATCTGCGCTCGTAAAATTCGATCCCCTGCAGAACGCTTATGACACGGAACCGGACTGGAATGACGCACAGCGGATCATCCCGCTCAACTACGAAGAGGCTCAAGGAAAGCAGATTTTCTACGAGCAATGTGTTTGGTGCCACGCGGACCAAACCCCTGCTGGGCCTTCGAATCGCTCCAACGTGACTCCAGCTCCGCCGCTATGGAACGATGGCGCGACTCTGAATTCGCTGAGCGACGCATTTCTCGAGAAATTCACCGCGCAAGGAGGCACGGCCATGGGAAAATCGGCAATGATGCCGGCTTATGGCCAGACTTTGACGCCGGAGGAAATCCGTGCGGTCGTCGCGTATGCCCGCGCGATTGCCGTGCCCGCGCTTCGGGCCACGTCCCGACCAGGCCAGAAGTAAATGTGAGAGGGGTTCATGAAATTTCGTGAAGGACTTCACAACTCTTGGAAACCGCTTCTCACTGTTGCTACCGTTCTGCTCACGTGCGGTTCGACATTTGCTCAGGTCAGTCCGGCAGAAATCTTGAACCCCAGGCTGAAAGCGGCAGAGGCAAGGTATCTTCCCCAACTCGAGTCGCTTCATCAGGCAATCGCTGTGACGAAATTCCCTTTTTCCTTTGCCCTTGCCCGCTACGTTCAATCCGAACCCAACAAACAAACTCCCTTCGACTCGCGAGGGATTGAATTTGTCTATTTCCAGAATCGCGTGGTCTTGAAAGTCTCGGGAATATACAGCGCGGCATACAACGCGGATCAGCTGACGCAAAACGAGCGCGCGTCGCGCATCTTTCGGGATGTAATGACGCCGATTCTTCGGCTCGTTGCTGAGCAGATCCCTCGCGATGTGGACTGCGATGACATCGGATTCGAAATCGTTTATCACGCGCATACATCCAGCAAGAACTACGACTATGAGGGAAAGGAAGTTCTCGCCGCCGTGCTCGACATAGCCGATGCATTCGCACTTGTCAACGCGTCTGAACGGGAACGACAGGACATTCTGAATCGCTCCAGAATTTATGTGAACGGCAAAGATTTTGGTTTGGCGCTGGACCAACTTGACCCGTTTGACGTCGAGGCGCTCGCCCGCTCCGTTCCTGGCCGGACGGCCGCTCCCGCCTCGCCCGGCGCCGGAGGGATTAGTTCATCCAATACGGACCCCCCTGCTGCTTCTCCTGCTCCGACCGGCGCGGAGGCCGGCAAAATACACCGAGCGGCGCCTGCGGCGGTCACGGCTCCTGCCGCGGAGGCTCAGCCGCCGCTTGCTGCCTCGTCTTCTCTGACTGCATCGAGGCTGGCCCCTACACAAGCCGACGCCCAACGACTGCAGTCTCAGTTCCAATCGCAACTCGATGCGCTCGTGAAGACCAACGGAACGGATTTTCATTTCGTTGATTATGCGCCGCCATCTTTTGTCGTTTATCACAATAAGATTGTTCTTCAGTTTACGCTTCGCGATCCCGCGCAATTCCAAACGAGCAGCAGCTCCATTTATAAGCGTGCGGCGCAGAGCTTCGATCTCTTTCTGGCGCCTCGGCTGAAAGCCTTAATGCAGAAGCTGCCTTCCAGCGACGAAATTGAGGCCATCGATTTCTCGGTTCTGCACCATCTTGGTGGTGACAAGGAATCTTCGGAGGCGGCCGAGTTTATTTGTCCTGTAAAAGCGTTGCGATCTTTCACCGGAGACGAAATCACCAGTCAAGACTTAATTAATCAAAGCGTAGTCCTGGTGAATGGCATTCGGATTACATTGAATTTGCAGGCGGTCGAATAAAGCAGTTAGTGCAGCACGAATGACCGCGGATTAGCAAAGCAGATGAGGTTCAGGTTGTCGTGTTACAGTTGGCCCGTGCGACCCGAGATTGAGCAAGTCGTCCAATTGATTCAGCGCGGGGACCCAAAGTCATTGGAAGAAGCGCTGGAATTGCTTCAGAAAACAGTCTTTTCCTTCAGCATGAAGGTGTGCGGGCAGCGGCAGGATGCTGAAGACACCATGCAGGAAGTGCTTCTCAAATCGGTTCCCAACCTGCCTAAATTTGACAGCCCCAAGGCCTTGATGGTTTGGCTCTATAAGGTAGCCAAGAACCGCTGCCTGATGAGCAGACGCAAGAGCAGATTTGCTCCCAAGGAAGATCTCTCCCTCGAAGAATTGATGCCCGACCGTCAGGAATTGCGGAAGCTGTCGGGGAGCCCCGGTGGGACGCCAGAGACTGCTATGTTGCGTCGGGAGAATGCAAAGCGGCTCCGAGAAGCAGTGCAGAAATTGCCATCGGACTATCGTCTCATCCTTGTGCTCCACGACATGGAAGAGTTGTCCGACGGGGACGTCGCCGAAATCACCGGCCTTCGGCCCGGGACGATCCGTGTGCGACTTCACCGGGCGCGCCTCTTCGTACGAAAGGAACTCGCCAAGCGGGATCAGCATCGTGTGCGTCGCGAAACGGCGAAACCTTCCGCAGAAACACATCTCCCCGCGCAGCCGCGCCAACGGCGCTGCAAGGAAATGTTCGCCGAACTCTCAAACTATCTTGATAACGAGCTTGATGATTCCCTTTGCGAAGAACTGGAAAAACACATGGACGGCTGCGAGCCTTGCAAAGCCTTCCTATCAAGTTTAGAAAAGTCGATCTTGCAGTGCCGAACGGCACCAAATCAGTCCCCCGACCCGCGCATTACCGCGAGACTCAGGCGCGAATTGATGTCGGAGTATCAAGGATTAATGAGCAAGGTCACCAGACACGACTCCAGGGAAGTTAGCCGAAGGTAGGCCCGCACAAGTCCGTTCCAAACCCTTCAGTATTTTCCTGTAACAAAATCCGCCTTCTTGCATTTATTGGTGTGGCTCCGAATTACCGGAGTCTATGGAGGCACGCGAATGATCATTGCTAAGGTTCTGCTTACTCAGCCACTTAAGGCGGAGCGTCAGTTCGTCGCGACGACCGGCAGTGAACATCACATGTTGCTCGACGATGCAGCCGGGAGCACCGGTCCCAAGCCTGTCGAGCTGGTCGCAGTTGGGTTGGCAGGATGTACGGCATTCGATGTCATCACCGTCCTTCGACAGAAGTACCACCAAAAAGTGACTGGCTACGAAGTGCGAGTGGAAGCCGATCAGGCGGAACGTCCACCGCAAGTTTTTACCTCGGTGCGCCTCCATCATGTGGTCACTGGATTCGAAATAGATCCTACGGCAATCCAGGAAGCTATCCGACTCTCCGAGGAGAAGTACTGCTCGGTTGGTGTGATGGTGAAGCAAACGGCCCGCCTCCACACGACCTACGAGATCGTCGAAGAGAAAACGCCGTGGCTCGCGCCGACTCCAGAAGCTGTACAAGGGTGAAATCTCTCAATGAGAATGTGCGGACGACAAAGCTGTAAAGAAAGCCAAAGCTTGCGAAAGCCTCTCGGGCGACTACAAGGCGTAACTCGCTTTGCAGAGAACGCCCTGTTGATCTCACTACTTGTGTTGTCGATTCCGGGATCGCTCACCGCACAACAAACGCAGCATCTCTCGCCTATTACTCTCCAACAGGCAGTCAGCATCGCGCTGGAAAAGAACCCGGAGCACAAAGCAGCGCTCGCTGACACAAGGGCCGCTTCATCTGACGTGAAGGAAGCCCGATCTTTTCTTCTGCCGCGCGTAACGTTCTCCGAGACAGCCACCCGTGGCAACGACCCTGTGTACGTATTTGGCAGCAAGTTGCGACAGCAGCGGTTCACGACGGCAGACTTCGCACTCAACGAATTGAACACGCCGGCTCCCTTCGGCAACTTCACGACGCGCTTTGACGGAACCTGGGATCTCTTCGATTCGTTCGCGAGCTGGCACGCGATCAACCGTGCGGAGCGGGTGAAGGATGCCGTTGGCCATCAAATGGAACGTACCGACCAGGAAATCATCTTCCGCGCTGTGGACTCGTATTACGGAGTGCTACTTGCGAAGAAACAACTGGAGGTCGCCGAGCAAAGCATGAAGACGGCGCAGGCCATTCTCGACCGAAGCAAGGATCGCTTCGAAAGCGGCGTGGTCGTTGAATCCGATTTACTGAGCGCCCAAGTCCGGCTGGCAACTCGCAAGCAGGAACTCATTCGTGCCCAAAATAGCCTGGCACTGGCGCGTGCACAGTTGAGCACCTCCATAGGACTCCCTGCGGAGAACGAATTCGATCCAGACGAAACCCTCGTGGAAAGAAGCCTCCCAGCAACACCGCTCGAAGAGGCAGAGAAGACGGCGCTAGAAAAGCGCCCCGATCTGAGGCGGATCCGCTCGGAAGAAGCGGCGCAGCAGCAAAGCGTCTCCATTGCGAAATCGTCATTCGGTCCGCGGGTGAATGCTTTTGGAGGCTGGGAAGCGGACAACCCAACTTTCGTCGCCGCTGGCGGCGGAAATAACTGGCTGGCCGGCATCGAAGTTCAGTTCGATCTTTTCGAAGGCGGAGCCAAGCGGGCTCGGCTTTCCCATGAGCGCGCAATGCAGGAGAAGGTTGCAGCAGCAAAGGAAATGGCCATCGATGCTACTCAGCTAGAAGTGCGCCGCGCCTACTATGATCTGGACTCCGCTCGCCAGCAGCTCGAAGTGGCTCGCGCAACGATTGCGGAGTCTCAGGAAAGCCTGCGCATCAATCAAAACCGCTACGACTCCGGCCTTTCCACGATTACCGATCTACTCGCGGCCGAAGAGGCCGCCCGGCGCAGCCAGACGGATTATTGGGAAGCCGTCTATCGCTATCACACTGGCTACGCGAATCTCGAACTCGCCAGCGGCACTTTGAATCCTCAGTCTCCCGTGGTGACGCCATGAGCCGTAAGAAACATGCAATCACAGTGCTTTCCATGTTGATGATCGGTTTGATCGCGACGTTGGCCGGCTGCACGAACGAGCGCAGTCCAGCGGCCGCTCCACCAGAAACGTTGAGCAATGTTTCGGTGATTGCTGTGCAGAAGACGGCGGTGCCTGACTGGTTGGAAGCCGTCGGAACGGTGCGCGCCGCACAAACGAGCCAAGTTTCTAGCCAGATGATGGGCAACATCGTCGAAATCCGCGCGCATGAAGGTGACCGCGTGCAACAGGGTCAGGTGCTCGCGATCATTGACGACGCGCAACCTCGCTCCGTAGTGAATCAGGCCACAGCTGCTGTGGCCGCGTCGGAACAGGAAATCGCCGCTGCCGATTCGGACTTTGCACTCGCCGATGCGACGCTGAAGCGCTACCAGCAGCTTTACGACAAGAAATCCGTCAGCCCGCAGGAGTTCGACGAGATCAAAGCCCGCTACCAATCAGCTGTAGCCCACCGGGATATGGCGCGGGCCGGTCAATCGCAAGCCAATGCCGCACTCACGCAGGCTCGAACCTCGCTCGGCTACACGCGACTTCGCGCCCCTTTTGCCGGAGTAGTGACGCAAAAAATGGCCGATGAGGGCACGCTGGCGTCGCCCGGCATGCCCATCTTCACCATCGAAGACACGCGAAGCTATCGTCTTGAAGTGACGGTAAATGAAAGCGACATCCGTCTTGTACATCCCGGGCAGACGGCCCCCGTATCGATCGACGCCTTGGGCAATGCCCAGCTTATCGGCAAGGTTGTGCAAATCGTTCCTGCAGCCGATCCGTCGAGCCGTAGCTTTCTGGTGAAAGTCGGGTTGCCCTCTGATGCGCATCTCCGCTCCGGACTCTTCGGGAGAGTTCGCTTCTCACGCGGCGCGCGATCGGTATTGTTGATTCCACGCACGTCATTGGTAGAGCGCGGCCAACTCGAGGGAGTTTACGTGCTCGACGCGAACGAGATCGCCGAATTGCGTTACGTCACGCTGGGCAACAGTACCGGAGGACAGATGGAAGTTCTCTCCGGATTACAGGACGGAGAAAAGCTAGTTGCTGCACCCGGAGATCGCGACTTGGGCGGCAAGCGAATCGCAACACGGCCATGAGCGACACATCTCCCAAACCGGGCAACTTCACTCACGCCCTGCGATTGGCGGGCCGCGTGGCGCACATCTTCATTCAGTCGAAGCTGACGCCGCTCATCGTCGTCGCCTCCCTCCTCCTGGGATTTTTCAGCATTCTCAAAACACCGCGCGAAGAGGAACCGCAGATTGTCGTCCCCATGCTGGACATTTTTGTCCAGATGCCGGGAGCGTCGGCCGAAGAAGTGACGCAACGCGCTACCGTGCCCATGGAAAAGCTGCTCCGCGAAATTCCCGGAGTCGAGTACATCTACTCGATCAGCCACCCCGGCCTGAGCATGGTGATCGTGCGCTTTTATGTAGGTACGAAAGAAGAAGACGCGATCGTAAAGACCTATAACAAGCTTTATTCGAACTTCGACCGCATCCCTCAAGGAGTTTCGCAGCCGATCATCAAAGTGCGTTCGATTGATGACGTGCCTATTCTCGCTCTGACACTCTGGGGCAAGGACTACGACGCTTTCCAGTTGCGACGCATCGCGGATGAATTGGAGCACGCGCTCAAGCAACTGGACGACGTTTCCGAAACGGCCATCATCGGCGGGCAGCCTCGCAACTTGCGCGTCGTACTGGACACGCAACGCCTCGCAGCCTACGGACTGACTCCGAATTCCGTTGTCATGCAACTCGGAGCGGCGAATACGCGCAATCAGGCGGGGAACTTTGCACGTGGCAACGAGGAGTTTCAAGTCGAAGCGGGCAACTTCTTTTCGCACCCTGAAGAACTGCAACAAGTGGTCGTCGGCGTTCACGCAGGACGCCCTGTGTACCTACGGGACGTCGCCGAAAAAATCGTGGACGGACCCGCGGAACCCACTGATTACGTTCTCTTCGCCAGCGCCAAGGGGACCACTGGCAGCGTGGCCAATCCCGAATATCCGGGGGTCACCATCACCGTGGCCAAACGCAAAGGCGCCAACGCCACGATCATTGCCGAGAATGTTCTGCGCAAGGTCGATTCTCTTCGCGGCGTCACCCTGCCAAATGATTTGAACGTCACCGTCACGCGCAACTATGGCGAAACGGCCAAGGACAAGTCGAACGAATTGCTCGAGCATCTCTTGATCGCCACTCTTTCGGTCACCCTGTTGATCGGCCTGGCGCTGGGCTGGCGCGAATCAGGCGTCGTGCTTCTCGCGATTCCCGTAACGCTGGCGCTGACCCTGGCCATCTTCTACCTCTACGGCTACACTCTCAATCGCGTGACTCTTTTCGCGCTGATCTTTTCCATCGGCATCCTGGTGGACGACGCCATTGTCGTGGTCGAGAACATAGTTCGCCATTTCCGCCTGACCGAAAATCTTGGTCGCCCGCTCGCTGACGTTGCCGTCGAGGCCGTGGACGAAGTCGGCAACCCCACCATCCTCGCTACGTTCGCGGTGATTGCGGCCATCCTGCCCATGGCCTTTGTGCGCGGTCTCATGGGGCCCTACATGCGTCCCATCCCCGTAGGCGCTTCTTCGGCCATGATGTTTTCGCTGATGGTGGCCTTCGTGGTTTCGCCGTGGGCTGCCTTGCGGTTGCTCCGCCATTACGCCGTGAGTGCAAAGTCCATGCACGAAGCCGAAGGCTGGAGCGCCAGACTCTACCGGCGCCTGATGGTGCCCTTGATCCAAAAACCCGTTCTGCGCTGGATCTTTCTTGGGGGAGTGGTTGTCCTTCTCTTGGGAGCCATGGCGTTCATTCCGCTCAAATGGGTGAAAGTGAAAATGCTTCCCTTTGACAACAAGAGCGAATTCCAGGTCATTATCGACATGCCCGACGGAACCCCGCTGGAGCAGACCACACGTGTGGCGCAGGCTCTAGGGAACTACTTGGGCCGGCAGCCCGAAGTCATCAATTACCAGGTTTATGCCGGAACCTCGGGGCCCTACAACTTCAACGGACTCGTGCGGCATTACTTCTTGCGCCGTCAACCAAACCAGGCCGATATCCAGGTCAACCTTCTGTCTCGACATGACCGCAAAGCGCAGAGCCACGAAATCGCCCGCAGATTGCGCCCCGAGTTGGACAAGATCGCTGCTCCCTTCGGCGCCCGCATCAAAGTCGCCGAAGTTCCGCCCGGGCCGCCCGTTCTCGAAACTCTCGTCGCCGAAGTCTATGGGCCGGACTACAAGGGTCAGACCGAACTGGCGGCGAAAATAAAGAAGATTTTCGAAGAAACTCCAGGTGTCGTGGACGTTGATTGGTACGTGGAAGATTCCCAGAAAAAGTACGACATGAAAGTGGATCTCGAAAAGGCAGCCCTGCAGGGCGTTTCGGCCGCGGAGGTCACGCGCACGGTCCAGATAGGCCTGAGCGGCGCCTCGGCGGGCCTGCTCCACGATCCCGCGTCGCGGGAAGATGTTCCCATCGAAGTGCGCCTCTCCCGGCCGGACCGCTCCGGCATCGAAGGCCTCGAAGATTTGAAACTCCCCAGCCCCTCCGGCGCGGAGGTTTCCCTTCGCGAGGTCACCGACCTCCGGCAAACGGTCATCGATCAGAGCATTTATCGTAAGAACCTGCGGCCCGTGGTCTACGTCACGGGGGATGTCGCCGGCACCATTGAGAGTCCCGTTTATGCAATCCTCAAAATGCGCGATGCCATCAGCAAAATCAAACTGCCCGGCGGGTACGGCGTGAAGCAATACAGCGGCACGACGTTGCCAGAGCGGACAGATCGCTACTCTATGAAATGGGACGGCGAATGGCAGATAACGGTGGAAGTTTTCCGCGACCTCGGTTTGGCCTTCGCGGCCGTCTTGGTGCTGATTTACGTATTGGTGGTCGGCTGGTTCAAATCCTTCAAGACACCTCTAGTGATCATGGCCCCGATTCCGTTGACGCTCGTCGGCATCTTGCCCGCCCACGCACTGTTGGGAGCATTTTTCACCGCGACTTCGATGATTGGCTTCATCGCCGGCGCCGGCATCATCGTGCGAAACTCGATCATTCTTGTGGACTTCATCCGCCTGCGCCGCTCCAACGGGATGTCGCTGGAACAAGCCGTCGTGGACGCTGGCGCCGTGCGTTTCCGCCCCATCTTGCTGACTGCCGCCGCCGTTGTCGTAGGCGCGAGTGTAATTCTGTTCGATCCGATTTTCCAGGGGCTCGCGATTTCCCTGATGGCAGGCGCAGTAGCTTCCACCGCTCTCTCCCAAATGGCAATTCCAGTGCTCTATTATTTGACCGAACGCGGTGGCGCAGGAGCTGTTCCGCCCGCAGGTGAGAATCGTGTGACCGCAGCAGATTGAAAAGGAGGCAATATCATGACTGTAGATCGCTACCTTAGACTCATCGCAGGAGCTTTCGTCCTAGCTTCTCTCGCATTGGGATATTGGATAAGCCCCTACTGGTTTTTGTTTACTGCATTCGTCGGTCTAAATCTGCTCCAGTCCGCATTTACAAACTGGTGCCCTATGATGACAATCCTTCGCAAAGCAGGCGTGAAGGCTTAGTCGGGAACCATAAGAAACGCGCGCTTGGAGGTCGCGCTCTCGGGACAGCAATGCCACGAATTTCGGTGTGACGTGTTGACACGGCGTCGCGGTTATGTCCCCGGGGGCGCTCCAAAATTCTGTCTCAGGTCAATACGATTACGATCAGTTGGCCCTTCCTGTTTCGTTTGTGGCCAGGCGTGCTGAATGAGACAAAGCCAGATACTCGCGCCTGGCCACTTGAAGGATAGGGACGTCGTTGTCGGCATTCTTCCAGAGCTCAAGAAAGTGTTCGTATGCTTTGAGACTATCTATTTTCTTTCCCATGAGATTGTCCGCTCGCGCGAGACCAAGATAGGCAAGCGAGAGATAGGGCGAGAGTGGATCCACTCCGCGGTGATCCAACATTTTCTGAAACTCTTTTGCGGCATCCGCACCGGAGTTGCTGGCGAGATAGGCCTGGCCTCGAATGTAAACTGGAAGCAAATCCGCCACCTGGCCGAACTCGTAAGGCAGAGCTGCCTTCATCATGTCGGTCACTTGTGCAGAACTCGGCCGATGCGATTCTGCCATAACAGTTTGGATCATCGGCGAAAAGACTCCCATATTGAGCGTCGCCAGAGGATAAGAGCGATTGAATTCTTCCGCGACACGTTTTGCCTGCACCGCGTCGTCCGCGAGCGCAAACACGAGAGCATTTAAGCCAAGATCTATTTCGCCATGTCCGGAACGGAGAGATGCAGCGGCCATGCGGCGGGCCTCCACTGTCTTGCCAATCAGGATGTTGAGCAGGGCATCGTCGGCCATGGTGTTGGCAGCACCTTCATGTTGGCCAGCCGCCTGCAATTGCGCCACATTTTGCTGAAATAGCCGATTTGCTTCCTTCATTCGTCCCTGCGCCGCCGCGGCCTCTGCTTCCACATAAAGCATCCCTGGTTCGTCCGCGTTCCGGGCGGCCATATCCATCTCACGCTGCGAAGCTTTCTTATTGCCGTCCATCAAGGCCATTTCATACAAACTTATATGGATTGTGTCAGTGTCGCGCTTCCTAGCGACAGCCTCTTCGCAGACGGCCTGCGCTTCTCTAAACCGATTGCTCCCCAGGAAGCCAAGGACGAGATTCGTGTAACCAAAAGAGTGATTTGGATTGAGGAGTACCGCTTCCTTTGCGGCTTTGATTGACGTTTCGTAACGGCCCAACTGATTTGCATCATTCGCCAGAGCATTGTATGCAAGCCATTGGTCTGGGTACGTCTGTTCCCACAGTTCGTAATTTTCGGAGGCCTTTTCCAACTCTCCTGTCACAATGTCGAAATAACGACCGGCAATGTAAAATCGCTCGGGTTCAGTGGCGCGCGACCGCAATTCAAAAGCGCTTTTGAAATATTGGCTTGCGGCAATCGTTTCCCCCCGGTTGGAATAGGCAGATCCGAGCTGCGCATAGGCCATCGCAAAATTTGGATCAAGCGTCACGGCAGTCTTAAATGCGGGAATAGATTTGGCCGAGTTATCGCGGGCGCGCAGCTCCAGACCCAATTGATATGCCTTTAGCGCGTCCAGAGAGTTCGTCGTGGCCTGCTCGATGGGAACGCCATAGTCATGGAGAGAGTCTCTCGATTCTCCCAGCTTCTTGCGGAGATTTTCGACAGCCCTTCCCAAACCGGGGAGCACCTGGTCTTTTGCGACCGCAGTTACTTCCTGGCGTGCCAGCGAATTCCCATCGGCGCAACGGTCTGCTTCGAGCACAATCCGATAACTCGCGCCCTGTTGTGAGATCGTTCCGGTAACCGCGGCCTTGGCTCCGGCTTGCTGGCATACTTCGCGTGTCAGCGCAGGGGTTAATTTTTCACCCGGCGGGCGTCCGAGACCTTGCAGGGTTTCTTCGAGTTTTGTGTCCGAGGGGATCGTGAAGAAAGGCGATTGCGCAAGCTGCACAACCACGGCCCGGCGCAAGGAACCGTCAAAAACGGGGTCTCCGGTCGAGTTGGAAAAATCCCCGACGATAATGCCGTCTCGTCGCGACAAGGTCGCCTGATGTCGTGACCTTAGATAAACAGCCAGCAAGCAAAGCAGAATGGCGAGCGTGATCCCGACCGATATTACTTTTCGGCGCGATTTCGGCAGCGACGAAAATGCAACCGACGGCGCTATTGCCAGCTCCGGGCTACGATTCCCTTGTTGGACGGGTGCCACGAAGCGGTAACCGCGGCGAGGGATTGTTTCGATAAATCGTGGATTGTCGGCATCGTCGCCGAGCGCGTCGCGGAGTTTGCCTACGGCAACGCTGAGTGACGCGTCGAAATCGACGAAAGTATTCCCAGGCCAGAGGCTCTGCCGCACGGTTTCTCGACTGACTATCTCGCCCGCGTTCTCGAGGAGCAAGCTCAGGAGCCGAAAGGGCTGCTCTTGCAGCTTGATTCGAACACCCTTCCTCAAGAACTCCCCGGTTTCCGGGTTCGCTTCGAACATTCCAAAGCGATAGACAGTATGATTTGCGGAATCAGACTTCATAGGTGGCACTGCGAGTTAGGTTCAGCAGGAGTTTACCATGACCGTTTGCTTGCCGAAACCGGTTTAGATATCCATGTAACGTTCGCTATATACAACACTTAGTTGTTTAAGCAGATTTTGAAGAGAGTTTCTTTGACTCCGCTCACGAGTTTCGGCACCTTCGCCATTTCTAGCAATCCGACGGACAGAACTGAGAAAAATTATGAACGTAGTTCGAAGAATCGCGATGGTCATTGGAGGAACCGTGGTCGTAGCTCTGGTATCAGCGCTGGCGGTTCCGAGCGCCGCGCACGCGGTGCTTTCCGCGCTCATGACGGTAGCGAACCCCTCGGCCAATCCCATGCCAGTTCAGAAAGTAAAGGACCCCGTCGCCAACTTTAATATCCGTGTTGCTTAGTCCGGAAGCAGGTGGTACGCGTGCGAGGAAAGGTAGTGCTCATCTCCGGTTTTTTTTCGCCGTTGGCAGCCCTTTTTCTGTACGCGCTCGTCTACACCATACTGACTCGGTCCAGCGCCGATCTCGAAAAGGATTGGTTTTTTCGGCTCTCCTTGTCGACTCTCGCGATGACCCTGCCGTTTCTCTTCACCTTGGTTCTCACCATAAATGACCGCCGCCAGCGCGCGCTTTCTCTGCCCGCGAAAGTAGGTCTGACCATTGCGATTCTCTCGCTGGGTCTTGCCTGGAAACCTGTGAGCGACGGCGTCACGCGTTCGAAGCAGTCCCGAAACCAAGCCATGCGTAATGTGGCCGCGCCGCCCTTCGAAACGGTGGACATTCTCGGGAAGACACAGCGTCTGGGAGACCACAAGGGCGAGGTTGTGCTCGTGAATATCTGGGCGACGTGGTGCGAGCCCTGCCGGACTGAGATGCCGAAGCTCGACAGGCTATACCAACGACGGAAGCCTCAAGGGTTCATCGTATTCGGCCTGTCGGGTGAAAGTGTCGACATGCAACGAAAGTATTGGGAAGAGGTCCCCGTGAGTTACCCGCTTCTCACGCTGAAAGGGAAAGTTCCCAATCTCTACCGCGATATCGTGCGCTACCCAGCAATATTTCTGATTGATCGCCAAGGCCGACTGCAGTCGGCACCCGGCCCGGATCAGCCTTTCGAGAAGCTTGAGACCGCCGTCGATGCCCTCCTCAGCAGCGGCTCTCACTAGTTGTCCAGGTTGGCGCTGTTGTTCCGTTTCTGGCACTGAAATTTCCGTCTAATAGGGTTGCGGATTCCTGTCATCGTTCGGGAACCAACACGGTACTGACGCCACGACCGGCGAGCTCGCCGCTCCTGCGATTTTACGCTGCCTTTGCCGAAGTGAAAGCCGCAGGTGCATTCTTGCGGTATTTGTAAAGCCGACGTTGCGGATGAACATTGCCAGGGTATACAGTGTTGGCCAAACTTGGCAGCCCAAAAAAGGACTCAGGTAAGCGACGGCTGCTGTTTGAAAAGGGGTGCATGGGCGGAGCCGGTCGGCCACCAAAAGAAGGCCCTGCGGGCACTTCGATCCAGCGCCGATGGTGCTGCCCCATCTGCGCCCGGCTCCGATCTTTCGAATGCCGGCCCACCCCTCGGCACTTCCGCTTCTGTGCCTGCAGCTGATGTCGATGCGACGCTTGATGATATAGGCTCAGCCCGCTCGTCTGGCTCTGCGGGTTCCTCGCCCCGGTCACCTTCCGCTACCTCCGAGATCAAATCCATCGGTCCCTACCGGCTGCTGCAGCTGCTTGGCGAAGGAGGCATGGGCGAGGTGTGGCTTGCTGAGCAGAAGAAACCTATCCAGCGTACGGTGGCTCTGAAACTGATCAAGACTGGCATGGACACTAAGGCTGTGGTGGCCCGCTTCGAGTCCGAGCGCCAGGCCCTTGCCCTCATGGATCATCCGAACATTGCTCGCGTATTCGACGCCGGCTCCACCCCCGAGGGTCGGCCCTACTTCGTCATGGAATATGTCCCCGGACTGCCTCTCACCGAATACTGCGATAAACACCGGCTTAGTATGAAAGAGCGCCTCGCATTGTTCTTACAGGTCTGCGACGGCGTGCAGCACGCTCACCAAAAAGCTGTCATCCACCGCGACTTGAAGCCCTCAAAAGTGCTGGTCGTCGAGCACGAGAGCAATGCGGTGCCAAAGATTATCGATTTCGGGTTGGCCAAAGCCATTGGGCAGCGGCTCATCGAGAAAACCCTGTTCACCGAGCTCGGCGTGATGATGGGCACGCCGGAGTACATGAGTCCGGAGCAAGCCGACCAGCGCGAACAGAACATTGACACGCGCACCGATGTCTATTCGCTCGGGGTAATTCTCTACCAATTGCTCGTGGGAGTGCTTCCGTTTGACGCTAAGACGTTTCGAGCTGTGGGGCTGGAAGCAATCCTGCGGGTGATTCGCGAGCAGGAACCTCCTAAGCCGAGCGCGATGCACTCGAAGCGGCAGAACGTCAGGGTTCCTCTTTCAGACGGAGTCGGGCCGACCGCTGACACAGCGCAATGTTCTTAGAGATGGCCTCGGTAGGATTCGCAGAGATATGAAGCTGGAAGGCGGAAAGGCGTTTCATTCTTTTCGTCGTTTCCGAACTTCACACCTGCGAAAGAACCGCGTGCCGTGGGACTTGCAAAAGCTGTGGCTTGGTCATGCCAACAAAGATGTCACAGACCGTTATGCGGAACAGTTGAAGGAAGACATTGAGTGGCGCAAGCAGGAAGCAGAAAGAGTAGGACTGGGGTTCGAGTTGCCTGCGCTAGAAAGTCCGATTGGGCTACTTGGGCTACCAAAACAGCAAAAATCGAAGTTGAAGAAAGTCGCTTAACCGATTGAGGAATTGGAAATTAGGTTGGCTCCCCGGGCTAGATTCGAACTAGCAACCCTTCGGTTAACAGCCGAATGCTCTACCATTGAGCTACCGGGGAACATCAGTAGTTTGAATTATTCACGCCGCTTTTGCAACCATCACTCGGGCCACGGAAAATGGCGCGGAAATCGGGCGTGGGCCAGAACCTGGAGAGCGGAAACTTGGCGCCGGAATAGCTACCGATAAATCGTTCTGCAACCTACTGTAGTCGCTGCGTTCTTGCGTCAAAGCCAACAAGTGCGTCGAAAATTGCCAGTACGTGCCGTCGGTACTCGACCATCCGCTCAAACAAAACGCGCAACTCTGGCTGCCGCGTGGAGTCGCGATCCCATTTCGCAAGCACGCCGGCGGGCACTTCAATGTCGCGGCGAAGTTGCTCCGGCGAATGCCCGCGCAAAAACAGGCCGTAGAAAAAAGCAGCCTCCCGTTGGGGAAACTCAAGTTCCCGCAGTGAGTCTTCCGGGTTCGGAGCCAGCGTTGCCGGGTTGAGCTGTGTCGCCATGACAAGAAAGGGAAGTTTACCGATTTCAATGCCCGCGTCAAGAGTACATGAAGCGGAATAGCACCGGAGAGTCAGTAGCGTGCGCGGCTGGCCCGGAGGAACATCTGGAGAGCGGTAACATTTGCCTGATCGCTGCCCAACCGCATGGCATCGACCGGAAGTCCTAGCACCTCCGCTTGCTCAAGGCTGAGTCCCGCGTCATCGAGCTCCGCCAAGCTATAACCTTCCGCGGGAACCAGGCGGTTTCGCGCAGATCGATCCACAGGCCGCGGAGGATGAACCGCGGTACCGCGTCTCCGCATGCGGTTAAAAAAATCGTCCCAGTCTCGGCGGATCCACATTGGACCCTCCCCATCTTTCCTACGCAACCATTGGATGCGGAATCCCTCCGGCGGGTCGCATCGTGCCAGCGACTTCTTGCAATCCTCAGGTGCCGTGGATTGTAACCCCGCCTGTCAAGGAAAGTCGCACGACGGCGATTTTTGTATCGATAAGGTTACCAACGGATCCGACACGTTGGATGCCACCACGACCTCAGAGAGGAACCACACGAAGGCACACACTGTCCGACGTTGTTCAGGTGCCGCAAAAGGCTGCGGCTGGTATACTTTGACGAAGATTCCGCGAAGGAACTGATTAGGATGAGCCAACCGGCTATCGTCATTCATTACCATGAGCTGTGGCTCAAGGGCCGCAACAAGCGGTTCTTCGTCTCGAAGCTCGCCAGCGCCGTCCGCCTGGGCCTCGAGGGTATACCGCTCGATAAGATCGAACGCCCGAATGATCGGCTCGTTGTGCGGTTGAAAGAAGGCGCGTCACTTGAAGACACGCTCTCGCGCCTCGAGAAGATTTCGGGAATCGCCTACTACGCGATTGCCCGGCCGGTCGAGGCTGATCTTCAGGCGCTTTGCGAAGCTGCCTGGGCGGAAGTCGAACCCTTATCTTTTGCCACCTTCGCCGTCCGCGCCAAGCGCAGCGACAAATCCTTCGCGCACCGCAGCTCCGAGATCGAAACCGTCATCGGCCGATTCCTGCTCGATCGCTTGCGAGAGGCGGGACGCAACGTACGCGTGAAGTTGAACGATCCCGACGTCACTTGCCGAATCGAAATCACTTCCGGTCCGGCCCTCGTTTACGCGCGAAAAATTCCCGGCTCAGGCGGCTTGCCCGCGAACACCGCCGGCAAAATGCTTTGCCTGCTCTCTGGCGGATTCGATTCCGCGGTCGCCGCATATCAGATGATGAAGCGCGGCGCACATCTTTCGTTCGCCCATTTTTATGGCACCGGAGCGCGTCCCGGCGAATCGTCGCTGCACGTCGCGCGCGGGTTGGTGCGTCAACTCGTGCCCTGGCAATTCACCGCGAAGCTCTATCGCATTCCGTTCGAATCCATCCAGCGTGAAATCGTGCGCTATGCCCCGGAGAGCTGCCGTGTGTTGCTCTACCGCCGCATGATGCTGCGCATCGCCGAAGTTTTGGCGCGACGCGACCATGCCCTCGCTTTCGTCACTGGTGACAGCCTTGGACAGGTCGCATCCCAAACTCTTCGCAATATGGTCGCCGTCGAGGCCGCCTCCAACCTTCCGCTGTTCCGTCCGCTGGTAGGCACCGACAAACTCGAAATCATCGCGCTCGCGCGAAAAATTGGCACGCATGATATTTCCGTTGAGCCATTTCACGATTGCTGCCCGGTTTTTATGCCGCGCAGCCCGGCGCTGCACGCTACAGCGGCGGAGCTCGACGCCGCCGAAGCGAAATTGGATTTGCCGCAACTCGTCCGCCAGGGCGTCGCCGGTACGGCTCTGGAGAGCTATCGCTACGTCGCCGGACGCGTCGAGTCTGCTGAAGTTCCGCTGAACCGTCCAAAAGAGAAACAAGACGCCGCCATCGCGTAAGAAATCCGCCAATCTGAAATGGGATTTGTGATTCGCCTAGCTGCGGTAGCTGGCATTGATGCGGACGTAGTCGCCCGTGAAGTCGCATGTCCAGATACGCGCCGTGCCGTTTCCCGCGCCCAAGTTCACCACGATGGGAACATGCGCGGCCAGAAGTTTGCGATGCGCGGTACGCTCGTCGAAGAAATGTGCGCGTCCGTTGCGGCACATTAAAATTCCCGCCATGCGAACTTCCACACGGTCGGGATTGAATCGAACACCCGAGCGGCCCGCTGCGGCCAGTATTCGTCCCCAGTTCGGATCGCCTCCGGCAAGCGCCGTTTTAACCAGTGGTGAATTTGCAATCGTGCGTGCGATTGTGTCGGCAGCGCGCTCAGATGGCGCGCCGCGAACCTCGATCTCCACGACGCGATGCGCCCCTTCGCCGTCCCCCACGATTTGCAAAGCGAGCGAGCGGCAAACGGATTCCAGCGCGCCGAGGAACTTGCGATAATCAGCGCTACCCGCCCGTATCTCCGGCGCACCGCCGGCCCCATTTGCCAGCAGCGCCAGCGTGTCGTTCGTCGAAGTGTCACCATCGACAGAGATGGCGTTGAACGTCCCTCCAACGGCGCTGCGTAATGCGCGTCGAAGCACGATCGGCGAGGCGGCCGCATCTGTAACAACAAACGCGAGCATGGTCGCCATATTTGGATGAATCATTCCTGCGCCCTTCGCACATCCCAGCACGCGCACTAGCTTCCCGCCGATGCGGCACTTTGCTGCGGCGAATTTCGACCGCGTATCCGTGGTCATAATCGCGCGCGTGAATTGTCCGAACGCTGTCGCTGTCGCGGCCCTCGTCCGCACTAGGCGCGGAATCGCTTTGATTATTTTCTTCCAGGGAAGCGGCACACCGATAACGCCGGTGGAACACACAAGAATCTGTGACGGATGATAACGTCCTAGCTCCCAAGCTGTCTTGAGAGCCGTCCTCGCAGCGACGCTAATTCCTTCAGCTCCGGTGGCGCAGTTAGCGTTGCCAGAGTTGACGATAATTCCTCGCATCTTATGCTGCGATTGACGGAGGTGAATACGAGAAGCGAAAACTGGAGCAGCCTGGACACGATTGCTTGTAAACAGGCAAGCAGCGCTGGCGGGAAATTCGCTGACGATCAATCCCAAATCGAGGCCGGATTTTTTCAGCCCGGAAGCAACCGCGGAAAATTCGAAACCGCGAGGCAGTAGGGCTGCGTCGATGCGCGGCTTCATGCGGCCGGAGATGATGTCACGGCATCAGTTAGTATTGGCAGCGCGGCGCGTTCAGGGATGACCATGGCGATCACGGCGACCAGCCGACACCTTCGCGCTTTCGGACAGCCCGAGCAATCGCGCGCGATCTTTTCCGGCAGGGCCCGGCGCGGCGCCGTATCAAAGCCCTGGCGCACGAAAAATTCTGGCGCATGTGTCACCGCGAACACCCGCGCGATTCTTCGCCGCCGAGCCTCCGTGAGCGCATATTGCACCAGCCGCGCGCCCAGTCCGCGCCCGCGAAGCTCTGTATTCACCGCGAGCGAGCGAATCTCCGCCAGCTCAGTGCCGTATTTTTCGAGTGACACGCAACCTGCAATTAGGCCCTTTTCTTCCAGCACCAAAAACCCTCGTGCTTGCTCGCGCACATTCTCTTCCGTGCGCGGCAGCAGGATTCCCTCCGCTGCATAGTGCTCGATCAGTGCGTGAATGGCTGGCGCGTCCCCGGGCCGCGCCCGTCGCGTCTTCATGCCACTTTCTCCTGCGCCGCAAGGTGGGCTTTTGCCTCGGCAATCGCTTCGCGGACGGCAGCCGGCGCCGTTCCTCCCGGCGCTTGCCGTCGCGCGAGAGCTGCTTCCACCGTAAGTGCTTCCGGAAAATCTGCCTCGAACGACAACGAATATTTCTTCAGACGCTCAACAGGCCACTGCGCATATCCCTGTTGTTCTCCCTCGACATCGTGAACCATCTTTCCGATGATTTCGTGCGCTTGCCGAAATGGAATTCCCTTCGCCACTAAGTAATCCGCCGCTTCGGTGGCGATCAGCGCGGGATCTTCCGCGGCTTTGCGCAAATTCGCCAGATTGAATTTCGTCGCACTCACCGCACCGGCTGCGATTTGCGTCATCGCTAGCGTTTGATCGTGCGCGTCAAACAATGGTTCTTTGTCCTCCTGCAAATCGCGCTGATAGCTTGACGGCAAGCCTTTCATCGTGACCAGCAGAGATACGAACGCCCCCGCAACTCGCCCCGACTTTCCGCGAATCAATTCCCATGCATCCGGATTTTTCTTCTGCGGCATCAGGCTGCTGCCCGTTGAATATTCATCCGGTAAAGTGACGAATCCAAAGCCCGGCGACGCGAATAAAACCATGTCTTCCGCCAGCCGGGACAGATGATTCGACAGCACACTTAACGCGAACAAGTAATCGAGCGCGAAATCGCGCCGGCTCACGGAATCGAGGCTGTTGCGCGTCACTCGCGCAAATCCTAAATCCTCCGCCAAACCGCGCCGGTCAATCGGAAACGCGCACCCCGCGAGTGCGCCCACGCCCAAAGGACACGCGTCCGCGGTATTCGCCGCAAACGCGATGCGATCCAGGTCGTGGAAAAACGCTTCCGCATGCGCCAGCAGAAAATGCGAGAGCAAAATCGGCTGCGCCAGTTGCATGTGCGTCATGCCCGGCATCGCCACGCCGAAATTCCACTCCGCCTGTTCTACGAACGCCTTAATAAGAGCTATCACGGCCTTTCGCATGTCCGCTGCTGCGGCTTTAATGAACATCCGGAATTCCGTGACAACCATTTCGTTCCGGCTGCGGCCTGTGTGCAGTTTTTTCCCCAGTGGTCCGAGCATATCCGTCAGCGTCGATTCCACGAAGTGATGCACGTCTTCCGCATCCGAAGCGTCGAGCCACGCAGGTTCCGCAAGTGCACGTTTTTCAATCCCATCAAGCGCCGCGATGATTTGCTTCTTTTCTCCTGCGCTCAGAATATTTATTTTCTCCAGACCCAGAGCCCAAGCTCGATCAAGTTGCAGTTCAAATGGCAGTAGTCGCCGGTCGAAGTCGAACGAACATTCGAATTTGTAAAACGCCTTGTCCGGAGCGTGCTCGAACCGCCCGCCCCACATCTTTTTTTGTCCTGCCTCGCTCATTTCGCCGCATTTCCTTTAACCGCGGGCACGGTGATCGGTAGCGCGAACAGATTGATAAATCCTTCTGCGTCCTTTGGGTTGTACCCGGTCATCGTGAAGCTCGCCAGATTCGTGCGATAGAGCGAATAGGCCGAGTTGCGCGATGTCACATTCACGTTGCCTTTGAAAAGGCTCAAACCAACTGAGCCGGTCACGCGCTTTTGCGAAGAGGCGAAGAACCCGTCCAGCGCCTCTCGCAGCGGCGTGAACCACATGCCGTAGTAAACCATTTCTGCGTACCGCAACGACAGTTGTTGCTGGTAGTGCAGTGTCTCGCGGTCCAGGCAGAGCGCTTCAAGTTCGCGATGCGCCGCGACCAGCAACGTCCCTCCGGGCGTTTCGTATGCGCCGCGTGATTTGATTCCCACCAAACGGTTCTCAACCATATCCATGCGTCCCACCGCATTTTTCGCGGCAATGTCGTTCAATTCTTCCAGCAACGCGATCGCGCCAAGCTTCTTCCCGTTCACGGAAACAGGAACGCCGCTCTCGAATCCAATTTCCACTTCGGTCGGCGTCGCTGGCGCCGCTGCGGGAGAAACCACCCATTGCCACATCGCCTCTTCCGGCGCGTTCGCCGGATCCTCCAGCCGCCCGCCTTCATGGCTCAAATGCCAGATATTGCGGTCGCGACTGTAAATATTCTTCGTGGTCTGTTCGATGGGAACATGGTGCTCGCGCGCATACGCGATCGCTTCCTCACGCGAAGTGATATTCCATTCGCGCCACGGCGCGATGATTTTCAGTTCTGGAGCGATCGCTTTCACCGCCAGCTCGAACCGCACTTGGTCGTTGCCTTTTCCCGTGCAGCCGTGCGCCACCGCGTCAGCGCCCACTTTGCGTGCCATTTCCGCCTGACGCCTCCCCAAAATCGGCCGCGCAAACGAAGTCCCCAGCAAATACTTGTGCTCGTACACCGCTCCCGCACGCAATGTCGGCCAAATGTAGCCGGTGATAAATTCCTCGCGTAGATCCTCCACGTGTGCTTCGCTTGCGCCGGTAGCCAACGCCTTCCGCCGAGCCGCTTCTAGATCCTCCTTCTGTCCCAGATCGCCAATCATGGCGATCACTTCGCAGTGATAATTCTCCTTCAGCCACGGAATGATGATGGACGTATCAAGTCCGCCCGAATAGGCCAGCACCACTTTTTTCGCCAACGTTTTCTCCTTATCCAAGCAGCGTGAGTAGGATCGCCTTCTGGACGTGCAAACGATTCTCCGACTGGTCGAACACAATCGATTGCGGCCCGTCGATTACGCCAGCCGCAACTTCTGAACCGCGGTGCGCTGGCAGGCAGTGCATGAACACCGCATGCGGATCAGCCTGCGCTAAGAGCCTTTCATTCACTTGATACGGCGCAAAAAATGCTGCGCGCTCCGCAACCTCATTTTCTTGGCCCATGCTCGCCCACACGTCCGTATAAACAGCCTGCGCGCCGGCTACCGCCTCTTCCGGCGCGCGAAGAATTTCAATTCTTCCGCGTGTTTCGCGGGCCGCTCGGCGCGCCTCCGTCACCACTTCCGCATGCGGTTCATAACCTGCTGGCGTAGCGACGCGAACCTGCGCCCCAACGCGTGCGCCAATGCTCAACAGGGAATGGCAAACATTATTCCCATCACCGACGTAAGCAACTTTCACTCCCCGCAGCGATCCAAAACGCTCTTCCAACGTGAAAAAATCCGTCAGCGCCTGGCAGGGATGAAAACCGTCGGACAGAGCGTTGATCACCGGTATCGACGCATTTTCCGCCAGCTCGTCGAGCACCTTCTGCTCGAAAACGCGCGCTACGATCCCCTGCACCCAGCGATCGAGATTCTTCGCAACATCGCGCACCGATTCCCGCTCGCCCAGCCGCGATTGCGTGTGATCCAGAAAGACAGCTCCTCCGCCCATGCTTGCAACACCAACTTCGAAAGTAACGCGCGTGCGCAGTGATGGCTTTTCAAAAATCATCGCTAGAAAGCGCCCCGCCAGTACGCTCCGGTACCGTTCCGGCCGCGCCTTGATGTCGGCAGCCAAATGGTAGAGTTCGCGAATCTGCGCCGCGCCCCATTCGGTGCCGGTCAGCAGATCGGGCGTGAGCGTCGGAACATTTGCGGTTGCGGCCATCGCGTTCATATTTACCTCGCTGCGGCCTGAGCGATTGCTCCAGCCATTTCTTGAGCCTGCGGACCGGGTTCGGGTTGCACCTGCGATATTCCCGCGAGCTTCCAAGTCTTCCGTGGTGCTTTTGTCAGCACAACTTCGAGCGTCTTAAGGAATTCCCGAATATCCTGCGCGCGGACAATGAACGGCGGCAGCATGCGCAAAATGTGTTCGTGCGTGCAATTGATGATCAATCCCCGCTTCAGCGCCTCTTCGACAATCGGCCCGCCTTCGATCGACAAATCCAGGCCCACAATCAGTCCTTCGCCGCGCACTTCGCGAATGAATTCGAATCGCGATTGCAACTTCTCCAGACCTTGCCGCAGCTCTTCGCCCCGCTCGCGAACATTGGCCAGAAGGTTCTCATCTTCGAGTGTCTTCAAGAATTCCAGCGCCACGGCGCAAACGAACGGCCCGCCGCCAAACGTCGTGCCATGCAGGCCCGGCGTAAACGCGCCGGCAAACTTCTCATTCGCGATAAACGCTCCCAGCGGCAGTCCTCCGGCAAGCGGCTTCGCCACCGTCACGATGTCCGGCTTTGTTGCAAATTTCTGATATGCGAAATTGCGTCCCGTGCGCCCCAGCCCGCACTGAATTTCGTCGGCAATCATCGCGGCGTTGTGTCGCGTGGCAAGCTCGCGCGCGCGGGACCAAAACGTTTCGCTTACAGGATAAACGCCGCCTTCGCCTTGAATCGTTTCGAGCACAATCGCGCAAACGCTTTCGTCGAATCTTCTTTCGAGGTCCGCCACGTCGTTGAACCGCACGAATTCCGCCCCCGGCACAACCGGCTCGAACGGTTCGCGGTATTTCGCGGGATACGTTATGGACACGGCCCCGAACGTCCGCCCGTGAAACGAATTTTCCAGCGCCAGGAACCGCGTCTTTTCGGGCCCATCCGCCACCCGGTTCTTCTTCGAGTACGCGCGCGCCAGCTTCATCGCGCCTTCCATCGCTTCCGTTCCGCTGTTCGTGAAAAAAACGCGCTCAAGCCCCGACCATTCAGCAAGCTTCTTCGCCAGCGGTCCTTGAAATGAGTTGTGAAACAAATTGGAGAAGTGAACTGCCTGTGCCGCTTCGCGCCGCATCACGCGCACCAGCCGCGGATGCGAATAGCCCAACGCATTCACCGCAATGCCCCCGAGGAAATCGAGATAGGCGCGCCCGCTCGTATCGTAGAGGCGGCAGCCATTGCCATGGGTGAAAACAATCGGCGGCCGGCGGTACGTCCCAACCATAAATTGATCCGCATCGCGCAAAATCTGCGCATTGCTGACTTTTTTTGAGGGCACGGGTTTCCGGCTTATTTTTCGTGTCACGATTTTTACCGGCCTGCGCGTGCGGCATATTTGGCTTGTATGGGCAATCGTATCGGCAGAACGCGTGTTCCCGGACCCTTCGCGCCGTTTGTGGCCGAATGCAGCGCCCGCGGTCGCGTGCCACCCACGATCCGCACCTGGCGAACGCCTCCGGCCAGCGCGCGCTTCGCCGCTTCCAGCTTCAGCACCATGCCGCCGGAAACTTTTTGGTGCCGGATCAGCTCTTCGATTTCCGCGCCCGTCACTTTATCCAGCACTTTCTCTCCGTCCAGCACTCCGGCGACGTCCGTGACATAAATCAATCTTTCCGCTTGGCAATACTCCGCCGCCGCGGCCGCCATATGATCGGCGTTGATGTTATAAAGCTCGCCATCCGACCCAAGCCCCAGGCAGCACGCCACCGGCACAACTCCCGCGCGCCACAGCGAACTCAGAAATTCAAGATTCACGCCCGTGAGGTAACCCACGTAGCCAAGTCCGCCAGAATCACCTTCGTGAAACATCGGCTCGGCCAAAAAACACGCCGCATCGGACGCGCAAATCCCCACGGCCGTCTGCCCCGCCAGCGAGATCGCTCCCGCCAGTCGTTTGTTCAGCAGCCCCGCAAAAACCATCACCGCCGCGTCGCGCGTCTCGCGATCCGTCACACGCAACCCGCCCACAAACCGGCTCGTCATTCCCATCCGCGCCAGTGTCGCGGTAAAAATCTTTCCGCCCCCGTGAATCACCAGCAATTCGTGCCCCGCCTTGGCGATCTCCGCGATTTGCCTCGCGAGCGAACGCACTGCGGCTTCGTCGTCCAGTAACGCCCCCGCGATCTTGATCACCAGTCTCATATCAGTCCTTCGGATTCCGGATATCCATGCATCACGTTAAAATTCTGCACTGCCTGTCCCGCCGCGCCTTTGCCCAAATTGTCCAGACATGAAACGACCACCAACCGCCGGCCCGAGTCATCCAACGCAAATCCAATGTCGCAGAAATTCGTGCGCGCCACGTGCTGCAATTCGGGCAGCTTCCCTGCGGGCCAGATGCGCACCATCGGCCGCCCCGCATAGAACTTGCGAAATAGCGCCTCGATTTCTTCCGCGCGTTTTGCCTCGCTCAACCAAACGTACAGCGTCGATAAGATTCCTCGCTCGATCGGCAGCAGATGCGCCGTAAACATCATTTGTTCCGCTGAAACTCCCAGATGTTCCATCACTTCCGGCGTGTGCCGGTGCGTGAACAATCCATACGCGCGGAAATTCTCATTCACCTCGACGAATTGTGTGTCACGCTTTGGTTCCTTACCAGCGCCGCTTGCGCCCGACTTACAATCGCAAACGATCCCGCGCGCCAGGTCAATCCACTCCGCCTCAACAATCGGCCGCAATCCCAAAATTACGGAAGTCGGGTAACAGCCAGGATTCGCGACAACCTTCGCGCCAGGCAAATCGGCGGAATACAACTCCGGCAATCCGTACGTCGCCCTGCTCAGCGCTTCAGCATTCGGCGCGTTCAGTTTGTACCACTGCGAAAACGTCTCACCGTCGCGAAATCGGAACGCTCCGCTCAAGTCGATCACGCGAACGCCCGCATTCATCAGTTTAGGAACAATCTCGAGAGAAGCCTCGTGCGGTGTCGCGAGAAACGCGGTTGCCGCGCCGCTCTTCACAATCGCCTCAACCGAAAGTGGTCGGCACGGAGCCTCTCCCCACCCGCGCAGTTGCGGAAAAATCTCCGTCAAGCACCGCGCCGTCGCATTCTCTCCGCGCAGATAGAAAACCGGCCTTTCGATTTCCGGATGCCGCAGCAGCAGCCGGGCTAGCTCGAATCCTGCGTAACCCGTTGCTCCCACCACCGCCACCCTTGGCGCGCCATTCATCGGAGTAATTCCTCCATGCGTTTTTGAATGGCCGCGCGGGCCGCTCGCGACGGCGTAATAATCAGCACCGTGTCGTCGCCCGCAAGCGTTCCCGCCACTTCCTTCCAATGTTCCGCGTCCACCGCCGCTGCCAGAGGTTGCGCTCCGCCCGGAGGCGTTTTCAGCACCAGCATGTTCTGTGCGGGCCGCACGTCGACTAGAAATTCACGCAGAGCTCGCGCCAGCTGCGGCACGGCCGCCGATTCTTCCGCCGCCGCTGTCAACGGCCGGTAACCCTCCGCCGTTTTCACCAGCTTCAATTCGCGAAGGTCGCGCGACAGCGTCGCCTGCGTCACGCGCACACCCATATGATTCAGCCTGCGCCGCAGGTCGTCTTGGTTGGGGACGGGTTCGGCGCCCACCAACTTCAAGATTTGCCCTTGCCGGAAACGTTTGTGCGTGCCCATCACAGTGTCCGCTGTTTGAATATTCATCTCTCTGTATATTTATACGTCGCCTAAGAAGTCGTGTCAATACAGAAAGTTGTAATTCGGCGTAGGCCGTGGTCGTCACGACAACAGCGGAAACTTGACAGCCATTGTCCAAATAGGCTTTGCTTTGTGTGCGGCTCAAATCGAAAAGGACGGCCCAGGAACCTATGCCCCACCAAATCGTGCAGCGGCGCTCCCGCGGATTCATTTGCGTCAACGCTCATCCCGAAGGTTGTCGGCGCAACGTGGAACGCCAAATCGCCGCCATTCGCTCGCACGCGCAACCGCAACGCACCGGAATAAATTCCGCGCTCTTCATTGGTTCGTCCACTGGCTACGGTCTCGCTTCGCGAATCGCCGCAGCTTGGGGTTTCGGCGCAAAAACACTCGGTGTCTGCCTCGAACGCGAGCCCGACGGGAATAAGGCGGCGAGCGCGGGCTTCTACAACACCGCCGCATTCCACGATTTCGCTCGAAAAGACGATTTATTTGCGGAGACGATTGACGCCGATGCGTTTTCAGACGACGCCAAACGCGCCGTCGCGGGAATTGCCCGCAAGGAAATGGACAAGATCGATCTCATCATTTACAGCGTCGCTGCGCCCAAGCGAACAGATCCCATCTCCGGCCAAAGCCACAGTTCCGTCTTAAAGCCAATCGGCGCGGCTTATACAAACAAAACAGTCGAACTCGACTCCGACAAAGTCACGGAAGTCACCATTCCTCCCGCAAGCGAAGCCGAAATCTCGGCCACGGTTTCAGTTATGGGCGGACAGGACTGGAAGTTGTGGCTCGACATGCTCGCTGCCGAAAATCTGCTTGCCGAAAACGTCCGTACGCTCGCCTATTCGTACATCGGCCCGGAAATCACCTGGCCCATCTATCGCGATGGAACGATCGGCGCGGCCAAGAAACATCTCGAGCAAACCGCGCATGCGCTGGATGAAATGTTGGACAACCAGCTTGGCGGTGAAGCGCGCATCGCCGTCAATAAAGCCATCGTCACGCAAGCCTCAGCCGCCATCCCGGTTGTGCCGCTTTACATGAGCATCTTATTTCGTGTAATGAAGCAGAAAAATCTCGACGAAGGTGCTCTCGAACAGATGCGCCGCCTATTCTTTGATTTTCTCGCCGAGGGTGCTACGCCGAAATTCGACGACGCCGGTCGCATTCGTCTCGACGACTGCGAGATGCGTGCCGACGTGCAAAGGGAAGTCGCTGCGCTCTGGCCAAACGTCACCACGGAAAATTTGCGCGAACTCAGCGATTTCGCCGGCTTTCAGCACGAATTTCGCGCTCTCTTCGGCTTCGAAGTCGAAGGCGTCGATTATTCCGTGCCGGTCGAAACGCAGCTCTCCTGGTAACGCGATTGCGCGCCTGATTCAAAATCGGCCGTCAGCTCTGCTTACGCCCGATCCCCGGCATATCGCTTCCACGGCCCTCTTTGAGCTCCGCGCATATCTTGTCCAGCAAGCCCGCAATCGATGTCACGTAATCATTCGCCACGCTCTGCAAGTTCGCCAGATTCTCCGGCGTCACGTCGTCCATGTCGCTCGACGCTCGCTCCAGTTTCTCCCAGGGAACCTGCAGCCGGTAATACGTGCATCCCGGAAGGGAGTTCAGTTCGAAGTCCACTGCCTCCGAAACACTGTCCATCAGCACCGGCACAATCTGTTTCGCCCAACCCAGCAGTCCCCACCCCTTCGCCGACGCATACCTAATCTGATCTTGCCGATCTCCCGTGCCCACCGAAACAATCAGCATTTGTGCCGCATCTGGATATAACGTCCGCGCTTCCGCATACGCCGCCATCGACGGATTGTTCACAAACACTCCGCCATCCACCAGCGCATAGTCCTGGTTGCCTCTCGTCAAATGAAACGGAGGAAAGAATGTCGGCGCCGCGGAAGTCGCCCGCGCAACTTCCGTTACTTTCCAGTTGTAGCTCGGGTCCGCCGCGATTCTGTGGCTCTTGAAGAAAAACGGCAGTTGTCCCTGCAGGTCATAGCTCGATATCAAAAGCGGAGTCAGCGCCGCCTGCAATTCGGTATCTTGAAAAAATTTCGTCAGCGTCGCGTCCAACGCATCCGGGGAATATTTCGGAAGAATCAGCTGTCGCGCTGGTGTAAAGAAATTTTTGCGGAAAATCGCCGGGCCATTTTGCACGTACAAGTCAACGAGCTGGCTCGGCGAATACGGCGCGCCTGTGTTCCCCTGCGTGCCAATTCCCAGCGCGATGATGCCTCCCGTGGATGTCCCTGCAATCAGATCAAATGTCTGCCACAAATCCCTGCCAATGCGTTTCTGCAGTTCGCGAAGAATCACCGCCGGAATAATCCCGCGTATTCCGCCGCCATCGATTGCCAGCACCTTAATGCTTTTCTCGCCCGGATTCTCCATGTCACAATCTCCTCAGAACACGATTACGCATTCGGCGGTGAATCAGTGGTGTTATGTACGAATCGTAAACCATAACAGTCATCGAACAAAAGTGAGGGCTTTCCCTCAACGCGTTGACTTGCCTGGGGCCGGATACTAATATGTCGCGGCGAAAGGCGGTGACGGGTGGCGGAATCTCCGACCGTGCAACTCTCGGATCGCTTCGGCGCAACGCAACGGCGCGATTTCTGGTGGCTTCAGCCGCTGGCCGTGGCGATTGGTCTGGGCCTGTTTGCGATTTATGCGACGCTTCGGGCGTTCCAAGGCCATTTCTACGAATGGGGACCATACCTCTCGCCGTTTTATTCCCCGCTGATTGATCCCGAGCATCATTGGTGGCCGCTTTCGCCCGCGGTGCTGGTTTTGGGCGGGCCGCTGGGATTTCGCACTACGTGCTACTACTACCGCAAAGCGTACTACCGTGCGTTTTTTCTGGACCCAGCCGCGTGCGCCGTCGGAGAGGCTAGACATAACTATGGCGGCGAAACAAAATTTCCGCTGATCCTGCAGAACGTCCACCGCTACTTCTTCTATCTGTCATTTGTGTTCCTTATTTCCCTGTGGTACGACGCGGTTCGCGGATTTATCTGGAGCGGGCATTTTGGCGCTGGCGTTGGCTCGTTCATCCTGCTGATTAACGTTGCGCTGCTGACAACCTACACGCTCTCCTGCCATTCGTGCCGCCACATGGTCGGCGGCAACGTCGATTGCTATTCGTGCGCGAAGTTCGGCGGCGCGCGGCTCAGTCTGTGGCGGCGTGTAACGTCGCTGAACGAACATCACATGTTGATCGCCTGGACCAGCCTGTTCTTCGTGGCCTTCACGGACCTGTACGTCATGTTGACAGCTATGGGAACCATCCGGGATCTGAGACTCTTTTGAACGAAAAATACGAAACTCACGAACACGATGTTCTCATCATCGGCGCGGGCGGAGCCGGCCTCCGAGCCGCTGTCGAGGCGCTCAATCAAGGAGCCTCCGTAGGCGTTGTCTGCAAATCGCTGCTCGGCAAAGCGCACACCGTAATGGCGGAAGGCGGCATCGCCGCTGCCATGGCCAATGTAGACGCTGGCGATAACTGGCGCACCCATTTCTGCGACACCATGCGCGGCGGAAAATTCTTGAACAATTGGCGCATGGCCCAGCTCCACGCGCAGGAAGCTCCTGACCGCGTGCGCGAACTCGAACAGTGGGGCGCTCTATTCGACCGCACGGAATCCGGCGACATCATGCAGCGCGCTTTCGGTGGTCACAGTTTCAAGCGTCTCTGCCACGTGGGCGACCGCACCGGCTTGGAAATGATTCGCACGCTCCAGGATCGCGGCGTCAGCATGGGAATTGACGTTTATATGGAGTGCACCGTCACGCGCCTGCTTAAGGACGGCGATCGCATCGCGGGCGCTTTCGGCTATTGGCGCGAACAAGGGCGCTTCGTGCTCTTCAAGGCCAAATCAATCGTCATTGCCACCGGAGGCATTGGCAAAGCCTGGAAAATCACTTCGAATTCTTGGGAATACACTGGCGACGGCATGGCGCTCGCCTACGAAGCTGGCGCCGAACTCATGGACATGGAATTTGTGCAATTCCACCCCACAGGCATGGTCTGGCCTCCTGGCGTGCAGGGAATTCTAGTCACGGAAGCGGTTCGCGGCGAAGGCGGCATCCTCCGCAACCGCCTCGGCGAACGCTTCATGGAAAAGTACGATCCCAAGAAGATGGAACTTTCCACGCGTGACGTCGTCGCCCGCTCGATTTACACCGAAGTCCGCGAAGGCCGCGGCACCGAACACGGCGGCGCGTATCTCGATATTTCCCACAAGCCCGCCGACTACGTGAAACGCAAGCTCCCCGGCATGTATCACCAGTTCAAGGAACTCGCCGACGTCGACATCACCAGCGGACCTATGGAAGTCGGCCCCACTTGCCATTACGTTATGGGCGGCATTCGCGTGGACGCGGAATCCACGCAAGCATCCATTCCCGGACTCTTCGCCGCCGGCGAAGCCGCTGCGGGCCTTCATGGCGCGAATCGCCTCGGAGGGAATTCGCTCTCGGACTTGCTCGTTTTCGGCCGCCGTGCTGGTGCTGCCGCAGCGAAGCACGCGAAGGAAACAGCCACTCCAACCCTCGACGCCGCGCAGGTCGAAGAAGCCGCGCGCGAGATACTCGCTCCTTTCGAGCGCCGCGACGGCGAAGGCCCTTACGAAATTCATCGCGAGTTGGAGAATACCCTCCAGAGCCTTGTGGGCATCTATCGCAATGAGGAGGACCTCAATCGCGCGCTCACGGAAATTGAACGCCTCAACGAGCGCGCCTCGCGCGTACGCGTCGAAGGCTCGCGCTTGTTCAACCCCGGCTGGCATCTCGCTCGCGACCTGAAATCCATGTTGACGGTCGCTGAATGCGTCACGCGGTGCGCTCTCGCCCGCAAAGAGAGCCGTGGCGCGCACAGCCGTCTCGATTTCCCGGAATATGACGCGGCGTGGGGGAAAAAGAACAACATCATCGTTCGCGATGGCGCCGGAATGACGTTACGCCAAATCCCCGTGCGCGAAATGCCCGAAGAATTGCAGCAGCTTTTGGCCGATCAAAAATAGATACATCAAGCCTCACGGCTTGCGGAATAATTGGGACGTTAGCAGGCTGCTGAAAAAATGCCATACGTGTCATTCCGAGGAGCCATGCGACGAGGCATCTGCTTTTTGCTTGTTTTTTTCACAGAAAACGGACCTCTCGCCTCGCTCAGAATGGCCGGAAAAGACTTTTTCAACGCCCTGTTAGAGGGTCGCATCTTTAGCTGCGACATTACAGTCGTTCCCTTCAGGGGTTTTAAGCTCCTGAAGTTCGTCAGGTAGATTGCTGATGGCAGATAAGTTTCCAACGCAAGCCCAGCGCAAAACGCTCAGCGGAGGCCGCTCGTGGCAGAAGCCGTCTTAGCGGTATTTCGTGGCACTCGCGAAGGTGGCACCCCGGTCGACTATCGCGTCCCCATCGCCCCGGGAATGGTGGTTCTCGATGCGCTTCATTACATTCAGGGTCACCTCGCTCCCGATCTCGCTGTCCGTTGGAATTGCAAAGCCGGCCGCTGCGGCTCCTGCTCTGCGGAAGTGAACGGCCGCCCGCGGCTCACCTGCAAGACGCGCCTGGATTCACTTCCTACGGACAAGACCATCACCGTGGCGCCGATGAAAACTTTCCCTCTGATCAAAGATTTGGTCACCGACGTCTCTTGGAATTATCAGGTGAACAAGAAAATCCCCGCATTTTCGCCGCGCCCCGGAACAGACTGGAAAATGTCGCAAGCTGACGTCGACCGTGCCCAGGAATTCCGCAAATGCATCGAGTGTTTTTTGTGCCAGGACGTCTGCCACGTCCTTCGCGATCATCAAAAGCAAGAGCACTATGCAGGCCCCAGATTTTTTGTCCGCGTTGCCGGCCTCGAAATGCATCCTCTCGACAATCTGTCGCGCATAAAAAGTATCAAAGACCAGATGGGAATCGGCTTTTGCAATATCACCAAATGCTGCACCGAAGTTTGCCCCGAGAGCATTCACATCACCGATAACGCCATCATCCCGCTGAAGGAACGCGTCGTCGATCAGTTCTACGATCCGTTAGTTTGGATCGCTCGCAAATTCAGACGTTCCGGCGGCACCTAATCAGAGCGGAGGCCCCCATGGAGCACGCGTTAAAATCCATTTCGAAGGCGGGAATTCCCGAAGCCATCGCCAAAACTGAGCTGTATCGCTATCTGAATGAGCCCGAAGAGGCCGAATCAATTTGCCACGACATTCTCGCCATCGAACCCAATCATCAACTTGCTCTCCGCGTGCTCGGCCTGTCCATCACCGACCAGTTCACCGGCGCTCCCTCGGATCGTTATGCGGAGGTGCAAGCCATTTTTGAGCGCCTCGAAAATTTCTATGAGCGCTTCTACTATCTCGGCCTTCTCAACGAACGCCGCGCGAAAGTGCAACTTCGCGCTGGCCGTCCTTTGCATGCCCTTCGCGTGCTTTTTGAAGAAGCCCTGCGCTGTTTTGCCGAAGCCGAAAAAATCCGTCCGCCCGGCAATGACGATGCTGTCCTCCGCTGGAATCGTTGCGTTCGCTTGCTGCACAGCCACTCCGCTACCGAGCAGCAGAATGCCGAAGAAGCGATCGACTTCGGCGACAGCAATCCCTACTGAATCGTCCCTCCGCCCCTGAAGAGCGCAACGTATCCTCTACTCTCGTCCGACTCCCAGCGCGTCCGCTACTCGGTTGATGTAGTTGAACCACGCAGCGATCAATGTAATTTGCAGAATGCCGCGATCGTCAAATCCGGCGGCACGAAGACGCTCATGATCCGCGCGGCTGATCTTCGTCGCATCCTTCGTCATTTGCACCGCGTAATCCAGCATCGCCCGTTCTTGCTCGGTGATCGCCGCGGTCTTGTAGTCCCTCCGCAGCGCTTCGACTAAATCCGCATTCAACGTTACCCGGCGCAGAAACTCTGCGTGCGATTCAATTCAATAGAAACATCGATTCGTCACGGAGACGACTGTGGTTATCATTTCGTGTTGTCTCCGTGAGAGCGGCAAGTCCTTCGACATCAGTGCTCCGAATGTCGAGAAGGCGTGGTTCAACGCTGCCGGAATCAGGCTGTGCGAAGCCACGATTGCAGATGGTCCGTCCTTGGTTGGAAAAACCGGAACGGCGTATTCCACCGGATATAGCGCCCGCTGCCCTTCCATCGCTTCCCGCAAGTCTTGGTCGGCTTCAGACAAAGGAATGGTTCGAATCCAAGTCACAAATGGTTCCTCCCTTTCGACTTTTTCGGTTTGCTGCGATAAGTTTAAACACATAAAAAGCGCTGCCCGCCATAGTGTTAAAATGGTACCGCAGCACGGACTAACGGGAGAATCCCATGACTGAAATCGCCACATTCGGGGCAGGCTGTTTTTGGGGAGTCGAAGCGGCATTCCGGCGTTTGCCCGGCGTTGTGGACGTTGCCGCAGGCTACAGCGGCGGACATATGCCCAACCCGACCTATAAAGATGTTTGCTCGCACACAACAGGCCATGCCGAAGTCGTGCAGGTCACCTTCGATCCACAGAAGATCAGTTACGACCAGTTGCTCGATCTTTTCTGGCAGATTCACAATCCAACTCAGGTGAACCGCCAGGGGCCCGACGTTGGCACGCAATACCGCTCCGCAATTTTCGTTCACTCGCCGGAGCAAAAAGCCATCGCGGAGAAATCAAAAGCTGCGCTCGCAGCGGGCGGGAAATTCCAGCGGCCTATCGCCACCGAAATCACCACGGCAGGTCCCTTTTATCGTGCGGAGGAATACCATCAGAAATATTTGGAAAAACACGGCGCCGCATCCTGCCATTTCTAAAATCTTTTGCGTGATTCCGTCAGTTGTCCGCGCGCTGTCTCTCTCTGACAGTTTGTGAAGAAACTCTACCCGAACCGGATTGCGGAAATCGGTTTTGTTGTCGCTATGACTGGGGCACGATATTTGCGTGGCGGGCAACTTCTTGCCAGCGTCCCTGCTGTTTCATCCAAATTGCGGTAAATCGGAGTTCCTGTTTCTTCCCGGCAATCGGCATCTTACCGCCCCAAATGACGGTTTCGCTGCCCGCTAGGATCACGGTGTCTCCATAGACGCGCGCGTATTCGATGCGACGGTCGTACGACGTGATTACGAGAAACCCGGACTTCATCATGCCGACCACGTCTTGTTTATTCACGAACTTGTTCAAGGGGTTCGTCACGACGAAGTCGTCAGACCATAGCCGCGCCATTTCCAGTGGATCCTTGTGCAAGAACGCCTGCACTTCCTCGTCGCTTGCTTGACGTACCTGCTGTTCCGCCAGCTTGTCGGCGGAGGGTGAAGGCGCTTGTACCGTGGCGCATAACGAGACCAGGGTGAACAGCATTGTCAAAACAGAGAGTTGCATGGAGCCTCTCCCCAATACCTAAGTCGGAATGTCTTTTTTGAACTCGGAAACGGCGTCATTGTACCCGGTTTTGCCCGTTGCGGGTAAGAATCATGGGATGGTTCGCCTGATTTTCAGTCGGTCACGCTCAGGTTAATTTCACGATACCTGGAAAGGCGGTCTTTGAGTGCGTCGTTCTCTGCTTGCCGCTTGCTCATCCGAATGTCCCTCGTTCTCTCTTTTTCTCCTCAGCGCCCGACCATCTTTTGCAACTCTTCCGGGTACCGGGCGCCTTGCACCGCGATCTTTGAGGCCGCGGTCTCGAGTTCCCGTAGATCGTCGCGCGAAAGTTCGACGTTAGCGGCGCCGATGTTTTCATCGAGGCGCGCCAGCTTGGTTGTTCCCGGGATCGGCACAATCCACGGTCTCTGCGCAAGCAGCCACGCGAGCGCAATCTGAGCAGGTGTCGCCTTCTTCTGTTGCGCAAATCTGCCAACCAGATCCACGAACGCCTGATTCGCCTTTCGGTTCTCAGGCGTAAAGCGAGGGACGATGTTGCGGAAATCGCCTTTGTCGAACTTCGTGTCTTCGCTGATCTTTCCCGTAAGAAACCCTCTACCAAGAGGACTGAATGGAACGAACCCGATCCCCAGTTCCTCCAGCGTCGGGAGCACCTCCGCTTCAGGCTCTCTCCACCACAGCGAATACTCGCTCTGGAGCGCGGTGACGGGCTGCACGGCATGTGCGCGGCGGATGGTCTTTACGCCCGCTTCCGAAAGTCCGAAGTGCTTCACCTTGCCTTCCTGAATCAGCTTCTTCACGGCTCCCGCGACATCTTCGATGGGAACGTTCGGATCCACGCGGTGCTGATAGAACAGGTCGATGACATCAGTCTTCAGGCGCTTGAGCGAGGCCTCGGCCACCTCATTGATGTGTTCTGGCCGGCTGTCCAGCCCAGCCTGTTTGCCGGTGTTCGGATCGAATTTGAACCCGAACTTCGTCGCGATCACCACTTGCTTACGGAATGGCGCAAGCGCTTCTCCCACGAGTTCTTCGTTTTTGAATGGGCCGTAAGCCTCAGCGGTGTCAAAGAACGTGATGCCGCGGTCCACGGCGGCATGGAGAAGATCGGTCATCTCCTTCTTGTCTTTGGGCGGGCCGTAGGAAAAGCTCATTCCCATGCAGCCCAGCCCAATGGCTGAGACTTCCAAATTGCTTTTTCCAAGTTTGCGCTTTTGCATTCGCTTCTCCTTAGGAATCGCTTCAGACCTCCGCGGCAACAACAGGTACGAATCACAGGTAGAAAATGCCGCGGGGACGTGAAATGGTAGGCCCGTGCGGGCTCGAACCGCAGACGCACTGCGAACTGTCGCCGTACGTGACGCTACTTTGTCTCCGGCACTTCGACGAGATGTTCAGCTAACGCAACCCATTGCCCGTTGCGGCGAATGTAGGTCACGGTATATCGTGCGACGGCGGTATACGCCTTGCCCTTTTTGGTTCCGCGCTCAGTATCGGTTCCCACAACGACAGCTGTGTCCTGGTCGAGAATCACATTCTGGTCAGCCAGGGTTTGAGATTCCGTTGGATCGACATCGCCCGTGACGATGAGCTTGATGAAGGTTTCCTTATCCAATGGCTTGTCGGCATTGAAGCTGGCGACGAATTTGTCATCCAGAATGCGGCCAAGCGTGGCCGCGTCGTGATTGTGCTCGGCGGCCACCCAGATTTGCCCGAGGTCGAGGATCTGTTGCTTTGCGTCAGCATCTGAAAGTCTGGTGTTGGTAGTCCCCGCTTTCGCGAAAGCACCTGCCAGAAGGATTAGACACGCGGCGGTGATGGGTGTTGCTCTCATACGCTGCCTCCGGAGTAGCGCTGCGACTAACCTTACAATCGCAATGCCAGCAGAGTCAACGAAACGAGGAATTCAGGACGCCGAGTTCAAGGCCGCGAAACGCCCTCTGAGAGTTACGGGTCGGCGCTAGTGCAATGAGAAAGTAAGCAACACAGGTAGGAAATCACAGGTAGAAAACGCCGCGGGGACGTGAAATGGTAGGCCCGTGCGGGCTCGAACCGCAGACCTCTACCGTGTCAAGGTAGCGCTCTAACCAACTGAGCTACGGGCCTATAACTTGCTCACATTTTAGCACATCGGCCACAATCGTCATCCGCGCACCCTTTTACGCCGCGCGCTCCACCATCACCGCCGTCCCGTACGCCAGCACTTCTGTTACCCCTTGCATGATTTCGTTCGCATCGTAGCGTACGCCGATGATCGCGTTCCCGCCGCGCTCCGCTGCATGCTCCATCAACAGTTCCAGCGCATCCTCGCGAGTTTTCTCGCACATGTCGGTGAACAGCGTGATGTTTCCTCCCACAATGGTCTGCAGCGACGCGCCAATGTTCCCAAAAATGCTCCGCGAACGCACAATAATCCCGCGCACCAGTCCCAGCGACCGCACGATGCGATATCCCGGTAACTCGAAAGCGTTCGTCACCATTCCCATATCCACTCGTCCGTTCACATTGCCTCCTTATCGAATGCAATTTGGCCCGCGCGCCGCACTCGCCATCTATTGATTGACCACCGGTATTTCCACGTTCGACGGATATTTCCTCGAACGGTAAATCCGTTGTGTAGCCTTGATGTAGTCGCTCGCCGTCGCCTTGAAAATGTTCGGCACAAATTTCTGCGGGTTGCGGTCGATAATCGGGAACCACGTGCTCTGCACCTGCACCATGATGCGGTGTCCCTTCAAAAAACAGTGGTCGTTCGTGTGCAAATCAATCGTGTACGGAGTCACTTGATTCGGCACAATCGCTTCTGGTTTTTCGAAACTGTTGCGAAAACGCCCGCGGAACACTTCATCGGCGATCATCAACTCATATCCGCCCATCGAAGGCTCCGCTGCGTACTCTTCCGGATACACATCGATCAGTTTCGCCACCCAGTCGCTATCGCTTCCCGTAGTCGAAGCATAAAGATGCGCCACAATATCTCCCGCCACGCAAACATCATGATCCAGTGCACTCGTCGACCAGCTCACCGTGTCCGGCCGTGAATCGACGAAGCGTTGATCTTCCACCAGCCACGTGTACCAGTGGCTGCCCGGCCCGTACGTCTCCTCGACCGGGCGATGCCGGTACGGCACCGGATGCGCCGGATCGGAAATATAACTATCGAAAGCCTCCGCTCCCGTTTCTTCCGGCGCGTCGAACGACAATTTTCCGTCTGCGGCAAAATAAAGCTTCTTCTCCGTCACGTCGCTTTTTGGCGGCCACGCGTCGAACGGCACCCATTGGTTCGTTCCCGTCTGAAACGTCAGCGCTTTCTTGAACGGCAGATCGCCTTTGTCCTTCAGCCAGTGCGCGAACCACTTCGCCTGCACATTCGCGCGAAAATATTTGCTCGTCGCGCTCCCAAATTTTATCCGGCCCAGGCTTTCTCCATCACTGCGCGCCCATCCGCCGTGATTCCACGGCCCCACCACCAGATAATTCAAATGGTCGGTGTCGTGTTTTTCCAGCGTCTCGTAAATTTTCACCGGCCCGTAAAAATCTTCCTGATCCCACCACCCTGCCACGTTCAAATCCGGCACCGTCAAATGCATGTCCTTCAAATAGGGATAAAACGCCTGCTTTTGCCAAAAGCTGTCGTAGTTCGGATGGTTGACGAAGTCTTCCCACGTAGGCAGCTCGCCATGCAAATAATTCTTGTCCACGTTCCCAAGCGGCCCCAGCGCCAGATACCATTCGTACGTGTCGTATTTGTCGAAGTGAAAAATGAAATTCGTTTTTCCCGTTTCCATCATCGCCGCATATTCGAATCCGTAACTCAGCCGGAACGCCCCGTTGTGATGGAAATCGTCGCCCAAAAACATATCCGCCGGCGACGCCTGCTCCGAAACGGCCTTCAGCGCCGGATGCGGTTCCAGCAACGCCATCGCCGTCAACCAGCCGCCGTACGAAATTCCCAGCAGCCCCGCGCGTCCATTATTGTTCGGCACATTTTTCAGTAGCCAGTCGATCGTGTCGTACGTGTCCGTCCCTTCATCGATGGACTTCGCATCGTTCCGATCGCGCGGCGGCCGCTGCATCACGAATTTTCCCTCCGACCCGTATCGCCCGCGAATATCTTGCATCACAAAAATGTAGCCTTCCGGAATCATCTCCTGATAAATATTGAACAGGCTGCTGTAGCCCTTTTCATCGTCATTCGTTCCATACGGCGTCCGCGTAATCAGGAACGGCAGCTTCTCCGCCGAATTCTTCGGCACATAAATCTCCGTGTGCAGTCGCACGCCGTCCCGCATCGGAATCATCGCGTCCCGCTTCGTGTACACCGCGCTCACGTCAATCAAACTAGACGGCGCCTGCGCGCGCGCCTCGCGCACATGCACCCAGCCCGCCGCCCACGCTCCCGCAATCCACGCTGCCACACACACCGCCGCTGCGATCCGCATCCGTTTCATCGTCTTCGCTCTCCGTTTCCCGCCGAACCCTATCACAACTTGCCTGGCGTTTGCGGGTGCCCCATGCTCGTTTTGTAAGCGTGGGGCTTTTCGTTCCAGCCTCACTGTCTGCCGCGTTTCCTCAACGCCTCTTCCGCTTCTGTCGAATCCATCTTCAGCAGCTCTTTCCTGTTCTCCCTCAAATCTCTTCCGCTGCGCACCATCGGATACGGCGTGTCGTTTCCAATCAATCCGCGCCACAAAATGCGGTTGAACTTCGCCGAGTCAATATGATCTTCCACATTGAAATCGAACCCGCGCGTTTTCGCCGCCCAATACGCCGCACTATGCCGCGGACTCGCGTAGGCAAAGTCTGTGTCTGAAGTTCCCGCATTCGCCGATGTCGCTGCCGGTACCGGCAATTTCGTGCTCCTCAAAATTTGCGGAACAATCGCCGTATAACTCCACGCGTGCGCTTCCGTCGTGAACACATCCGCCATGGGCTCAATCACGTCGTCATTGATTCCCATCGGCCCCATTCCCAAAATGTCTTCCATCGTGCGCAGCATATTCACGGTCGTGTAGTGCGTCGACACCACCGCGCCCTGCTTCACGTACGCTCCCGCGATCAGCGCGATACTGCGATGCGCATCCACGTGATCCGGGCCGTTCTGCGCGTCATCTTCCACGATGAAAATCACGGTGCTCTTGGCGTAGGGACTCTTCGCCACTTGCTCGATCAATTTGCCGATCGAATAGTCGTTGTCGCCCATCTCCGCTTCCACGGTGCCCGTTCCGTCAATTGCGCCCGCGAAATCCCCAAAATGATCGCGTCCGAGCCGCACCAGTTCCAGATTGGGCAGATTGCCGTTTGCCACGTAACCCTGAAATTCCCGATCCCATTCCGTGTATCGCCAGTAATCGGGAAACTTCAAATCGAACCCGCGGAAATACGGATCCGTGATTTTCATCAGCGCCGGCTTGTCCGCAAACGCCACTTGCGTCTTCGAAGCGTATGGATCGCGAATCAAAGGTATAGGCGCTGCTCCGCCCTTGCGCGCGAAGTAGCGCTCGCCGTCCACAAAAAAGCCGTAATTCCGCACGCTCAACTTCGCACGCAGCGCCGCGTCCCACAAATAACCCGTCCCCGCATCCCCGCCCGGCCCGTCCGGCGCGTCCACGTCCGCCGTTCCCGGCAGCAAATCCTCGTCATTCGGCGTGTCAGGATTGGCGGCGCGCCGGTCGGCCAGTCTCGCAAACCCCACGTTGATGTTCCGGTTGTCCCCTTCAAAATCGTATGTCAAGCCGCGGCCCGCATAATTGATCGGAACTGTATTCTCCACCATCTCCGATTCGCGCGCCGCCGTCGACCAGTTCCATCCTTCTCCGCTCACGTCTCCGCTGTCGTAAAAATTATCGAGGTCCACGAATTGCTCCGCGATCCGGTGATGATTCGGACTGAGCGCCTGCGTAAAAAGCGTCAAATGCGGATCGCCATTGCCCTCCGGCAAATCTCCCAGCACCTGGTCGTACGTGCGATTTTCCTTGATGATGTAAATCACGTGCTTGATGTGCGCGCGCAAGAATGCCATCGTCTTTTTGTTCGCTGCGTGCTGCGCATCGCTCACGTAATGATCGTTCTCCGCCACCTGTTTCGTCAGCGACGCGAGTTCGTTTTCTGGCGGCGTCGGAATCACCTCGAACCCGCCTTTGTTGAGTTGCAAAATGTACTCATTTTGCGCATGGCACGCGTCAAGAGCGTCCCGCGCAATCGAAGTCGTCCTCCGGCAGCCATCCGGATTGGGCCCCGGCACGCTTTTGCTGTTCGCCACGTAAAGCATCTTCCCGTCTCGGCTCACGCTCACCGAACTCGGATACCATCCCGTGGGTATCAGCCCACTCACCGTGCCCACCGACAAATGACCCATGATGCCTATTATCGGAGGCCGTACGCCCCCACCAGAAGGAATATGGTCGACTACTGCGATCGCGTTTGCGCCGCCATTCGTCACGTACAACTGCTTCCCGTCCGCCGAAAACACAATGCTATTCGGATTGCTACCCATCAATTTCGATGGATTCGAGAAAATTTCGTGTGGTGCCGTAGTATCGATATTTCCCATCAATTCGTTGGAAATAGCGTCTACCACCGCCACCTTGTCATCTGTGGGCAGCGCTGCGTACAAATAGCTCAGCTTGCTGTCCAAAATCATCTTCGTCGGCTCGCCCGGTACCACAATTCGCGCCTTCACTTTCGGCTCTCCGGAAATATCCAGCACCACAATCTGCCTGTCCCGCGGGCTCGACACATACGCCGTATCATTTCCCTTCGTCACCACCCAAAAAGGAAACTCCCCTCCCGCCACGCCCACTTTTTTCGGATCGCTCTTCCCCGGCCGTAAGTCCAGCTCCGCAATTTTCTTCCGCGCCGCCACATCAATCTCGCTCACCGAATCATTCTCGAAATTCGCCACCAGCAAGCGCTTTCCATCCGCCGTCACGCCAATGCCTGCCGCCTCCGGTTTCACATCAATTCCCAGGCCGTGCTTGTGCCCTAACGCAATCGCCGGCCCTGCTTCCGCCCACTTCCCGTTTTGCTTCGCAAAAACATGCACATCATCATCGACGCCGCCCGAAACGTAAAATTCCTCTCCACTCGGATTCCAGGCCACGCCGTCAAACGTGTTCGGCACTTCCAGCGATTGCAACTTCCGCGGTCGCCCTTGCGAAATATCAAACACGAAAACGTACTCGTTCGAATCCGCCTTAATCTCGCGCCCAGACGCATCGTCCATCCGGTTGTATCCGCTCGTCAGCACCAGCAACGTCGCGCCATCGGGGCTCACCGCCGTAGTCACCGGCTGCCCGGCCACATAGCTAGGAAAATCCGCGAGCCCTGGATTGAGCGGCGTGTAAAACGAGCCTTGCGCCTCCATCGGCGTGATCGTCATTCCCGTGGGAAGCACCGCGCGACTCTCCAGCGACGGCAGCGCGTGCAACTGCCCGGGAGTTACGCTTGCACTCTGCCGTCGCGCGCCCGCCTCATGTCGCGTCGCAAAATAAACCGCCGCCGCAATCGCAATAATCATCGCCGTCGCGCCCAATGCGGTCCTTTTCCTCATGTCCTCTCCTCAAGGCCCCCCAAACGCCCTGCATAACTTCAAACAGATTGCTGAAAAAGCATTTTGATGTCATTCCGAGCGGATGCTCCTAGCATCCGGCGAGGAATCTGCTTTTCTGCGCGAACTAACGCGGCTTGGTGAACGCGCACGCACACATCCATGTGCCTCAAAAGCGCCGCCATTTTGTCACAACTCCTCGTAAATGCGCTCCGCCAAATTCGCTTCCAACCGCAAGCGCAGCCCTCTCGAAAATCACCGTCTCTTTACGCGCGCGTAATGAGAGAGCAATCTACGACGATTCGTTTTTGCGGCAATTAGTTGGCGCGCGGTCCGGCGAGGGCGATCCTGTAATTTGAATGACACTTTGTTTGTTGTCATCCTGAGCGCAGCGAAGGATCTCGCCTCGACGAGAGGGAATTTTAGGGGGTCGCAGCTTCAGCTGCGACATAGGCCCGCAGTTCGAAAATCATTCCTATCGCACGCTTCACCCGCGCAAGGTAGTCGCGTTGCGGCCCACACTTTTTCGCCGCGCTCGATCCTCCCAGCTCACAACTCCTTCACTCTTCTCTCCAACTCCCGCGCAATCTCCTCCGCATCCGTCTCCGCCGCAAACGTCACCGCCTCGCCAATCGTCACCTTCACCGCCCCGCGCGGCGCCGGTTTCAGCCTCGAAGATTTTCCCGCCAGTCGCGCCTGCGCCAACTCCCACAGGCCGTCAATTCGCACCGGAACCACCGGCAAATGCAGACGCGTCGCCAGCAATCCAATCCCGCCGCGAAACGCCGCCAGCTTCCCATCCTTCGTCCGCGCGCCTTCGGGAAACACCAGCAGGTTCCACCCGCGGTCGGCCAGTTCCCCCGCGAACGCAAAACTCTCCCGAAACCCCGATTGTTTCGGCAGCGGGAACACATTAAACAGCGCAATCACCAAAAAATAATCCATGCGGTTCACCATCCGCATGAAAAAATTCATCTCCCTCGACGGGTGCCGCATCCCGTATAAACGCTCCGCCTCCATCGCCGTCGCCAGCCGGTGACGAAATCCTGCTGGCAGCGCCGCCAGCACGCATCCAATGTCCACGTACGTCACATGATTCGCTACCACTAAGATTGGCCCTCGAATCCCGCCCAGATTTTCCCGGCCGCGAATCGTCGGCTTCGCCAGCAGCCACGTCGCCGGCCACACCAGCAAATAATAAATTCCCAGCCGAATCCACGTGACCAGCCATCGTTGTGCCCAGCGCGGAAAGTGATACGTTTTCGGACGCGCCGCCGGCTCGCGCAGCAATCGTTCGAGCTCGCCGACTGTCTTCGCCTCCGCAAATCTCGTCTCTCCCAAATCCACTTGATATTTTTCTTCGAGCGCGCTCATCAATTCCACGCGGTCCAGCGAACTCATCTGCAAATCGCGCTCCAGATCAGCGTCCTCTGACACTCGCGAATTTCCGCGCCGCATCACACTCGAAATCAAATCCCCGATCGCACTCCGCTTCCCTTCGCCAACCGTAGCCTTCGTCTCGCCCAATTTTTCCGCGACGCTCTCGCGTATCCGCGGCAACAGAGGCTTCTGCGTCGGAGTCCGCGGAAAATCCGGTTCTTCCCACACCACCCACCGGCGCATGCGCTGGTATTCCGCGAGCGATTGATTCGCCGAGTCCACGATCGCCGCGGCATTCGCATCTTGTTCAAGCAGCAACACCGCGCACGCTTCCGCGTTTCCGTTGCGCTCGATTCCCACCACCACGCAATCGCGCACGCCCGCTTGCCGCCGCAACGCCGCTTCCAAATCTTCGGGATAAACATTCATTCCCGCCGGCGTCACGATCACGTTTTTTCGCCGGCCCTTGAAAAAAAGATTCCCCTCCGCGTCCATCTCGCCCAAATCGCCCGTGCGAAACCATCCCTCCGCATCCGCCATCGCCTCTGGCGTGCGTTCCTGCCAATATCCCGACGCCACATTTTCGCCACGCACCAGAATTTCGCCTTCCGCGCTCAACTTGATTTCCATCCCCGGCAGCGCCTTCCCAATGGATCCCTTGCCCGTGCGAAACGGATGGTTCACGCTCACCAGCGAAGTCGTTTCCGTCAATCCATAACCCTGAATCACCGCGTACCCCAACCGCCGCCAAAAGGTCTCCGCGCTTTCCGGTAGCGCAGCACCGCCCGAAATCAGCGCCCAAAATTTCCAGCCCAACTGTCCGTGAATGCGCCGAAATCGCCAGCAGCGTTTCAGAAAATGCTCGCCATCCGCGGCCGCGAAATCCTTGCGAAATTTCTCGACACGCCCCTCCGCTTCGATTTCCCGTTCCACCTGTCCTTGCAACGATTCAATCAGCCGTGGCACGCTCACCAGCGCCGTCACGCGCTCGCGCCGAATCGTCCGCGCCACTTCCGACGGACCCAGCGTGTCCAGAAAAATCACCGTCCCGCCCAGCAACGGCGGAATGAACATGCTCATCAACTGCCCGAACACGTGGCTCAGCGGCAGCAAATTCAAAAATCTCAGCGGGTGCACGAATTTCTCGTAGCGCAAATACTCCTGAATCTGCGCCTCCAGAGGCTCGATATTCGCCAAAATATTCCCGTGCGTCAGCACCACGCCGCGCGGCTCCGCCGTCGTCCCCGAAGTAAA
>DAHUXN010000015.1 GCA_027307115.1 Acidobacteriota bacterium
GGCTGCTCTCTTTCCGTCCATTTGTGCCTTCCATCCGCTACTCCTTCGATGTCAAAAGCGAGTGCCTGTTCAAGGTCAAGATTTCCGGAAGAGCCAAGACCAGGCGCCGAGTCCTCGTCCTGCCCGCGCCGTGCGTTAACCGTACTTGAGAGACGTGCTTTGTCCGACCTCGATGATGTAACCGTCGGGGTCGCGGATGTAGCAGCGAATCTCGCCGTACTTGGGAATCGGCTCCGTGATGAACTCGGCTCCTCGACTTTTCCATAGCTCATAGCACGCTTGAATATCCGCAACGCGGAAATTCATAAAGCTGTTGATGTGATTCGGGTCGGGGACGCTGAGCGTTACCGTCGGCTTGTCCGGGGTCGGCCCGCCCCCCACGTTCAGAATCATCCAGATATTCGCAAGCTGAAGGTACGGAGGCGCGTTGCCGTCACCCATGGTCAGAATGCGAGCGCCGAAGACCTTTTCGTAGTAGCGAGCCGATCGCTCGACGTCGGCGACGGTGAGAAAATGTGCGATGCTGATCCCTTCGCGCGGGGGCATCTCATACCTCTTCTGTTCGACTTCTATGGCGTTCATCGGTGGCTCCTTTCGGTATCGTGCGGAGAATATGTCAAACGTCACGACGGACATTCGAAACGTGTCCGCCAAAATGGCTTCGAAGTCTTCCCATCCTCGACGGCGGGTGGCGCACAGGCTTTCGCATTCTTGAGTACTCGCAGCGCCAGTGAACTTTGCAGCGCTCATGATACCACCGCATTAATTCACCGAAGGGTTTTGCGGGTACCCCATCCTGTTTACCCTGCGTGCCCTGACGCGGGAAGGGACGGAGGAAGGGAGCGCCTTTGGCGAAGGGTGGGGATTTTCGCCGGATGCCGTCGCCGGGTTTGCTCGTCAGATCGTTGTCCGTATCGCAAGCAGCGGTTTCGGAATTATTGGAGGGGAACGCCGGGCGCGTCACGCGTCCGAAAGCGTCGCAGGTAAGATTGGTGCTGGGTCAGTTTGAATTTTCTTGATCGTGACACAAAGAGTCAAAATTCAAACTGACCCACTACCGTAAGATTCGTTGTCTTGCTGTCACTTACGGAGAATAAGTGGTGAGCCGCGGAGGACTCGAACCTCCAACCCGCTGATTAAGAGTCAGCTGCTCTACCATTGAGCTAGCGGCCCACAGGGAACGCCCGGCAGAACTGCCAGGCACTTGCGCAAGCGTGCTGCGAACTAAAATTCTACCACGGAAGCTCCTATTTCTTTTCGCCGGCCGCGCGGTTCGCTTCGCGCAAAGTTTCTGCGATCTCCTGCGCCACTTGGCGCGCCCGCGGCAGATCTTCCGGAGCCAGCGAAATCGCCGCCACGCGCGCGTGCCCGCCGCCGCCATATTTTTCGCACAGCGAAGCCAGGTTCACGTCCTTCGGCGGTTCCTTCCACGGATTTGTTCCCACCGACACTTTGGCGCGCGTTGGCGAAGCGCTCACGCCCACCGTATACAAAAAATCCGGAAACAAAAAGTAGGGAATGAATTTGTTGTAGCCTTCCAGGTCCAAATCGCTCACGTCGAAATAAATCACGCCGTCGCGAGCCTCCGCGCGATCCTTTAGAATCCCGATCGACTTGCGGTGCCGCTCGAGCAACGGCCCCAAATGCTTCGCCACCATCGGCAGCTTCACCATTTCCGCCAGCGAACGCGTCGCCATTTCCGGAATCAGCCGCGGCACCAGATCCGCTTCCGGAGCCGCCTCAATCACCAGCGCAAGCTGCATCGCCGGCTCGCGCATCGCCACCGCCACGTCGGAAGACTCGAACTGCGCTCCATCAATTATGTCGCCCCAGCGAATCAACTCCTCCAGCGGCCGCGCATCGAATCCGAATTTCTCGCTCGCGATGGTAGCCAGGAATTTCGTGCACGATTTGTACGTGGGATCGTAAAATTTCTTCCCGGAATGATCCTGACGGAAAATCGCCGCGTCTTCCGGCGTAAGAAAAGCGCTTTGATGGTGATCGAACCACCAGGTCAGCTTTGGCGAACTCGAAAACTTGAAATCCACGATCGCGTTCTCATCGCCGTCAAACGTCCCGTCTTCAAAGGGCCGCGACGCTTTGTGCGTCATCCCTGTGTAATGGAATTGCGCGTCCGGATGGATGCGCTCGCGGTAAAATCGCGAAAAAATCGCCGCCGACGCGGCGCCGTCAAAACATTTATCGTGGAAGCAGACCCGAACGTTCATCGTCCTCGCCGTTCGCTCGACAGGCCAAAACTTCGCGTCGAGTAAAGCCAATAAAGATGGCTGCACAGCGAAGGAAAGTCAAGCCTCAGGTAATCAAGTTGGTGGGACGCTGAACTCCAGCTTGCTGTATGCCGCAAGAAGCGCAGCTTTCGCTTTTGCCGCAAACTGATACGGCCACTCATCCGCAGGGCTGGCGGAGGCTATCTCAAAAGACCGCTGCCTGGAGCAGAAGTGTCTTGCAAAATCCGCAGCGCCTAAATCCGACCCAGGTCTTGTTCCGTGGTCGAGCCATCGGGTTTGATCACCACCTTCTTCCCCGTCTTGAGGCTGAAGATGATGTAATCCCCGCGCCGCGGCGTCCCCAGTTTTTCGATAAACGCCTTGGCTTCCTCGAACGCGGCGGCACTCCCGCGCCACATTACGCTGCCACCAGGTTCCACCTCGAAAATTTCGAACGTAGCAGTCATCGTTTTTCCTTCTTCAAGATCTGTGCTTCGCCTGCAACGGCTTTGTCTGTCTTTTCCTTCTCAATAATTTCGGGTTCAACAAGTTCCTTGATTGTTTCCAAGGGAACTTGCTCAAAATGTGTTTTCGGAACTTTCACGCATTCCTCCTTGTAACCACGTACAAGCTACCAACTTTGTTTTCATACGGGTCATATCTTTAAGAGCCTAATCTGTTGCCAATCTGCGGCTCGGCTCCGTTTTTTAGCGGAAACACAGCGCTGCGCCCGGCCCACTTCCGCGGTCGTTTTTTTTGCTTGACGATATCGCCACGATTCGATACGATAGTGTCACGTGACGTTAGTTTAATTT
>DAHUXN010000028.1 GCA_027307115.1 Acidobacteriota bacterium
CCTCAGCAAGTGATCGCCGCGACCGCCGGTCAGCTCGCCTCCGCGATTCGCACGCTCGGCCCGGAACGCGCCGATCAGCCGCCCGCGCCGGGAAAGTGGAGCGTACGCGAAATCATCTGCCATTTGGCGGATTGCGAAATCGTCTTCGCGTACCGCTTGCGCCAAGGGCTGGCCGAGGACCACCACGTCATCCAGCCCTTCGATCAAGACAAGTGGGCGAAAGTCTACGCTGCGTATGACGCGCCCGCCGCGCTTGCCGTGTTTTCCTCACTGCGTCGGTGGAATATCGCGTTGACCGGCAGCCTGAAGCCGGAAGCGTTCACCAAGCGCCTCACGCATCCCGAACGCGGCGAAATGCCGTATAAGGAGCTGGTCGAAACGATGGCCGGCCACGACATCAATCACCTTCGCCAAATCGAAGCCATCACCACTCGCGTCGCCTCCGCGCACTAGCATCTTTCCGCCATCCGAATATGAATTTCGGCAGCTCGACCCGTATCCGCGGCCATTCCCTACTAACTTGGGGGTATTTTTGGTAAGCTGAGGCATATTCGTTGAATACGCGGGATTCCTTCCTGCATCCAATACGCCCGACGAGGCTTTTCGGCTTCTATTGGCGTTGTTGGAGCAGAGGAAAGGGAACATGGCCTCAAAGCCGATTATCGAGGAAAGCGCACATTGCGCGGGCAGGCCGCTCGGCAAAGGCCTGGTGGACTTGGTCGGCAAGGCGCCTCTCCTGCGCCTCGATAGCCTGAACGCCGAATTCCCCAACGTTGAATTCTATGCCAAGGCGGAGTGGGCGAACCCAGGCGGCTCGGTGAAGGACCGCGCAGCCCTTTACATGATCCGGGAGGGCGAGCGCAGCGGCGCTTTGCGTCCGGGCAAGACGATTCTCGACGCAACCAGCGGAAACACAGGCATCGCCCTGGCCATGTTGGGAGCCGCGCTCGGCTATGCCGTCAAGCTCTGCATCCCGGTAAGCGCGTCGCACGAGCGCCTCGCGATGTTGAGCGCGCTGGGGGCAAACGTGATTTTGACACCCGGCGAAGAAGGCTCCGACGGCGCGATTCGACGTGCCCGCGAAATCGCCGGCGAAAATCCCGCAAAGTATTTTTATATTGACCAGTACAGCAATCCCGCCAATCCGCGCGCGCACTATGAAACCACCGCGCCAGAGATTTGGTCGCAGACGAACGGCAGGGTCACTCATTTCGTCGCGGGCCTGGGCACGAGCGGCACTTTCATGGGCGTCACGCGGCGGCTCAAGGAACTGAATCCGGCGATTCGCGCCATCAGCGTTCAGCCGGACGAACCATTTCACGGCCTCGAAGGCCTGAAGCATATGGCCACGGCGATGGTGCCTGCGATTTACGACGCGTCGTTGGCGGACGCAAATCTTACCGTGCGCACCGAAGAAGCATTCGCGATGGTGCGGAAACTCGCGCGCGAAAAAGGGTTGCTCATCGGCGTCAGTTCCGGCGCGGCGGTGTGCGCATGCCGCAGTGTCGCTGAAAGACTCGAACGCGGGGAACGAGCCGTGATCGTTACGATTTTTCCTGATGCCGGCGATCGCTACTTGAGCGAACGTTTTTGGAAGGAAGAATAGAAATCGCGATGCTGATACTGAAGCAGTCTCTGTTCGAACAAATTCAAGCGCATGGCGCGCGCGATTATCCTAGTGAATGCTGCGGGGCGTTGTTGGGGCAAGATAGCGGAACGGATCGGACGGTCCTCGGTCTGGTGCCGCTCGCAAACCAGCGCGAGGATTCGCCGAGCAATCGCTTCGAGATCACTTCCGAAGATGTCCGTTTGGCCGAGAAGGCAGCCAGCGACAAAGGTTGGGAGCTGATCGGCTGGTATCACTCGCATCCGGATTCGCCTGCGCGGCCCAGCGAATTCGACCGCGAGCAAGCGTGGCCGTGGTACAGCTATATTATTTTTCGCGTCGAAAAAGCTGAGCCGCAGGAGATGCGTTCGTGGCGCCTCAAGGACGACCGTGCATCTTACGATGAAGAGGGCATCGAATACATAGCGGGCGCGCCTGCATGAATCGCAATTTCTGAAGACCCAAGGAGACAATACTCATGCCCGTGAAAGTAATGATTCCGACGCCTCTCCGGCAATTCGCCGATAAGCAGGAGAGCGTCCATCTGGAAGCAGGCACCGTCGGCGATGCATTGAGTGCCCTCACGTCGCAATTCAGCGACCTGAAGAGGCATCTCTATTCCGACGATGGGCGCTTGCGCAGCTTCGTCAACGTCTACGTCAACGATGAGGACATTCGCTATTTGCAAAGAGAAAAAACCGCGGTGCAGCAGGGCGACACGATCAGCATCGTGCCTTCCATCGCCGGCGGCGCGAAAGCATAACTTCAGATTGCAAAGTTAAAGGACAAGGAATCATGGCCACGCGATTGACGCAACCCGTTCCAACGCCCGCCGCCGAACCGGCGCTGAGCAAGCAGGAAGTTCTGCGTTACAGCCGGCATCTGATCATGCCGGAAGTCGGCATGGACGGGCAGCTCAAATTGAAACGCGCCAAAGTGCTGATGATCGGCTCCGGCGGACTCGGGGCGCCGCTCGGCCTTTACCTTGCGGCTGCGGGAGTCGGCCGCCTCGGGATCGTTGATTTCGACACGGTGGATTTCACGAATTTGCAGCGGCAGGTCACTTTTGGCACCAGCGACGTAGGCCGCAAAAAACTGGAAGCGGCGCGCGAACGGCTCTCGAATCTCAATCCCGAAATTCAAATTGACACGTTCGAGACGCGCCTCACCAGCGACAACGCGCTCGACGTTCTGCGCGACTACGACATCGTGGTCGACGGGACGGATAATTTTCCCACGCGCTATCTGGTCAACGACGCTTGCGTGCTCCTCGGCAAGCCCAATGTTTACGGCTCGATTTTCCGTTTCGAAGGCCAGGCGAGCATTTTTGGTTATCCGGGCGGCCCGTGCTATCGGTGCCTCTATCCGGAGCCGCCTCCGCCAGGTCTTGTCCCTTCCTGCGCGGAAGGCGGCGTCCTCGGCGTCTTGCCGGGAATCATCGGCTGCATTCAAGCCATGGAGGCAATCAAACTCATCATCGGCAAGGGCGAGCCGCTTGTTGGCCGTCTGCTGCTTTTCGATGCGCTCGGCATGCGTTTCCGCGAATTGAAGCTGCGCAAGAATCCTGAATGCCCGGTCTGCGGCGAGCATCCGACCGTGACGAAACTCATCGACTACGCTGAGTTCTGCGGCATTCGCGGCGAGGAAGCACCCGCGCAAACCGTCTCGGTTCCGGAAATCACGCCGAAGCAATTGAAGCAGCGCCTCGACCGCGGCGACGATCTCTACATTCTCGACGTTCGCGAGCCGCACGAATACCAGATTTGCAACCTGAACGGCCATCTGATTCCGCTTGGCGACCTTCCCAAACGCGTTAGCGAACTGGACAGTTCTCGCGAGATAGTGGCACACTGCCGGAGCGGCAAGCGTTCGGCCGACGCGGTCGAGTTTTTGACAAAAGCGGGCTTCCGCAAAATTTGGAATTTGAAGGGCGGAATCCTGGCCTGGTCGGACGAAGTCGATCCCTCCGTGCCGAAGTATTAGCGGCGGAGTTTGCACAAATCCAAGAAAACTGCAGATTCCTCCTCGCGGCTGCTCGTCGGAATGACAGGGAGTAAGGCTGTTCACGAGGAAACTGTTTTTGTTGCTGCACAGTCAAGTTTTCGAGTTCACTAGTCGTCAGCGGAGGGTCAACAATGGCGGGTACCAGGATTCTAATCAAAGACAACGGCTCGATTCGCGTCGAGGGTGACTTCGAGATCGTCGATTCGCAAGGGCGGGTGTTCGGTCTCAACGGCCGCACCGTGGTCTCGCTTTGCCGTTGTGGCCACTCCGCCAATAAGCCGTTTTGCGACGGCTCGCACAAAGAATGCGGGTTCGTAAGCCCCATTGAAGCCCACGATCTCCCGCCAGTACCGCCCCCGAAAATGTAGTATCGGGTTCTTTCGCCCCCTTCGCCTGGATTTTCAGAGGTGCTCGCCACGGCCCGTAAGGTGGACCCTCGCGTTTCAGTTCGTAACAATTCTACCCGTCACGAATTGACTCACCCACCGATCGCTTAGGTTAGTGATTTCCACAATGTGTATAATACTAGTGTTATGAGTAGCTTACCAAAATACCAGTACTGTTCCAGAACGGCCAGTCGGTTGCTCTCTAACCTCATGTTAAGCACGGGATTCGTGTGTCTTGGTCGGGGGGCCATTTGCAAAGGCCAGAAGGTTTGCTGAGGGTCATAAAGCGGTTGAAGTGGGGCATCGTTTGGCTCTTCGTTGGAGCCTCGTTCCTCGTGTTTCTGTGGACCCTCCGCCATAGCCATTTCGCCCCAGACCCGCTTCTCGAGCGTTATCTCCAGCTTGCAAGCAGTGTTCTGGCGTTCACATTTGCCGCCAACGCCTTAGTGCGGTTCCGCGGCATGCACGACCGCATCACGTTGATTCTCGCATTCGCGTTCGGACTTGCCGGCCTGATCGAAATGGGCGCAAACCTTGCTCCCACCCTGACGGGGCCTTCGCTCACCGTGCCGTTGGCGTGGATGGTTAGCCGTACTTTACTTGCAATCCTGCTGGTGGCCGCGCTGCTCGTCGACCGTAACCTTCCGCTTTCTCGCGAACCCAACAAGGAAATCGCCTGGGCGCTGCTTATCGTTGGCGCGGTTTCCTACCTGACCAGCGTCGTTTTTTTCGCCGTCCCAGCAACGCCGAAGATTTATCCGCATGCCTTCATTCCGCGGCCGTGGGACTTGCTTCCCGCCGCGATTTACATGATTGCCGCTGTGGGATTTTGGAAGCGTCTCGCGCATCTGGATTCGCTGCTCGATCACGCGCTGTTCCTTTGCTGCGCGGCAAACGTGGCCTGCCACATCGCCATGAGCCAATCTTCCATGCGTTTTGACGCGGCATCGGGCGCCGCCCAATTCTTCGAAGCCACGGGCTACGCGATCGTTCTGGCAGGCGCGCTTCTTGACAATGCCAAACTATTCGATCAAGTCAGCCACCTCGCCATCAGCGATCCGCTCACCGGCCTCGCCAACTATCGCCGCCTGCTCGAAGTCATGGAAGCCGAGCTCCAGCGCGCCCAGCGCACCGGTCGCGGATTTGCCGTCCTCCTTCTCGATCTCGACGGCCTCAAGAAAATAAATGACAACTACGGCCATTTGGTTGGCAGCCAGGCGCTGAAGCGCCTCGCCAACGTGCTTCGCTATCACTGCCGGGGAATGGACACTGCTGCAAGGTATGGCGGCGACGAGTTCGCGCTGGTCCTTCCGGAAGCGGAGGAAGCGGTGGCGGTGCAGGTGGCGCATCGCATTCGCAAACGCTTGCTCGAGGACGGCCTTGAGCCGCGCATTTCCGTCAGCGCCGGCGTCGCCGTCTTTCCGCGCGACGGCCTGACGATCGAGAAGCTCTTGCATTCGGCCGACAACGCACTCTACGCAATGAAAGCCAATCGCAATTTGGAAGATGGGGAAAGTTTGCTTGATAATCCACTCGGCAAACAGGGGGCTGGGGAATGGCAATCGGCGGAAAGAGGAAAACGAAGAACCAACAGGTAGAGCGGTGCGAACCGCGTTTGCCCATGCAAGTCGGGGTGCGCATCTCCGGGAATACGTTCATGCCCGGCTTGGAGTCTACTTTCACTGAAAACGTCAGCTCGCGTGGCGCGCGCGTTCGCAGTGTCAGACGCTGGCGCGTCGGCGAAAGCATCTCCGTTCTTTCGCCCGAGGGTGGCTTCCGTTCGCTGGCCCGGGTTGCCTATTGCGAATCATCGCCCACGGGCTACGCAATTGGAGTGGAGTTCCTCGAACTCGAAGGCCAGTGGGTGCTGGCCTCGGCGTCGCCAACTGTCGCGTGAGATTTCTGAGGCGTTTCTCGGGGGAGATTGTGAGGGCGGACTTATGCCCCCGCCTGATTCGAGTGCGCGCTATTGCACGAATCCAACATTCGGGTCAGGCATGGCCGGCCCCTCGGGAATCGCTCCGAACTGCGCTTCGTATCGCGTGATGTTTTCACCCAGCGCCCGCAGCAGACGCTTCGCGTGCCCGGGACTCACGATCACGCTGCTCACCAGTTTTCCTTGCGGCACGTTTGGGAAAATATAAATGAAGTTGAGCGTGAACTCTTCCGCGTTGTGATGAATCATGGCGAGATTGGTGTACTGCCCGACCAGCTCCTTTTCGTCGGCCTTGATTTGTACTTGCTGTTGCTGCGGCTTTGGCGCTTCTGTCATCGCATCCTCCCCACGCGTCTCCCGCTCACTATAGCAGAACTCGTTCGCACGGACGGACATCCAAAGCGCGATTTTCATTTATGGGGCACTCTCCGGGAGGGAAACCGTTGACGCTCAGGCATGTTAAGTGTAGTTTATTTTGTTAGTTCAACACGGTTAACTATGTCCCGTCTGAAAGACAGCCGACCAGGCTCCGCGTATCAGCCCGCTCAACCCACCACCGAACCCGCCGTCTCTTCCCCCGCCGCCACTGAGTTGATCGCACTTGTCACCCATGAAGATCGTGACCGCGCACGCGACCGCTGGCGCGTCGCCCGCGCCCGTTGGAAAGGCCGCGGCTGGAAATCATTCGGTGGATTGCGCCTGCTTTGGCTCTTGGTTGGCCCCGGCGTCCTGGTTTTTCTCGGCGAGAACGACGCGCCCAGCATGCTTTCCTACTCCGCGACCGGCGCGCGTTTCGGCGTGGGTTTTTTCCTTCCTTTTGTCATCCTCACGTTCATGATGGGATTGATCGTTCAGGAAATGACCGTGCGCTTGGGCGCCGTAACGCATCGCGGCCACGCCGAGCTGATTTTCGACCGCTTCGGAAAATTCTGGGGATTTTTTTCGATGGGCGATTTGGTGCTGGGGAATTTTCTAACGCTGGTCACGGAGTTTATCGGCGTGCGCGCGGGCCTGGGTTTTTTTGGCGTTCGCCCATCGATCGCCGTGGGCGCCGGGCTTGTTTTGGTTCTCGCGGCGATCACCACGGGACGCTATTGGACTTGGGAGCGCATCACGCTCGGCCTCGCGATTTTCAACGGACTGTTTATTCCCGCCGCGCTGCTCGCGCATCCAAGCTGGCCGCAAGTTGGGCATGCGCTTCTGACTTGGACGCCGCTGCCGCGCGGCGACCGCGGCGAAATCCTTCTATTGATACTCGCGGATATCGGCGCCACCGTCACACCGTGGATGATTTTTTTTCAGCAGAGCGCGGTCGTCGACAAAGGGATGCAGCCGCGCGATATCGCCGCAGGCCGGCTGGACACGGTATTGGGGACGCTGCTTGCATCCACGTTTGCAATTGCCGCCATTCTCGCCACAGTGCCGCTGTTCCACCACGGCATCAACGCCGCCGATTTTCAGGGAGCGCAATTCGCGCAAGCCATCGAGCCTTGGATTGGCCATGTGGGCGCGTCTCTCTTCGCGCTGGGCATATTTGAAGCCGGAATCGTGGCGGCGATCGCCATCTCTACTTCTTCCGCATACGCGTTCGGAGAGGTTCTTGGCATGGCGCACAGCTTGAACCGGCCGATTCGCGAGGCTTGGCCGTTTTATCTTTTCTTGTTGGGCTCGGCGTGTGCTGCTGCGGCCCTGGTCTTGATTCCCCACGCGCCGCTCGAATTCATTGTTTTGACGGTCAATGTGATCGCGGTTCTGGCCATGCCCCCGGCACTCGCATTTTTGCTTTTGCTTGTGAATGACCGCGACTTGATGGGCGAGCACGCCAATGGGTTCTGGGGAAATCTCGCGGGCGTCACAGTCACCGTGCTTTTGGTTTGCGCCGGCCTTGGCTTTGGCCTGTTCACGATTTTTCCTAAATTGCTCGGCGGTTGACGGCTGGGTCAGCCAGGGTCGATTCAATATAACCGGGAGCTAAATTGAAGAAGAAAAAACCAAAACGGCACGCGCGAGCTCACGATCCGGGATCCGCAGCGCTCCACGCGGAGCACCCTGACTTGCAGGACCCCAATGTTGTTCTGTCTCTTCTCGAAGCCGATCAGGTTGTCGCCACAAAAACGCGCACGCGATTCGGCAAACGCAACCTTTCCGTGGGCGCGCGCTTGTTGCTCTGGGGTTTGCGCGTCTATGTGTTCGTAATGCTTGTGATTGTCCTGATCTCCGTGATCCGCGCGGTCCACGGCGGCCAGTGAAGATGATATCTTCGGGCGTGCTGCGCCGTTCCGTTAGGCTCCTCCGTTTTTCGATTCGCGCATGCGAACGCCTTCTCGTCGCGGCGCTCCCCGTCGTTTTCGCTCTTGCATGTTTCGGTTGCGCCGGATGGAACGTGCCGCCTGATGCGAAACAAATGAAAAATCCAGTAGCGCTGAATACCGTAACGCTCGACTCCGCGCGCTCTCTCTATCGAAGCGATTGCGCGAAATGCCACGGCATCAGTGGAGATGGAAAAAAGCCGCCCGACTCGATGTATTCCTACAGAACGAAACCCACGAATTTCACCAACGCCAAGCTTGTGGACGCCATGAGCGATGGGGAAATATTTTGGAAGATTACCAATGGCAGGAAGCCGATGCCCAGTTTCAAGATCCGCTTGACCGACGAACAGCGCTGGGAATTGGTGGACTTGATCCGAGTTTTCGCGCATCCGCCGAGCGCGCCCGCGCGGAAATAATCATCCGTCCTTCAGCGCGCTTCGTTCGCTGAGGGGAGCGCCTGCGATCCGCGATTATTTAACCTTCGCAAGCGCGTCGGCCACTTCCTTCGTATCGGGTACCTGCAATATTTCGTAATTCTTGAACCACGCCAGCTTTCCATTTCGATCCACAATCGCGATCGCGCGGCCGGTGATTCCTTTTTCAGGCAAATACACGCCAAATTTTTCCGCGACGGCTCCGCGCGGCTGAAAATCCGCCAGCAGTGGATACCGTATGCCCATTTTCTCCGCCCATGCCTTGTGCGACCACACGCTGTCCACCGAGAGGCCCAGCACTTGCGCGTCGAGCGTTTCGAATTTTTTCATGTCGTTCACGAAGCAAATGTGCTCATTCGTGCATACCGGGCTCCAGTCCAGCGGATAAAAAACAATCACGACATTCTTCTTTCCCTTGAAGTCTCCCAGCTTCACGTCTTTTTGGTCTTGATCCTTCAGAGTGAACTCCGGAGCCGCGCTTCCCACCGCGATGGCCATGAATCCTCCTTAAAATAAAATTTGTGTCACTAGAATGGCTGGCGCGCATTGTGCCCGAAAGCAGTCCATCATAGCCGAGCCTGCTACGCGAGACAAATAACGGTGCAGCCCAAAGACGATACTCGTATACTGCTGGCCGATGGATCGTTCCGTCGCCGGTTCCGATCTTCCCCGCAACCTTGGTTTGGCGGACGCCCTCGCGATCGTCATCGGCATTGTCATTGGCGGCGGGATCTTCATTGTCCCCAATCTTGTTGCCCGTGAGATTCACTCCGCCGTTTGGATCGTCGCGGTGTGGGTGGTGGCCGGCGTTGTCTCATTCTTTGGCGCTTTGGCGTGCGCAGAACTCGGCGCTATGCTGCCCGCCACCGGCGGCCAATATGTTTTCCTGCGCGAAGCGTGGGGCCCGCTCGTGGGATTCCTATGCGGTTGGTCGATGTTTTTGGTGGCCCGCACCGCGCAAGTAGCCTGGCTTGCCGTGACCTTGGTGCTCTACTGCTCTTATTTTGTGCCGCTGTCACCATTGTCGGCGAAGCTGGTGGGCCTTGCTGCTATCGCGCTGTTCGCCGTCATCAACTACCGCGGCGTTACGCTCGGCGCGGCCGTTCAAAAACTGTTCACTTCAGCGAAGGTGCTCGGTTTGCTGGTCATTATTGGCAGCGCGTTCTTGTGGCACGGCAAAGTCGCTGCGCAGCTTTCGAGCGGAACCGGCGGGTTTTCCTTCAGCGGCTTGGGTGTTGCGCTAATCGCCTGCGTGTTGGCGTATGACGGATGGATCCAGATGACCTTTGTGGCGGGTGAAATCCGCAATCCGCAACGTAACATTGTCTTGGCGCTTGCCTTGGGTACCGCAGCCTGCATTGCCATTTACCTGCTGGCCAATCTCGCGTATATGCGAGTGCTTTCCATTTCGGAGATCGCCGCCAGCGAGCATGTGGCGGCCAGCGTCGCCAATCGCGCGCTCGGCCCTGTTGGCGGAGCCGCAGTAGCGCTGATCGTCTTGGTTTCCATCATCGGCACGCTGAATGGCTGCTTTCTCACCAGTCCGCGGCTTTACTTCGCGCAGGCGCGCGATCGCCTATTCCTGCGAAAATTCGGCGAAATCCACCCACGATTCAAGACTCCCTATTTTGCCATCACCGCACAAGCTGTGTGGGCTGCCGCCCTTCTGCTCAGCGGCTCGTATGAGACTCTCCTCGACTACGCGATGTTCGCGCTGTGGCTCTCGTATGGCGTCATGGTCGCGGGTGTCATGGTACTCCGCCGCACGCACCCCCAAACTCCGCGTCCTTACCGCATGTGGGGTTACCCGGTGACGCCGCTGCTCTTTCTCGTCTTCACCGCGGCGTTCTTGGGAAACATGCTGATAAAGCGGCCTATTCCCTCGCTCGCCGGCCTGCTCTTGATCGTTTCCGGAGTACCTGTTTATTTCATATGGCTGCGGCGACGGCACGCAGCCTCAATGGCGGCATGAATCGAAGTGCAGGTCCACCTCCCTGGCGCTGGAGTCCGCCGCCGGGCCCGTGTATACTTCCGGCGATGAGGCTTCTGCGTTTTATCGCGATCGCGCTATTGCTCGCCGCTCCAGCGTTCGCGCAAACAAAATCCGGCGCTGCTGTCGCCGCCTCGAAGCGGGCTTCGACGAAACAGATGGTTTTGCCCAGCCACGGCGACGGGCTGCTCGGCGTTTTCTACCTTGCTGCTGGCGCAGGCCCGCATCCGACGGCCGTTATCTTCCACGGCTTTCCCGGCTATGAGCAGAATCTTGACATCGCGCAGTTTCTTCGTGCCCACGGCTGGAACGTGTTGGCCATGCATTACCGCGGCTCCTGGGGAGTGAAGGGTGATTTCTCGTTCGAGCACGCTGCGGAGGACGCGGACACGCAAGTGCGCTTCATCTTGGACCCGGCGAATGCGCAGAAATACGACATCGATACGCGGCGCGTCATCGTCATTGGGCACAGCATGGGCGGATTTATGGCCGCTTCAGCCGCTGCGCACAATAAGCAGGTCGTCGCCGCAGTGCTCATCTCGGCATGGAACATCGGCGGTGACTACGCGTCACGGCACCATGGCGCGTCTGCGGCGGCGACCGTTGACAGCGAGGCGAAATCGCTCGCCAGCGACGATAATCTCTTGCCGCTCTCTGGCACTAGCGCAGAGGCGCTCGCCCACGATATCTACGATCACCACTCGGCGCTGGACATGAACAATCTCGCGGCCGCCATCGCACCCCGGCCTGTCTTCGTCATCACCGCCAGTGAAGGGCTAGCCCCTTCCGACCACGCTTTCGCGGAGGCCTTGCGCAAAGCCGGAGATGCCCACGTTACTGAGCGCCACTGGGATACGGATCACAGCTACTCTGGCGTGCGCGCAGAGCTTTCGGCCGCGATATTGGAGTGGACGCACGGAATCTTGCCGCACTAAGAATCCGGCTGACATGTAGCGACGCGCTACGGATAATATCTGTTAGCCACCGCTGCGCGCGCGAGCTCGACGAATGGCACGAATTTCCCTTCGCGAAGCCTATCCGCAACTTTCTTTCCGCCGGCGCACATCGAACTGGATCGCGCGCTTGATTCGCGTCCCCGCCGAGTGCGTCCATCTGGCGGGCCATCCTCCGTGGATGGCGACTTTTCTTCCGGACAATTTGTATCCGCAAGGCAAGAACGTTCCGCTGCGCCAGCCGCAACGGCCGGAAGTTTCTCTGTGCCGCGAATGTTTGATCGCGGAACTGGAGAAAGACCTCGCTGCGTATTCCGGTCGCGTAGTCGCGTTTGAGCCGGACGGTGAATCTCTTACGCAGTATTTTTTCGTCGCGGCGCCCGACTTCGACGCCGCCGGTGTTGAGCCGGCTGTCGCAGCGGCGATCGGCGCGCGGTTGGCGCGGGATGACGATCATGCCAAGTCATGCCAGGAATGTTCGCGTGCCGCCACGTGGTTGTGGTTTTCGCGCGAGCAGATTCCGAACCTCGATGCCGCCAATCGCATGGAAGTGATGCCCGGCGAGCATTTTTGCGCGGAGCATGGCGCGAAACAAGTTTGCGCGGCGCTCGCGGCGATCGAGCACGCGAATCTTTTTTACGTCAATGCGCCTTACGGCGAGGGAGGCGCGTATCTTTGGATTTGAGTTTCGCGCGGGAAAGCGCGGATTGCGTTTTTCTGGGAAGCTTCGCAAATACCATGTCGTACGAACCGCGCAAGAACCGTTCCAGTTCCGGCGACGCGAGCGCGTCCTGCGTTTCGAGCGCTATCCAGTAGTAGCGCGCCGAATAGGGCGCGGGAATAATTCCGGGACGCTCAGTCAATTCAGCGAATTCCTCGGGCGAGCATTTGAACGACAGCCAGACTTTCGCGGGCACGAGCACGACTACGGCAAACATTTTGCCGCCGATTTTGAAGACCAAATCGTCGCCCCATTGCACCGTTTCGGTCGCGTGCGGCATTTTCTTGCAGTAGTTGCGAACCCAATCGATATCCATCGAGCCATCCTAATTCCCGCTGACTGCCGTTGTGCGCGGCACATCACAAATAAAAACGCCGCGGGAGAGAGATACCATCCCGCGGCACAAAACTGGGGCGCAACACGAAGTTATTTTTGCGCGACGGCGACCTGCTGCAATCGCTGGCCGAGTTTTTCCTGTTCCTGCCGAAGTTCTTCGGGCAGCCGCTTGCCGAATTTCTCGAAGAATTTCCCGATGGCTTCGTGCTCGTCGGACCAGACGCTCGTGTCGACGCGCAACAATTGTTCCATCGTGCCGGCGGAAATATCGAGACCGTCGAGAGTAAGGGAGCCCGGCGCGGGAACATAACCAATCGGCGTTTCCGTGGCCTTTGCGCGGCCTTCGATGCGCTCCAGCATCCACTTCAGCACGCGGACATTTTCACCGTAGCCCGGCCACAAAAACTGGCCATCTTCGCCTTTGCGGAACCAAGTCACGTGGAAAATTTTCGGCGGATGCGCAACGCGCTCGCCCATCTCGAGCCAGTGACGAAAATAATCGGCCATGTTGTAACCGCAGAAGGGAAGCATGGCCATGGGATCACGGCGCGTGACGCCAACGGCTCCCGTCGCCGCGGCCGTGGTTTCCGACGCCATGGTCGCGCCCACAAAGACGCCGTGCTGCCAATCGCGCGCCTCGAAAACGAGCGGGGCTACTTTAGCGCGCCGGCCGCCAAAAATAATCGCGGAGATCGGCACGCCTTCTGGGTCTTCAAAATGTTCTGAGATGGAAGGAGTCTGCCTGGCGGGAACCGTGTAGCGCGAATTCGGTTGAGCGGCGGGACCCTTGCTCGGCGTCCACTTCTCGCCTTTCCAATCGGTCAAGCCCGAGGGAGCCGCCGCGTTCATCCCTTCCCACCACGGCTCGCCCTCCGGAGTCAGCGCGACATTAGTGAAAATCGTGTCGTGGTGCACCGCCGTCATCACATTGGGATTTGTCTTTTCGTTGGTTCCCGGCGCGACGCCGAAGAATCCATTTTCAGGATTGATGGCGCGCAGCATTCCGTCTTTGCCGATGTGCATCCAGGCAATGTCGTCGCCAATGGTCCAAACGCGATAGCCCTGATTTTCCAGTGCCGAGACCATCATGGCGAGATTTGTTTTTCCGCAGGCGCTGGGGAAGGCCGCGCACATATAAGTCACTTTGCCGGACGGATCTTCGAGCCCCAAAATCAGCGTGTGCTCGGCCATCCAGCCCTGTTCGCGCGCCATCCAACTGGCGATGCGAAGCGCGAAGCATTTTTTGCCGAGCAGCGCGTTGCCGCCGTAGCCCGAGCCGACGCTCCAGATCAATTTTTCTTCCGGGAAGTGCAGCACGAGGCGATGCTGCGGATCCATATCGCCAAGAGAATGCAGTCCCGGGACAAAATCGGAAGAGCCGCCGAGGCGGTCGAGAGCCGCCGTGCCCATGCGCGACATGATGCGCATGCTCGCGGCGACGTAGGGGCTGTCGGTGATCTCGATGCCCACTTTGCTGTACGGCGAATTCGCGGGGCCAAGAATATAAGGAACCACGTACATGGTGCGGTCCTTCATCGCGCCGCGGAAAAACGGTTCGGCCTTCTGTTTCGCTTCGTCCGGGGCCATCCAGTTATTCGTGGGGCCGGCGTCGGATTTTTCGCGCGTGCAAATGAAGGTGACGCTTTCGGTGCGCGCCACGTCATTGGGATTGCTGCGGTGTAGATAACAATTCGGATAGGTCTTCGGATTCAGCTCGATGAACGAGCCGTCGCGGAGCATTCCTTCGACGATGTGGTCATATTCATGCTGCGATCCATCACACCACACAATGCTTTTTGGCTTTGTGAGGCGAGAAACCTCCTCAACCCAACTTTCCAACGGCGTGGCCACAAGGCCTCCTATTTTTTGGTTGGCGCGGGGGAAGTTGCCCAGCTGCCGGGCCGGACTCTTGCGCGTCGCGTCTGATGTTCTATTAGTAGTGCAAATAACACAAAATAAAAGTCTATGCCGCCAAAGAACGAAATGCAAGGAAGCGAACCGCGGAGGAAGCGCGATTCGGTTAACAGGAATGCCGGGTGCTATACTGCGGCGATGTACGCGCGAAAGCTGCGAGTCGAAGTCATCGTTAATGGCGAGCGCAAAGCGTGTCCGCTTGAATGGCTCGACGCATTTTGCATGCGCAATTTCACCGGCTCGGCGGAATTTGACGACACCTTGCCTGTCGCCGAGGGACAAATCGAAGCCAGCCTGCGTGTCGATCCTTCGCATTTCGCGCGCGCATTTGAGGAATGGCTGACAAAGCGCGGTAAAGGGAATGGCCAGCTAGTTCGCGTCGAGATTCAACTGGAACCATCGCGTTCTTGACTTGGCGAAAGAGGGCGTGATAGAAGCAGTACGGAAGAGGCGTGAGTCCCTGTCTCCGACAGTGGAAGCGCGACAAAAAGGAGCAAATGATGGCTGAGAAAGATTTAAAAGTGGTCAAGCAAGAATCGTCCCAGACGCTGACGGACGAGCAAATCGTCAGCGAGAGGAAAATGCCGCGCAGATCTTTCCTGACTGCAGCAGGCGCCCTCCTAATCGGCGCTTCCGCCTTGGCGTCCGGCGTGCGGGCTATGGCCCAACAGGGGTCTGATCCCGATTCGAAGAAAGCCGCTGATCCGGATTCGAAGGACAAGAAGAAGACCACGACGAAGAAGAAGACGATGACGACGAAGAAGAAGATGACTACAGCGAAAACAAAAACAAAGGCAAAAGCAAAGGGCTCTGATCCCGACAAGAAGAAGAAAGCGCCTGCCAAGACCGATCCCGACGGCGCGAGATACTAGCCCTGGCTAATCAACTGGCCCCGCTGGTAAAGGTATAGGAGTCAATTAAAGGAGTAGGCGCGCGGGGGGGACGCGCGCGTCGCGGGGTTAAAATGTCCTCACCAAAACCCGGTTTTAGCTCCCATGCCAGCGAAGAAAACGTGTTTTCCCCCGAAACACGTCCCTCGCTCGAATGGCTGGTTAACCCAGTCAGCGAGGAAACTTTCTTCGAGAGCTACTGGGAAAAACAGACACTCGTCGTCAAACGCAACCAGCCGAACTATTTCCATTCGCTGCTTTCCCTCGATGAAGTAGACCGCGTTCTCACCACGCTCGACCGCCGATATCCGGACATCACGCTGAAGAATGCGAATCGGGAAATCACGTCTGACGACTACACCGTGGAAGATGATGCTCTGGATGTCGCCAAGGTCTATCAGCTTTTCGATGAAGGCTCGACGATAACTTTAGCGTTCCTCGATACCGTGGTGCCATCGCTGACTTCTTTCTGCCGCGCGCTCGAAGGCGAATTCAGCTTTCCGTTCCAGACGAATATTTACATGACCCCGCCCGGGGCTCAGGGCGCGAAACCGCATTATGATACGCACGACGTGTTTGTGCTGCAGGTGGCGGGTTCCAAAAAGTGGAGTATCTACGGAACGCCCGTGGAGCTGCCGCTGCCGGCGCAGGATTTTGACTCGGCCATCCACGAGCAGGGCGCGAGCATTCTCGAATTTCAACTCGATGCTGGCGACGTTGCTTATATCCCTCGCGGCATCGTCCACGATGCGCGTTCGACGGACGTAGTTTCGTTGCATATAACAGCGGGGGTTCTCAGGTACACGTGGACGGATTTGCTGCTGGAATTCGTGGCCGGGGCCGCTCTAAATGATCCCTCGTTTCGCAAAGCGCTTCCTCCGGGGTTTGCGCGGCCCGGCTTCGATCGTACCCAAGCGCGGGAAACCCTGCGCGGCCTGTTGCGGAAAGTTTCCACCAGGGCGGACTTTGACGCAGCGCTCGACACGAGCCTTGACTACTTTGTGGATCGATTGATGTCTGTGTGCCCGCCCGTGCTGCGAGGACAAATGGCGCAGCTTGCGAAGTTGGATGAACTGACGGTTGACACCGCGGTGGGCGCGAGGCCGGGCGTCATCACCCGCTTGCAAAGGAACGGAGAGTCCGCGACCGTCGAATGCTACGGAAGCAGAATCCTTTTCCCGTCTCATGCGCACGACGCAGTTCAATTTGCGCTGAACCACGCCAGGTTTACGGCTAGCGATCTTCCCGGCGGTTTGGACGAAGCGGGCAAGCTTGCCGTGGTGCGGCGGCTGATTCGCGAAGGCCTGGTTGCCAGCCTGTCGATTTAATTCCTCCGACAGGCTTCATTTTTCCTTGAAGGCTTCGCAACTGGCACATATCAGCGGGAAAGTTGCGATTTTCCGTCGTGGCTGGGTGTGCGTTCGCCCGGCACGAAGACGGGCCGCGCAAGAGCGGCTTTGATTTCCGGCAATGCCATTTGCGCCGCCGCCGCTCCAGCGGCAACGAGTTCGGGAGTCTTTTGAAAATCGTCCCAGTGAATCTCTTTCACTTCAGGGCGCAGGATAATGTCCGCATAGCGCACCCAGCGCTGCGGCGTCTGTTCCTGAATAATCGAGAACGAACGGCTGATCACTTCGATTGTATTCTTCGGCTTCTGATCCGGCTGGCCGGGATCGAGGTGAACGGCAATCACCACGTCCGCGCCCATTCCGCGCAATGCTTCGGTAGGCACCGCTTCGGTCAGGAAGCCATCGGCAAGGATGCGCCCTTCATATTCAATCGGCAGAAAAAGTCCCGGAAACGCGCAGGACGCGCGCAGCGGCCGCGCCAGCTCGCCTTTCGTAAAATAAACGGTTTGGCCGCTCTGCAGGTCGGTCGCGACGATGGCAAACGGAATCTTCAGTTCTTCAAATGTCGTCGCTGACGTAAAGCGGTGCAGATATCCTTCCATCCGCTCGTTTATCGCCATGCCCATCCTTGAAATGGTCCAGCGACCGAAATCCCGAAAATGTGTCAGCATGCCCTGGCGCTCGAGCTCGTCGAGAGAGGTACCGGCCGCGTAAGCTGAGCCGACCAGCGCGCCCACGCTTGTGCCTGCGAGCAAATCCACGGGAATACTATTCTCTTCGAGGATGCGCAGGACGCCGATATGCGCAATTCCGCGCGCGAATCCGCCACCCAACGCGACGCCGATGCGCGGGCGGTCGAGCGGCGAATTGTAGGCGAACGACCGCAGCCCTTTTACCGCCGTTCCAAGCCAGCGAAATACATTGCTCATTGTTCTCCGGGTGCCAGGAACATCTGTCCCTGAAAATATGACTATTGTAGCCTGTCTAAGGCCGCAGGGGTTTTTAGGTTGACCCACCTGTAGCACTTCTGTAACCTCCCGATTGCTGCCGGTCCCGGCAATTGCTGGCACCGATGTGCCATCGGGAAAAACATCGGGAAAAACAATGACGATGCGCATCGAAAAGGCCGCAGTTCTGGGAGCTGGAACGATGGGCGCGCGCATCGCCGCGCATTTTGCCAACGCCGGCCTGCCGTGCTACCTGCTTGATATCGTCCCGCGCGAATTGACCGCCGAGGAGACGCGCAAAGGTTTGACGCTCGAATCGCCTGCCGTGCGGAATCGCTTCGCCCTGGCGGGTATCGAGGCCGCGAAAAAATCGCGCCCCGCGGCGTTTTTCGTTCCTGACTTTGCCCGCCTGATCACGCCGGGAAACTTCGAAGACAATCTTGCCTGGTGCGCCAACGCCGACTGGATCATCGAAGCAGTCACCGAAGACCTCGCCATCAAGCGCAGCCTGCTCGCGCGCGTTGAGCAGCATCGCCGCCCCGGCGCAGTTGTCAGCTCGAATACTTCCGGGCTGCCGATTCATGTGGTCGCCGACGGCCGCTCTGACGATTTTCAGGCGCACTGGGTGGGCACGCACTTTTTCAACCCGCCGCGCTATATGAAGCTGGTCGAGCTGATCGCCGGGCCCAAGACCAAACCCGAAGTTCTGGCCGCGCTTGACGAATTTTGCGACCGCCGCCTCGGCAAAGGCGTGGTCGCCGCGAAGGATACGCCGAACTTCATCGCCAATCGCATCGGCACGTTTTCCATGCTCAATGCGCTGCGCCTGATGGGCGAGCTCGATATGACCGTCGAGGAAGTGGACGCTTGTACCGGCCCCGCAATTGGCCAGCCGAAATCCGCGACGTTCCGCACCGCCGATCTTGTCGGCCTCGACGTGCTGGCGCATGTGGTGCGCAATATTTACGACAGCGTCCCGAACGACGAGTCGCGCGAAATTTACAAGCTGCCGCCGCTGATCGAAGAAATGATGAAGCGCGGCTGGCTGGGCGAAAAAACGGGCAACGGTTTTTACAAGCGCGTCAAAAAAGGAGGCGGCGAAAACGAAATTCTGACGCTCGACACGAAGACGATGGAGTATCGTCCGCGTCAGAAGGCGAAATTCGCGTCCATCGAAGCCGGAAAAATGATCGACGACACGCGCGAGCGACTTCGGTCCTTCATTGGCCCGATTCTCGAAGGCAAAGTCGTGGACAAAGCTGCGCGTTTCATCTGGGGCGCCCTTTCTGCGACGTGCCTCTACGCGGCGCGGCGCGTACCGGAAATCGCGGACCGCATTGTGGAAGTGGATCGCGCGATGCGCTGGGGATTCAATTGGGAGCTGGGACCGTTTGAAATTTGGGACACCATCGGCGTGGAACCCATGTCGCTGATACTGAAGATGGCGGGCAAGCCGATGCCGCCGAGCGTCACTTCGCTTTTGGCTTCCGGAAAAAAGACGTTCTACGAATCCGCACGCGGCCATACGCGCTATTTCGATCTGGCAACGACGGAGTACAAGCCCGTCGAGGAACCGGGCGGAATCATTATTCTGAAATCGCTGCGCGAGCAATCGAAAGTGGTCGAGGAAAACTCCGGCGCGAGCCTGATCGATTTGGGCGATGGCGTGGTCTGCTGCGAATTCCACGCCAAGATGAACTCCATCGGCGGAGACATTGTCGCCATGCTGCATGCGGGCCTGAAGCGCTTGCACACCGATTTCGACGCGATGGTCATCGCCAATCAGGCCGTGAATTTCTCCGTGGGCGCGAATCTGATGCTGCTGCTCGTCAGCGCGCAGGAAGAGGAATGGGACGACATTCACATGGCCGTCCGCCAATTTCAAAATGTGAATATGGCGATTAAATATGCGCCGCGCCCCGTGGTCGCGGCACCGCAGGGAATGGCGCTCGGCGGCGGATGCGAAATCAGCCTGCACGCCGCGCGCATTCACGCCAATTCCGAACTTTACATGGGACTCGTCGAAACCGGCGTGGGCCTGATTCCCGGCGGCGGCGGCACGAAGGAAATGCTGATTCGCGCGAACGAACACGCGACGGGCGGGGAAGACCTTGATCTATTCCACGGGCTCAAGCCTGTCTTCGAAAATATCGCCATGGCCAAGGTGGGAACCAGCGCCGAGGAGTGCCGCGCGCTCGGCTATCTACGCGCGTCGGATTTGGTGGCGATGAATCGCGACCGCCTGGTCGCTGACGCGAAAGAGACGGCGCTCGCCATGGTTCGCGCAGGCTATCATCCTCCTGCACCCGCGCAGATTCGCGTCCTCGGCGAGGAATTCATCGCCGCCGCGAAACTCGCCATTCACCAGATGCTGCGCGGCGAATACATCTCCGAATACGATGCGCTGGTGGGACGCAAGCTCGCCAACATTCTCGGCGGCGGCCCGCTCTCCGCGCCGCAATTCGTCTCCGAGCAGTATGTCCTCGACCTCGAACGCGAAGCCTTCGTCTCCCTCTGCGGCGAGCGCAACACGCAAGCTCGCATCGCCCACACCCTAAAAACCGGCAAACCCCTCAGAAATTAGGCAGGGTCCCTTCGAGGAGGTTCGATAGGATATAGCGCATCGAACGCCGCAAGCTTGGCTTCTTCCGGCGAGTTATAAAATCCCTGGACAGGAATCCAATTCTCGTTGTCAGAGTGTGTATAACTGGCCCTCCACGCTCCACTCGATGCACGCTTCACAACGATTACATTGCCTTGTTTCTTCAGGAACAAATTTCTTTTTTGCGATTGTTTCCAATTCAACGTCGGCCAGCGCATGCGTCGGCTGGCTCTGCCCTTTAGAGCAGCTTCGCGCAACCGGGGAGTCGAAAAATCTTGAGTCAGATGCTCCGCACAAACGCAACCGACTCGTACTTGTTTGTTACTCCGTTTATGTGCCAGCTCGTGGACATACCGGACGTGAGGGAATTTGCAGTTCTCGCAAGTGAAGTTGGATGAGTAATTGTCTATAGTTCCAACTAGGAACCAACCTGCGCGTGGAATATCGTCGCGGGAACGGAACTCTTCTCTCATCATCGAGGAACTCAAGTGCTGGGCACAGATGAATCACGCTAACATATGCTAGCATTATTGCCGCGCGAAATAATTGACACACCTGAAAGCTCTGATCAAGTTGCGCTCATGAAAAACAAGATCGCGGCTACAGAATCCAGATTTCCTCGGGCGATCACTGACGTATTGAGTTTGGCCGTAAAGGTTTGGAAAGAAGGGCCAACTTACGTTGCCTATGCGCCGGAACTGGATGTCTCAAGCTGTGGGCGCACCGCGAGTCAAGCCAAGTCTCGTCTGCGAGAAGCAATCTCCCTCTTCGTGGAAGAATCGGCCAAGCTAGAGACTCCTTAAGAGCGAGTCTCCGCCATTGGGTTTCTCTTTATCCAGCCTCCAACCTTCAATCTCTAGCCTCCAGAACAGTTGACACCGCCGAAACCTACCGATAGCATCCAGCGTCCCTTAAGCCATGCTTCAGGGCATCGGGGTGGTGTCCTCGGCAAAGCGTAAATTTCGGGGTGTGAAATGAAACAACGAAGCTGCATTCGTTTGCTCGTGGTATCGCTCGCCATCGTTGGTGTGTGCGCGATTGCGGCGCTGAGCTTTTCGCCGGCGAGTCTGGCGCAAAGCACGCTGGTTACACCGGGAGAGCCGCGCTACTTCGCGATCAAGGGCGCGCGCATTGTGCCTGTCTCGGGCGCGCCAATCGAGAACGGAACAGTGGTCGTCGCCGACGGAATAATCAAAGCCGTCGGCGCGGACGCCACGATTCCGCCCGAAGCCGCGGTGATCGACGGCAAAGGCTTGACGGTTTACCCCGGCCTGATTGACGCAGGCACCAGCGTTGGCTTGCCCGCTCCCGAGCCGCCGCAAATGGGACCTGCCCGCGGACGTCGCGCGGCGCGGCCTATGCCTGCGAAGCTTTCGACGGGCCCCGAAGATCGCCCGAGCACCACGCCGTGGAACGTTGCAGCCGATCATTTGAATGCAGAAGACCCGCGCATTGAGAATTGGCGCAACGCCGGATTTACGACGGCGCTGGTCGAGCCTGAAGGCGGAATGTTCCCTGGCCAAGGCTCGGTCATTGATTTCGGCGACGAGCGCGCGGGCAAAATGGTGGTCAAGCCGCGCGCCACGCTCGATCTTTCCTTCGAGCCCACGGGCGGATTTTTCAGTTTTCCCGGCTCGCTGATGGGCGTGATCGCGTATGTGCGCCAAGTTTTCATCGACACGCGGTGGTATCAGGAAGCGGAGGCGGCTTACAACGCGCATCGCGAAGGCGTCGAACGTCCGCCGTATGACCGCACTGAAGTCGTCGTCGGCCAGGCGCTGAAGGACAACGAGCTCGTGCTGCTCCCCGCAAATGAGAAGCTGCGAATTTATCGCGCGATTCGGCTGACGAACGAATGGCAAATTCACGCCGCGATGTACGGCGCGCAAGAGGGCTATGAAATGTCGAACGAAATCGCGCAGAGCAAACTGCCTGTGTTCGTCAACGTGAACTGGCCGACTATGCCCAAAGACGCCGACAAGGACAACATCACGCTGCGCGAATTGCGTCTGTGGGACCGCGCGCCTTCCACGCCAGCGGCGCTGTCGAAGGCAGGCGTGCTCTACGCGTTTTATTCCGGCGGAATCGCCAAGCCGGAGGAAATTTTGAAGAACGTAAAAAAGGCCATCGATAAAGGATTGTCTCCAGACGATGCGCTGAAGGCGATGACCATCAATCCCGCGCAAATCCTCGGTGTCAGCGACCGCCTGGGCTCAATCGAGCCGGGGAAAATCGCGAATCTGGTCGTCACCGATGGCGACCTGTTCGCCGAGAAAACGAAAATCAAAGACGTGTTCGTGGACGGCATGCGTTATCAAGTTCACGAAGAAACGCCTCCTCCCGGGCCGCCAGATCATTCCGGCAAACCGGGTCCCATGACGCAACAGGGGGTGCAGCAATGAGGGTCAGAAAAATGAGCCTCGGTAAAATCTTCTTGATTCTCGGCGTCGCCGCGCTCGTTCCGTTTGTGGCACGCGCGCAAGCGCAGGATGATTCGAACGTCACGCTAATCAAGAACGCGACCATCATCACCATCACGCACGGCCGCATCGAGCACGGCTCGATTCTCGTCCGCGACGGCAAAATCGCCGACGTAGGCACGGACGTGCAAGCGCCAGCCGGCGCGAGAGTGATTGACGGCACGGGCTTGTACGTCATGCCCGGCATCATCGATTGCCACACGCACATCGCCGTGGATGGCGACGTCAATGAAGGCAGCATTTCCGTTTCGTCGATGGTGAACATCAAGGACGTGCTGAATCCGTATGACATCGATATTTATCACGAGCTCGCGGGCGGCGTGGTCATCGGCAATGTGCTGCACGGCAGCGCGAATCCCATTGGCGGGCAGACCATCGTTATCAAGCTGAAATACGGCGCGCCGCCGGACCAATTGCCGTTTCCGGACGCGGTGCCCGGAATTAAATTCGCTCTCGGCGAGAATGTGAAGCACTCGAACTTCAGCGCGCCGGGAGTTGCGCCGCGCTATCCGGAAACGCGCATGGGCGTGGAGGAGACGATCCGCGATGCGTTCACGCGCGCGAAGGCCTATCAGCAGAAATGGGCGGACTACAATCGCCGCAAAGCCGCGGGCGAGCAGAATCTGATTCCGCCGCGCCGCGATTTGCAACTCGAGCCGCTGGTCGAAGTCCTCGAAGGCAAGCGCTATATTCACTGCCACTCGTATGTCTCCGACGAAATTTTGATGCTCATGCGCGTCGCGAAGGAATTCGGTTTCAAGGTTCGCACGTTCCAGCACGTGCTCGAAGGTTACAAAGTCGCCGACGAAATGGCCGCGAACAATATCGGCGGCTCGACGTTCTCCGATTGGTGGGCCTACAAAATGGAAGCCTACGAAGCGATTCCCTACAACGCGGCACTGATGACGCGGCGCGGCGTGATCGTCTCCGTGAATTCGGACGATGCAGACGAAGCGCGCCACCTGAATCAGGAAGCCGCGAAGAGCATGAAGTACGGCGGCCTGACGGAGAACGAAGCGCTGCGGCTCGTCACCCTCAATCCCGCGATTCAGTTGGGCATCGACAATCACGTCGGCTCGATTGAAGTGGGAAAAGACGCGGACTTCGCGATTTACAATCACGATCCGCTGAGCGTTTACGCCGTCGTGCAGAAAACAATTATCGACGGCAGAGTTTATTTTGACCGCCAGCAGGACATCGCCCGGCGCGCCGGTCTTGAAAAGGAGCGAAAAGATTTGCTCGACAAGCTGGAGAAGGAAAACCAGCCGCCGAAAAAACCGGCCGCGACCGAGAACAAGAGCGAAAAGAAGCCGGAAAAGGGCAAGCGCAAGAAGACTCCGAAACCGGAACTTGTCGCGATGGTTGCCGGAGGTGCCCAGTGAGCGCGACGATGAACACGATGAGCCCGATGAAGTGGACGGCGAAAATGTTGACGACGAAATCCAGCTTGTTGGTTCTCGCGCTCGCCTTCGCGCTTCCCGTTTTCGCGCAAACATCAGCGCAAAGTTCGGCGCAGAATTCTTCCGATGTCTATGCCATCAAGGGCGCGAAAATCTTCACGCTCGCGGGAGCGCCCATCGAAAACGGCGTAGTCGTGATTCGCGACGGCAAAATTGCCGCCGTGGGTAAAGACGTTGCGATTCCCGAGGGCGCGAAAGTGATCGACGCCACTGGCTTGCAGGTGTATCCCGGCGTGTTCGATCCCGTCACGCAGGTTGGCTTGGAAGAAGTTTCGGCCGTCAACGCGACCATCGACACCACGGAAACCGGCGAGTTCAATCCTGACGTCACCGCCGCCACGGCGTTCAACGCCGATAGCGCGCATGTCCCCGTCACGCGCGCCGCGGGCATCACCGAAGTTCTCACTGTGCCGGGCAGGCTCGGCGGCTTCGGAGGCGGCGGTGCCAGCGTCATCGGCGGGGAAGCCTCGGCCGTGAATCTGGGCGGCTGGAACATCAACGACATGGTGATTCGCCGCCACGCCGGCATGGAACTTACCTGGCCTTCCATACAAACCGGCTCTTTCGACTTCTCGACGTTCACTTTTACGCAGCGCCCGTATGCCGAGGCAAAAAAAAGACTACGAGAAAAAAGTGTACCAGCTCGACGATTTATTCGACGCGGCGCGCCATTACGCCGAAGCGAAAGAGAAAGGCAATCCGGATAATTTCCAGCGCGATTTGAAGCTCGACGCGCTCGCGCCTGTTGTCGAAGGCAAGGAGCCGCTGCTGGTTGTTGCCTTTCAGGCGCGCGACATTCGCGAAGCCGTCGAATTCTGCGAGAAGCAAAAAGTGCGCATGATTCTCGCCGGCGCCTCCGAAGCTTGGAAGACCATCGACTTGCTCAAGAAGGACAACATTCCGGTGATCATTGGGCCTGTGCTCACCATGCCGCAATCGGAAGACGACCCGTACGATTCCGAATACGCCATGCCGGGTCAGCTTTACGCCGCGGGAATCAAGATCGCATTCGGCAGCTTCAACACTTCGTTTTCGCGGCGCTTGCCGCAGTACGCGGGCACATCAGTCGGTTACGGTTTGCCGCACGACGAAGCGCTCAAGGCCGTCACGTTCAACGCCGCGCAGATGCTGGGACTCGGCGATCAACTCGGCACAATCGAGCCGGGCAAAATCGCGAACCTAGTCGTCACCGATGGCGATTTGCTCGAAATCAAAACTCAGGTGAAATACCTGTTCATCCAGGGCTGGCAAACCAGCCTCGACAACAAGCAACTAGAACTCTACGAGCGCTTCAGCCAGCGCCCCAAGCCCGAATCGCACTAATCACCGCGCTCGCATGTTTGTACGGGCGGGTAGCGCAGAGTCTCGATTTTTGAGATTCTGCGGCTTGTTGCTTTGCCGCGCCGATGCTACGTAGGTTACGAACCCGCACTAAGGAATGTCGCCGGGGCGGGTCACGGCGAACATCTTTCCGCTGCCCGCCTCCTCGACTACCAGTCGCAAACGATACTTTCCTTCAGGGGCCTGCAACACCATCGTGGTGTTCAGTCCTCGCTTGCTAAGACCCGCAAGCGTGTCGTTTTTCAGCGCCATGTCCACCACGCCCATTTCGCCCGTCACAAAATTCCCTTGACTGTTAAACAAAGCGGAGACAACCGTCAACTTATCCATGTGTCGCCCCTGGCTTTTCTGAAATGATAGGCCCTTCAGGTCCACATGCAATGAAATCTGCAATCCTGTTCCTCCCGAGGGCAGCCGCCCCGGCTGCGCCGTCACTTCAGCCGGAATCCCTGGTATGCCATCGGTTTTCAGGACCTCGTCGTTGAGCCTGTCTACTCTCCCTTCTGCCTGCCGCGCGGCTTCACTGGGCGCAAAGTAACCGCGGCGAGCCTGAATCTGAAACCGGCCGGGAACCGTCAGCTTCACCTTCAGGTCGTGGAATTTCCCATCCGCCTTTAGGTTGGCGGGCGAAAAACCAAGCCGGTAGGAAACATGGGGAACGGCGGCCATCTCCCGCAAGCCCAGGTCGAGATCGTTGTTGTGATGAAAAAAGATCCCTCCCGTATCCCATGCTAAGAGGTCCATAACGTCGTCCATTTCCTCGCGCTGCTTCTTCAAAAGTTGCTTCTCGTATTCAGACGGCGGTACTCCCCCAGAATAAAGTGGCGAATCTTTCGCGTCTCCTCCGGGGGCGCGGGCGATCAAGCCTTTGGCGTCAAGTGAGTTGATGACAACGCCGGCATCGAGCGCATCGCTCGTTACCTCGTCCAGTTGCGATTCCAGCGACGCTGTGAAAAAGCCAGACGAAGTCAGTACGACGATGCGGTGCCCAGGCATTTGGGCTAGGTGCCCGATTACAGAGTCCAGACTTCCCAGTGAGGATTTTGAGCTGATCACCGTGGCGGATAGGATGGTTCTCGCCATGACCTCAAGCTCCGCCTCCGCTGAAGGCGATGCGTTGCCACACAAATAGAGATTCCGTGTTTCCGTATCCCCCTCGTCCACAATCAAATGCGCGGCGTACGGACCTAGGGGGTGCGTCGCGCAGTTTGGATTCCCGGCATTTCTCGGGGGAGGATACTCAGGGGCACCCAGCGGCTGCATGTGGACGGCCTCTATCGTCTTGAGCAGTTTCTGCTTGTCGTCCGTGAAATCCAGAGCCGTTGATGCCGATGCAGTGAACACTCCCACTTTATCGCCCTGATGCAAATTTCCCTGCACAAACTTCTCTGCCGCCTGCCGCGCATACGCTAAATCGCTGAACGGCGTATTTCGATCATCAAAGAAAAGCGCGATGAATCGCTGCTGATTTCCGGCCGTCGTTTGCGAGGGAGGAGCACTGGTCGGTGCAGCAGTTGAAGTTGCCGCCGACGCCCCGACAATTCTGGGCGCGGCGCTTTCTATTGTGTACTGCGAGATCGCTTGTTCCTTGCCCTTGTCGTACACCTTGAAATCCTGTTGTGCCAGGCCGCCAACAGCTTGGCCTTTGGCGTTCCGCACAATAACGTCTGCCTGAACTACGTTTCTCTGTACGTGCAGAGTCGCCGGAGGCCCGTAGGGTTGCGTGTCAAACCTGAGTTCTTGATCTGAAATCTGCTGTGAGAAAACCGCGAGCGGAAATAGAAGCACGACGAGCGCAGCCGCTAGATGGCGGATGGGGAATCGCGATTGCCCCTCTGTCGATTCAGAAACCCCAGGGGTCGAAGTCAAAAGTCCAGCACTGACAGAATCCATCTCATGGCCTCTTTGATCCGAGGAAGTATACCCCTGCCCAAGTTCATTGAGGAGAATTCCTCCCACACAGGACGTTGAATTAAGCGGTAAGGTGTGATATAGTAACTATATGATCATCACGACGCATCTCGCTATCCTCCTCGCCCTTGCAACAGGGCGAAGGTGGAGTCCGTGCTCCGCCTAGCAGTCCTCCCAACTTCCCATCTAGGGCATTCCTGCACCAAAATCAGCCAACCTATGGTTTTTTTGAGCGGTAATGAGATGCACAGTCCCGCAAACACAACTGACTCAGAACACGACATTTACATTTTCTTGATCGGTAATGAGTTTCGTTTTTGCGCGCTCGCGCTTTTTTCGGCCTCCCGATTTTCATACTCCGCTTACCCCTCGCAAAAGACGTCAGAACGTCCCGCCGCTGTTGCTTTTTCTCGTCCCGTGGCGTCCAATAACAGGGACAAGCTCATCAAATTCTCACCTGATTGTTTTCGAGGTGCAGCATGAGGGAAGCCGTAATTGTCAGCTCGGTGCGAACGGCGGTCGGCAAAGCATTCAAAGGGACGCTGCGCGCGGCGCGTCCCGACGATTTGGCGGCCACGGTGATGCGCGAAGCGATCGCACGCGTCCCGGGCCTCGATCCCAAAGAAATCGAAGACGTGATTTTGGGTTGCGCCATGCCGGAAGCGGAGCAGGGAATGAACGTCGCGCGCATCGCCTCGATTCGCGCGGGCCTTCCGGTCGAAGCGTCCGCGATGACTATCAATCGCTTTTGCTCCTCGGGACTGCAATCCATCGCCATCGCCGCGCAGCGCATCATGGCCGGGCAGGGAGAAGTGATTCTTGCTGGCGGCGTCGAATCCATGAGCCTGATTCCCATGGGCGGAAATAAAATTTCGCCGAATCCGTGGCTGATGGACCATTATCCTGACACTTATTTGGGCATGGGATTGACTGCCGAGAATCTCGCGAAGAAATACGGCATCAGCCGCGAGGCGGCGGACGAATTTTCTTTTCACAGCCATCAGAAGGCGCTTGCCGCAATCGCGGCGGGAAAATTCAAGGATGAAGTTGTGCCCGTCGAAGTGGATTTCACTTCGCTCGATAACTCGAATGGCGGGCGGCCAAAAACAACGAAAGCGGTTTTCGACACCGACGAAGGTCCGCGCGCCGATACTTCGCTCGAAGCGCTCGCGAAGTTGAAGCCCGCGTTTCACGCCAAGGGCGTGGTGACCGCGGGGAACAGTTCTCAAATGAGCGACGGCGCGGCCGCCGCGGTGGTGATGTCTGCGGAACGGGCACGTGCCCTCGGCGCTAAACCGCTTGCGCGATTCGTTTCATTTGCGACGGCAGGCTGTCCACCGGAAGAAATGGGCGTCGGCCCCGTGTTTGCAATTCCAAAGGCGCTGAAACTCGCGGGGCTGACTCTCGACAAAATCGATGTGATTGAATTGAATGAAGCGTTCGCGGCGCAGGCTCTTACGGTCATCAAACTTGCGAAGCTCGATCCCGCGCGCGTGAATGTGAATGGAGGCGCCGTGGCGCTCGGCCATCCGCTGGGATGCACGGGCGCGAAATTGACGGCGACGATTTTGCGCGAACTCGCGCGGCGAAACGGGCGCTACGGCTTGGTGACCATGTGCGTCGGCGGGGGCATGGGCGCAGCGGGCATTTTCGAACGCGCCGCCTGAGCCCGCGAAAGATTTCGCGATTTTCGCACCCGAAAATATTCAGGCGTTTACCCGCGGCAGGGAATCCCGCTAAGATAGCTAAGCCGTGGGCCCAAGTTTTAAATTCGGCTTTCAATTCGGCCTTAAATTCAGCTTAACAGGAAAACATGCCGGCACCGGCCACTTGGTATTTTGCGTACGCGAGCAACATGAACTCGGCGCAGATGCGCACGCGCGCCGAAATTCTCGAAGAGCATCGCGGAACGCTCGAGAATTACGAGCTTGTATTCAACCGCAAAGCGCGCGGCGGCGTAGCTACGGCAAATATTCGCCAGGCGCCGGGGAAAGTTGTTGAGGGCATCCTTTACCGGATTCCCGAGAGCGCGTTCCGCAATCTCGATCGTTACGAGGGAGCGCCGCAACAATACCGGCGCATCGAGGTCACGGTTACCTACGGCGAGGGCAAAAAAGCCGCCGCGCAGGTGTACATCGCAACAAAAGTGGATAAAGGCCTTCGCCCCGCGCCGCATTATCTGCAAACAATTTTGGCCGGCGCCGCGGAGCATAAATTTCCCGCGGAGTACGTGGAGAAAATCAAAGAGGCAGCGCAGGGCGGATAAAAGTTTTGGTTGCGCCGCGGCGAACGGCGGCAATGTTTTTCGTGCAGCGAGGAGGGCATATGGCCACGACGACAGTCACGCAGAATTTGATGCGCGGCGGCGGATTCTTGATTTCCGCGTGCCGGCCGGAAGATGTGTTCACTCCGGCGGATTTGACGGGCGACCAGCGGCTGATCGGCCAGACGGCGGAGGAATTTGTCGCGAAGGAAGTTTTGCCGCTCACCGCCGAACTCGAACAGCATAAAGAAGGCTTGATGCCGCGATTGCTGAAGAAAGCGGGCGAACTAGGCCTGCTCGCTGGCGGTATTCCGGAAGAATATGGCGGCGCGGGACTCGACAAAGTTTCCTCGACGGTGCTTTCGGAAAAGCTCGCGGCATACGCTTCGTTCGCGGTGACGCATGGCGCGCACGCGGGAATCGGCACAGTACCCATCGTTTATTTCGGCACGGAAGAACAGAAGAAAAAATATCTGCCGCGGATTGCGACCGGCGAAATCATCTCCTGCTACTGCTTGTCCGAGCCGCAGGCGGGCTCGGACGCGCTGGCCGCGAGGACGCGCGCGGTGCTCTCGCCCGATGGAAAGAATTGGATCCTCAACGGCCAAAAAATGTGGATCACCAACGGCGGATTCGCGGATGTGTTCGTGGTGTTCGCGAAAGTGGATGGCGAGAAGTTTTCCTGTTTTCTGGTGGAGCGTGGAACGCCGGGATTTTCCGCCGGCGCGGAAGAAAAGAAAATGGGCATCAAGGGCAGTTCAACAACAGCATTGTTTTTTGAGAACACGCCGGTGCCGAAAGAGAATTTGCTGCACGAAATCGGGCGTGGGCACATTGTCGCGTTCAACACGCTGAACACGGGGCGCTTCAGCCTGGGTGCGTACTGCCTGGGCGGCGCGAAAAAAGTTCTGGAAGCAGCTTCGAAATATTCGAAAGAACGCGTGGCGTTCGGCAAGCAGATTGCGAAATTCGGACTGATTGATGCAAAGCTGGCGGAGATGGCGATTCGGATTTATGCCGTCGAGTCGATGATTTACCGCTCGGCGGGGCAAATTGACTTCGCCATGGCGAATCTGCCCGAAGGAATGACGAAAACCGAGCAGGGCATGAAGATGCTCGAGGAATACGCGATTGAGAGTTCCATCAGCAAGGTGTATGGCAGCGAAGTAGTCGATTATTGCGTCGACGAAGCGGTGCAGATTTTCGGCGGCTACGGATATCACGAGGATTATCCCGTGGCGCGCGCGTATCGCGACAGCCGCGTCAACCGCATTTTCGAAGGCACGAACGAGATCAATCGCATGCTCATCATCCAGATGCTGATGAAGCGCGCGATGTCGGGCGGGCTACCGTTGATTCCCGCGGCGATGAAATTGGCGGAAGAGGTTCTCGCGGGGCCGTCCATGGAAGAAGGACCGACCGGGCCGCTGGCACAAGAAGAACGGCTGGTGGCGAACGGGAAGAAGATTTTCCTGCTGGCGGCGGGCGCGGCGGTGCAGAAATTCCGCGAGCAACTGGCCGAGCAACAGGAAATTGTGGCGTCTCTTGCGAACGTGGTGATGGAAATTTACGCGATGGAGTCATGCTTGCGTCGCGCGCAAAAAGCGGCCAACGGAAAAGCGGGCGATACAGCTTCGATCATGGCCGATGCGGCGCGCGCATTCATTGCCGATGCTGCCGACCGCATCGAACGCGAAGCGCGGACGGCGCTGGCTGCAACCGTCGAAGGCGACAACCTGCGCACGCAGATCGCTGTGCTGCGGCGTTTCGCCAAGCGCGACGCCGTGGATACGATTGCGCTACGACGGCGCGTCGCTGCGGCGGTTTTGGCGGGCGACCGTTACCCGTTCGAGGGCCGTTGAAAAAAGCGGCCACGCGTAAACGCCCGGGGACTATTGCGCGAATTCGGCGCGGGACTATTCGCAAGAGCCAACCTGTCGGGCTCAGCGCGCGGTCGCGAAAATCTTCCCGTGATTCGGTTGCTTGGATTCGCACGCTGGCCGCGCCGTATTTGAAGGGCTACAAACCCGTGGTGACAAATGGCCGGAACTTACGAGGCTATTGGTTTATTGCGTCATCCAAAGTGCGGCTTCGGAAGGGAAGTTTGGCGCCAGGAAAGTCTCCGGTCAGCGGGCAATCGGCCGGATTTTTCGTCGGCTACTTGATGGATGGTGACGGCTATTCGTTTTTCTCGCCCGAGCCGCCGGAGTGCCTTGTTTTTGCGTGGACCGGTCCGGTGGGAGGCGCGCTTCACCGGCAGCTTGTGGCGGAGCCGGGCAGCTTGGTGCGCAAGACCTTCGAATACATCCGCTGGCTGACGCATCGGCCTCCACGATTTGTCTTCCACGAGAAGCAGTTGCCAGCCATGGCGCGTCACGGGTCTATGCAGGCGTGGCCCGCGGAAAAGCATCTGCATTTGTCGCAGAACTTTTTCATCGAGACGCTGGCGTGGCTGGTGCGCAGCGGGTTAGTGCGGAAACTCAGAGAAGAGATTCAGTAAGTGACACCGATGCCGGTTTCCGCAATCGGTGAGTTTCCGATAACCTGACAATCGAAATGCACTAGAAACAAAATTTGGTGAGTCTTGGAGCGTGGACAGGTGAAACCGAAAACCAAGATTCTGGCACTGACGTTTAGTCTTATCTTGCCGTACCTCGCGCTAGCGATGTACTTCGCCCTTCGAATTCAGGAGCATCCTCTACCGGCTTGGTTTCCCTATTTCGGCCTTTCTTACATATTGGGAACCATTGTTGTGGTCATGGTGTTCAGTCGGAAAATCCATCGTGACGTTCAACCGGCCACTGTGCAGAGACCCGTATCTGCTCTAGGGTGGATAGGAAGGGTTTGGGTTGGATATCTGGTTGCGGTCTGGGCGGGTCTCTTTCTTTGGGGCACTTACCAGACGATCTCGGGCAATCTTGAGTGGCAGCGAGCTCTTCCCGCTGGAGCATTCCTTCTAGCGTTCATTGGACTTTTCTCGTGGTCGCTTTACAAGGACATTAAGCGCCCGACCCAACGGATGACGTCGACGGGCGCGAAAACGACTGACAAAACTTGACTATCAACAGAGCCATCAAGACGGGCCGGAGTCTGTCGTACTCGGCCTCGAGCTTGCCGCGTCGAGATATGCGGTGGCGGACAAGGCGGAGGGCGTCGCGCAGAACTTTGCAAAGTGGGTCACATTCACGGAAATTCTGTTTCCCGTTTTGTGTGGAGCACTTCGTGGCATGCAATCTAAGTTCATGAATGGGCGATGGGTTAGCGAATGATTCGTTCGGCCCCCGGCTTGCATCTAAGAAGACGGGGGTAAGTATCCGAATGAGCATTAAGCGTGTGCCAAAGTGGGTTTGGTGGGCTGCTGCCGCACTGATTGCCTTGCAGATGTATTTCTTCCAGGAGCTGGTGGCCGCGTATTTGATTTTCGGCGTCCTGTTTGGCAGTTTCCTGGTACTGCTGCTAGCCGTTTACCTGGTGAGCGAAATCGGGGACCGCGGGCTCGGTTGGGTAGAGGCAAACGGGCGCGTACTGGTGAAAGTGGCGCGGCAGCAATGGGTCCGCGTCGAGGCCATCAGTAAAAAGACATTCCGCCGTCCACATTCAGAGTCTGCCCGGTAATCGCGCTCGCCTCGGATGAGGCGAGAAACAACGCGGCGGCGGCAACTTCATCGGCCGTTTGCGGCCTTCCCTGAAGTATTGCCTGCAAGAATCCCTGAAACAGTTTTTCTGCGTCCATCTGTAAGCGCTCCGCGAGAGCCTGCCCTAAAGCTTGAGACATTTCCGTCTCGGCCACCGGGCCGGGGCAGATCGCGTTGACGCGCACGCCTTTGCGCGCGGATTCGGAGGCAAGAGTGCGCGTCAGGCCAACCAATCCTGCTTTTGACGCTGCGTAGGGACTGTTCCACTGAAATGCGGCTTTGGCTGCGACGCTTGAGATGTTGATGATCACGCCCGAGCCGCGGCGGTACATTTCCGGCAGGACAAGCCGCGACAGCAGAAAAGGGCCGCGCAGGTTTACGGCGAGGACTTCGTCCCACTCCGCAGGCGAAATCTCCTCGGCGGCTTTCACCGGGCCGAGCAGGCCGGCGTTGTTGACGAGAATGTCGATTTGGCCGAAGCGCTTACGCGCTTCTTCGACGATCCGTTGGCAACCGGATTCCTGAACGACATCGGCGGTAATTGCGGCTGCTTTCTGGCCGGCGGATTGAATTTCAGCGGCGACGGCGGTGACTTCTTTCGATGTGCGAGCAGCGACGACGACGGACGCGCCTTCGGCGGCGAAGCGTTTGGCGATAGCGCGGCCAATGCCTCGGCCTCCGCCGGTGACGACTGCAACTTTATCCTTCAGCAGCATGCGAGTCCCCCCGTCAACTAATTCGAATAACAGAGAATACCATCAAGCAGCCGCGGAGTGGAGAACGTGCATTCGCGCAAAGCGGACCGAAAAACCGCGAACGCGGAACTCGGCGTCCAATCAGGAAGAAATCGGAGGACGAGAAACTTGGCGAATTGCAGATCCCTTGCCGCATGGCGGCTCGGGATGACAATCAGGTTTTTTTCGCCAAACGGGTGAAGCAGCGTCATGCCGAGACGCCAATGCGCCATACATGAGCGAAAGCGGGTGACGGGGCGAGGCGGGATGGGGTAACATAAGATTCTATGCATGGGGAGCTGAAGCACATTCAAAGTACGGGTAATGGCGGGACAGCGAACGGCCGGAAGGTGCTGGTGCGCGTGCGTCCGCGAGGGTTTTGCGCGGGAGTGGTGCGCGCGGTGGATATTGTGGAACTGGCGCTGGAGGCGTATGGCGCGCCCGTGTATGTGCATCATGAGATCGTCCATAACCGCTACGTGGTAGAACAGTTGCGGCAGCGCGGGGCGATATTTGTGGAGACGATCGGCGAAGTTCCCGTGGAGGCGGTGCTGGTTTTCAGCGCGCATGGCGTTCCGCCGCGAGTTCGCGAAGAAGCCACAGAGCGCAGTTTGCGCGTGATTGATGCGACGTGCCCGCTGGTGACAAAGGTGCATCTGGAGGCGCGGAAATTCGCGCGTGAAGAGCGCACACTGATTTTGATTGGCCATCGCGATCATCAGGAAATTGTCGGCACTTCAGGAGAAGCGCCGCAGCAGACGGTCGTGGTGGGGAGCGTCGAGGAAGTGGATGAGTTGCAGGTGGATGATCCGGAGCGGCTTGCGTATTTGACGCAGACCACGCTGAGCCTTTACGACACGCAGGAAATTGTGGCGCGTCTGCGGCAGCGCTTTCCGAAAATTGTCGGGCCGGCGTCGGACGATATTTGCTACGCGACGCAGAACCGGCAGGAAGCGGTCGAGTCGCTGACGCGCGAAGTGGATATGATTTTGGTGGTGGGGTCGGCGAACAGTTCAAATTCGAATCGTTTGGTGGAAGTAGCGCAGCGGGCGGGCGTGGCGGCGCGGTTGATTGAAGATGGCAACGATTTGCAAGCGGCGTGGTTCGAAGGCGTCGGGCGATTGGGGCTGACGGCGGGGGCCTCGGCTCCGGAGATTTTGGTTGAACAGGTGAGCCAGCGGCTGGCGAATTTCGGGTTCACGGACCAGCGAGATCTCGATTTGATCCGCGAGGACGTGCGGTTCACACTGCCGCCAGAGCTTGCCGCGCGGCGGAAGCCCGTAGCAAGTTAAGCCCGATCCATTAATCCAGTCAGAGGAGCAATGCATGGCGGTGCGGATTGTGCGCCAGCCGAAGCAGATTGTCCTGTTGGGCGCGCCGACGAGTGCGGCGGCGCTAGGGGCGGGGCATGAAAAGGCTCCGCAGGCGCTACGGGCGGCGGGGCTCGTTGAGCGGCTGCAATCGTTGGGATATAGCGTTACCGACATGGGCGACGATCCGGTGACGATGTACCAGCCGGACGAAGAAAGCCCGCGCGCGCGAAATTTACCTTGGGTGGTGAAGGCGCTTGAAGCGCTGAAGCCGCGCGTCGAGGCGGCGGTGAAGACGGGCGGATTGCCGCTGATTGTGAGCGGCGATTGTTCGTCGGCACTCGCGGTGATCGCGGGCGTGCGGCGGTATTATCGCGGCGCAAGCATCATGTATATGGACCGCGATGCGGACTTGAATATTCCGGCGACTTCGCCTTCTGGATGTGTCGATGGAATGGTGGTGTCGCACCTGACGGGGCGCGGCGCGGCGGAGATGGTTCGTTTTTGGGGCGAACCGCCGCTGGTGCGCGATCCGGACGTGGCGCTTTTTGGCGTGGACCGGCTGGACCCGCCGGAAGAGGAAATGCTTTCGCGCTTTCCGATCCGGACTTTTCGCGCGAACGACATTCAGCGAATGGGCGCCGTGGCCGCCGCGGAGATGGCTGTTGAACGTATTCACGGCGGCAAAAACGAGCTGGTCGTGCACTTGGATGTCGACGTGATTGCGAGCGAAGATTTTCAGGCCACGGATCTGCCGGGAGCCGGCGGGCTGCGACTGGAAGAAGTCCGGCGGGCTCTGGAAGTTTTTGCGAAGCAAGAGCGGCTGGTGGCGTTCGAGGTTGCGGCATACAATCCTGAACGCGATAGCGACGGGCGCGGTGCGCGAATCGTCGTGGATTTGATTGCCGCGGCGCTTGGCGCGCGGCTGCAGTCGCAGGCAGAACCGGCGACTGTTGGCGCTGAGACTTCCGGCACGTCCGCGGCTGCGGCGATTCCTGCTGAACCGTCAGCCAGCGAACCGCCCGCGACCGATGATTCGCCCGCGACTGACTCCCCGGAACAGGCAACATCAGCTTCCGGAGAGTGAATCCCTCTTTTATTCCTGCGATTTTTGTTTGCGATATGAAAACTTCGAGCGTGTCTCTCCGTTCCAACAATTCGGAAAACATTTTTGTGGAATTCGCGTCTTGGATGCGGCGATGAGGCGCGGCGTAAAACATTCAGTGATGCCGCGACGCGCGCTGGCCGAGGGGCGGGATCGCCCACCGATGCTCGAGAATCGCGGGGGCAAACTACGTCTGGACATGAACGAGAATTTGCTGGGCTGCTCGCCGAAAGCGCGGACAGCATTGCGGCGGCTCAATGCGGAAACGTTGACGATGTATCCCGAAAAAGAGACAGCGATTGCACGGCTGGCGCCGTGGTTTGGAGTTCGCGCCGACGAAATGCTTGTGGTGGGTGGAATCGACGAAGGGTTGCGGCTGATTGCGGATGCGTATATCGAGAGCGGACGCTCCGTGGTGCTGGTCGAGCCTACGTTTCCGATGTACCGCTTTCATGCGGAGCAACGGGATGCAAAAATTCGCACGCTGCGCTATGACCGAGAGATGCGATTTCCTTTACGCGAAGTGCTGCGGGTGCTGAGTACGGGCCCGTCAGTTTTCTTTTTGGCGAATCCGAATAATCCAACGGGGAATTTGCTGGATGCGCGGACGCTGGGGACAATTCTCAACGCGGCAGCGCGAACTCTTGTAGTCGTAGACGAGGCATATTTCGAATTTTCCGGAGTTACGATGTTACCGCAGATTCGCCGGCGACGAAATCTGGCCGTGACGCGGACTTTTTCCAAGGCCACGGGCCTGGCGGGATTGCGGGTGGGGTGCATTTTCGCGCATCGAGATGTGGCGACCATTCTGAAACGCGCTCAAGCGCCTTTCCCGGTGGGTACAGCGGCGCTGGTGGCAGCGGAGGCGGCTCTGAAGGATCGCGCGTTTGTTCGCCGCGCCGTGCAGACAATTAGGCAAGGCCGCGCGACTCTGGAGCGAGGGCTATCGCGGTTGGGCGTGCGAGTATTTCCGAGCGCCGCGAATTTCGTGCTTGTGGATTTTGGGGAGCGAGGTCCTGCAATCACGGACGCGCTTGAGCGGCGCGGAATTCTGGTCCGCGACCAGGGCAGCAGCTTCGAACGGCCTGGATTCGTGAGAATTACCGTTGGCACCGCGAAGCAGATACGAAGATTTCTTGCCGTTCTGGAAACCATTCTGTGAACGCGGCGAGAATTGTGCGCGCTGCAGCTGCGCCGTGGGAGGTAATCATCTTTGACGTGGATGGCGTGCTGGTTGATGTGCGCGAATCGTATCAGCGGACAGTTCTGGAGACGGTGCGGCACTTCACGGGGAAGCGCGTTGGCCGCAGGGAGCTGCACGAGTGGAAAAATCGCTCCGGGTTCAATGACGATTGGACGTTGACGCACGCGTGGGTGAATAAGCTTGGCGCGAATTTTTCTTATGAGGAAGTGAAGAAGCAGTTCGAAGGTTTCTACTGGGGTGATGGCAAGCACGGGAACGTGACCGGTGAGCGGTGGTTGCTGCCAGCGAAGCAATTGGAGCGGTTGTCGCGTCGCGCTCAGCTTGCGATTTTTACCGGCCGCACGCGCGCGGAGTTGAGCCACACGCTCGAACGGTTTGATGTGCGGCTATATTTTTCGTCTATTGTTACGGTCGAAAGCATCTCGAAGCCGAAGCCTGATCCCGAAGGCTTGCTGCAAATTCTGGACGGCCTTCCGGCGTCGAAGGCAATTTATCTGGGCGACAATGTGGACGACGCGTTCGCGGCGCAGGCGGCCGGCATGGCATTTGTGGGCGTGCTGCCGCGGGGAAGCATAGAGCGTCGAGTTCGCGCTGGGCGGTTGCGCGCGCTGGGAGCGCGAACGATCCTGGGCGATGTGACCGAAATCGAGAAATGGATAGCTTCGTGACGTGCGGGGCGACAGGACAGAGATGAGGTCAACAGGCAGCGCGTTCAGGAAATTGGAGGCACTGACTCTTGTTCAGTGAGTTGTGCTGAATCCCGCCGGCCGGAGGTTTCAAGCCAAAGAAAGGCAGTTTTGCGGTGTGAGCCGCCGTGCTAAGTTATCGTGTTGCTGTGCCCGGGTGGCGGAATGGCATACGCAGAGGACTTAAAATCCTCAGGCCGCAAGGCCGTGTGGGTTCGACTCCCACCCCGGGTACCAGTTCCGCGATTGCGCGATTGCTGAAGTGAATTAAGAGCTGCGATTGAGGTTCGTCCCGGCCTGAGCCCTGAATTATTGCGAAGGCTCAGGCGGGGAGAAGTCAGGAACGTTACTGGCGGAGGGCGCCGGGACCGCCGGGGCCACGATCGCGATCATCGCGGTCGCCGCGAGGGTCACGACCCCAGTCGTTGTCCGAACGCCATTGCTGATCGCGCCCATACCACCACTGATGATAGGCGGTATAACAGCGCTGTCTCTGTTCGCGAAGCTCCAGCCAGGCCCTATCCGCTTGACGGCTGCGGTTGCCGTGTTCGCGCATTTCCTCGGTGAGCTTGGCTTCCGCTTTCTGAGTGCGTTGTTGGCACTTTTCCATGCCCTTGCGGTCCCGCTCGCGCATTTCATGGTGTTCATCCTGGTCCTGGGCGTGCGCATACTGCGGAACGGCGGCTCCGATGAAAACGAGCAGTGCGCCGGTCATCGCTGTTCCGATGGCCGCTTTCTTGATCCTGATATAAATGTGATTTTGCCTTGCGTTCATTGATCTCTCCTATGAATTCTCGGGGGCTGGTTACGAGTACGACCTGACATTGGGCTGGCGCCAATCGTGGCAATCCGGTCTGAATGCGGCTCGGACGCGCAGCTTCCTGAGGCCTGACAGCGCACTACGTCAACTATGGTGGGGCAGTGTGCGGCGAAAAGATATAGGGACAACTCCCCATAAACGTCTGGGAAAGTCCGTACACGGTTTCGGGACAGTTAGGTGTGGCGGTAAACCAAAGTAAACAAATCGCAGGCTGCTCTGATATGCGAAAAGCGCCTGCCTTATTGCTGTGTCTCCGGTTTAACGTATTTATCGAACCAACGAAGCATTTCCCAAATCATGTGCTCGATGGATTCGCGCGCTTGATAGCCGTGGGCTTCGTCGGGTAATTGAACGTAACGAACTGACGCGCCGTTGCCTTTGAGGGCCATGTACAAACGCTCGGACTGGATTGGGAAGGTGCCGGAGTTGTTGTCGGCCATTCCGTGAATCAACAAAATGGGCGCGTGGAATTGATTCGCGTACATGAATGGCGACATTCTGAGGTAGACCTCTGGAGCTTCCCACAGCGTGCGGCGCTCGTTTTGAAAACCGAAAGGAGTGAGCGTGCGGTTATATGCGCCGCTGCGAGCGACGCCCGCGCGGAAAAGATCGGAGTGTGCGAGAAGATTAGCGGTCATGAAAGCACCGTAGCTGTGGCCGCCGACGCCGACACGGCGAGGGTCAATCACGCCCATCTCGGCGGCTTTGTCGATGGCGGCTTTCGCGCTGGCAACGATTTGCTCGACATATTTATCGTTGGCCGTTCGTGGCGGGCCGATCACGGGCATCGTGGGACCGTCGAGCACTACGTAGCCATCAAGCAAAAACCACAGCGGCGACAAACCCGTGAATTCAGTGAAACGATTGGGCGAGCCGGTGACTTCGCTGGCGACTTGCGCGTTGGTGAATTCGCGCGGATAAGCCCAAATCACCGCGGGGCGGCGCTCGCCCTCTTTGTAATCCGCGGGAAGGTAGACGGTCATGGAAAGCGGCACACCATCCGCGCGCGTGTAATTCACCAGCTCTTTGTGGATGCCGCGCAACTGCGGAGTGGGATCGGCATAATGCGTGAGCGCGCGCGGTTCACCAGTGCCTACAATACGCAAAAAATAATTCGGCGGATCGGCGGGCGTTTCATGGCGCGTGATGAATTTGGAACCGTCGGCGGACGCGAGCGCGACGACTTCTTCGTAGCTTTTGTCGTCGCAATGGAAAATGCGCTCGGCCTGAAGCGATTGTGTATTGAAGCGGTCGAGGAAGGGGCGGTCGCCTTCAGGAGACGCGCCTGGGCCGGTCAGGAAAATGTCCGTGCCTTCTTGATGCATCGCCGCGTGGCCGTTGGGAAGCATGCTCATGACGGGCTGCCCAGGATTCTTGTAGCGTTCCTGAGCGCTCATGTCCCAGACGAGGCGCGGTTTCGCGGAAAGATCCAGGGGATTTAGAAACCAGGTGCGTTCCCATAGGCGGCTGCGGTCAAACTCGCGCAACATCGCGAGATCGCCGTGCTCGCCCCAAAGAAGACCTGCAAAACGATATTCGGTGCGAGCGAGCTCGGCGGGAGCGTCTGTAAATGGCGCTTTGAGCCACATGATGCGATCGCGATTCGGTACTTTTGCATGCGGGTCTCCGCCGTCCAATGCTTCGACCCAAACGAGCGCCGCTGGCGCACTGGCCTGCCACTGATAACTACGCGGGCCCGTGGGGACGCCGCCGATGGGGATCGTTTCCTGGAGCGGCAGGTCAGCAAGTTTGTAGGCGACGTGTCCGGTGCGATCCCAAACTTCAACGGCATGAGCAAAATTTTCGAATGGGCGAATATAGGAATAAGGATGGTGGATGCGCGTGACTAAAATATAACGCCCGTTTGGCGCGGGATCAGCGGTCTCGAAGATGCCAGGCTTGCCGACGGGCGTGGTTTTGCCCGTGGAAATGTCGATGAAGGCGAGTTGGGATGTGGCGTAATAGTCAAATAGCTGCTCGTCGCGCGGACTCTGCAGCAAGTCTTCGAATGTGGGAGCGGGCGCCGCTTTGCCGAAGCTTTCCTGAATGATGGGGCCTACGGGGACGCTCGATTCAGCGGGAGGCCGACCGCGATTCACTGGAACCGTTCTGCACAGAAGTGTGTTTCTCTCGGGCGTCCATGTGCACGGATCGCCGATCGTGGAATTCACGGCGATTCCGGGAAGGCGGCGAATCGTGCCCGCGGCGGCATCGCCTATCCAGAGTTCGACGCTCTTGTCTGCAGTGACGGTGAGGAAAAAATGTTTGCCGTCGGGCGCCCACTCGGGACGTCCGAAGCCTGGACCTGCCGGGAATACGATGGGCTTGCTGCGACCGTCAGCGACTCGCACCAACGCGAGATGCAAAAATCGCTGTGGATTGTGCTGACCCGAATTGGCCGGGTCGATGCGCACACCCGCGATGCGAAGCATGGGGCGCGCCAGCTCGGAGATGGGCGGATAGCGAACGGGTTCCGCGACGAGAATCTCGTCACCTTGCGGACTGGCAAATGCGACAGGCGGCGCGGGAGCGAACAGCACGTCGAGAATTTTCTGCGGCGGCTTCTGGTACGTGTTTTGTGCCCAGAGGTTCGGAACGAAGGCAAATGTCGCGAGCGCAAACAGAAGAAGGGTGCGTTCGATGCGACGAACTGGACTGCGGCTCAGGTTGAGTGCCATTTGCTCTCCCATTGACAAGAAAACCGCCAATTGTGGACGGAATTACAATCTGCAAACTGGATGTAGAGACGTCGCGCGGCCAGCGACGGTTTCAATGCCATATGCAACTTCAGCTTGAAATCTCCTTGGCTTGGTGGGTGCCGATTTTCCGGAGTTTCGAATCGTTGTAACCCGCAATGGCGGCCAATCGTCTGTTAACTGCGTGCCCGAACCGGGCGGGGTGTGCGACACAAGAACAATCGAGGGTTCATTTCTGAATGCGAATGAGGTATACATACGCCTCTTCTGCAATCGTTTGGGTAAGGAGCGACATGGTGAGCTTGCGGCGAGTTTTTTTCTTTGCGGCATTATTGTTTCTGTGTTTTCCGTTGACCGCTTCTTCATCACAAAGAGCGAAAAAGAAAGCGAAAGAGGAGCCGGCGCGGCAAGCTGCGAAATCCGCGGAACAAAAGCCGGCTGATCGCATGTCGTCTGCAACGTTTGCCGGGCTTACGCTGCGGCCAATTGGGCCCGCGCTGATTTCCGGACGCATTGTGACCATTGCGGTGGATCCAACGAACCGCGCGCACTATTACGTTGGCGCGGCTTCCGGCGGCGTGTGGGAGACAACGAATGATGGCGGCACATGGAAGCCGGTATTCGATCACGAGGGATCATATTCGATTGGCGCGCTCGCGATTGATCCGCGAAATCCGTCCGTGGTGTGGGCTGGCACAGGCGAAGCGAACAGCCAACGCAGCGTCGCGTATGGCGATGGAGTTTACCGCTCGGATGATGGCGGCGTGAGCTGGAAGAATATGGGGCTGAAGCATTCGGAGCACATTGGGCGAATCGTCATCGACCCCAAGGACACCGATACGGTGTACGTTGCGGCGGCGGGGCCGCTTTGGAGCGCTGGCGGAGATCGCGGACTTTACAAGACCACGGACGCAGGAAAAACGTGGAGCAAGATCCTTTCCGTGGACGAGCACACGGGCGTGGGTGACGTTGCGATGGATCCGGAAGATCCCAATGTGCTCTATGCGGCCGCGTGGCAGCGCGAAAGACGGCAGTACACGATGATCGATGGCGGGCCAGGGAGCGCGATTTATAAATCCACCGACGCGGGAAAAACGTGGAACAAAGTGACTCGTGGCCTGCCCACGGTGGATATGGGGCGCATTGGGTTCGCGATTTCTCCGGCGGATCACAACGTCGTGTACGCAGAGATCGAGGCGGCGGATCGAAAGGGTGGAATTTTTCGCTCGACGGATCGCGGTGCGACGTGGGAGCGCCAGACGCCGTTCAGCGCGCAGGGCATGTACTACGGGCAACTGACGGCGGATCCGAAGAATGCGGACCGGTTGTACATCATGAACGTGATTTTGATGGTCTCCGACGACGGCGGGGAGACGGTGCATCCGCTCGGCGAGAAATGGAAGCACGTTGACAATCACGTGATGTGGATCGACCCGAACGATCCAAACTACATGCTGGTGGGCTGTGACGGCGGGTTGTACGAAAGCTACGATCGGGCGAAAAACTGGACATGGAAGGCAAATCTGCCGTTGGCGCAGTTTTATGACGTGTCGGTGGACGATGCGAAGCCGTTCTACTTCGTCTACGGCGGCACGCAGGATAATTTTTCGGTGGGTGGGCCTTCGCGCACGGTGAGCGCCGCGGGAATCACCAATGAAGATTGGTTCGTGACGTCGGGGGGCGACGGGTTTCATTCTCAGGCCGATCCGGAAGATCCCAACACTGTATACGCGGAGTCGCAATTCGGCGGACTGGTGCGTTATGACCGCGCCACAGGCCAGCAAAAGGGAATCAAGCCGCAAGAGGCCGCCGGCGCGCCACCCCTGCGCTGGTGGTGGGATTCGCCGATTATTATCAGCCCGTTTTCGCACACGCGACTTTATTTCGGCGGGAACATTTTATTTCGCAGCGACGATCGCGGCGACAACTGGAAAGCAATCAGTCCGGATTTGAGCCGGCAAATTGACCCCAACACCCTGCCGGTGATGGGCAAGATATGGGGACCGGACGCCGTGGCAAAAAATGCTTCCACATCCACGTACGGCGAGATTGTGTCAATTTCAGAATCGCCCATAAAAGAGGGCGAAATCTATGTGGGTACCGACGACGGCTTAATTCAATTCACGCCAGACGGCGGAGCGACGTGGAAGAAGCACGAGACATTTCCCGGTGTGCCGGAGCGCGCATTTGTCACGCGTGTGGCTGCCTCCAGTCATGACGTGAATACTGTTTATGCCGCGTTCGATAATCACAAGAGCGGCGACTTTCATCCGTATTTACTGAAGAGCACGAATCAGGGCGACACGTGGACTTCGATCTCTTCGAATCTTCCCGAGAACGGCGCGGTGCTGGCTTTCGCGGAGGATCCAGTGAACGCGAATCTTTTGTTCGCTGGAACCGAATTCGGCGCTTATTTCAGCGTGAACGGCGGCGAGAAGTGGATTCAGCTCAAGGGCGATTTCCCTGTGATTTCCGTTCACGATTTGCAGATTCAAAAAAGAGAAAACGATCTTGTGGTTGCAAGTTTTGGCCGCGGCTTTTACATCTTGGACGACATTACCGCGCTGCGCAATTTGAAGCCGGAAGAACTCGAACAGAACAGCGTGCTTTTCCCCGTGCGCAGGACGCCGATGTATATCGAATCAATGCGGCTTGGTTTGCGCGACAACGGATTTCAAGGCTCGGCGTTTTTCAGCGAGCCGAATCCTCCGTTTGGCGGGACATTCACCTACTACCTGAAAAGCAAGCTGCTGACGAAAAAGGAAAAGCGCGAAAAGGCTGAGAAAGCGGCGGAGAAAGACGGAAAAACGTTGCCGTATCCGACGGCAGCGGAATTTCGCGCGGAGGCCGAAGAGCCGCCGCCATCGGTCTTTTTTACGATTGCCGATGCATCCGGCAAAGCGGTGCGTCAAATTGCGGCAACAAATGCTCCGGGTATTCATCGCGCGGCGTGGGACTTGCGGTACCCGGCGACGGCAGTGCCCGAGCAGGCGCCAAATCCGGAAGAGGAAATTTTTTCGCCCGGCGCGTATCGTGGGCCGCTAGTGATGCCGGGAACATATACCGTTACGTTGTCGCAACAGGTAGATGGAGTGGTGACGCAGATTGCCGGGCCGCAATCATTCGAAGTGTACGCGCTCGGTGCAGGCGAGATGAAGGCCGAGGATCACGCGGCGCTGGCGGAGTTTCAGCAGAAGGTTGCGCGTCTTTACAGCGCGCTCTATGGCGCCCTGCAGACGGCGAACGACCTCAACACTCGGCTCGGCGTAATCACTCGCGCTCTCGAAGAAACGCCCGGCGCTTATCCCAAGTTGATCGCGCAAACCGATGCGTTGCGGCAGAAGAACGACGAAATTCTGCGAACGTTGCGCGGAGACAACGTGATGCGGGCGCAAAACGCGGCGGTTCCGGAGGCTATCGAAGAACGCGTCCAGACGATTATGGAAAACGAACGCATGTCGTCTTCGCTGCCGAGCGGCACCGACCGGCAAGGCTACGAGATTGCGTCACAGAAATTCGCGCAAACGCTCGCGCAATTGCGCAATTTGGTGCAGGTCGATCTCGCCAATTTGCAAAAGGCAATGCAGGATGCCGGCGCGCCGTGGACGCCGGGAACAATGCCCAATTGGCCTGAGAAATAGCCCGGATTTAGCTGTTTTCCAGTATTTTTCGTGGGATTTTAATTTTTTTCGCATAGGAGGAATCAAATGCGTGCCATCACGCGCGTTCGTCTGTTTGTTTCGTTGGCGGTTCTTGTAATTTGTGCGCTGGCGGCCAGTTTACCGGCCGGAGCGCAAACGCTCAGCAAAGATTCGCTTGCCGGGATGAAGTGGCGGCTGATTGGGCCGTTCCGTGGCGGCCGCGTGGAAGCGGTCACGGGCGTGGCTGGCAATCCCAGCGTTTTTTACTTCGGAGCTGTCGCGGGCGGAGTGTGGAAGACGACGGACGCCGGCGCGTCGTGGAAGCCGGAATTCGAGCACGAGTCTGTGTCGTCAATCGGCGCCATTGCGGTGGATCCGCAGGATTCGAACGTGATTTACGTGGGCACGGGCGAGCCAGCTCTTCGCGGCGACATTTCCGATGGCGACGGAATGTACAAGTCCGTTGATGGCGGCGCTACGTGGACGCACATTGGCCTGAACGATACGCGCCACATCGCGAAGATACTCATTGATCCGCACGATCCGAATATTATTTTTGTTGCGGCCATTGGCCATGCGTATGGGCCGAACGCGGAGCGCGGCGTGTTCCGCTCGACGGACGCCGGGAAGACGTGGCAAAAGGTTCTCTACAAGGATGACAAAACAGGCGCGATCGACCTGACATTCGCGGCGACGAATTCGCACGTGCTCTATGCCGCGCTATATCAGGAAGTGAGGACCCCGTGGGGCTTTTCGAGCGGCGGGCCGGGCAGCGGGATTTATAAGTCCACCGACGGCGGCACAACGTGGAAACAACTCGAAGAGCACGGCTTGCCGGAGGGGGTGCTGGGGCGCATCGGAATCGCCGTGGGCGCGGATCCGCAGCGTGTTTACGCGCTGATTGAAGCGAAAAAGGGCGGACTGTACCGTTCCAACGACGGCGGCGAGAGCTGGCAATTCATCAACGGGAACCACAATTTCACACAGCGCGCATGGTATTTCATGAACGTTTATGCCGATCCGAAAAATACGGACACGCTCTACATTTTGAATACGGGAATGTACCGCTCGACGGATGGCGGCCAGACGTTCAAGAACATCAATGCGCCGCACGGCGACCGTCACGATTTGTGGATCGATCCGACGGACCCGGCGCGCATGATCGAAGCCGACGATGGCGGCGCAACGATTTCCGAAGATGGCGGGCAAACATGGTCGACCGAGAACAACCAGCCGACGGCGGAGTTTTATCACGTCGCGACAGACAACCGATTCAATTATTACGTGTACGGCGCGCAGCAGGACAATTCGACGGTGGCGATTGCGAGCCGCAGCGACTCGGGCGCCATCACGGACAAGGATTGGTACGACGTGGGCGGCGGCGAAAGCGGATTCGTTGTTCCCGATCCGAAGGATCCAAACATCGTCTATGCGGGATCTTACGATGGCTTAATTACGCGCTACGATAAGGCAAACGGTCAGGAGCAGGACATCACCGCGTGGCCGCTGAATCCGATGGGTTGGGGAGCTGCGACGCTGAAGTATCGCTTCCAGTGGACCGCTCCCATTGCGATGTCGCCGTTTGACTCGAATACGATTTATCACGGCGCGCAGGTGCTGTTTAAGAGCACCGACCAGGGCCAGAACTGGACGGTGATCAGCCCGGACCTGACTCGCAACGACAAGAGCAAGCAAGGTTCGGCGGGAGGTCCGCTGACGCAGGACAATACCAGCGTCGAATATTACGACACGATTTTCGCTGTCGCGGAATCGCCCGTTGAACGAGGATTGATCTGGGTGGGCAGCGACGACGGGTTGGTGCACATAACGCGCGACGGCGGAAAGGCTTGGTCAAATGTGACGCCGAAGGATCTCCCCGATTGGAGCCGTATCGACCTGATCGATCCATCCGCGCACGCGGCAGGTACGGCTTATCTTGCGGCAGATCGCAGCCGCTGGGACGATTTCCACCCGTATCTTTACAAAACGAGCGATTACGGCAAGACATGGACGAAAATCACGAGCGGGCTGCCCGACAATGTTTTCGCTCATGCGATTCGCGAGGATCCAAAACGCAAGGGACTGCTCTTCGCGGGAACAGAAAGAGGAATCTATGTTTCGTTCAACGACGGCGCGCAGTGGCAATCGCTTCAATTGGATTTGCCCACCGTGCCTGTGCACGATATGACGATTCACGGAAACGATTTGATCATCGCCACGCACGGCAGAGCTTTCTGGAGCCTGGACAACATCACACCGCTGCGCGAGATGAATTCTGGAGATGCGAACGCAGATACTTATTTGTTCAAGCCTGCAACCGCGTATCGCTTCCGCGGCGGACGCTTCCGCATTCCCGGAGGTTTTGCGGCCGGGGAGAATCCTCCTTCGGGTGCGGTAATCGATTATTCGTTGAAGACCGAACCGAAGCAACCGATCACGCTCGAGATTCTCGACTCGAAAGGAAAAGTGATTCGTAAATATAAGAGCAAGGGCGAGAAACCGGCTCAGCCCTCGCCGCAGGAATCATTCTTCCGCGGCGGGATGGCGAATCTCCCTGCAAAAGCCGGACTGAATCGGTTCGAATGGGATTTGCGCTATGAGCCGCCCAGCGTAGTGCCGGGCGCCGTTGCGTGGGGTGGCAGGCCGATTGGTCCGCTTGCCGTTCCCGGCGAGTATCAAGTGAAACTCACGGTCGCGGGGAAAAGTTATACAGCTCCGCTTAAACTCGAAGAAGATCCGCGCATTAAAGTTTCACAAGAAGATCTGCAGAAGCAGCTTGATTTCAGCCTACAAATTCGCGGGCGAATCACAGAGGCTCATGACGCCGTGAATCAGATCCGCGAAATTCATGGACAGCTCACCGCGCTCGAAAAGCGGCTCGCGGATGACAAGAAAACAAAGGCCACAGCGGACGCGGCGAAGGATCTCGATAAGAAATTCACGGATGTCGAGGAAGCGCTGATCCAGGTGAAATCGAAATCCGGCGAGGACCCGCTGAATTTCCCAATCATGATCGCGGATCAAATGATGGCTCTCGACAGCACGGTTCAGAGTGCCGATACAGCGCCGACGCAATCGTCGCATGAGGTGTTTGATCTATTGAGTAAACAGCTCGACGAGCAAATGGCGAAATACCGGCAATTGAAGGACAAGGATCTCGCCGACTTCAACAAGCGGATTCGCAGCGAGGATATTCCGGCGATCGCGGCTCCAGCTCCGCGCGGAGATGCCTCCGGCGGCGACACCCGCTGACGCAGCGATTTCGTAGCACGAAGGCCGCGCAAGTTGCCCCTTTATTGCGCGGCCTTTTTTCGTGTATTGAGACGAGCAACCGCATGTCGTATGATCTCTGCCGAAATGGAAAAAGCTAAAGAGCCAATCTGGAAGCCCGTCACGCACTGGATTGGAGCCGGTGGGGGCTGGCTGCTTCAACATGTTGTCAGCGGCCTGGCGGCGACGGGCATCACGCCAAACGTGCTGACTGTAGTCGGCATGGCGGTGAATGTGTGGGCCGCTGTGTTTTTTGCCTATGGCGAATTTCGCGCCGCCGCCGCGGTTCTTTTTCTCGCTGGCTTTCTCGACATGGCGGACGGCCAGGTTGCGCGCCGAGCGGGCCGCGTCACGGCATTTGGCGCGTTTCTCGATTCCACGCTGGACCGCTATTCCGATCTGGGTCTTTACATGGGCCTCGTCGTTCATTACACGCTTGTCGGACGGCCTTTTTACATGGGGCTCGCCGCGGTGGCGATGGCGAGTTCGTTTATGGTGAGCTACGCGCGGGCGCGCGCCGAGTCATTGATCCCTTTGTGTAAAGTGGGTTTTCTGGAACGGCCGGAGCGGCTGGTTTTGCTGATTCTTGGCGGAGCGTTTCAGAGAATGGCGCCAGTTCTGTGGGTGATTGCAACGTTCTCCACGCTCACCGTGGTTCATCGCGTGGTCTACACGTGGCAGGAAATTCGCGCGGGACGATTGATTCCCGGGAATCGCGAACCGTTTTAATTTATTGCTTGGCCAGAAGGTTTGCCATTTCACGTTGCGGCTGCCGTGCCATGTGTTCCTCGACGGGCGCTTCCACGATGGCGTGAACGCGATCGCGTAGTTCTTCTGTTTGCTCCTTGGACATGCCCTTCGTCTCAATCGTGTCGTGCAAATAAACCGTGATTTTGCCGGGATTGAGCATCCAATCGCCGGTGCGATGGAATTCGTACGAGCCGACAATGCTCATGGGCACGATGGGCACACCGAATTTGATGGCGAGACGGAAAACGCCTTTTTGAAACGGCTGCACGTGGCCGTCGCGCGTGCGTGAGCCCTCCGCAAACGCGATCAGACTGGTTTCGGAATCGAAGGACTCCCTGGCCTTTTGCATCATGTTTTCGAGGCCCGCGCGGCTGCGATCGTTTTCGTCCGGCACAGGAATGTTTTTTCCGAACCGTCCCATCATCCAGCCATAGACGGGAATTTTGAAATGCGACGCCAGTTCGAATCCACGGACGAATTGCGGGATCGCCGAATAAATCACGAACGGATCGAAGATGTTCACGTGATTGCAGACGAAAAGACTAGTGCGCTCGGGATTGAATCCCGGCGAACGTTGCACTTCGAATTTCACCCCGGCGAGCCGCAGTATATTGCGGAAGAACATTCTCTGCGGGCGGTCGTTTTTCCGTGGGTCGACGACCATTCCGAGCGCAACGAGCAGGGTACAAAGCACGAAGAAATGCAGGCCACTGACGGCCCAGAGTAAAGCGGAGCGCACTTTCAGGTAGAACGATTTCATACGAGAACATCCAGCGCTCCGGGAAGCACATCGAGGCGCTCGCATTGCAGATGGAGACTTTCGCCATCCACCATCACGGTCACCGGCGCATCAAGCGAGAATTCAACTTCGCGTACAGCGGCGCGGGACGCGAGAGGATGCTCGATGTGCGTACCGTCAAAAAGAGTATGAAGGTTGCGAAGCAATCCAAGGCGTCCAATCGGGCCCCAGCGCACATATTCGATCAAGCCGTCATTGGAATCGGCGCCGGGCGCAATCATCATTTTCCCGCCAGTGAATTTGCTGTTGCTGAAAGCCAGAAAAAGGCAGCGGCGCCGGTCAAACTCCGGCGAACCGTCGGTACGCACGGGAAACGCACGGCGATCCAGGCGCGCAAGGCACGTCAACACGCCCAGAATGTAGCCAGGCTCGCCCCAGCGTTTGAAGCGGCGATTGGTGATTTCCGCGACGTCGGCTGCGAAACCCAGCGTGAGCAGATTGATGTAATGCAGTTCGCCGCCGGCGTGTTTCAAGCGAATGACGTCGCACGGTTGGCGTTTGCCGTTCAAAATTACGCGTATGGTGGCATCCACATCCACCGCTCCGCTATGGTCGCGAAAATCGCGCAAAAAAGAATTGCCGGTACCGAGAGGCAGAAACGCCAACGTGCGGCGGTCGCCTGCATTGCCAGTCCGCAAAGGGAAAATGCCATTGATGATTTCGTAGGAAGTGCCATCACCACCGACGGCCAGGAAATTTCGATGGCCACGCTTTTGCGCCTGCCGCACGAGTTCCGTAGCGTGGCCTGTGGCGTTCGTTTCGGCGACTTCGATTTGAATTCCGCGCGCGCGCAGTTGCTCGAGCGCCGCTGGAGCCGACTTTCCGCAGCGTCCGCCACCCGCAGCCGGATTCACAATCGCGAAAAAACGCGTCTGCACTCGGGGTCCTCAGATGGAAATTATCGCCGACCGGTGTATTGTTGCGCGAATCTCTTCGGCTAAGGTGTCGCGCTTGATTTTCAGCGAAGCAGTACGCGGAAAATCGCGCGTCCAGATCAGGCAACCGCTTACGCGCTTGAAATCGGGCAAACGGCGATTGCGCTCGACGATTTGCGAACGCAGTTCATCATTGAATTGCGTGTTGTCGTCGAGCCGCATCACAAGGACGAGTTGTTCGCCGGTCATTGTGCGTTGGGGCCAGACGTAATTTGCCGCGAAGATGCAAAATTCCTTCACGGGAATTCCCTCAAATGTGTTTTCGATGTCTTCGGGATAGATATTTTTGCCGCCTTCGGTGACGATCATGTTTTTCTTGCGACCGAAAAGCTGCAAATGTCCGGCCGGATCGAGCCGGCCAAGATCGCCTGTCATCAACCAGCCGTCCACGATCGTCGCGGCTGTCATCTCCGGATCGTCAAGATATTGCGACATTACCATTTTGCTGCGCGTCGCTACTTCGCCAATGCCCTCGGAATCGGGATTCACGATGCGAACCTCCGTTCCAGGTAAAGGCTTTCCAACTGTGTCGGCGCGGAAAGGCTTGAAATCATTTAGCGTGATTGTCGTGCCGGCTTCCGTGAGGCCATAACCGTTCCCGACAGGGATTCCGAGATCATAAAAAAATTGCAGCGTGGATGGCTCCGTGAACGCGCCCCCAACGAAAAGAGCCCTCAATCGACCGCCAAAGGCTTGGTGAATGTCCCGGAGCAGCAGCCGGCTGAGGCGCAGACGCGGCCGGCGACGCGTAAGCGCACGGTTCAGCGCGATTGCGCGATCGAGCATGCGGCGGCGCGAAGGCAGCAATGCGTCAAAACGTTGGCGCATGCCTCGCTCGAGATTTTTCAGAATCATGGGCACCAGCGTCATATAGGTGATGTGGTAGCGCGTGAAGGCATCGCGGATGAATTCAGGACGCAGAGTTCGCAGATGCACCACGGTTGCTCCACAGACGAAAGGGCCAATGAAGCCGATCATAAAATCAATCGCGTGGTTTGTGGGCAGAATGCTCAAGTACCGCACGCCCGGCCAAAAGGGAAACAACGACGCGAGCGTCCGGCATTGCTCAAGATAATTCTCGTGCGTCATGACGCAGCCTTTTGGACGTCCGCCGGTTCCGGAAGAATACACAATCGAGGCCCAGTCATCGCGCGTGCGTTCGACAAACACGGGTTCGCGATTGTTCTGAAATTCCTCCCAGCGCCTCGCGCCGTGCAAATCGGCAGTGGCGGGAGCCTCCGTAACGACGACGGTTTTCACGTCTAGTTCCGCGAAGCTTTCCGCTTGTGTAATTGCGCGCCACAGATGGTACTCGACGACAAGCGTTTCGGCCTTCGAATGCGCGAGGAGTTGCAAATGCTCGGCGGCGGTGAGTTTGTAGTCGAGCGGCACGAGCACGCCCCCGCAATAAAAAATGGCGTAGGCGGAAATCAGCCACTTCGACTGATTCGTCATGATGATCGCGGCGCGTGCGCCGGCCACTAACCCAGAGTCCTGCAACGCACGGGCGAGGGGCAAAGCGGCTTCTTTGAATTGCCGGTAGGTCAGGCGACAATTTTCGCGGTCGCGATCGGCTTCAATCAGACAAATTTCCTTGGGCCAGCGTTCCAGAGCGGCGCGCAGGGCTGCGCCCAGCGAGGAATATTTGCGGAGATCGAGCATCACAAACGCGCTTGAATGCGCGCGGCAAGCGTGCGGAAGTCGCTCACGCCCTGGAGTTCGTAATCTGGAAACTCGATGTGAAAATGATTTTCGATGCGGGTCAGCAAATCGAGAGCCTGCAGGCTGTCGATGCCGAGTTTTTTGAAGAAATCATCATCGGGCGACAGTTGTGCGCGCGGCACTCCGAAGTGATTTGCCGCCAGCTGCAGAACTTCTTCCGTGACGTCTTGAAGAGATTGCATATGCCTCTATTTTAACTGTATTTTCTCTAACGCAACAATCACCGCACCATTTGCCGAATTGCGCCGCTTGATTTCCCCCTATCTCAGATGCCGCGCTTTATTTTAGGTACTGATTGATCCAGCCGACCCATCGCATTAGCACGTCTTCCACTCGCACCGGATCGCCGGGAAAATGCCCGGGAACCGGATAGGCGAAAAATTGGGTCGCGACGCCATTGTCCTTGAGTGCGTGATACATTTCGTACGATTGCACGATCGGCACACGAAAATCGCCCGTGTCGCAAAGAATCAGCGTGGGCGTTTTGATTTGCGCTGCGTACGTGATCGGTGATTCATCGCGATAGATTTTCCAGTTGTCGCCCACCCACGGAGAGCCGCCCATTGAATAGTAATCAACCCGGTTGCCATCAGAAACCGTGGCCTCCGCGACTAAATCATTGACGGCCGCGCCGGAAACGGCTGCTTTCCAAATGTGATAATGGCCGATCATCCACGAAGTCATATACCCGCCGTACGACCATCCTGACACGGCGATTTTATCCGTGTCGACAAATCCCATTTTTTCGACGGCGGCCAATCCTGCCATCACGTCGCGCCCCGGGCCGTCGCCTGCATCACGGTAAATCGCGCGCTGGTAAGCGTTTCCGAGATTGTCGCTGCCGCGGTAATTCGGTTCGAAAACAACGTAACCTTGCGCCGCGATAATTTGCGACAGCGCGCTAAAAGTGGCAGTCGAGCTCGCTTGCGGGCCGCCATGAATCAGCAGCACGAGAGGATATTTCTTGTCCTTCGAGAACTGTGGCGGATAGGTGAGCACGCCATCCTCGTGAAAGGCGTTCGGGCCGTCCCAGTCGATGCTCTGTACTCGGCTGAGAGCGAGCGCTGCGATTGCCGAATTATAATTTGTCAGCCGCTTCGGGGCCGCGTTCAACGAGGACATGTAATAAAGCTCCGTCGGTTGGCCCGGCGTGCTGCCGGTAAATGCGACATCGCCTTTCGAGCCAACGGTCATATCCACCCAGAAGGACCACGACGGCTGTATATTCGCGAGATTGATTTTCCGCGCTTGCCCATCGAGCGGTTGCAGCCACAGCGAAACGCCGGTGCCGTCGTGGCCGCTGACGAGAAGAGATTTTCCGTCCGGCATCCAAATTGCACGCTGAACACTGCGGTCGATTGCGCGTGTCGCGTCTGTTCCATCGCCGCCGCTCGCAGGCGCCACGTAAATTTCATTCTCATTGTTCGGATCTCCGTCGCGCGGATACCAATAGGCGATCTTTGATCCGTCGAGAGAATACACTCCGACGCTTTCAAATTTGTTGTGCGTTGTGAGCTTCCGCATTTTCCCTGTTTTTGCGTCGAGAATTTGGAGCGTCGTTTCGTCTCCGTCGCCAGGTTCGGGCGTCTCCTGCCGCGTGATCACGATTGATTTTCCGTCGGGCGACCATGAGAGCGGCGAAGAAGGCGGAGACGGCGGAAAAACGATGGGTAAACTCCACGAGCCTGACGTCAGACGCTTTGCCTCGCCGCCATCCGCGGGAACGAGCCACACATGCGAGGGCATTGCGGCAGCAGTCTCCAGATAATCCGTGTCACCGACTTCAAAGACATCGTGATGCGCCGCGATGGCTTTCTTGTCGGTGGGGTCGGGCGTAACGTACGCGATCATGTTCCCGTCCGGCCGCCAGGCGAATTGCTCGACACCATCCGCCGCAGTCGTGATCTGCTTCGCGTCGCCGCCATCCATCGGCAGAACGAAAATTTGCGGCGCGGCATCTTTACCTTCGCCGGCTATTGCGAGAAATGCCAAGCGGTCGCCCGCCGGTGACCAGCGAGCCGAATTGGCGCCTTTGTGTCCGTAGGTAAGCGTGCGTTGCGCGCCAGTGGCAATATCGATCAGCACTAGTTCGCTGTCGTAGCGGTCTTCCTTCATATTGGCATGCGCCACGGTGACGACAATCGACTTGTCGTCCGGGGAAATTTGCGGATCCGCTACGCGGACGATCTTCTCCAGATCGGAAATTTGAATTCGCCGCCCCCGCGCGCTCCCAGCATGCGCCATGCCCACGGCAATCATTCCGGCGACGGCAATCGCTGACCCGCAAACGAAAATCCACTTCACTGCGCTGCGCGTTGAACTGAGGTTTATCCCTCCGGCTGCGTTGTGATTTCGCACGATAGCGGCTCCTTTATTGTGATCGTTCTCAAACCAACGCTCACGGCAAGTACGGCATTGTATCCGTGCTTTCGACAAATTTCTTTAAACCTGCCTCGACGGCGGGACGGCTGAAAAGCTCGCAGAAAATTTCGATTTCGCGCCGCAGATCCTCATAGGGAATCGGTTTGATGAACCGCTTTGCGACAATCGCGGTCTCGCGATCGAATTTCTGAATCTGCGCCGCTGTCGCGCGCGCGGCTCGCAAAGTTTCACCCTCGGCTGTGACCTGGCTCACCAGTCCGATGGCTTGCGCCTTCGCTGCGTTGAAGCTGCGGCCTGTCAACAGCAAATCGCGGACTACGCCATTGCCCAGGTCACGCTTCAGCCGAGGAATTCCGCCAAATCCGGGAATCAGGCCCAGACGCAATTCGGGGAAACAGAAACGCGCCATTTTATCAGCAATGATCAAATCGCAGGCGAGCGTCAACTCAAATCCGCCGCCGAACGTGACACCATGTACGGCGGCGATGGTAGTCATCGGTGCGGCATCGATTGTATTGAGCACGCGATGGATGCGCTGCAAAAAATCGCGCACACCCGCGATTCTCTCAGTCGTTCGCAGCGGTTGTGAACGGCGATAAAGTTCTCGCAAATCGGCGCCGGCGCTGAATCCGGCAGACAGGCTGCTATAAACGATCAGTGCGGCAATGCCTTTGCTTTCCGATTCCAGAGCTCCGGCAAATTGCTCGAGTTCCTCGAGAGTCGCCAGGCCGATTTCATTGCAGGGCTCGCGATGCAGGTTGAGCTCGATTACTCCGTTCGCGCATTCCCAGGAAAGCGTTTTGCCCGTGAAGCTCTTCATGCGACTCGCTTTCGATAGAGTTCTTCAATTTGATTGTTCATCCTGGCGGCGATTGCGTCGCGCCTGAGTTTCCCCATCGCCGTCAGCAAGCCACTCTCGATCGTGAATGCCTGGCGTTCCAGATGGAAGGCGCGAATTTGTTTGTAATGCGGCAATCGTGAATTCACTTTATCAACTGCCGCTGAAATGTCGGTCTCCGTCAATGCTGAATTCGCTTCCGTGGTGACAATGGCGGCTAGGTAGCCGCGTCCATTTCCGACGAGCACGACTTGTGCCGCCTGGGGCAACAACGCAGACAGTTCCTCTTCGAGGGGCTCGGGTGCGATATTGTGGCCGGAGTTCAGAATAATCAAATTCTTAATGCGCCCGGTGATTTTCCAGTTGGCGCGCGAATTCATCTCGCCTTGGTCTCCTGTGTGGAACCAGCCGTCGCGCAGCGCGGCCGCAGTCTCCTCGGGGCGGTTCCAGTAGCCGGAGAAAATATTGGGTCCGCGCACGAGGATTTCCTGATTGTCGCCAATTTTCATTTCGATTCCTGGGATTGCGCGTCCGACGTAACCTGGCTCGATAAACCCGGGATCGTCGATCGTGCAGATCGCCGTAGTTTCCGTGAGGCCATAAGCCTGCAAAACGGGGATGCCCAGCATCATGAAGAATTTCTGCGTCTCGATAGAGAGCGGCGCCGAGCCGCAAATTAGCGCCTTCAATCGCGGGCCGATACTCTTGCGGATCGTCGGGAAAATCAGCGCGTTTGCAATGGCGAGGCAAATCCGATCACTAAAACTTGCATCGTCTGTTCCGCGCCCCAGATGCGCGCATTTTGCTTTGCTGAACGTTGCCGCGATCCATCCGCGACGTTCGCGAATCTGGCCTTCGATTTTGGCACGCACGCGTTCCAACAGCGTCGGCACATTCAAAAAATAATTTGGCGCTGCGATGCGCATTTCGTCGGCGAGCTTTGTCAGGTCAGTGGAGAGCGAAATCACGCTATTGCGTGACAGATAGCTCAACAGAGAAATCCACGATGCGGCAAAATTGAGCGGCGTCCAGTGAAACACCTGATCCGGCGCGCTTTGGGTCCCCATTAACTTGTCCAGGCTCGCGGTGGTGCAGGAAAGCATGTTATCCACGTTGCCGATGTTCAAAACCACGCCCTTCGGTTCGCCCGATGTTCCCGAGGTGTATATGATGGCTACCGGATCGCTCGCCGAAGACTCCGATGAGGTATAGCCAATCGACCCGCCGTGCGCAAAGACCTCTTCAAACAGGGAGATGGGAGGCATATCTCCATCTGAACGCCTCAAGTCGTCGCACAGTTCTTGATTCTCGCAAAGAATTCTGGACGCGCCGCTGTCGCGCACCATGGCCGCCAGTTCCGCAGGCGCCTGCCTGACGTAAAGAGGCACGACGATGACGCCATTGGCCATCAGCGCCAGATCCGCCGCGACCCAACGAATACCGTTCGGTGCGAGCAAGGCGCACCGGTCGCCTTTTCGCAGTCCCATCGTCGTCAAAAATCCACGGACTTTCGCGACGAGCGAAAGTAATTCGTTGCCGCTCGCAGGGGCCACTTGTTGCCCGCGAATTTCTTGAACGACGGTCGCGCCAGCCGCCTTGTCGAGCTGCGCAAAAATCCTGTCGAGGAAATTCATGCGTCGTAAGCCTCGAGCAACTTCCGCAGATTCGTGCTGAGCGGCGGCAAATACTCTTCCCAACTGAGTGATCCGCTGCGTAGAGGAAATTCTGGATAGCGTTTGGCCACAAATCCCTCGAAATACATACCCATGCGCGCCATCAATCTGAGATTCTGCGCCACTGTCCGGCCGATGCCGTCGCGCACGGATTCCTTTTCGCGGCAAAGCTGTTTCAGCCCAGCGAACAAATTCGTTTCGAGGTCAGCATCGTCTACCGTAAACAGCAAATGGCTGTGGCCGCGCTGACGCATCAGATTGCGGATTCTTTCGTCCATGGTTATGCCGAGGGACGCAACCCCCGCGGGCATGGACGTAACAATCGCGTGGTAGCGCGAAGAAGCCATCAAATGACATGCCCGCAAAATGCTCACGATCTCGTACATGTCATATTGATCCGAGCAAAAAATCGGCACACCGCCGCCCACTTGCTCGGCAAAGCGTTCGCATGCATTGCGGTCGAGCATTTCCATGCCCACGCACACAAGAAATACGGGATGCTCCTTGCGGAAACGCGCGACGGCTCCGGCGAAAGCGGAAATGTACCGTGCGTAGGCAGCATCGACTTCGCGCCCGGATTTGTGGAAATAAATCGAGCGGTAATGGCTCTCTTTGTACGCGCCCGCCACTGCCCGTGCAGCAGCCTTTGCCAGCGACGCTTTAACCGGCCACCAAAATGGATTGATCGGGCAGGCGACAAGCACTGGCGTGTGGCCGTCCCATCCCGCATCGCGCAATATCTTTTCACCGTATTCCGGGCCGCGAGGCTCAAACGTCCATGCTGTGTCCGTGCCCAGTTCGGTGGAAATGCCGAGCTTGCTCAGCAACTCCTGAGATTCTTCGCTTCGCGTTATCACAACAGAGTCCTTGCAATAGCGGCGGCACATTTTTTCGACGATTGGGTCCATGTAACCCGCTTCGGCGCCATATCCAATGGAAAGGCGGTTCTGCGCGGAGGCCAGTCCGAGCGAACCGATCATCATCGTCGCCAGCGCATTTGCGAATTTGCTTTTGAACATCGAGCCTTCGCATGCCACGACGCCGTGGTATTGCGGCACTTCACGACTCAGAAATGGGGGAAACACGTCGGGCAGGCGGACTTGCCGCGTTCCCGCGAAATATCCCCGCGTCAGATCGAAATTCTGCGTCATTACGCCGAGATCGACGTTTTCGTCGCCGAGAACGCGCCGCACCTGCCGCAGGATTTCTTCGACGCGCAAATCCGAACCCGTATTGCGCGCTCCGCAATAGCATGCGAAAAGCAGGCGCAATTTCTCGCCAGGGCGCCAACTTTTGCCGCGTCCCAGCGTCCACGAGAACTTTGCGAATTCGATGGATCCCGCGACCCAAGCTTCGAGAAACAAATCCATCATCGTGGAATTTCCTCCGAGGCAGATTGCTGAGTGGCGGGCGCGGTTGCGGGTGGCCAGTCTTGATACGGATAGACGAAGTGATGATCGCGTGTGAATTTCAGCAGAGGAAAACAATATTGCGAGAACGGCGCGGGTTTGCATTCCATTTCTGCGATCACGCGCGAATTATCGAACACCGTGTTCCATGTTAAGTACGGAAGAAAGACTTTGAGCAGGGTGGCGAGCTTTCCTGCTTTTCCGAAGCGTCCTGCGAAGAAATTCACCATGCCCGATGTGGAACGTTCGAGCGCCGGCACGAACACGGGCGCGCTCTTTCCCTGCGCTTCCGCGAGCGCGCGTGTCAATTGCAGATACGTTTCCGAATCCACGCCCGAAGACAAATGATAAATTTCATGCGCGGGGTTTTCTTTCTGATGCAGCTTGGAGATCGCGCCGGCTACGTAGTTGACAGGCACAATGTCGACGCGATCTTCCGGACGAAAGGGAAGCGCCGGCAGGTTCGCGAGAAAAACGAAGGCCTTCACCATTTCGAATTGGTTCGTCTCCGGGCGGCGGCTGTCGCCCAGAACAATGCTAGGCCGAAAAATGATCCGCGAAACGTCGGGCAGAAGTTCGTTCACCATGTATTCGCTGAATTTTTTTGTGCGCGCATACGGGTCGTAATCGGAGCGCTCCCAGTCAATCGCCGAATCTTCCCGGACCACTTCGCTTTGCCGTTGCCCGGCGACGGCGACCGTGCTGACATGGCTGAAACGCCGCAGCCCGTGGTGGTCGCGCGCGCCCATGGCCAGTTCGATCACTTGCAACGTGCCGCGCAGGTTCACGTTCATGCAGCTTTTTTCCGATTTTCGATTGAGAGAAGCGGCGCAGTGAATAATGGAATCCGTCGTGTGCACCAGGCGCCGGTACTCGTCGTCCGCTAAGCCGAATCTTGCACCGGTCAAGTCGCCACGGAAAATCTGCATGCGTGAATCCAGGCAGGAGTGAAAACGCGGGAAATCCATATGGAGCTGCAGGGCGCGCCACAATCGCTCGCGCCCCTCTTGTTCACTTTTCGCGCGCACCAGCAGGTTTAGCAGCTCGTTGCTCTCTTCGAGCAGGTTTGCCACTACGTGCGCGCCGATATAGCCGGTTGCTCCGGTAATGAAAATGGCCACAGGTTAGCGTTCTCAGGGTGCCGTCGCGGAGGCGGTTTGTCCAGCCGCGGCGTCGATGATGGGCTGACCCGGGCGCGGCGTTTCTTCGCGATTTCGTGTCTCGACCGGGCGGCCTTCGATGAGAGGATAGCACCACTTTCGCAGCGCCGGAATGTGGACATTGATCCAATAATCCCACCAGTCGATGGAGCGCGAATCGAAGCAGAAGGTCTGTTTTTCCTCGAGCGGCAATGCCGCGGAGAGCTTTTCGACGTTCATCGCTTCGAACGTGTGCTCGTGGCGCAAAATGAACGGCTCGAACAGATTCACGAGCTTGATGACACGTTCCAGCTCGCGTTCGCGCCGCGCGAAAGGTGAGCGATTAAAGCCCACGCTCGAAACGCCGCGATTGATCGCCTGCACAATGGCCTTTTGCGCCGGAGCGGAAAGCGTTTCGTAGCGCGCTTTTGAAACCGGAATCGCGTCGAATCGCGAACGCAGCCAGTGTTGGAAACCATTCTGCGTGCGGTAGAATTTCCGATGCGCCAGACTGGTCAGCTCAATCGAGCGCCGCATGTTGCACGGATTCGTCACGGATGTAGCAAGGTGGTAGACGGGTTCATGTTTGCGTTCAATGAGCGCGGCGGCGATCAGCGTCATCCCACTGGTTACTTGATCCACCGGAATTATGTCCAGGCACTTGCGCTCATTTGTGGGGAGCTGCCGGAAATATGTCCCGAGCAGGTAGGAGAGCGACGCCGACGTATTGATTCCCTCATTCCATCCGCGGAATGGTTTTTCGAGCGACGATTCGACAATCGAAGGGCGGGCAATTGCGATCGGCAATCCAGTTCCGCGTTTCGCGATCAGCGATTCCGAAATACCTTTCGTCAGCGTATAGGTGTTCGGCCAGCCCAATTCATGCGCGCGTCGCGTGCCTGCATCGGTGAGCGTCTGGCGCAGCCACCTGGTTCGGTTCTTGCGAATTTGATTATCAAGGGCAGCTCCCGCCAGGCTTTTTGCGGCGGTGGGCTTTTCGATCGCCGCCCGGCGAAGCTCGTCCGTCACGTTGCCGCTTTCCGCCTGCGCTTCGCTCTCGTGAATCACTGTGCGCAGGGCCTGCCATTCTTTTTCCACTTCAAAATCGGGATCATAGATGGGCGTATAATTCGGCACGAGTGTTTCGATGATGCGGCCGTCGCGTTCACCGGCCACATAGCAAGTCGAGAGGTGCAGAAGCGCCGCATGATCGGACTGGCGGATGAAATCAAGGAGATGGGCGACGGAATCCACGTTGGCCGCGAGCGCGTCCCGCAAATCGGGATTGAAATCGGTGAGGCCGGAGCTATTAATCACCAGATCCAGCTCCCGCGAGAGTCGCGCGCGGACTGCTTCGTCCAGGCCGAGCCCCTCCGCGCTTAGGTCGCCGTCGAGGACTTCCACTCGCTCAGCGAGGAACGTTTCCCAGTGTGCACCGTGCTTTTGCGCCAGCAGCTCGAAGACAGGCGATTCGTCAACGACTTTGCGGAAGCGCTCCGCCGCGGTGGTCGAGCGGCGCCTGCGAACCAGCACATAAACCTTCCCAATTTCGGGAACATCGGTCAGCAAATTTGCCAGCCACACCTTGCCGATGAATCCCGTTGCACCCGCGAGAAGAATCTGTTTTCCGCGCAAGGATTGCCGGACAGAAAGTCGCGCAAGTTTTGCGTCAGGGCGGCGTTGCACTACGCGCAGATAATTTTGCGGAGCAGGCCGGGCGGAGGGTAAGAGCGCTTCATCTAGAATTTCCGGATGCGCGGCGAAGCCGAGATTCTTAGCCAGCGTTTCGCGCGGGACGTGCCCGTTCGGATTGCCGCCGGTCAGCCGCGCCAATGGGCCGCGCGGCCGGATCACCGGGTCCAGCAGCCGTCCGGTCGCCAGTTCGTCGCGGAACTCTAGCCGGTTCGAAACCAGCATACCAACGCCCAAATGTTGCGCCAGCGGACGCATCACGTGGTCGAGCCCCTGGCTTACCAGCACAATTTCCTTGCCCCTCGCCTGCAATTTCCTTAATTCGGCGACGCCCTGCTGCTTCAGCGTGGGCTTCAGCAGGTACTGGAAATATTCCTCGCCCAGCAGGTCAAGCCGGTCGCGGCTTACTCCACGCAAGACAGTGTGCAGCAAGCGTGTGGCGAACGCGCGATTCGTCAGGTAGAGCACGGGACGCGCCAGCGCCAATGTAAACATGCCGCTGCGCCGCGCCCATCGCTGCAGAAAACTCTGCGCATTCCATGCAAAAAAAGCCACGGGACGCACGGCGGTCAGGTTGAGCAGACTACCTTCGACGCGCCAATAGACAACGTTGTCGCCCAGTTTAGGTCGCGACTCAGGCTGCGCTGCGCGTCGCGCCGCTCCATCGCCATCGCGACCGCCAGGTTCTGGCTGAAATGTGGTCAGGGAATCCATCAAGAGAGCTAGGCCTTCTAGGGAAAGTCGAAAATAGCACTGTCTAGGGCGGGAATCAAGGACTCATGGCCTAAAGGCCGCGTTTTCTGCCTGATACGCACCGGCTGTGGCAAAATGTCAGACCGCCGTATTCGCCCGCGCGACGCTCACAATTGCGAATACGTAAAACACAAACATGAGCGCCAGATAGGCCTTCGCTTTGCGGTTCGCCCCGCGAAATTCATGCCACGCGAACACGCCCCACAGCGCCGCGACCATTGGCGACGACTGGCCGATGGCATAGGAAATTGCCACGCCCGTGAAACTTGCCGCCACCAGATTTAAAACGGTTCCGACTCCCCAGACGAAGCCCCCGGCAAGCCCGAGCAAGTGGCCGCTCGCTGGCGCTCGAAAAAAGCCACCCATCCCGACGGGTTCGCCGACCAGCGGCCTCCGCATCAGATACACATTGAAAATAAAGCACGAAAGCAGCGCGCCCAGAGTGAAAAACACGGACGTCGTATACGGTCCAAGCACGGCGCCTGCCGTCATGGCATGTGTCATAAACGGCGCCCACAGTCCCATCAGGATTCCAGACACAACGCACACGACAACGCTCTTGTGCGAAACGATTTTTCCTCCCGTACCGAGAGCCCCGTACGCTTTGCCGTCCATGATCACCGCAATCAGGGCAAAGACGACGCCCAGCGCCAGCAACGCCGCATTTCCCCTTGGCTGCAACAAGTAGCTCAACACCACTCCCACGACCAGCGCAATTCCAATCGACACCGGAAAGGCGAATGCCATGCCGGCCATGTCAATTCCGGCTACCAGCAGCACATTGGCCAGATTGAAAATCGCTCCGCCGATCAGCGCGTAGGTCATATTGCCGCGATCCGCGGTTTCGAGATTCACAAGGAAGCTCGACGCCCCGCCGTGCATGCTGCCCATGGTGAAAGCAAGGATCAGAGAAATCAGGAAAATGCCGATGGCGTAATCCCAATAGAAGAGTTCAAAACGGTAATTCTTCACGCCTTTGTAGGTGTTGGCCCACGAGCCCCAGCAGATGGCGCTGGTGATAATCATCAGCAGCGCGGCCGAAAAAGTATGAGGAGTGAACATCTCGCCCTTTCCCCGAACGGAGTCACATCGCAGAGACGCGGGCCGAATGCCTTTAGCGTTAAAACTGCATCCCCGCAACCAGAGCAGGGCGCTGCGAGCGAAGCAACGCGATCACGTCGTCGCGCTTGGCCATCGCGCGCGCGCCAACCTTAGTGCAACACAGGGCAGCGCAAGCGTTGGCGAAGGCCCCCACGTGTTCGAGGTCCCAGCCCCGCAGCAGCCCGTAGGAAAGGCCGCCCATGAAGGCGTCGCCCGCACCGGTGGTATCCACCACCTTGGCGGAAAATGCCGGCACATGAACGATCTTGTCCTTGCCGGCGATCATGCAGCCATTTGCGCCCATGGTGATGGCAACGAGCTTCGGTCCCATCGCCAGCAGCTTTCGCGCCATGCGCTCGTAATCGTCTTCGCCGGTAAGTTCGAGCGCCGCCGCCTTGCAGGGCTTCAGCACGTCAACCAACCGCAAGCTCGCTGTTAGTTCTTCCTGCGTGCCAAGGTTTGCCTGGCAGAAAAAACTCGGGGACACGTCGAGATCGAGAAGCACGCGCACGCCCGCATCGCGCGCCACCTGCATCGCTTCGCGCACGGGAGTTATGGGGAGTTGCGAAGCCTCAGTGTGGAAGTGCCTGGCTTTTTTGATATTCGAAGCGAAGTGCGTGTGCACCTGATGAACGCTGATTTTGCCGGTAACGTTTGGAAACATGTAGATGCAACGTTCCCCCGTGACGTCCACCGGAATCCACGTCAGCGATGAGAACTCGCCCTTGACGACTTCGATTCCCGACAAATCCATTCCATCGTCAGCGAAAGCCTTTTGGATGATTCGCCCGTTGTCGTCGTCGCCGATCAATCCGAGCCACCCGGATTTTACGCCGAGCCGCGCGACCTGCGTCAGATTATTGGCTGTGACGCCGCCCGCGTGAATTTCCAGCCGCGTGGCATTGATTTTCTCCTCGGGGCCCAGCAGGCGGGGCACAATGGCGAAAAAATCCACCGTGCAACTGCCGATTCCGACGACTTCCGCTACATCACCCATTGGCCGTCCTTGCTTTCCATTTCGCGCCTGCAATGTTCCTCGGCGCGATCGAAGAATGCGCTGCTTATAAATCTCGATGCTTTAAGAGTCAAGCTGAAACAGGTTACAGCATATTTCGGCGATTCTCTGCGGATTCTACGGAAGGGAGGGATGATGGCCACCCGGCAAGTGATTTTGCGGCGTTGGCCGCGTCATCAAATCAATAAATTCCTTCTCGAACTTCGACTTGTCGAGGTCCGTATTGACAATCACTAGCTGCTCGCCTGTTCCAGGATTCTTCCCAGGTTCCCAAGCGAGAGTATCGCCGTAACTTGGCCCCTGGTCGGTCGAAGCGTCGAGATAAAGCTTTTCCGTGCGTGTAACAATCGTGGGGTCGAGCCAGGCGATGGCGGCAAGCTCATCCCACATGTACTCGGAGTTGGCGTATCTCGCGATGTAGCGCGCCACTGGCGTCTTCGTCTTCGCGATTTCGGCGATCATTTCCTTTGTGAGGCGCGTCTTGATGGAAATGTCCACGGGCGTATTAACGATCCGCGCCCAATGCGCGTGCAGGACGGCATGCGTTGCCTCGGGGTCCATCCAGAAATTGAATTCGCGGCGCGGGTTCATGCGAAATTCAGGATCGTTTGTTTGAGGGTCGATGCTCCCGCCCATGATGACAAGCTCCCGCGCAAGCTCCGCGAATTGCGGGTCGATGGTAATGGCAAGCGCAAGATCCGTCAGCGGGCCGCCTTCGTAAATCGTCACCTGATGCGGATAGCGATGCACCATGCGAATCAGGAAGTGAGCCGCATCTTCGTTTGCGGCTTTGGTGGTGGGAGCGCCTTCCGCAAGCGGCGGAACGTCAAACGGCCCGTGGACTTTGCCCCAATTCCACGCACCATGGTACACGACTTTGCCGTAGAGCTTTTCCCACCGCGCGATGAATTCCTTGCTGTTGTCGATAGGAAACACGGCGCCAGGAACGACGGGGATGTCCGTGCGGCCGATGATTTCAAGCATGCGAAGCGTGTGCGCCACTTCTTCATCGCGCCACTGATCGCCCGTGACCACGGTGATCCCCAGCACTTCCGTCTGCGGGGACTGAATCAGCGCCAGAATCGCCTGCTCATCCGTTGTCGCGGGACCGCGAGCGTCCTGGTCAATGATTACTTTTCGCTTCTCCTGCGCACGAACGGGCAGAGCAAGAAGCGAGACCACGCACAGGATTAGGAAGAACCGAGCCGGGCTCATATCCAAGCCATTCTACGCTTCGAATTTATTTTGCAGCAGCGAAAACAATACGGGCATGATCAGCAGCGTGATGAACGTCGAGAGGAATAGACCGCCAATAACCGCAAGAGCCAAGGGTTTTTGCAGTTCGGCGCCGGAGCCAAGGCCCAGCGCCAGCGGCAGCAAACCGAACAGCGTGGCGAGCGTGGTCATCAGGATCGGCCGGATACGGATTTTGCCCGCCTGCACCAACGCTTCAAAGAGCGGCATTTTGTCCTCTTCCCAGAGTTTGTGCACGTACTCAAAAAGGATGATGCCGTTCTTTACCACCAAGCCCACCATCAAAATGATGCCCATGAAGGACGAAACGTTCAGCGCCGTGTGCGTCACCAGCAGCATCGCGAACACGCCGACCAGCGACAGCGGTGCGGCCGAAATAATGATCAGCGACGGCGCAAAGGAACGGAACTGAACCACCAGCACAATGAAGATGGCTCCAAGCGCCAAAAACAGCACATACAGCAAATCGTGAAACGCACTCTGCTGGGCTTCGTATTGGCCGCCGATTTCGTACGTATAGCCGACCGGAAGTTGCACTTTTTTCATCACGTCTTTCACGTCGTTCACCACGCTGCCCAAATCGCGATTCTCGAGTTGCCCGGTCATCGAAATCATCAATCGTTGATTTTCGCGTTCCAGCGCGCTCTCGCCCTGCACTCGTTGCACCTTCGCAACGGAGGAAAGCTGCACGATCTGTTTCGACGGCGTCAGAATCGGGAACTGCAGCACATTGTCGTAATTGAAGCGGAAGGAATCAGGAAAACGCACGCGGATCGGAACCGTGCGGTCGGATTCGCGCAGCTCGCTTTTTGTCACGCCGAGAAGCCCGTCGCTCACCTGCGTCGCGATATCTGCCGGCGTCATCCCCAATCGCCCCGCGGCCGCGGTGTCCACGTCGAAAACAATCTCGGGATTGCCTTTCGTCACTGATTTAAAATCTACGAGACCCTTCACGGCCTGCAGTTTCGGTCCAATTTCGTCCGACAGTTTTTCAAGTTCGTTGATATCATCTCCAAAAAGTTTCACTTCGACCGGCTGCGGCGTACCTTCCAAGTCGCCGAGCATGTCCTGAAGAATTTGCGAAAACTCCACATCCACGCCGGGAATGTTCTTCTCGATTTGCGCGCGTAAATCGTCCATCACTTCGTTGATGTCGCGCCGTTCTGAGCGCGGCTTCAATTTCACGGTGATATCGCCGGTGTTCTGCTCGGTGACGAACAATCCATTCTCCGCGCCCGTGCGCCGTGAGAACGACTGTGTATCCGGCAACGCCGCCACTCGCTGCTCGATTTTCTGCAGGATTCGATTTGTCTCATCGAGCGATGTCCCCGGCGGTGTCACGTAATCCAGAATGAAGCCGCCCTCGTCCATCTCCGGCAAAAATCCGGTTTCCAGTTTCGTGTAGCAGAGAACCGCAAGCGCCACGCACGCCGCCGCGGCGATCACCACGATTAGTCTTCGCCGCAGCGCCCACCGCACCGCCTTTTCATATCCGCGATTCACGGGCGCGATCAACTTTTCTGAACTCGTACGGTGCGTTCGCGCGGAAAGGAAGCGCATCGAAAATAACGGGATGATCGTCAGCGCGAAGACCAGTGAAAGCAGGACGGAAATGCCCAGCGTGAGGCATAGCGCCTTGAAGAATTCTCCGACGATGCCCTGCAGCAAGGTCAAAGGAAGAAAAACCACTTCAGTCGTGGCCGTCGAGCCAATCACCGCGCCGAGCAATTCGCGCACTCCGGCCTCGGCGGCTTCCGCCGGTGGTTCGCCGAGTCCGAGGTGACGGTAGATATTCTCGATGATCACCACCGCATCGTCGATAATTAGTCCAATGGCAATCGCGATTCCGCCAAGGGACATCAGGTTCAGCGTGCCGCCAGTGATCTTCAAAAAGTAGAACGTCCCGATCACGGAAAGGGGCAATGACGTGGCCGCAACGAGCGTCGTTCGCCAATCGCGGAGGAACAAATAAAGAATGACGACTGCGAGAAATGCGCCGATGAGGATTGCATCGCGAACATTCTTGATGGACTCGGAAACGAACTCGGCCAGGTCGTAATCGACGGATACATGCAGCGTTTTCGGGATGGCCGATCCGAGATTCTGCGTCATTGCCTTGATCTGTTTGGCGATTTGCAGAATGTCGCCGTCAATTTGCCGGGTGATGTTGATTAGCGCCGCCGGTTTTCCGTTGCCGGTGGCGAGTAATGTCGGATCGGCCACCCCGGTCTGCACTGTGGCAATGTCGCCGACGCGCACCGGACCCTGATCCTGGATGGCCACGACGGCATTGCGAATATCGTCGAGGCTGTGAAACTGATCGTCAGTCAATATTTGATATTGAAGGTAGTCCTTCGGCAGCCGTCCGACCGCGGCCACCTGGTTCGTTTCTGCAATCTGCGTTGCCACGTCATCCAGCGTCAGCCGGTGGGACAGCAGCTTTTGCGGGTCCGTAATCACGGAGATTTCGCGGTGGTCGGTCGCTTGTACCTCCACTTGACCCACGCCTTGCACGCGCGTGATCAGCGGCCGCAAGTCATAATAGGCATAATCATAGAGATCTGCGTCGGGCACGTTGCCGTTCAAAATCAGGCTCAGCACGGGATAGACCGTCGGCGATTCCCATTCCACGTTCACTTCGGTTCCCGGCGGCAACGATGATTGGACTTCGCTTACTCGCCCCTGTACGAGTTGCAGTGCATACTTCATATCCATTCCAGGATTGAAGAGCACCCCCACCGACGCGGCGCCGCGAATCGTCTTTGATCGGACGCGGTTTACGCCTTGCACCGTGCTCACGGATTCTTCGATCGGGCGAGTAACGGTCAACAGCATCGTCTGCGGAGAAAGATCGCCGGAATGCACCAGGATGATGACCCGCGGGAAATCCAGGTTGGGATAGATGTTACTGGGAAGTTTGAAGAAGGAGTAAACTCCGGCTATCGTAAGGAACGCAGTCAGCAAATAAACTGCATATCGGTTTTTTCGACAGACTCGAACGATATTCATGATTTGACTTTGACTTTTGTCGTGTCGCCCAAACCGTAGCCGCCGGTCAAAATCACGGTATCGCCATTGTTCACACCCGACAAAATCTCAACGCGATCTTTCGTTTCAATCCCCAGCTTCACCTCCACCGCTTTCGCCGTGTCGCCTTCCACCTTGTACACGCGCGTCTGGCCGGAATCGTTGTGGTAAATGGCTTCGGGCGGAACGGTTAGAGCGTTCTCATGCGTTTGCACGGGTACTTGTGCGTTCAAATACATTCCCAACTTCAGCGTGCCGCCGGGATTTGCGATTCGGATGCGCACGTTGCCCACATTTGTCGCCGGGTCCACCGCCGGCGAGATGGCCACAATTCTTCCCTCGAACGTTTTGCCCGCGAACGTATCACTTGCAATGGGCAGCATTTCACCGATATGAATCTTGCCAAGGTCGGCGGCCGGCAAGCTGCCCGACAGCTCCACTTCGGCAATGTTCGCCACTTCCACAATCGGCTGCGCCGCGGTGCCATCCACTTGCTCGCCGATGCTCGCGAAGCGTTTTGCCACCACGCCGTCGAGCGGCGACAGGATTCTTGTACGTCCCACCTGCAGCTTTGCCGTCGATACGACTGCTTCGGCCTGATGTTCCGCTGCTTGCGCGACGCTCAATTGTGTCTTCGCATCCTCCAGGTCTTTGCCTGCCGCGATTCCGCGCTGGAAAAGCGTCTGGTTCCGCGCCAGATTCTGCTTGGCATTGTGTACCGTCGCTTGTGCTTGCGCGAGCGTCGCCTCGGCCTGTCGCAATTGATCTTCGAAGGTGTGACTATCGATTGTGGCCAGCACTTCGCCCGTGTGCACTCGATCTCCCTCCGCCACATTCAACCCCGTGATCCGCCCGGGGACAAGAGCGCTGACCTTCACGTCTTTGTTGGGCAATGCCACCACATTGCCGCTGACGGTCACGGATTGTTGAATATTTGTACGAGTCACTTTCGTGACGCTTACTTCCGCAACCATTTGTGACTCGCCGGGCCGGTCACTGGAGCCCGAGCATCCCGAAAAAAGCATTACCGGCGCTATCGCAAGCGCCACCAGCCCGATTCCCATCCACCGGCATTGTCTTCGCATCATCACTCTGCCCATTCAGTCGAGAGGAGTCCCGACGGTCGCTTCCAATTGTGCAAATGCCTGTTGAACGGCAAGCAAGCTCTGCAAATATTGCTCTCGCACCGCCTGCACGTTTTTCTGTGCATCAAGCACCGAAAGAATGTTCGCCTTCCCCGCTTTGTAACTCTCCTCCGCCATGCCCTCGAGTTTATCGGCTGCGGGCATCAGCGAATCCTTATACAAGCGCGCTTGCGCCTCGCGCGAATCGAGTTGCAGGAAAGCCGATTCCACGTGCCCCTCGACCGCACGGCGCGTGGCGGTCGCTTGATCTTCCAGTGCCACCAGGCTCGCGTCCGACTGCGCAATCTCTCCCTGGTAACGCATAAAAATCGGCACTTCCATGCTCACCTGGCTTCGTGGCCCGTAGCGAAAATTGTGTGGCGAATTGTAGTCCATGCCGAGCGATACAGTGAGATTCGGAATGCGATCAGCCTGATACAGCGCGCGCTGGCTCTGCTCGATTTTCTCCTGCTGCGTGATCCTTTGAAGATCGTAGTTCGAATTTGCCGCCCGTGTCAGCAAATCGTTCAACGCAGGCTCCGCAGGCAATTCTTCAAGCGGCGTAATCAAATCCCAATTCGTGGCGGGAGGCTCGTTGAGCAAGGCATCGAGGACGCTGAGCGCGACTTTTTCATCCTGCTGGGCCACTTGATAATCCGCCTGCGCCTGCGAAAGCACCAGATCGGCTTGAAAGACCTCCAGTTGCGGCACATCGCCGGTTTCGTATCGCTGCTGGGCAATATCGCGGAGCCGTTTTGCGAGGTTCACCGCGTCATCTTTCGCGGCGGTAACACCCCGCGCCAGTGCCAGGCCGAAGAAAGCATCGCGAACATTCTGTCGCGTCAACCGTTCAAGCGCCGCCACGTCGTCGTCGGTCAAGACTCCCTGCGCGCGAGCCAAATCGATGCGGCGCCCGCGCTTCGATCCCAATTCAAGCGGTATGTCGAACCACCAGCCTTCGTGCGGATCATCCCGGAGGGCTGTGAAATTCCCGGTCGGATTCGGCCGCTGCCCTGCGATTTTTACCCCCGCGGCGGCGACCGCACGCTGCGCGCGTGCCGCGATCAAGTCCAGATTTTGCCGGTTGGCCATCTCCAGCGCCTGCGCAAGAGTCAGTTTTTGTGGCTGCTGCTGCGCCGCCGTCGCCAGCGCCGTCGCGCAAACCAGCACAAGGATCCCAATATATTTCACGTTGAATGTCCTCCTCTCGCCACGCATTTCCCGGCGGCGAAAGGCTATTGTCGGCAAGCGCTTGCATAAGCAATGCCTCGACGCGCTCCAGTTTATATGCCTCGTGGTCTGGCAAGCTGAATCGGACATTAATTTTTATTTAGCTTTCTGGCTCGCCGTCTTTGCCGTTTCGGGGAAATAAAATGGTGAACGTCGAACCCGCGCCCGGCCGGCTCGCGCATTCTATCGATCCGCCTTGCGCGCGCACAATCGCCTGCGCGATGGCAAGGCCCAATCCTCCGCTGTGAGCCTCGGTCGCATCGTTTTGAGGTACGCGGTAAAAACGCTCGAAGACATGCGGCAAGTGTTCTGCGGGGATTCCAACGCCCTGATCCTGAAATCGTACGTTGATGGCGCCGTTTGCCGGAGCCATCTCAACGTGGACTTTGCTTTCTTGGCCGGAATACTTCAGCGCGTTGTCCAGAAAAATCAAAAACAAGTGTCGCAGAAATATTTCATCGCCCACGTAGGGAACCTCGCGCTCCAATTCGCGCTCGATGGAGATCCGCTTGGCTCGCGCGCGCGGCGCCACCATGGCGCACGCCTCTTCCAGCACCTCGTTTAGATACAGCGGCTCGCGCTGAAGTCGCAATTGCCCGGCATCCGCCATCGCCAGCGTGAAAAGCCCTTCTACGATCCGGCTGAGCTTTTTCAGCTCGCTGTCGATCACTTCCAGTGCCCGGTGATATTCCTCCGGCTCGCGCTGTTCCTTGAGCAGCAACTCGGTTTCGCCCTGCAGAATACTCAGAGGAGTGCGCAATTCATGCGACGCATCGGAGACGAATTGACGCAGTTGCACCAGCGCGCCTTCCATGCACGCGAAGAGCTTGTTGAAAGCGTCCGTCAAGCGGCCCAATTCGTCGTCGCGTCCGGTGGAAGCGAGCGGCAAAGCGTCGCGCGGCGCCCCGGCCGAAATCGTCTCCGACGCGCTCACTTTCACACGTTCGGCCATTTGCGAGGTTTGGTCGGTTAGCGCCGCAATCGGTTCCAGGCTGCGTCCCACGTACCACGCCGCGACGCCGCCCATAATCAGCAGGCTGCACGGAAACAGAACCAACAGCAGTGCGCGAAAACGCTCCAGCGTTTCGCCGATGTCGCGCGTCGGCATCGCCAGAATCAGAATCTCGTCGCCTTTCGCCCGGTGGATGGTCGCTGCTCCGACCCGCAACCGTCCCAGCGCCGCATCACGAATGGTTTGGAGATTTTGCGTGCTGCCGGAGAAGGGAAGCGCGTGCCGATTCAGATTTTTTGAGAATGCGATTGGCCGGCCGCTTGGATCGAGCGTTTCAAAATATTCGCCCGGAATATCCAGCGCGGCAACGTCTTCGTCGTCCGTGTCGGTGGCAAGATCGGCAGCGACCGGCGCTTCCGCTTCTATCAAGCGATGATCAAACTGGCTGTGTACCACGCTCCTCAAGGCCAGATAGAAGGCGACATACGATCCCGCCAGCAGCACTCCCACGACAATGCAGAACAGCAGCATCATTCGCAGGCGAAGCGAAAGTGCGCGTTTCATTCCGCCGCTCCCATTCTGTATCCCACGCCGCGCAGAGTGTGCACTAACTTCGGTCCGTGCCCTTGATCGATTTTCTGCCGCAGTCGGTTGATATACACTTCCACCAGATTCGTGTCGCTGTCGAAGTGGCTGTCCCACACGTGTTCGATGATTTCGCTGCGCGTCACGGAATCCGGTGAACGCAAAAGCAGCAGTTCGAGCAACGCAAATTCCTTCGACGTCAGGGGCACGCGCGCCGACCCCCGTATGACGCTTCGTCTGTGACGATCAAGCTCCAAATCGCCGCACCGCAGTTTCGCTTCTCCCCTCCGGAATCCGCGGCGCACCAGCGCGCGCACGCGCGCCTGCAATTCCGCCAGCGCGAACGGCTTCGTCAAATAATCATCCGCGCCGGCGTCGAGGCCTTCCACGCGCTGTTCCACAAGGCTCCGCGCCGTCAGCATCAATATGGGGGATTGAATTTCGGCCTGCCTGAGTTTTCGGCACAGTTCAATGCCGCTCATGCCGGGCAGGCGCACATCCAATAGGATTGCGTCGTAGGGATTTTCAAGCGCCAAGCGAAGCCCGTCTTCGCCAGTTCCCGCGCTATCGACCGCATACGCGTTTTCGCGCAACGCGCGGGCTACGAAGCTCGCCACCTTCCGCTCGTCTTCGACCAGCAGAATTCGCATCGCGATACGCTCCGGATTATACGGCTGGATTGCTCCGTCGAGATGTGTTTTGCCAACCGCGGGCGGCGGAGCTACTTTGCCGCGTACTGACGGTGCGCCTGCAGGCGTGTCTGGATCACGCGTAAAATCGAATCGCGCGCGATCATCCCGATGATATGCCCTTCCTGCAGCACCGGCATTTGATTAACGTCTTCGCGCTGCATGCGTTCAAGCACGCTTGTAACGGGATCATTCGGCGTTACCCACTGAATTGCGCCTTGGGGCACCATGGCGGCTTGAATCGAAGTATTCGCCCATTCCTCGCGCGGAAAATGTTGCACCTGATGCAGCGTCACCAGTCCCACGGCCATGCCGTTGCCCGTCACCACGTGGCAGCGCCGCCCAGTCCGCAGCACTTCCTGGACATAATCTTCCAGCGAAATATCCCGCGCCACCGTGGGTACGTCGGGTGACATAATGTCTGCCGCGCTAAGACCCGTCAGCGTATTTCGAATGGCGACCTGTGTATATGTCTCCTGCGCGGCGGAAAGCAGATACCAGCCAATGAACGCCAGCCAGAGCCCGCCACTCCAGCCGCCCAGGAATCTTGATACTCCCGAGTCGCGCTCCATAATCGCCCAAATTCCCAGCATGATCATCATGTAGGCGAAGATCTGTCCGCTGCGCGACGCAATCTGCGTCGCTCGATCGAAGTTTTTCGTGATGCCCCAGACAATCGCGCGCAGGACTCGCCCGCCATCCATGGGAAACCCGGGCAGCAGGTTGAACGCTCCGAGGATCAGATTGATTTCGCTCAAATAAAGCGCCGCGAGCTGCAAGGGCCCGCTGGGAGCGACCGCGTAAATCCCTAAGAACGCCGCGCCCAACATGAAGCTGACAATCGGCCCGGCAATTGCGATATTGAATTCCTGTAGAGCCGTCTCCGGGTCGCGCGCGATTCGCGCCAATCCTCCGAAGAAGAACAATGTGATCGAGACAACCGGAATCTTATACCGCAGCGCGATGATGCTGTGCCCCAGCTCATGGAGTATCAGGGAGCCAAAAAACACTATGCTGACCCCAACGGCGAGGATCCAGTATTGCATCGGAGTCGCGCCTGACTGCAGCGGCAGAATCTGCGTCGCAAGGAAAAAAGTCAGCAGCGCGAAGATCAGGAAACTAGTGGCATGCAGATAAAGCGGAATCCCGAGGATTCGCCCTATGCGAAGTCCCGTTGTTGGTTGTTGCATATTTCTGGGATAGCCCCCATCTCCAATTATAGCCAAACAGCCACGCTGCGCGTCCTTCTTTCACGCTGTGTCCCGTCGCCCACGCCAAAAGAGTTGCCGCGATCCCGTATCTCCTTTCATTGCAATGGTTCGCCGATGGAACCCGCCATGCCATATGCACCTGTGAACGCAGTCATAACGTTGCCACACAGGAGGCGGTCATGCGGCGGGTGCCAGTCGACAGAGGTTCTGAAGAGCTGAAGCTCCGCCTAAGAAAGCACGTTTTGGCGGCATTGGTGGTTCTTGCATCTGTTTTCTCGGCCAGTGCGGCGGCTCAGGAACAGCCCAGCATGCGCTGCGACAATGCAGCTTCAGCGCCCGTTGCCACCGAGCGACGCATTGTCGTCAGCATCCCGGATCGCGCGCTCGCCGTCGTCGAAAATGGCCGCGTCGTCCTGAGATTTCGCGTTTCCGTCGGAGCGCCCGAGAGTCCCAGCCCTGCGGGCGAGTACCGCGTCATTAATCGGGTCACGAATCCCGTCTACTACCATCCCGGCGAAGTGATTCCCGCCGGTCCTGATAATCCCGTCGGCCCGCGGTGGATCGGCTTGAACATCAAGGGTTACGGCATTCACGGCACCAACGAGCCACGCCTTATCGGACGGGATGTTTCGCACGGATGCATTCGCCTTCGCAATCGCGACGTGAAAAAGCTATTCGCACGCGTCCGCGTGGGTGACGTTGTCGAACTTCATGCCACCCGCGACGCCGAGACGGCCGATCTTTTCGGCACGAGCCTGCCCAGCGTGTTACTTGCATCGGCGATGGAGCCAAAGGCAGAAATGTCGGCGCAAACGAATTCTCGCTGATCCTTGGGTTCACTGGGCGGCGAAAGGATGGAAGGAGAGACGAAAATGAGCGCGACAATTGCACCACCAATAACATTCGCAATCCTGACCAGCAGCGTTGCCGCGTCTGTCGCCGTCGCATTCGGTCTCGAATGGCTGTGCTTGCGAAGTCTGATGGCGCTTATGCCCGCGCGCCAGACACCAGACCGGCCTGCGATGTTCACGCCGCAGTCGAAACAAAATTAACAGAAGCTTTGGTTTTGGGACGAAAGAAGCAGGACGCATTAAAAGGGGGAGAACGAGGATGATTTTCCTACGACATTTGCTCATGGCAGCGGGAATCGGCCTGCTGCTCGTCGCCGCGGCCATCGCCGCTTACGACCTGATCTACTCCTACGAACTCGATCGCTTGGTGCGACGCGTGTTTTCAAAGAATCCGCCGGAGGAAACCGCCAAGCCGCGTCCGAGAATCTCTATTCGCTGGCATGACGCCGGCAAAATTGCAGGAGCGGCTGTAGTCGCGTTGCTCATCGCACTGAGTATTGTCGTGGTGCCTGACGGTTCCGCCGGTGTGCGTGTGAGCCAGATCTCCGGCATCCGTCCCGGGACGCTCTACGCTGGCGTTCATCTCGTCGTCCCGTTCATCGAGCGCGTATCCGTCTACGACATTCGCGAACAAGTCTTCGCCACCTCCGCGCAAGACGACGCGAAGCCGCACGAAACCGTGCTGAAAGTCGAGGCACGCGAAGGTCTGCCGCTCGGTTTGTCTGTTCTGGTCGATTATCGGTTGGACGCCAGCCGTCTCGACTACGTCGAAGCAAATCTGCCGCAGCCCATCGGTGAAGAGATTGTCGGGCCCGTCGTCGAAAGCGCCTTTCGCGAAGTCGCTCCTGATTATGTTGTGCGCGATGTCTTCTCCGTCAAGCGCGATGAATTTCGGCAGCGCGTCGCCGGACTTATCACCACGCATCTCGCGCAAGACGCCATCGTTGTCAAGGAAGTCCTCGTCCGCCGCATCGTTCTGCCGCCGGAATATGCGCAGGGCCTCGAAAACATTCTCTTGAAAGAACAACAAAGCGACCAAATGAACTTCGAGCAGGAAATCGAGCAGAAGCGCGTGAAAATCGCGGAGTATCAAGCCGACGAAAACAAAGTCCGCCAAGTGAAGCAAGCCGAAGCCACCGCGCAATCTCGCGTCATCGCCGCGAGAGCGGAATCCGACGCCATGCAGTACACGCTGCCGCTCAAGCAAAAGCAAATCGAGCAGGCGCGCCTGGAAGCAAAGGCCCGCAAGGAAGCCACCATCGAAAACGCGCAAGCAGAAGCGCAGGCCAAGGTTATCGACAGCCAGGCCGAGCAGCAGAGTCAGGAACTGCTTGCGAAAGCCGACGCGAACCGCATACGCATTACGGGCGCCGCCGAGGCGGAGCGTTTGCAGCTCGAAGCCACGGCCCTGCGCGGCAATCCACTGCTCATTCAGAAAATCGTCGCGGAAAAACTTTCCGACAAAGTGCGCATCATGATGGTGCCAATGGACGGCAAATTTTTCTTCACCAATGGCGTGTTCGATGCACCGCTTGGCGCCGCGGACCCGCCCTCGGGCAGAAGCGCCGACGCATCCGGCGCGCAGGCAGGCGCCCAGTCAAGCGGACGCCCATGAAAGTTCCCGGCCGGCTTAGCGGTCGGTGCAGTCGGGTAACTGCTGGTAAAACCCCCTGTGGGTGGCTTGGCCGCCGCCGCGGTCATGCCACCCGCCAGCGGTTTCACCGTGCGCGGCCGTCGCTCGAAACGACACACAGCCAGCGCGAACATCCGGAAGCAAAAATGCGCTGTGCTATCATTGCGCCACGTCGCGCTTTCGTGACGCAACTCGATGCGGCCCTTCCGCCGAATTTGTGCGCTGCTTTCGCTCTTCGCATTTTCATTCCCTGTTTTTGCCGCGTCGCAGTCGGCCGCGCAGTCAGTCCCACCGATTCGCGCACAATCATCATCGCAATCTTCAACACAACCGCTCGCGCAGCCTTCGCCGCAATCCGCGCCGAAACTCGTTGCCGAATCACAAAAGGATGACCCCTTGGCCGCTGCCGCTCGTGAACTCGCCCGCAAAGTCGCGGCCTCGGTGGGTGCGGCCATTCAAGGCAAGCTCACCATCGCGCCGAATTTCGTCAATTTATCCTCGCTCTCTGCTTTCGAATTCCAGAAAGCCTGCGGCGCCTTCCATGACGAAATCGAGCAACAGACCAAGACCTTCCGTGCGACAAGTTCCCAAGAAATCGCGGCTGCTTCCGTCAACGTCACGCTCGCGGAAGACCTTCATGGCTTTTTGTGGGTTGCTCGAGTTACGCAAGGCCAGTCGCAACAAACCGTCTTCGTCTCTGTCGCCCGCGAACTGGTAGCCCAGGAGAGCCAGCCCAGCCCTTCCGTCACTCTGCAAAAGGAATTTCTGCTCAGCCAGTCCGAGCCGATTCTCGATGCGGGTCTTCTGGCAGTCTCACCCGGTTCTACGCCGAGCCTTCTTGTCTTGCAGCCCAATCGCATCGCACTCTTCGCACAGGAGAACGGCGCGTGGCGGCTTCAATTCGAGACCCCCATCGCGCACGCAGCCCCGTGGCCGCGCGACGTCCGCGGACGCCTGCAACAAGGAGGTGCCGGAGAAGAAGCCGTGCTTCCCGGCGTCACCTGCAACATCACCGTAAGCAGCGCCTTATCTGCATCCTGCAAGCCCGGCAATGCCGGCTGGCTATTCTCCTTGGGTTTTCTTCGCGCTTTCACTCTGCTGCCGACGGCTGCCGCGAACGGGGACACTTTCACTTTCCCGGCTCTGGGGTCCCAAGAGTTCTCCTCAGTGGCCGTTATCGCACCGCCCGTGTCTTCCGGCGCGTCAGTTCCCGTAATCGCCACGACGTCCGATGGTCGTGCGCTTCTCTTCGAGGGATCCTCCACGCCCGTCACTTCTTTTAACAATTGGGGCAGCGATGTTGCCGTGCTTTACGCGGCCGACCGCACTCTGTGGCCGTTGTTGGTAACGCGCGACGGCGATTGGACTGCTCCCGATTCGGTTAGGGCTTTCGACATCATCGACCGCCAGCCCGTCGCCATCAGCGGCGAAATCAACTTCGACGGTCCGATCACGGCGCTTTGGTCCGAGGATGAAAATACCGTCCTCGCGGTCTCGCGCAATCTAAAAACAGGAATGTATGAGGCGTACTTCATCCGCGCGGTCTACAACCAGTAGTTTGCTGTTCACGTTGCTGTTCGTGGCGCTGCCAACTTCCGCCGCGCGGCGGCCACGCTACGGTGGCACGCTAACCGTCGATTTGCAGGGCCGCGCCACTTCGCTTGATCCCGCGCAGAAGCAGGGAAGCGTCGCCGATCAGATTGCGCAAGAACGTCTCCTGGAATTGGTCGCCGACCGATTGGTCATGCTGGACCAGTTCGGACGACCGAAGCCTGCGCTGGCGCTTTCCTGGCAACACGACGGCAAATTCACGCGCTGGAATTTTCGTCTTCGCCCAAACATTGAATTTCAGGACGCCTCACCCTTCACACCCGACTCTGCCGCAACTTCGCTGCAAGCGATGAACCCCAAGTGGCACGTCGGCGTTGCGAGCGATTCCGTCGTCGTCGAATCCGATTCGCCTTTGCCAGACTTGCTTTACGTTCTCGCGGAATCGCGAAATTCAATTTTGCTCCGCAAGCCTACGGACGTAATTGTCGGCACCGGGCCATTTCATCTGACCACGTGGGAAGCTGGCCGCCATGCCGTGTTCGCGGCAAACGACGATTACTGGGGTGGCCGGCCGTTCGTCGATGGCATTGACGTGCAAATGGGCCGCACAGTGCGCGAACGTATGATCGATCTCGATCTCGGCAAGGCTGACATCGCCGACGTCGCGCCCGATCGCGCCCGCATCGACGCCTCGCGAGGCGTGAGAATTTCCGCATCGGATCCTGCGGAATTAGTCGCGCTGATTTTTTCGCCTTCCAGTACGCGCGCAGAAGACGTTCGCATCCGCCAGGCGCTTTCGCCTGCTATCGACCGGCCCTCGCTTGTTGATTTCATTTTACAACAAGAGGGTGCGCCGGCTGGAGCGCTCTTGCCGCAATGGTCCTCAGGCTACGAATTCCTTTTTTCAACGGCAGCGGATATTGCAGCCGCGCGCCAGCTCGCTTCACAAATCTCTTCCGGCCCCGCGCTGAAGCTAGGCTATGATTCCGCCGACCCTATCGAACGCATGATCGCCGAACGCATCGTCGTAAACGCGCAAGCTGCGGGGATTCCAATTTCCATGCGAGCCATCGCCGCCGGTTTGCCGGGCGGCACTGCAAATCGCGCGACGAATCGCGCGGCCAGTGTTCCGGAATACGACGCGCGCATCGTGCGCCTTCCCATGTCTTCGCCTGCACCCGGAGTGGCGCTCGGAGATTTCCTGCAAACCGTTGCGCAACTCGCGGATTTTGATTCTTCACTGACTGCGCCGCTCAACGATCCCGCGAATTCCGAACAATTATATTCACGCGAACGCGCCGTGGTGGACACGTACGAGATCATTCCTCTCGTGTATGTTCCGGAAGTTGTGGGTTTAAGCGCCCGCGTTCGCGATTGGATACCGGCGCGTTGGGGGAAGTGGCATCTCGCGGACATCTGGCTCGACGGAGCATCGCAATGAGTTTTCGCGTGAAGATGTTCGTGCTGTTCCCGCTCGTGGTCGTCGCGGCCGTGGCAATCGTCGGCGTGGGGGTTACCGTATTCACGCGCCGTGCGTTCGAGCGTGTTGATGCATCCCACACGGACGCGATCGTGTCGCAATTTCAGCGCGAGTTTGCGAACCAGGGACAACAGATCGTTCGCGGCGTTCAGGACATCTCAGGTTCTGAAGCGACCCTGAACATGGCCATTCATCTCAATGCTCGCGATATTGATCCGTCCGCATACGGGCACGACGCCGTCAGCGTCGCTTCGGATCACCATTTCGATTTCCTTGAATTCGCAGGGAACGACGGAAGCATTATTTCTTCGATGCAGTGGCCTGCACGCTTCGGTTATAAAGAAGACTGGCTGCTTCAAAAAACCGATTGGTCCGCGCGCGGCGCCTTTCTGCAAAAAGTGGACACACCGGACGGCCCTGAACTCGGGCTGATCGCCGTCTCAGTGCTCCCCGTCGCTGGCTCGAGTCTGTACACCGCCGGAGGCGAACGGCTCGACAAATCCTTCTTGTCTTCCCTCAGTTTGCCGCCGGGAATGCGCGCGCTGCTTTACGTCAATCTCGATGCGAATTTTTCCTCGCAAAACTTGAGTGCCGTGGATGGTCCGGTTGCGCAGGCGGATCGTCTCGCGCCGCTCGTGGCCCGTGAGCTTCAGCAGCCCGGCGAAATTACGGCGACGATCCGGTGGACGCGCGATGCCGCAAACGATGAAGTTTTTCATTTGCTCCCGCTGCTTGGCCCCGACAAAAATCTCCTCGGCGTGTTGTTTGTCGGCAGTTCGCGCCACGATTTGGTTTTGCTCGAACGCGGCATTCGAAGCCTGGCTCTGCTCGTCGGTGGCATCGCGCTCGCACTCGGAATCCTGCTGAGTTGGTGGGCCGCCGTGCGCGTCACGCGGCCGGTTGGCAAGCTCGTCGAGGGGGCGAAAGAAGTCGCCTCCGGAAATTGGGATGCGCGCGTCGAGATTCATTCACGCGACGAAATCGGCGCGCTCGCCGGGGCGTTCAATCAAATGACTGGACAACTCGCCGAACAACGCGAGCGCCTGATTCAAACCGAACGCGTCGCCGCATGGCGCGAACTGGCGCGCCGGCTCGCGCACGAACTGAAGAATCCTCTATTCCCGCTGCAAATCACGGTTGAGAATCTTCAGCGTGCGCGCAGGCAAAACGCGAATGACTTTGACGAGATCTTCCGCGAATCCACGGACACGCTTCTTGCTGAGATTCAAAATTTGAAAACGATTGTCAACCGTTTCAGCGATTTCGCGAAAATGCCGCGTCCCGAATTGCATTCGCTGGACGTGAACGAAATGGTCCGCGGCGTTACGCGCCTTTTTGAACCGCGCTTCATCGCGCCCGGCGAGCCAAAAATTACCACCGAACTGCATCTCGATGAAAAACTTCCCGTGATTCAAGCCGACAGCACGCTTCTTCACCGCGCCATTGGCAACCTCGTCCTCAACGCCATCGACGCTATGCCCAATGGCGGAAAACTTACGCTGTGCACGGTGGCGCATGACGGCGGTGTGCGCCTGGAAATCTCCGACACGGGCGCCGGGCTCACTCGCGAAGAATGCGAGCGCCTTTTCACGCCGTATTACACAACGAAGCTGCACGGCACGGGCCTCGGCCTCGCCATTGTGCAATCGGTTGTCAGCGATCATGGAGGACGGATTTCCGTGATGAGCGAGCCGGGACGCGGCACAACGTTTCGCATCGAACTTCTCGAGCGCCCGCCGAATGTGGTCTCCATCGAGTCCGCGTCCGTCAAAAGTGAACAGTCGCCGGAACCAATGATGGAACGCAAGGCATGATTTGATCGTGGCCAAAGCCAACATTCTGATCATCGACGACGATGCGAACACGCTCGCTTCTCTCTCCCGCGCGTTTCGATTGTCCGGTCACGAAGCGACGGTCTGCGACAATGCTGCCCGCGCTCTCGAACTTGCACGCGACGGCCATTTCGATTTGATTCTTTCCGATGTGGTGATGCCGGGCAAAGACGGCATCGCGCTGCTCGAAGAAATAAGGACTGCGGGCATCGCGTCTCCCGTCGTAATGATGTCGGGGCAGGCAACGATTGAAATGGCGGTGCGCGCCACGCGCCTGGGCGCCGCCGACTTCCTTGAAAAGCCCATCTCGACTGAAAAACTCCTCCTCACCGTCGAAAACGCGCTAAAGCTCGCGCGGCTCGAAGAAGAGAATCGCGATTTACGCCGCCGCGTCGGCCGCCATCAGCTTGTGTGGGCCAGTCCGGCGATGAAGGCGCTGATGGCGGAAGTCGAGCGCGTCGCCGCGAGCGAAACGCGCGTTTGCATTCGCGGAGAGACGGGCACCGGCAAGGAACTCGTCGCGCGCACGCTGCACGAAAAAAGTCCGCGCAAAAGCGGCCCATTCATCACCCTCAATTGCGCCGCGGTTCCGGCCGAGTTGATGGAATCGGAGCTCTTCGGCCACGAAAAGGGAGCCTTCACGGGCGCTGCGTCGCGGCATACGGGCAAATTCGAGCAGGCTCACCACGGCACGCTTTTCCTCGACGAAATCGGGGACATGCCGCTGGCGATGCAAGCGAAACTTTTGCGCGTTCTCGAAGAAGGCGAAATCGAGCGCGTTGGCGGCGACCGCCCGATTCCGGTCAACGTGCGCGTGGTGGTCGCGACGCATCGCAATCTCGAAGAACAGGTCCGCCGCAATACGTTTCGCCAGGACCTATATCACCGGATTTTTGTTTTTCCCATTGTGTTGCCGCCGTTGCGCGAACGTCTGGAAGATATTCCCGTGCTCACGGAACATTTTGCGCGCCAGGTCGCGGAACAAAATGGCTGGAAGGCAAAGAAATTCTCCACGGAGGCCATTGCAGAATTGTCGCGCTACTCGTGGCCTGGAAATGTTCGCGAATTGCGTAACGTAGTCGAACGCGTGCTGCTGCTGGCGACGGAAAACGAAGTGGACGCTGCGGCGATACGCATGGCGCTGCCGCGCGCCGAATCCATAAACGGCATTGCCGAATCAGGCGCTCCGGGAGCCGCCACTGGCGCAATGGCCGAGCGCGTCGAAGCCTTCGAGCGCGACACAATTCTCAGCGAGCTCAAGCGCCACCACAACCACATGACCAACACCGCGAAAGCCCTCGGCCTCGAACGCAGCCACCTCTACAAAAAATGCCAGCACCTCGGCATCGATCTCCGCTCCATTCGCAAAGAGGAAGACGACGAGTAGTTCCGGGCGCGCATCACCTGACGGGTTGCCGAGAAACTCCAGTTTTTGTCATTCCGAAGAGCTAGGCAACGAAGAATCTGCATCTTCCTTTGGCCCGGGACCTTCCGGCCCTCGAAACAGTTTCGCTAGAACAAAGTGCGTAGGCAGATAAATCACGATGACCACGCCGATCCACATCAGCACCACGTGCGCGGCGGCGGGTCCCCACGCGCGATGTAGAATCGGGTCACGGAATGCATAGTTGATATTGAGCGCCGGATCCGTCGAGCGCGCTACGACGATGGCATCCGCCGCAATCGCGGCTTGCAGCAACCAGCCTCGACGGTCATAGCCAACCCGCGCCAGCGACCACAGCAGCAGAATCGGCCACACGATGTGAAATACCGACAAAAGACGCACCCACAGCGGGTAGTGCGCGTCCCACATGTACTCGGTGCCGCCAATCAGATGATGTCCGCTGAAAAATCGCCACGCCGCGTCGAGGTCCCAGAGCAGATCCACCACAATCGACGAAACTGCCTGGCTCGAAAGCAGCAGCGAATTGCTCCACCACAGGCCCGCGCACGTAAGGATCACCGCAATATCGCAAAGATGGACGAAATTCTGTGCGCCCCAGTAACGCCAATAGGTGGGAATCCATACAGCGAGCCAGATCAAACCGCCCCAGCGCAGCCATTTCGGGATTTTCGGATTCGTCACGGGCGCGCGCAGCCACATCGCGCCGTATCGTATCAGAGTTGGAATACATTGGCGCGGCGCGCAGAAAAGTTACGCGCGTGCAGCGCATTGCGTGAGAAAATGCGCGTGTGAATCCGTGGGCGACAGCGGGTGCGGTAGTGTTTGGCGGCGCGGCAATTGGAGCGTGGGGCGCCGTGTATCCGCGCTCGCAATTATTTGGGCGCACGGTGTGCAATACAGGCGATGCGTCAACGGTGGCGCTCACGTTCGACGACGGCCCGAATCCAAAGGCCACGCCGGCGCTGCTCGATTTGCTGGACGCCCACGGCGCGCGCGCCACGTTTTTTCTGATCGGCCGGCACGTGCGCGCGTTTCCCGCACTGGCGCGGGAGATCGCCGCGCGCGGACACGCGATTGGCAATCACACGGAGACGCATCCCAGCTTGATCCTTCTCTCTCGCGCCAATCTGCGTGAAGAGTTGAATGGTTGTCGTGAAGCGATCCTTTCGGCCGTTGACGGCGCCGAAGTGCTCTGGATGCGCCCGCCGTTTGGTTTTCGCGGCCCGCAACTTGACAGCGTGGTGCGCCAGCTTGGCTACTCAGGCGTTGCGATGTGGTCGAAATGGGCCTGGGACTGGAAGCCGCAGCCCGCACAGCCGGTGATTCATCGCTTGCGGCGAGTCACAGGTGGCGATATTGTGCTTTTGCACGACGGCGACCATCGTTTGCTCGAAGGAGACCGCCGCCACACCGTTGCGGCGCTTGCGCACTGGTTGCCGCGATGGAAAGATTCGGGAATGCGTTTTGTGACTCTCGATGCCATCGCCACCATAGCGCCGGCAAATTCGCCGGCCGCGGCGCGCGGAAAAACCTAGTCGGGAAGGTCCAATGGACGACAGAAAATTTTACGACGAGAAGGATGAAACCAAACAGATTCCGCTGACGTGTCCGCATTGCCGCCAGGAAAATACTTACCCGATCCGCTGGAAAGTTCGCACGAAAAAAGTGGAGCTGCCGCGCGGGTCGAATGAAGAAGATCGCGCCCATTTCGCAAAGGCGCGCTCGTACATGGTTCGTGTCGACGACATGACCGCGTGCCGGAATATTCGCTGCCGCAAACGTTTCGATCTAACCGGGCAAACGGTCATTTTGACTTAGCGTCCACCGTGCAGCGCTAAATCTCCGGATACAAATCGAAGAACGCGTCCAGCGATTGCTTTAGCGTTTTCTCGATTTCTTCTCTGCTGCCTTCGATCAAATGCATCGTGATGCGCCCACTGCGGCCGTTTTTAAGTTGCACGGTTGCTTCGCCCACCGAGTCGAGTTCCGTCGCCGGGAAAAGCCTCATGCCGTACACCAACGCCAAATCCGCCATCCGACCCTCCTCACTTCGCGTTCAAGTGACAGCGTAAGCGGCGCCGCCGCCCCAGTCAAACGGCGAACGCATCGAAACTGAGAAGGAAGGTCTTGTACCGAAGGATCACAACTCAAAGAAGAAGCCTCGCCGCATGGCGGAGCAGACTGCGGCAATTGACACAAGAGCGTCTTCGGGGGCATCCTGAACGTAAAGCCGAGCATCGGATAGTGAGCTCCGGTGGAGGTGGCCTCGATGAAGCTGCGTTTCGTGGATACCGCTGCGTTGATCATTCTCGCGCTCGCGATTGCTCCCGTCCTGCGTGCACAATCCGCGAATCCCCCGGCGACGCCAGCCCAGTCTGCTGCGCCTGCGAACGCATCGCCCGCTCAACCTTCATCCACGGCGGCATCTCCCGCAGCGGTTGCGCCCCTGCCAAAATATTTTGAAGTGCCTTCCGGGACGCGCCTTCCCCTTGTACTGCACAACGCCATATCAACGCGCAGTGCGCGGCCCGGCGACCCGGTGTATCTCGAAACGCTTTTCCCTATTGTCATCGACAGCCGCATTCTGATTCCCGCGGGTTCGTACGTCAGCGGTGAAGTCACGGAAGCCAAACGTCCCGGACGCATTCACGGACGCGGCGAAATCAAAATCAAACTCGACAGTCTAATTCTTCCCAATGGCTACCAGGCCAGTTTCAACGCTTCGCCGACCGATGCGGGGACTGGCGGCAACGAATCTGTCGGCAAAGAAGGCGCGATTCAAGGCGATTCAAATAAATCTGCGGATGCAGGCACTGTCCTGGAAACAACCGCGGCTGGCGCTGGCCTTGGTGGGATTGTGGGCCAGAGCGCAAGAGGTGCGGGAATTGGCGCTGGCGCTGGCGCGGCGGCGGGTCTTCTTGCTGTGCTTCCCACGCGCGGACCGGAAGCGGAACTGCCACGCGGCACGACTTTGGATGTTGTCATGAACCGCCCGCTTTACTTGCTTTCGAGCAAAGCGAACTTCACGAGTCCCGGACAATCCTCAACGCTCGCCGGTCCGCCGAATCGCGAACCGCAGCGCCGCGCTGGCATAATCCCTTACTAGATTACGCGTGTCTTTGTAGCGCGTGTCCCGCTAGCGTTTTTGCTGGCTGACATGAGGCATCGAGCCATCTGCATTGGCATTTGCCGTTTGGCGCCGCGGCAATTCATCCCCGCCATTTGGGCGCCGCTTCTAGTCGGCTTCAGCCCCGAGGCGCCTCGTGGCGCCGAAGACCATATATCCCGAATTTCGAAAACGCAGCATGTTCCTCGCTCGTGTTGTAATTATTTCTATTAACTTTTTGAACAACCAAGCTGACAGGTCTGTCTAGTATAAGCCCTTTCTAAAAGTGCCCCTTTTTCGGCCCCTCACCGGCTGTAAACGCGTCGCTTGCCGCCGCGAATCGCAGTGGGCTGAAAGGTTCGAACCACGCCGAAGGTTTCCCCGTTGTTATCCACTCGGCCAGATATTTCGCCGTCACGGGCGCCAGGAGCATCCCGTTGCGATAGTGCCCCGTCGCGATGAACAGGCCTTCGACGTTCGTAGGCCCAATAATCGGCAAATGATCGGGCGAGTCAGGCCGCACGCCGGCCCAGGTTTCCAGAATCGGTGCGCTCGCCAGCCCGGGAGCCATCGTCAACGCTGCGTTGAGAATTTTTTGCACGCCGGCGGCAGTCGTATGCTTTTCGGCTGCGCCGCTTTCGAGCGTGCTGCCAACGACCGTGCGCCCATCCTCGCGCGGAGCCATGTAACCCAGACTGGAGCGAAGAATTGTTCGCGGCGCGCCGGAAACTTTGCCGAGTGCAACCATCTGTCCGCGAACGGGAATCGTGGGCGCATGGGATTCCACGCCTCCGATTTCGCCTGAACGCCACCCTGCCGCAATCACCGCGTTGTGCGCCGCGATTTTTTCCCCCGTGCGAATTTCAAGCCTCCCTGCGCGATTTCTCTCCGCATCGGCGACAAGCACTCCGCTGCACTGGTTTCGTTCGACTAAGACGGAAAGCACATCACTGTTGCCGCGCATTTCCACGCCAGTTTTCAACGCTGCGGCAATCGCTACGTGCGTGATCATGCGCGGGTCAAGGTACGCTTCGTCTCGAATCCACAGCGTCGCGCGCGTCGCAGAGCCGATGGCAGGCTCGCGGACTTTTGCTTCGGCAAGTGAGATTGCCTCGGCCGCGACGTCATGATTCTGGATTTCCTCTACGCGGCGATCGCGCTCTGATTCGTTGTCTGGGTCGAAAAATAATTCCATCGCACCGTTGGGATGGAAGCCGGCGGATTCTCCCGAGGCCTTTTCAATTGCGGCCGCAAATTCCGGGTAGAGACGGTAACTCTCGCATCCGAGCGCGGCAATACCAAGCGATTCGTGGTCTGGCGCGGGCGAAATTGTACCGGCTGCCGCCCAAGATGCTTCGCGCCCAGGCTGCTGGCGATCGAGCACGAGCACGGATTGTCCTCGTCGGCGGAGCTCAAACGCGAGCGACACTCCGATAATTCCGCCGCCAACGACGACAGTGTCGTACCTTTTCATGGTGCAATCTTACCAATTATTCGTGACGAGTGATGTCGAACTAAAGCGTCTTGACCAGTTCGATGGAGAGAAGATAAGCCTTCTGCGATAGGTTTTTTGCGCGCGACCAGTCGGATGTGCGAATCGCATCCTGCGCCTGTTCCAGGAAGCCGCGAATTTTGTCGACCATGTCGTGCTGGCTCGTATTGAGCTCGCGTCCGTCGGCGCGATGTAAATTTTGTTGCGCTGTCGTGACGTATTGCTGTGTCTGCTTCGTCAGCTCCACTTGGTCTGACGGCGACATTTGTGGCGAAATTTCCGGCGCGGGCGGTCGGTCAGGCTCAGGAACGGCGGTTGTTGCCGGTCGCTTAAGTGTATCGGGTTTCGGCGTCAAAGCCGGGGAAAGCGTCGCCGGTTCGGGATTTTTTGGCGCCGGCATGGTTGGCGCGGGAATCGAATCCGGTGACTTAGTCGTTCCCGGCGTTGAAATTGGAGCTGGCGGCTGAGGTGGCACAGTCACTGGCGCCGCCGCGCGCACCTTGTGGCCCATGCAGCCGCAAGTGAACAGCGTGAGGCTTGCAGCTACCACACACGTCAAGAATGCGGTATTCCGCGACGCGGCAGCGGGCCGGTTCGAAACGCGGTTTGGGGCTGGGTAGCTCATTTGCGACTATGTCTGCCGCGCAAACGGCTGGCCGTAGTCTCTTAAATTAGATGCTGGCACGCCAGTGGCGCGCGTCAGCGGCAGCTCAATTCGAAACGTGGTGCCGCGCCCAGCCTCTGTCTCAAATTCTATCGAACCGTTGTGCAATTGCACAAATCGGAATGTATTCGCCAGTCCAAGTCCGGTCCCGCCCTTTCGGGTGGTGAAAAAAAGCTGGAAGATTTTTCCGCGATTTTCGGGCGCAATACCCGGTCCCGTATCGCCCACGCGAATTTCCGCCATGTCACCGACGCGCTCCAGAGTTACGGTTAGCTGCCCTCCCGCCGTCATGCACTCGCACGCGTTCAGCACCAGGTTGAGAATCGACTGCTCGATCAGCCTTTTATCCACTTCAATCATGGGAAATGACGCGGGGATCTCTTTCACCAGAGTTACGCCTGCCCGCGTGATACCAGGGTTGGCACTGGCGAGAACGCTCTCAATCAGCTCGGGCAGATTTACCTCCTCGCGTTCCAATTCGACGGGACGGCTGAATTCCAAGAACGTTTTCACCACGCGGTCAAGACGATCAATCTCCGTGTCCAGCATTTTCGCGGCTTGTTGCGTCTCGGGATCGATCGGCAGATTGGCCTTTAGCACCTCCAGCCACACGCGCATGGAGTTGAGCGGATTTTTCACTTCGTGCGCAACGCCCGCCGTGACGCGCCCCAGGGCCGCGAGCCTTTCCGACACTTGCAATTGCGAACCGAGACGCTCGAGGGATTCCAGGTCGCGCAGCGAGACGAGCATTCCCATGCGTGCACCGTCTTCCTGGATGGTCTGGATGCTCGCGCCCACCCGCCGCGTCCCGTGTTCGCCCGCGACATCCACTTCCACCGGTTCGACTCCCTCGGCTGCGACCTCGCCGTTCCGGCCAATATGCAGAGCAAGCGCAAGCGGGTGGCCCGGCGGGAATATCTCCTCGATCTTGCGGCCAAGCAAATTTTCCAAATCTACATCAATGAATTTTTCCGCCGAGGGACTTACCAGCACCGCGCGCCCCTCGGCATTGAATAGCAGCAGGCCGTCCTCGAGACCGGCCATGATCTGATTCATGTTTTCGCGCAATGTGCTGAAAATCTCGCGGACGTCCCGCAGTTGTTGACCGATGCGGCTGATTTTGTTCGACACCTGCCCCAGTTCGCCCGCCTGCGTGACTGGCTCCAGATCAAATTCGCCAGCCGAGATGCGATCCAATTGTGCCGAAATGCGCGACAGCGGCGCCAGCGCCACTTGGCTGACGAACGCAGTAAATAGAGTCGAAAGCAGCACTGCAGCCAGCGCCAGCCATGCCGCCGAATGCAGCCCCGGCCAGATTTCATTGCGCAGCAGGGCCGAAGCGAGCGCCACGTGGATATTCCCGAAAGGTTGGTTGCCGGTGGTAACGAACGGCAGCGTCAATTCGTAGACGCGCGGAGGGCCGTTCAGAATCCGCAGTTGATTCAGGAAGCTCGCATTCACGAGTTGCGAAAGATTGCGGCGCTGCGGAACGCGCCTGCCGGACAAGGAAGGGTCGCTGGAAATCATGGCCATCCCATCCGCATCGCTGATTGTGATTTCATAAATCGTCGGCGAGAAGCTCATGTCCGACTCAATCAGCGCCGACAGGCCCCGGTTTTGTTCCAACGTCCGTTGGATATAGTCGTGAATGTCGTCCGAACTCGAAGATGCCGGAGCCGATCCATTTTCCGCTGCTTCGCGCAGGGCGTTCTGCGCAGACACGAACACCTGTTGCAGCACAAATTGCGCCCGATCGTTCGCCTGCGTAATCACCTGCCGTGTGAGTCGCACGACGTATAAGCCGGAGACCAGAGCGACGACTATAAGGACCAGGAACGCCGTCGCCAGCGTGAACTTATTTTTCAGGCTTAGCGACATTTTGGCGTGAGGCCTCGTACTCCTTAAGCTTGTTGTGAAGTGTTTTCAGACTGATGCCGAGAAGCTCCGCGGCGCGCGTTTTGTTCTGATTCGTTGCGGCCAGCGTTTGGATAATCAACTCGCGTTCCGCCGCTTCCACCGTGGTGCCGGGCGGAAAGCGCAAACCGGAGAGTTCGCTCGACTGCGCCACGGGTCCGCGCGCGAAATCATCGGGCAAGTGCTGCCGGCCAATCGGGCCGTGGTCGCACGCGATGGCCGCGCGTTCCAGAACATTGCGCAACTCGCGCACGTTCCCCGGCCACGGATACGCCTTGAATAATTCCATCACTTCCGTATTCACGCCTGGCGCGTGCCGCCCGTGCTTGTGATTGATGTCCGCGAGCAATTGTTCAGTGAGGGGCCCCAGATCATCTTTGTGCTCGCGCAATGGCGGCAGATGAATGTGAAAAACGTTAAGGCGAAAAAAAAGGTCCTGACGCAGCAGCCCCTGCGCCACAGCTTGCTGCGGATCCTTATTGGTCGCTGCAAGCACGCGAACATCCACCGGCGTCTCGACTTTGCTGCCTATCCTTCGCACTTTGTGATCTTCCAGCACGCGCAGCAGTTTGGCTTGCGTTTGCGCAGGCATTTCGCCGATCTCATCGAGAAGCAGCGTTCCGCCATCCGCCAACTCAAAGCAGCCAAGTCTCCGTTCCGCCGCTCCGGTGAACGCGCCCTTCTCGTGGCCGAAAATTTCGCTTTCCATCAGCGATTCTGGAATCGCGGAGCAGTTGATGGCCACGAAGGGCTGACTGGCGCGCGGCGACAGCGCATGGATTGTGCGCGCCACCACTTCCTTGCCTGAGCCGGTTTCGCCGGTGATGAGCACCGACGCTGTTGACGGCGCGGCTGTTTCCACCTGCCGCATCACTTCCACCATGGTCTTCGACGCGCCAACCAATTCGCCCAATCGGCCCGCGTCTCGCAACTGGCGTGTGAGCGCCGCAACTTGCCTTCGGTCGCGCGCCTTGCCCATGGCGCGTTCGAGCAGCGAACGTAGCACGGGAGGCTTGAGAGGTTTTTCGATGTACCAAAATGCTCCCGCCTCGATGGCCTGCACAGCGCGCTCATCCGTGCCGCGTCCAGTGATGATGATTACTGGCGTCTCCGGCGCGTGCTCATGTAGTTCAGCGAGCAATTCGAGGCCGTTCATACCGGGCAATTCGACGTCCGCCAACACGACGGCGGGCTGGAATTCGGAAAACTTCGCCAGACCGTCCTCGGCGCTGCCGACTCCGAGGATTTGGCAGCCCCATTTATGAAGCAGGGCTTCGTAGCCCTTGCGGGCGTTCTCCTCGTCTTCGACGATCAGAATGCGTTGCGAAAATGGAGCGTGACTTGCCATCAAGAAATTTAATCTACAGTAAGGATGCTGGAAAGCCAAGCGATGGAAAGCCAAACGGGCGGTGTCGCGTGATCCGGGCCATCGTCGCCGGTCTAGGCCGCCACTTGGCTGTGGCGCTCCTGCATGTGCGCTTGTGTCTGTTTCGGCACTTTTGCGCCGGCGGGAAATTTCTGCACTGTTAATTGATTCCACAAAATGTTTTATCCTATTCAAGAGGAAGAGTTTAGTTAAGGCTTATTCTGGAACTGGAATTGCGACCCAATACTTGGAGGTGTCATTTGAAAAATAGGAATCATTCATTGCTCGCCTTTACCCTGATTGTCGTGGCGGCTCTATACCTGCCCGGCTGCTCCCGCAATGGGAACAACGCCAACAGCGCAAACGGCGGGCAGCCCGATTCTTCGAGTGCAGGAAGCTCTGCAGCCGAGGCTCCCCAGTCAGTGAACATACCCGCCGGAACCGAACTGCACGTGATTCTCGGCACCACAATCGACAGCGCAAGGAGCCAGACGGGAGATTCGTTTGAAGGAACACTTTCGCAGCCCATTCTCGCCGGCGGTGGCGTGGTCGTGCCTCGCGACGCGCGTGTGCGGGGAACTGTGGTCGAAGCGCGTTCATCGGGGCGTTTATCGAAGCCCGCGTTTCTTAGCGTCGCCATCACGGGTGTTCAAGCAGGTGGCTCGTGGGTCGATGTTCATACGCGTCCGGTCACATTGGAAGGCAAGTCCCACAAGAAACGCGACATCGTCGCCATTGGCGGCGGCTCGGCGCTTGGGGCGCTGATAGGCGGGATCGCAGGCGGCGGCAAGGGCGCGGCCATAGGCGCAGGAGCCGGCGCCGGCGCTGGCACGGCCGGTGCAGCCCTGACCGGTAAGAAAGAGATATCCCTGCCCGCTGAATCACGCTTGATATTTCGTCTAAGCAGGGCCGCGACCGTCAGGGTCAGATAGCCTCAGATCGCGTCCTCCGATTGCGTCCTCGGCGGAGAATTTCCGTCGAGGATGCAATTTTCAGTTCAGTCTGCGGGATTTTCGTTTTTCGCCATGCCTTTCCCTTTTCGGTAACCAAGGTTGTCCCATTTTGGCATGCGCCTAAGGACAAATAGAGTTACTTGATTACTTTATTACTATGGGGTACCATCCATTCCCGACATGGGACGGTCTCCTCGGTATCGACCCTGGTCTGGAAGCCGCAAGTCCAGCGACTATAGCTATTTGCGTAGCTCTCCGCCTGTGGTTCTTTGCGTGCTCCCGTAAGGGATATCGGCCCGCAATGGGAAATCATAGGCCACGCGAATTGCGAGGCGTGAATGACAACGGAGCTTGGGACGCTAGAAACATTTAAGAACCAACGAACGGCGAGCGCCACGGTTTTAATCGTGGACGACGAAGAATCAACTCTTCGAATTTGCAGCGATATTGCGGTCGAATCCGGCCTGCGAGTCCGCACGGCCAGCACCACGGAGCAAGCGCTCGAAGAACTCGATCAGTATCCGATTGATATTGCCATCACGGACCTCAAAGTGCCGCAGCTCGGCGGCCTCGAATTATTGCGCCGTATACGCGAGCACTATCCGCAGGTCTCCGTTCTGGTTCTCACGCAGTACGGCACAATACAAACGGCGGTCGAAGCCACGCGTTTGGGCGCAACCGACTACGTCACGAAGCCATTTCATATTGACGAGCTTCGCCGCAAGCTCCAGCGTTTGATTCGCGAACAGGAACTCGATCAGGAAAATCGCGTCCTCCGCGAGCAGCTTCGCACGCGGCCCGGTTACGGAGAGCTGATTGGCGTCTCCGCCAAAATGCAACGCGTTTATAAACTGATCGAGAAGGTCAGCCAGCACAATTATCCCGTGCTGATTCTCGGAGAGAGCGGCACGGGCAAGGAACTCGTGGCCCGCTCGGTTCATTTCTCCGGAACGCGCAGCCAGAAGCCATTTGTTCCCGTGGACTGCTCGGCGTTGGTTCCCACGCTGATTGAGTCCGAGCTTTTCGGCTATGCCAAGGGAGCTTTTACCGGCGCCATACACACCAAGCAGGGCTTGATTGAAAGCGCCGACGGCGGCACGCTGTTTCTTGATGAAATTGGCAATCTTCCTGTTGAAATGCAATCCAAGCTGTTGCGCGTGCTGCAGGCCCGCGAAGTGAAGCCCGTGGGCTCGAACGAACGCGTTTCCATCGAAGTGCGCGTGATTGCCGCGACAAACAAGGACCTCGAAACCGCCGTTCGTTCGGGGCAATTTCGGCAGGACTTGTTCTTTCGCTTGAACGTTGTCCAGATCAAGCTGCCCCCTTTGCGCGAGCGCAAGAGCGATATTCCCGTGCTCGTGCAGTCGTTCCTGGAAAAATTTGCCGATCCGGTACGCCCTTTGCCGACGCTCGCCGAAGACGCCCTCACACGCCTCACAGCTTATGACTGGCCGGGAAACGTTCGCGAACTGGAAAATGCCATTGAACGCGCCGTCGCGCTCGGCTCGGGGCCGATCCTCCACTCCGGCGACCTGCCGTCCAGTTTGCAATACGCCGCCAGCAACGGCGGCACGGATCCCATGCCTGCGAGTGACGAACTTGTGCCTCTTGAGGAGCTCGAAAGGCGCGCTATTCTCCGCGCGTTACGTGAATCCGGTGGCGACAAACTGATTGCCGCGCGACTACTGGGCATCGGAAAAACTACTCTCTATCGAAAGCTGAAGCAGTACGAGTCTCAGTTGGCCCGGCACCAAACCGCCTGACACATCATTTCTGCAGCGAAGCTCGGAACTTTTTTTCCACGCCACAATGACTGTTTGTTGCTCTCCGCAAAATCATTTCCCGTATGCGGATAATTCCGGTTCGGAGTGGGAATAACCGCGAGGGAATTTAATCCTAACTCCCTGCGTAAACGCCTGAGTCGCAATCACTTCGCAATTTACATGCATTGGTAGCGCGTGTGCAGTCGCACAGATGCGTATCTGTGAACTAATGTCGCAGCGCGGCGAAAAGGGAGAGTCGGCTTGGACTACATCCAGGAATATCAACTCCGCAGATTTTTCCGGCGTGCATTTGATCTCTTGATTTTTTCAGGTGCGGCAATCCTGTCATGTTACTTGATTCTGCAATCGGGACGATGAGTTAAGCATGGCGCGTCACTCCTGGCTGAAGCCATCTCGATTAGCGGAGAAGCACAAACCCTTGTCTGGTGCGCCATCCAAAACTGGCGCACGGACCGGATCGGTCGACGACTTGTCCCCGATGAGTCCAAATCTGGAACTAAAGCAATTGGAAGCCGAACTCCGCGGTGTGCTCGATGCTGTTCACTCGGGGGTGTTGCTCCTTGCAGTCGACGGTCAAATTCGCTTTGCCAACGCTCATTTTGGAACGTTATTCGGCCTCGATCCCGGCGTTTTGGCGAGCCTAGCACGCATCGAAGACGTCGCACACCTGCTCGGGCCGCTCGTCCGCGCTCCGGGGCCGTTTGTCGAGCGCTGGAAATTTTTTGCCACGGGCGCGAACGGGCCGGTTCACGACGAATTCGAATTGGCGGGTCCCTCGCGACGCGTTTTCGAACGTTACGCCCGTTCCGTGCTCGACGATGGAGGACGGCCGCTGGGTTGGCTCCAAATTTACTCGGAGATCACGAACCAGCGCCACATTCAGTCGAAGCTCGCTCAAACCGAAAAGATGGCGGCGCTGGGCCAATTGGTTTCCGGAATCGCGCATGAACTCAACAATCCTCTGACCTCGATTATGGGCTACGCGCAATTGGCCTTGGGGCGCGCACCGGGAACGCTAAACAACGAAGTGCAAATGATCTTCGCGCAGGCGGAGCGCGCGCGGCGCATCGTGAAAAACCTTTTATTTTTTGCTCGGCAAGCCCAACCCGAGCGCACCCGCGTCGACTTGAACGAGATTGTCGAGCGCACCGTCGCTCTGCGCGGCTACGAATTGAAGATTGAGAACATAGCGATTCGCTGCGAGCTTGCCGCGGACTTGCCCGCCACCCTTGCCGACCCGCACCAGCTTCAACAGGTCGTGCTGAACTTGTTGGTGAACGCCGAGCAGGCCATCCTCGAAAGCCGCGGACGCGGCAGCATACAACTGCGCACGCGAAAAGGCGCCGAATCCAGCCTCTTGATCGAGGTTACTGACGATGGTCCGGGCATCCCTGCTGAGATCGTCTCGCGCATCTTCGATCCATTCTTCACCACCAAGCCGCCGGGCTTGGGAACCGGGCTTGGCCTTTCGATCGTCTACGGTATCGTTGAACAGCATGGCGGCGACGTTGCCTTCGAAAATCTGCCGGGAGGCGGCGCGAAGTTTACAGTCGAGATTCCGCTCCTCGCGGTCCCTGCCGAGACTGTTTGCGTGGCGACTGCGCCTTCGGCGGATCCGGGCAACGTATCCCCCGGCCGCGTTCTCGTGGTGGAAGACGAGCTCACCGTTGCACAACTCATCAGCGATGTCCTTTGCGAGGAAGGCCACAAAGTCGAGGCTGTTCTGGACAGTCAGGAAGGCCTTTCACGGCTTGCGCGCGCCCACTACGATCTGATTATTTGCGATCTGCGCATGCCGCGCCTCGACGGCCCTGCGTTTTACGATGCGCTTGTGCGCACGCAAAGCCCCGCGCGCGACCGCATTCTCTTTATCACCGGAGATACGCTTGGGCCGCGCACGGTCGAATTTCTTAAGCTCCACCAGCTTCCATTTTTGGCCAAGCCGTTTCTCGTCGAGGAACTGAAGCTTGCCGCCAATCGCATTCTCGCGGGACGCGCGCGCACCACTTCGATCGCGACGGCTGTCACGCAAGCCAAGCTATAAGATCCAACCGGAGCGTGAAGACAGAAGTCGAGGTGGACTTGAGCCTCGAACTTGAGGAGGACATCAACACCATGGGCTTCAAAACCAGTTTCAGGGGCGTCGCGGCGCTCGTCGGCATGGTTCCGGGAGACACGCGCGCTGATCTCGTCGAGCGCCTGGCGCATGATTCTTCAGCCCGGCGTTTATCCAACAGCGCTGGCTGTGGCAATCATCGCGAGATCGCGCAGGCGTCGCATTGGATCGAACTCAAAGCCCGCGCCGCTCGCCTGAATCCCGAAACAATCGTTTTCGACGACAGTATTCTTCCCCCTGACATCTCGCTCGAGGAAGCCGCGCGCCGGATGGCGCTCTTCGCCCCAGTGATCGTGATCGCTCCCTCGGAAAAGCAGTCGCAACTTATCAGCCTGCTCAGCGCCGGCGAAATTGATTTCGTCGCTCGCTCGGGAGAATTCCTTTCCCTGGCCGCGGCTTTCGTCGAGCGCCGGCTGCGTCCGCCGCAAGCCATCGAGGATGAATTCCGTTCCGCTTGGACTGCGGATTTGCCCTCCGATTTCGCCGAGGTCTTGCGCCACGAAATCAACAATCCCCTTACGGGGATTCTCGGCAATGCGGAGCTTCTTCTCTCTCAGCTTCGCCCAAATCTCACGCCCGTTTCCGTGCAGCGCCTGGAGACGGTAGTCGACCTCGCCGTCCGCCTCCGCGAAACGATCCGTTGCCTCAGCTCTGAATGGGAGCGCCAGCATTCCAGCTTTCCCCCCGCCTGATTGATCCGCGGTCAATTCGGTTGCCATCCGCGGCCACTTCTCCTAACATGGGCGCGGGACCGGCCCGCTCGCTTATTTTGTGCTTCCGCGCCGGCCGAACAGATCATGTCGCGACCTCCTCGATTGCTTGTCCTCGATCCCGCCGGAGTCCGCCGCGAAGTTCAGGTCACGCAGTTTCCCTTTCGCGTCGGCCGCCAGACGGGCAATGAGCTTGTGCTGCGCGACAGCCGCATCAGCCGGCAACAGGCGCAAATCGTCACCGCCAATGGCGATTACTTCCTCGAAGACATGGGCAGCCGCCACGGCACATTCGTCAACGGCGAACGCATCTCCGACACGCGGCCGCTGCGCCCCAAGGACAGCATTGATTTCGGCATGCCCGATTCGTTCAAGCTGGTTTTCCTTGGCGACGAAGCCACACTCGAAGAGTTGATTGAGCAGGTGGAAAAGCCCGCTCCCGCCACGCCGGGAACGCAGGGTCTTTATCATCTCGGAGTCCTCCTGGAAGTAGCGCGAACTTTGGGCTCCGGCCTCTCGCTCGAAGACGTGCTCGCGGCCGTGGTCGACGCGGCCATTCGCGTCACGCGCACGGAACGCGGCGTGCTTCTGCTCGCGAACGATGAGGGCGAGCTGGAGCCAACAATCGCGCGCGATGCGAAGGGCGAATTGCTGAAGGTCGAAGAGCTGAAAATTTCCTCGGGTGTGCTGAAGCGCGTCGCCACTTCGCGGCGCGAATTGATCGTCAGCGATACGGGCGACGAAGCGGCCATCGGCGCGCAGGCCAGCGTAGCTTCGCTTTCGTTGCTCACCATTGTCGCGATTCCCATCGAAAAGCTGCCGGTAATCGCCGCTGTAGACCTCACCATTACGTCCGAGGAGGCCGACCTTCTCGGCGTGCTGTATCTCGACAGCCGCTCGCCTTCCACCGCATTCAGCGAAATCGACCGCGAAGTTTTGCGCACGCTCGCGCGCGAAGCGGCCACGGTCATCGAGAACGCGCGCCTCTTCGCCGCAGCCCGCGAAAAAGGGCGCCTCGATCACGAAATCGAAATCGCCAGCCAGATCCAACGCGAGCTTCTGCCCAAGACATTTCCGCAGATGCCTCACGTTTCCGTCGCGGGTTCCACGCTAGCCTGCCATTCGGTCGGCGGCGATTGCTTCGACGTAGTTTCTCTCGGCGGAGGCCGCTATGGCTTTTTCGTCGGAGACGTGGCGGGCAAGGGAATCGCTGCTTCGCTTCTCGCCACATTGTTGCAGGGAGTGTTTTACACCACCGCGGCGCTCGATATTCCGTTGGCCGAAGCCACCAAGCGCGTCAATCAATTCCTCTGTGAGCGTTCGAGCGATGATCGCTACGCCACGCTCTTCTACGGCGTTCTCGATCCCGCCGGCCAGCTCGAATACATCAACGCCGGCCACGTGCCCCCACTCGTCCGCCGCGCTTCCGGTGAGCTCGTTGAGTTGTCCTCTTCGAATTTCCCCGTGGGCATGTTTGCCGAGGCCGAATTCACCACTGAGCGCGTCGCGCTGCAGGCTGGGGACTTCGTGGTGATTTACACGGACGGCGTCTCCGAAGCCCGAAATATGAGTGATGAAATGTATGAACAGGAGCGCTTGAGCAAGCTCTTGTGCGAATTTTCCGGCTCAACCGCCGAAGAACTCGCCGAGGCCGTGCGCTTCGGCGTTCGCGACTTCACCGGCGGCGCCCCGCAAGCCGACGACATCACCATGGTCGTCCTCCACTTCAAAGGCCCCTCCGCTTGATGCTTCTGTGGCGCAGGCCTGCCTGCCGAAGGCAGGCTTCAGCCTGTGCTCATCTTTGCGACTGCTTCTGACTCGCCGCACTCCTAGCTAGCCTCGTCGCGCGCGCAGCTTGTACACTTTGTCTTGCGCGCCTCGGTCCTAGCCCCAACGCGCGGTCGCAACCAGTTACGAACCGGTCGAGGAGTAATGGCGGGTGCCGAGATTCCACATGGAGATGGCAAAAATCAGAAAGCCCACGGCGACCACGGGGACGAACGGAAGGTATTCCGGAGTGACAGTGTGGCCCAGCAGGCGCACGCTGGGGTAAAACGACGCGAGGCCGAAGGGGATAATCCAGCACAGGAAAAATTGCACCGCGCCGGAATAAATCGAAAGCGGGTAGCGGCCAAACGCGATCAAATTCCACACGGGCGGATGCACGCCGATGCGATCCTCGAACCAAAAAGAAATTGTAGTGAGCAGCAAAAACACGGAGATGTAAATCACTCCGGCGCAGAGTCCCCAGAAAATCAGAAGCGAGAATTTGCCGGCGGTCCAGTGGATGTGAAGTTTGCGCGACGCGTACCACATGCAGAAAAGTCCCGTGGCGATTTCCTGCATGGACTCGACGCGAAACTGCTCGAAGAGCACCTGGAACAAAGTGGAAATAGGACGCAACATCACACGATCGAATTTCCCCTCGATGATGTAGTTGTTGCCGAAGTCGTAGAGGTTCAGGCTGATGACGTTGAACATTCCGTAAGGAATCAGCGAAAAGCCGTAGAGGAAGATTTCCTCGGGAAGCGTCCAGCCCGCGAGCGCCGGGACTTTGTGGAAAAGCACGATAACAAATGCCAACGCGAAGATCGTGGCGGCAAGGCTGGTCGCGGTCGAGACGATGAAATCGCCGCGGTACGACATGCGCATCTTTGCATACTGCGAAAAATATTCGCCGAACAAAATGCAATGCCGCACAAATCCGCGCCACACTTGCCGCGCGAAATTTTCCTGATGCGCGCCGTCCATCGAGTTGTCCGCACTCGCCATGGTTCCCTAGCCGCCGTGAATCGTGATTTTCTGCGTCGCGCGTTCCCACCACCAGTGCGCCGCGAAAAGCAAAATCACCACCCACGCCCACTGCACGCACAGAAGCTTGAATGCTTCGCGCGTAGAAAATCTGCCGAGATAAATCGAAAGCGGCGTGTACGCAATGTGTTCAAAGGGCAGCCACGCGAGCACTTTCTGCACGCCATTTGGAAAATACGTCATCGGAATCAGCAAGCCCGAGAGCAGTTCGATGAGCCAGTATTTCGCGCGAATCATCGCGAGGATCGATTTCAGCGGAATCGCACAGGTGCCGATCATAAAGTTGATCGCGCCCATCAAGAAAAATGAGCCAATCACGCCGATGATGAAGAGTGTTAAATCAACTCCTGACGCGGGTCCTTGCACCGGAAAAACCAGCGCGACGACGATGGCCGTCGGCACGGTGAGCAAGCCGAGGCGAAATGCCGATTCGCCCATCGCGCGGAAAATCCACATCCATTGCACCGAGACGGGCTTGATCAAATCCATCGCGATCTTGCCCTCGATCACTTCATACGCCATTTCCTGGTCGATGGTGTTCCAGTAAAACGAGCGGATGATCCAGCCCACGCTGACGTAGGTGATGATCTGGGGCAGGTTGAAGCCTGCGATGGAGCCGGTAGTGTTCTTGAAAATCGCGGTCCAAATGAAATAGTAAATCGTCACGATGAAAAAATACGTGATGATGCCGGTGAAATAGCGTAGCCGAAACGCAAGGATGTTGACGAATCCAATGCGCGAAAATTCCGCATAAGGCACAAGCGCAGCTTGCACGCGCGACGCCATTAGTTGTTGTCCCGGATGTTCATTTTATTCGCTGCTTGCGCGTTGCTCACGCTCACATCCTAACATACGCAGTGCACTGACTGAGTGGATGGGCGCATCTTGTATTCGCGGAAAGGAACGATCGCAACTACAAGAATGATTGGAGGGAGAATCGTGGCCGCAGACAGAAAAAAGGGGAGGCGATTGCGCCTCCCCTGTTGGGTTTTAGGTTCGCGCTGCTGCGAAAAGTGATCGCAGCAGCACAGGCTGAACGTTAGAAGGTGTACTCCACGCCAAACTCGCCGCGGAACGACTTGGGAATGGTCGTGCCAGACGGCGCGAGGAACCCGGCTGGCTTCTCGAAAGTTGACGAGCGAACATTGCCCGTGAAGTCATTTCCGAAGTTGGCCCGGTTAGTGATGTCGAATGCCTGGAAGATCAACCGCAAGGTACCCTTCTCGGCAAAATTGAAAGACTTGGTTACTCGGGTGTCGAGCTGGAAGAAATCCTGCCCGCGCAAGCTGTCAAAGGGCACCATGATGCAAGTTGCGGCGCTCAGGCAAGTCTGCTGGGTCGAAACCGAGGCCTGGGCATAAGTGGTGAAATCGCTTTGGTTCGACGTGGGAACAATGGCATGCGCTGCGCCATTGCGACCGCCAACTCCCAGTGTGTCGTGTCCGGCTGTTGCCGTGTACGGGCGCGCCGAGCCGAATTGCATGATCGGCGCCACATCAAAGCCCCAGGGCAAGCTGACGATGCCGCTGAGGGCGACGTGGTGACGTTCGTCATTGGGAACCGGACCGAAGTCTACTTTCGGGTTCCACGGATTGAACGGATTGACGGGGCGGTTTCCAAACGATGCGGCATTGCCATCCCAGCCTACAGCCTTGGAGAGGACGTAGCTAGCGTTCATCGTGAAATGCTGATTCATGCGGCGTGTGTAGGAAAGGTTCAATCCGTCGTACCGCGACCGGCCCTGGGACGCGGCGTCGTCCGACGCGCCGAGCACCGGCACGCCTGCGTTTGTGAACGCCTGCGTAAGCACTCGCGCGCCAGTGGCTGGATTGATCGGATTGAAGTTGAACGTATTGGCTTCGTGCAATCCAAGTTCGTGAATGTAATCGACTTCAAACGTGGAATAGCTATTGATTTCGTACGAGTAACCGAAATTCCACTGTTCAGAATATGGATTCCGGTAATTTGGATCCATTAGCCGGCCTGTGGCGCCTGTCGGCAATTGAGTCGGCGGTGGCGGCGAAGTGGGCAGCGGATCGACGCCAAAACGCCAACTGGACAGGGGGATGCTCGTTCCTGGAACGTCGCAGACTGCGGGGTTGCAGCTCGTTCCTGGGCCGTTGGCCGTGATCGAATATGTGGTGGCAAAGATAGTCGGATTCGCTTGCTGCATCATGAACAGCGGAATATTGATAAAGGTTTGGCCGAAATACAGGCCGTATCCGCCGCGCAGAATGTGCTTGCCTGTGCCAGTAACGTCCCAAGCAAAGCCAATGCGCGGGCTGATGCCGTGATTATCATCGTGTGGAATTTTAGAGGCCAGCGGGCTGCCTATGGCCTTCAACTCCTGATAGGTACGGTTGTTGGGGATCTGGCTGCTTGCATAGAGGCCGATGTCTTTGTCCCAGCGCACGCCAAGATTCAGCGTGAAGCCTGAGCGGATCTTCCAGTCATCCTGGAAGTAAACACCGAACATCTTTGAAGCCAGGAAGAAGTCAGGATCGCCAGAAGCGCCGGTCATCGCACTTACGGCCCCTGCAGTGGCGAAACCATTGGGGTATTGACCGTTACTGTTAGAGACGATGACAGACGGATTGTCGAGGAATGTCAGAGTTGGCACCGGTGTGAATTCGAACAAGCCCCCGAGGACCGGTTCCCAAACGAAGTCCACGCCAGTGTGGAAGGTGTGAACGCCGTGGGTGATGGAAAGGTCATCTTTGAACTGCCACTTCTTCTGGATGGACTGTTGAGGCACGTTGCCGTTGGTGCCAAAGGTGCTGCCATCGGGGAAGTTGACTGTGAAGGGCGAGAACTTGTTGGTACCAATGACGTTGTTCCAATACTGATAGCCGGCGGTTGCGTCGTTGACGACAGTAGGAGAGAGAACAGAGTTCAGCGACAGACTGGAGAGGATCAAGTGATTGGTGGTGAAGTTCCCGGCGGTCAGGTCATTGGAGTTGCCCGACTGATCATTCAGACCAGTGTTGTTCTGTGCGTTGTAAGTAAAAAACATCGACTCCTTATCGTTGAACCGATGGTCCAAGCGGCCAGTGTAACGCCAGTCAAAATACGGCGTGGGGATGACGGCGGCAGGCTGGGCGCCGATTGGCTTGGCGAGAGTCAGGCTTTGCAGCGCAAACGCGGCGATGGGGTCGGCCGTATGTTCGCGCTGACGCTCGAGGGCGAAAAAGAAGAAATCTTTGTCTTTGCGAATAGGACCGCCGATGTTGCCGCCGAACTGCTGGCGCTCGAACTGCGGTGTCGAAGAGCCGGGGGTCTGTGCAGTGAAATAATCGTTATGGTTCAGCGCAGTCTGCGTGTCGAAGAAGTAGCCACCCCCGTGGAACTTGTTGGAGCCGGCCTTGGTGATGACGTTGATGGCGGCGCCTTCGCTGCGGCCGTTGGCGGCAGAGAAACGCTGCGTGGAAATGTCGAATTCTTGAACGGCGGAAAGAGGCAACTGCATCACGGGGCCGCCGACGGTGTTGTCCTTGTCGTCGATGCCGTTTACAGTTACGTTGACATTGCGGCCGTTGGAGCCGTTAACAGCAATGACGGCGACGCGATTTTTGGTCGGGTCATAAGAGTTGACAGGACGTGCACCGGGCGCCAAATAAGCGAGGTTGCCGAAGTCTCGTCCGTTCAGAGGCATGTTCTGGATTTGCTCTGGCGTGATGTTCATGCCGACGCTAGTCTTCGTAACGTCGACGAGCGGGGCTTGTTCGGTGACAGTGACCGTCTGCGAAACAGAGCCCGGCTCAAGAGTAAAATTGAGGGTTGACGTCTGACCCACGATCAACTGCGTGGAGGCCACGGTGATGGTTTTAAAGCCGGCCATTGTGATTTTGAGCTCGTAGTTTCCGGCGGGCAGCAAGTCAAAGCGATACAAGCCGTCGCTGTTGGACTGGGCTGTGCGCACCGCACCGGTATCTTTGTTTGTCAAGGTGATCTGCGAGTTGACGACCACGGCCTGCGACTGGTCAGTGATCGTACCTTCAAGCGATGCGCTGGCGGTCGCTTGAGCGAAGGTACTTTGACTGCAAAGTCCGAGACTAAGAATCAGAACCGACAGGAATGCTAGTCCGCATAGCTTCTTCATTTTTGCCTCCACAAAATAATAACGAGCGCCGCCGAACGGCAGGCGATGAACCCTCTGTCCGCACGCGCGACCCGCTCAGGTAAGCCGACATGTGTCGGCGTGCCTGAAGTGGCCGAGGCTACGAGGCATCTTTGCAATGGCGGCGATGCAACGTGCAGCGTCGCCTACCGAATTTTGTGCACTCTGTATACCAATATTCGGATTTGTCGACAAGGAAAATCTACTGAACACAAAATACGTCTCTTGTTATCTGCGATCAAATGCTGATGAGCCGCGACTCTTGTTCCCTGGCTACCATAACTTGTAGATTTGTACGTGAAACGGGATGTGGCGATTTGCGGGGAACCCGACCGAGCGGCACGGGGGAGAATGAACGACCTAGAGGGAGGATGCAGCGGCGCGGAGGAGGCGCCACGCGCGCTGGACGTGGGGCAACTCGGTAGTGGTTTGGCCGATGCAGAGGCGCAGGGTGAATTTGCCGTTCAGCTTGGTGTGCGTGAGGTAAAGATCGCCGCTGTGGTTGAGGCGATCCATGAGGGATTGGTTGGCGGCGTCGCCGGCGCGATGGCGGAAGCAGACGAGATTCAGCGGAGCGGGCGCGGCGAGTTCAAATTGTTTATCTTCACGGATCCAGGAAGCGAATTGCTGGGCGAGTTCGACGTGGCGGCGGACGTGATGCTGCAAACCTTCGACGCCGTAGTGGCGAATCACAAACCATAACTTCAAAGCGCGAAAGCGGCGGCCGAGCGGGACGTGCCAGTCGCGATAATCGATGACCGCGCCGGACTCCGTGGCCTGATTGCGCAGATATTCGGGCAAGACGCTCATGGTGTTGATGAGCGCTTTGCGATCGGCGACGTAAAAACAATCGCAATCGAAGTTCGTGAACATCCATTTGTGGGGATTGAAGCAATAGCTGTCGGCGAGTTCGAGGCCGTCGTGAATCCAACGGAATTCGGGGCAGAGCGCGGCTGTGCCAGACATGGCGGCGTCCACGTGCAACCAGATTTTGTGTTCGCGGCAGATTTCGCCGATGGCGCGAACGGGGTCCATGGCGTTCGAGGAGGTGGTGCCGACGGTGGCAGAGACGAAACAGGGCACGCGGCCCGCAGAGAGGTCTTGCTTGATTTGCGCGGCGAGGGTGGCGGGGCGCATGGCGAATTTTTCGTCGACTTCGATGAGGCGCAGATTTTCGCGGCCCAGGCCGGCGATTTTCACGGCTTTTTCGATGGAGGAATGCGCTTGCGAGGATGTGTAGGCGACGAGGCGGCCGTCGCAGCCGCGTTCGTTGGAGGCAAAGCTGGTGGCGCGCTCACGCGCGGCGAGCAAAGCGCAGAGAGAAGAATTGGACGCCGTGTCCTGAATTACACCGCCGCCGTTGGTTGTCGACGAAAAACTTTTTGGGAGAGCAAGCATTTCGACGAGCCAATCGAGAACGTGGGTTTCGAGTTCGGTGCATGCAGGGCTGGTGGCCCAGAGCATTCCTTGAACGCCGAGGCCGGCGGAAAGCATTTCACCCATGATCGAGGGGAAAGAAGTGTTCGATGGGAAAAATGCGAAGAAATTCGGCGATTGCCAGTGGGTGATGCCGGGGAGAATGAGTCGGTCGACGTCTTTCAACATCGTTTCGAACGATTCGCCTTTTTGTGGCGCGCCTTTCGGAAGGGAGGCGCGGATTTGGCCGGGCTTGGCTTGCGACATCACGGGAAGGGATTCCACACGTTCGTAATAATCGGCGATCCAGTCGACGATGGCTTTGCCGTGGCGGCGGAATTCCTCGGGCGTCATGTGAAAGGTCGATTTGTCAGGCGTCGGTTTCATTTGTTTCGAAACAGCAGATCCCTCGCCGCGTGGCGGCTCGGGATGACAGTGATGAGGGGTCTCCGCATAAACTACGGAGGCCCGCCCTGCAAAATCATTTCGCCGCACCAGTGCTAGAGGGCGACTTCGTGGAGGGCTTCGCCGGCGTAGATGCGCTTGACGACCTCCTCGATAGGCTCGTCCTCGATGAGCAGGTCGCGGACTTCGACTGTGTCCAGAATTTGACGGATCAAATTCGCGGTAGAGACTTTCAAGCGGTCGAAGCGAATGCGATAGGTGAGCGGGTCGACTTGTTCGAGATCGAGACCATCTCGGGCGATCGATTGCACGCGGGCGAGCTGTTCCGAGTCTTTCACGGCGAATTTGATTTGCTTCGTGCGCAGCAATTTTTGTTTGAGCAAGTCGAGTGGGCCGTCGTAGAGCAGGCGGCCGTGGTCGATGATCATGATGCGGCGGCAAAGCTCCTCGATGTCGTCGAGGTCGTGGGTGGTGAGCAGTACGGTGGTTTGAAATTCGCGATTGATGGCGCGCAGGAATTTGCGAATCTGATCTTTGGCGACAACGTCGAGGCCGATAGTCGGCTCGTCCAAAAAAAGCAGCGGGGGATTGTGGAGCAGCGCGGCGGCGAGATCGCAACGCATGCGCTCGCCGAGGGAAAGTTTGCGAACAGGCGTGTACAAATAATCCTGAATGCCGAGGATTTGATTAAATTTTTCCATGCGCTCGCGGAAGTCGCGTTCGGAGACTTCGTAGATGCGGCGAAGGAGCTTGAAGGATTCGACGACGGCGATGTCCCACCAGAGCTGTGTGCGCTGGCCGAAAACGACGCCGATGGTTTTCACATACTGGCGGCGCTGTTTATATGGAACGAAACCGTTGACGCGGGCTTCGCCGGAAGTGGGCATCAAAATGCCGGTGAGCATTTTTATGCTGGTGGATTTTCCGGCGCCGTTGGGGCCAATGTAGCCGACCATTTCGCCGCGCGCGATTTCGAAGCTGACTTTATCGACGGCGCTGACCGTCAAATAATCGCGGACGAAAAGATTTTGGATCGAGCCCCAGACGCCTTCGCGGCGGCGAAAGGTGCGGAAGTCCTTGGAGAGTTCGCGGACGTTGATGAGCGGGCCGTCAAGCATTGCGCCAGCGATTCTAGCACGGAGCGTTTCTTTGGGAAGAAGCGCTCGATGTCACAGCACGGTACGCAGCGGAGTGCGCGAACGGATTGAGCTAAGTGCGGAAGAGGACGTCTTCGCGATTGAACATATGGATGGCTGCGCCAAGTGCGATAGCTGCGTAGACGCACGTCATGCCGAAAACCATGAGCATAGTTGTCCAATGATACGTGCCGCCGATGACTTCTTTGCTGACCAAGCTGGTGTTGAGGATGGGAACCAGCGCCGTCTTCCAATTCAGCTCGACGCCCGGGAGCGCTCCAATGATCGCGGGGGCGACGGCCACAAAAACGAGCGGTGAGACATAGGTTTGCGCCTCGCGATAGCTTTTGGCGAGGAGTGCGACGGCCAAGAGCATCGAGGCGAAGAGCACGGTCAAGGGCAGAAGCATCACGGCGACAGCGATGACGGTGCTGGGACTGATGGAAAGATTCATGGTTTGTTGCTGCGCGCCGCTCATCATGTGCCGGCCCGCAAATCCGACCGAGGCCAGCGACAGGACGGCGGTGACAACGGATGCCGTCATTACCATCAGAAATTTTCCGATGACGAGGTCGGTGCGAGAGACGGGGCTGGACAGAATCGTCTCCAGGGTACCGCGTTCCTTTTCGCCGGCGGTGAGATCCATTGCTGGATACATCGCGCCAGTGAACGAGAAAATGATGATGAGGTAGGGAATCCATCCGCCAAAAATGGCGGCGCTGACTTTCGCCGGCGGCGCGACGTTGTTTGCCTGGACTTTGAACGGCTCGAGAATGTTCGGAGATATGCCGCGTGCTACGAGCGCGGCGCGAGCAACGCCATCGCGGTAATCGTCGAAAAATTTCTGCAATTTGTCCCTGGTCATCTCCGACTTGACGTCATTTTCGTAATAGCCGATGGAAACTTGCTCGGACTGGGAACCGGTTGCCACGGTGTCAATGTCGTTCGGCATTTCGACGAGAGCGCGGATTTTCTTGTCGGAGACTTCCTGCTTTGCGTCTTCTCGATAGGGCAGAACTTTAATGCCGGGGACTTTGCGAAGCGCCGCGAGAACCTTCGGCGAATCCGCCCCGCCCTGCACCATGATAGGAGCGATCTCGGTCGCTGCCTCGCCCATCACGCTGCTCATAACTTTGCTAATGCCCCAGAACAGCAGGGGGAAAGCGATGACGGGAATGATGACCATGGAGCGGATAGTGCGCTTGTCGCGGAGCATGTCGCGCAACTCTTTGCGGTAAACGATCAAGGAATTGCGCAGGCTCATCGTGCGTCTCCCGAGACTTCGACGAAGATTTCTTCCAGGCTGTCCTTACCGTAACTCTGGCGCAACTCATCGAGCGTGCCTTCGGTGCGCATTTTGCCGGCGTGAATGATGCCAATGCGGTCGCAGAGTTTTTCGACTTCAGTCATGACGTGCGTGGAGAAAATGACGGTTTTGCCACGATCGCGGCACTGGCGAATGAAATCGGTGATGGAGCGCGCGGCCATGACGTCGAGGCCGTTCGTAGGCTCGTCGAAAATCATCACCGGCGGGTCATGGACGAGCGTGCGGGCGATGGAAACTTTCTGCTTCATGCCCGTCGAGAGCTTGGCGCAGCGGCGGTCGCGAAATTCCTCCATGTCGAGGGCTTTGAATAATTCGTTGGTGCGGCGCTCGATGGTGGCCGAGTCGAGGCCGAAAAGCTGGCCGAAATATTCGACGGTTTCCGCGGCGGTGAGGCGGTCATAGAGAGCCGTGGCCGTGGAAAGGAAGCCGACGTGGGCGCGGACCTTTTGCGGCTCGCGCACAACGTCGAAGCCTGCGACGGTAGCTGTGCCGGAGGACGGTGCGAGAATGGTGGCGAGGATGCGCAGCGTGGTTGTTTTGCCCGCGCCATTCGCGCCGAGCAAACCGTAAATCTCACCCGGCTTGCAGGTGAAGCTGACGGTGTCAACAGCGTGGATATCGCCGCGCTTCTTGTCTTTGAAATTCTTGCACAGGTTGTTCGCTTCGATCATGGTCGTCTTTGTTGTCTTATATACGCTGCAGGTGCGTGGATGTTACCGGAGGTATCGAGAAAAATGCAATCGGCTGGCTGCATTTCCAAACCACGATCATGCTCAATTTATTCGCAGGCGAAACGGGAAGACAAACCTCCGCGGGAAAGGGCCGGCGCTTTTTGGTACAGGTATTGAGGCAATTGGGGTGAGCGACGGGATTTGAACCCGCGACCCTCGGTGCCACAGACCGATGCTCTACCAGCTGAGCTACGCTCACCAGCGTGGGAGCAATGATAGCACGCTGGAGTGGGCGGTTAAAGACCGCGCGGGTCGCGGCCAGCTGGGAATTTTGTCGGGGTATTGCGCAAGATACGCGCGAGGGAAAGCTGAAAAGATGTTCAGGACGCGAAGTTCAGTTTTGATTTTTGGGACGGAAGGGAATGAGGATGGCTGCCGCTTGCGGTGAACGCATCTTGTTAAGTTGCGAGCGCGCATAGTCGGCCCATGGTCCATGCGACTGGTGCTGAAGATAGAGTATCCAGTGTTGCAGGGCGAGTTGCTTATCACCGTGCTTTTCGTAGGCGGAGGCAAGATTAAAATGCGCATCGGCGTGGCCGGGCTCGATCTCGATGGCGCGCGACAAGTGCTCGACGGCTTTTTCGAACTCGCCGATTTCGTCCAGAATGCAACCGAGATTGAAATGGCAAACGGCGTTGCGTGGATCAAGGGCGAGCGCGGTGCAAAAAGAGTTGCGCGCCTTTTCCAATTCGCCGAGTTGGAAGAAAAGGCAGCCTAGATTGATGTGCGGTTCGGACCAATCCGGCTGCAATTCAATCACGCGGCGATAGAGGCGCATGGCTTCTTCGAGTCTTTCGGGGTGAGCTTCGGATTTCAGCGCCTGGTCAAACAGATCCTCGGCGGTTCGAGAGTCCATCTGGCGAAGATTGGCGGCGCTTGCGAAGACGTGGTAAGGAAGAAGAAGTTGTCCAGTTAACGGCTCGATGGCCTGGCTTTCCATTCCTGGAGAGATTGCCGCGATCTGCCTGCCGCTTGGGAATAGCTGCAATTCGCCAAGAGGCGTCGCGTTCTCACCGCGTTCCTGGCGCAAAATGGCGACGGCACGGCAGACGGATCTCGCGGGAATTCGCCGTTGGGTGATTGCTTTTATCGAATGCAGAGCTACAAGATCGCGGAAACTGTAAAAGCGCTCGCCCCAGCGCGCTTCAGGAACGACGAGGCGAAGTCTGTGCCAATAGCGCAGACGGCTCGGCTCGACACCCACAATGCGACTGACTTCTGTTTGCGTAAAACGTTCTGGCAAATCGCCCTTTTGCCGATTGACGTGCGAGCCCGGACCCGCTGCGACCGAACTCGCATTATTCTGCTAAGACGATTATCCCCCTCGTGTCAAATTCACAGCCGGAAATCTGGGCACACGGTTCCTTGCTTCGCTTCCCGCGTTACTGGTACACACCGTCACCGTTGCACGAGTGAGGCGTTAGGCTGAGTCGGCGGCGCATGCGGGACGGCGTTCAACGGTTGTAGGGATACTCCTGAATCCAGTGGAAGCCGCGGCTGACGAGCAAGAATTTCTCGGTGTCAAAGAGCTGGAGCTGTATGTGGATTTTGTGATTGTCCATTTGGCCGTCGAGGATCAGTTGATTTTGAGTTGGCCGCTGGTAGGTGAAAAGAGCTTTCCATTTTTTGTCGCTGCTTTTGGTGAGTGCGATGGTTTTATCGTGCGCGTTTATCGAGGTGGCGTAAGAAGCGAACGAGTCGTCCATGTGTTGAAATATCACGAACGGGCTGTCGTACGACTCAAAGATGACGCGGCGCCAGCGGTCGTAATCGTTGAGAAGCGGCGAGCGGACCTGGCCGTCAATGGACATTTGGCCGACGTCCCAAATGCCGCCGAGCGGCGACTGCGGCGCGCCGCCGTAAAGTTTCCATCCGTCCCAACCTGCGTAGGTGTTCATTCCTAGGAGAAAAAGACCGAAGACAATTTGAACGGCGATGGCAATGCGGTTCGCGCGGCGGGTGCGGAAGAGTGGGGGCTGCGCGGAAGGTGAAGCAGAACGATTTCGAAAAAAGAAGTTAGCCAAACGCGAAAGATCGGGCGCGAGCAAAAACAAGGACAGCAGGATCATGTGAAAGGAAAACAGTTTTACGGGAACGTCGTAGGCCATGTTGAGCATGAACACGTTGGTCATATCGGCGAGGCAAACGAGCGCGCCGAGGGTCGTCGTATACGGAACTATGAGCAGAATGCCGCCGAGCGCTTCAGCGGAGCCGGCGAAGATTTCATATGCTGGGGCAGCGCCGATGGACGTCCAGAGAACGCCCATCGGGGAGAGATGGCCGAACGGCTCCAGTAATGTGGAGAGAAACGGGAAAGGCATTTGCAGCGGAATGATTTTAGCGAAGCCGTAGGCAAGCATCTGGCCGGCAACGGCAAAGCGAATGAAAAGCCGGAACCATTTGTAGAGGGTGACGTAATTTTCGCGCCGCCGATCGAGTGCAGACCAGATGCCCGCGGCGAGCGCGGCGAAGACCAGCAGGCAAAATGCTTCCACCCAATCGAAGGTCTTATCGCCGCTGCCGCTGCCCAAGTATACGAGGGCATGTGTGACGCGAAAAATATGGGCCGCGGTCCAGAAGATAATTGGGCGCATGGGCCAAAGCGTGTCGAGGCTGGGAATCGAGATACTGGGAGGCGTTGGCATCAGGCCGGTGAGGACTTGCGTGATTAGGCAGTAGAGTCCGAAGTAGACGAAGCAGAAGCGGAAGGCGACGCGAGTGGCGAGATTCCAGTGGGGAATTTGTGGGCTTGGCTGGAGTTGATCGGGCTGGGCTGAGCTGGCCATGCAGTACCCCGTGTCGGACGGGGACTTTACACTGGAGAGCAGCGGGGTGCAACGCCGCGGACGTGTTTTTTGAGTGCAGGCGCAGAGTGGGTGGTCCGTTACTGGTAGGCACGGGGGCGGAGGTGGGGCGGAGCGGGCGCGAGCAGGCTTGCTAGACTTCCCAATAGGGGAACGCAGGGGCGTTGTCAATGGAGTCTTCCGGAAAGAGGCAACTCGAAGAGTTGGTGAATGTGGCGCGCCCTGTCGCGCTCATTCTCGCGTTGCTCGCACTGAAGGAAACTCCGGAAAGCTCCGCGGCTCGCGTTGCGACGATCTTCCTCGCCGGATATTTTTTTGTCGCGATCCTGGTTCTGGCCGCTGAGCGCGTCGCGCGAATCGAGCGAATTTATTTTTCTCCGGAGATCGATGCGATTGCTCTGGCGATTTTTGTTGCGTTGACGCCGTCGCTGGCGCCGTTCTGGCTATTCTATTTGTTCGCCGTTTTTGCGATGGCGACCCTCGGGCGGACGGGCAGTAACACGTCCTTCCATCGATTGGTTCCGAACAACCTGTTCGCAACAGACGCTGCTTTCCTGAGCGCGGGCGCTGCCGTGGCTGTGGCTGTCCGCGCGGTATGGTTTTCGCCGTCAGCGGATCACGGCATTTTGCGTCCGATCGGGATAGTGGCGGGAACGTATTTTGGCGGACTGTGTATCGCATGGCTGGGCATGCGTGAACGGAGGCAGCTGGGCGAGGACCGGTTCATCGAATCGCTGCTCAGCATGATCCGCGTGGAAAAGGGTTTGGCGGAATCTGTGCGATTGGTGTTAAGCGAGATTGCGCGCGAGTTCGATTGCGAGCGCGCGTTGCTAGTGATTTGTGATGAAGAAATCGACCGGCTATTCGTCTGGAGAGGCGAGCAGGACCGGCGTCACGCCTTCCCGCCGGAAACGCTGGCGCTTACGCGCGCGGGCGCTTTTCTGGCTGAAGATCTTTCGCACAGCGTGTGTTGGAATTCGCTGGAAGGGAAGGGACAGGGATTTGGGTGGCAGCGGGAAACCGGTGCGGTAGCGAAGGCGATGGAAGTGCCGCCCACAGCGGCTCGGCAAGAGCTGGCTGCGAATCGCGTGATGGCTGTGACCATTCTTTCCTCCGGCCATCCTACTGGGCGGATGATTCTGGTGAACGCGCGGCGTCCATTTGCGCGGGGCGATTTGCGCTGGTTCGAACGAATTGTCCGCCATTTGAACGTTCCATTGGAGAATGTGTTCCTATTGCGAAGCCTCCGCGCACGGGCAGTGGAGGCGGAGCGGAGCCGCATTTCGCGGGACCTGCACGACGGAATTCTGCAGACGCTGCTGAGCCTGAACATACAATTCGGCGTTCTGCGCCGCAAGCTGCCGCAGGCTCCCGAGCAGGTGGGAACCGATCTGGAATCGCTGGAAAGAACGGTGCGGGAAGAAGGCGACGATTTGCGGCAGATGGTGAAAGACCTTCGTCCCTTGCGCGTGGAAAGCGCGGATCTGCGGGAAATGATGCATAGCTTCGCGGAACGGTGTCACGACGAGTCGGGAATGGTGGTGGATCTCTTCCTTGAGGAGAACGACCTTCGGGCGCCGGACCGGATCTGCCGGGAGGTATTCCAGATATATCGTGAGTCACTCAATAATATAAAAAAGCATGCGCGAGCGAGCCACGTCGTGGTAAAACTATGGCAAGACGATACGAAAATCTTCCTTGTCGTCGATGATAACGGGCAGGGGTTCAGCTTTGCGGGGAAATTCGAGAGCGAAGAGCTAGACCGTTTGCGCCTGGGTCCGATCTCGATTAAAGAACGGACCCGTACCGTGGGGGGTGTCCTGACGGTGGAATCAAACCCGGGGCATGGTGCGCGTCTAACAATTGAAATCCCATTGAACTGAAATGACAAAGAACAAAACGCCTGTGCGCGTTCTGGTTGCAGACGACCATGCTATTTTTCGCGATGGCCTGCGCAAACTGTTTGAGGGCACCGATGAAGTGACGATTGTCGGTGAAGCCTCGAACGGGAATGAATGCGTGCGCATGCTCGCAAAGCTCAAGCCCGACATTCTGCTGTTGGACCTACGGATGCCGGAGAAGGACGGGCTGGGAGTGCTGGAAGAGATCAATTTCGATTCCGTGACGACGCGCGTGATTGTATTGACGGCCGCCGAGGATGACCGGGATGTGGTTCGCGCGATGCGCCTGGGCGCGCGCGGAGTCGTGTTGAAGCAGTCCGCCAGCGATCTGCTGCTCAAGAGCATCAAGAAAGTTCACGACGGTGAAATCTGGCTGGACAATCGCATGACCGCTGAAGTGATTGACGCTTTCAAACGCTCGGCGGAAACGGGGCAACGACGTGATAAACCACTGCTCAGCGACCGCGAGAAAGAAATCGTTCAGCTGGTGGCGCAGGGTTTTCGCAACCGCGAAATCGGCGAGAAACTTTTCATCAGCGAGCAGACAGTCAAGAATCACCTGCACAACATTTTCGATAAACTCGGCGTTTCTGATCGCCTAGAACTCGCACTGTACGCGATTCACCACCGGCTGATCGACCAGGCCTGATGCCAGTGGCTGCGCCGATCTGCCACCCTTCACGCCTCCTTTCTCATCACACTTAAGGCATAAAATCTTCCGGCCCGGCCGTGCCGCGATATCCTAGAATCAAATGTGCGCGATGGTCAGAGAGGATAATCCGCGAACGTGCCCGCAGTGCGGCAATCCTCTTCCCGCGGGTGCAAGCGAGTGCCCGCGCTGCGACAACGGGTTGTTCGTACTCCTTCACTCGCGGGAGATAGTGCTGTCCCTGACGGCTGCCATCGTTATCGTTTTATTCTTCCTTACCGGGTTTATCACGCGTGATTATCATCAAAAATTGGGCACGCTCGGCAGGCAATGGTTCGAGGCAGGCGAACAGCAACTGAAATCGGGAAACGCCGTCGCCGCTCTCACCGACTTTCACACGGCGCTGGTCTACAGCCCCGATGACGCCCAAATTCAGTTTCAGCTTGCGCAAGCTCTGGCCGCCGAAGGACGCAATAGCGAAGCGCGGGCCTATCTGCTCGAATTGCAAGCGCACGCGCCCTCCGACGCTCCGATTAATCTTGCACTTGCCAGAATCTCGGCTGGCGCGGGTTCTGAAGCGGACGCCGTGCGCTACTACCATGGGGCAATTTATGGAGTTTGGCCCAGCGAGGCGGAAGCGAACCGGCTGAACGCCCGGCTTGAGCTGTGTCGTTTTCTGATTGCGCGCGGCGACACATCCATTGCGGAGGCCGAGTTGATTGCGCTGGCGTCGGAGATTCCGGAACGCAATGGAGCTTCCTTGCATGCCCAGACTGGCGAACTTTTTCTGGGCATTGGGAACGCGTCCCGTGCGCTATCCGAGTTTCGCGGTGCGTTGACCGTGGCGCATCCGCCGAAAGATGCGCTGCGGGGCGCTGGACTCGCGGCTTTTCAGCTCGGTGAGTTTCAACAGGCGGAGCGCTACCTGGATCGCGTGCGGCGCCTGGGTAACAAAGATGCCGACGTTTCCCATGCTCTTGATATTTCGCGCATGGTCACGTCGGCCGACCCGTATGCGCGGGAGTTGAGCGAGGCGGAACGCCGAGGCCGCGCGCGACGGAATTTCGAGCAGGCATTTGGACGCTTACGGTCCTGCGCGAAAAGCAGCGGCACGGATCTTTTCGAGAAGGACGCGCCGCATTCGGAGATGGTAACGCTGGGCATGCAGGCGAAGGCACTACAACCACAATTAACGGATGAAAACCTAAGGCGACATCCCGGCCAGATAGACGTGGCGATGAATTTAGTTTTCGTGGCGGAAGATGTGGTCACGAAAGAATGCGGAGCGCCGCAAGGAATGGACGAGGCTCTGACTTTAATCGGCAAATTTCACAGGGCAGGGGAACGATGAACGCCGCGAACGACGCGGCTGTCGCGCCAGTGCCGGCGGATTCCGCGGCGCGCGGGGCGAACCGTTTCGTACGGCTGTGGAACATATGGCGGCGCAAGACGTTGACTCTGCGCGAAGGCCAGTTATTTCTTTTGCTGGCCGTCATTATCGGGATTGTTTCCGGCTTGACCGTCGTTTGCTTCCGCATAGCGATTGAATGGACGCGATTTCACCTGCTGGGCTCCTCGATGGAACCCTCGCATTTGCGCGTGCTCCTGGCGCCGACCTTGGCCGGAATTGGCGTGGCGCTATTGGTGATGCTGGTTTTCAAGCGATCGCGCGGCAGCGGCGTCAATCAAACGAAGGCGGCGGTTTTTATTTTCGACGGGTATGTGCCTTTTCGCACAGTGATCGGGAAATTCATTACGTGCGCGCTGGCGATTGGGAGCGGGCAATCACTGGGTCCCGAGGATCCCTCGCTGCAAATGGGCGCCGGAATTGCCTCGGCGCTGGGACGCAGCCTGAAACTCTCTCGCGAAAAGCAGCGTTTGATCGCGCCGATCGGAGCAGCGGCGGGCCTTGCGGCAGCGTTTAATGCGCCGATTTCCGCTGTGATTTTTGTAATCGAAGAGATTATCGGCACGTGGAGCGGCGGAGTGCTGGGCGCAGTAATCCTGGCGGCGATTTCGAGCGTCGTGGTGATGCGCAATTTTCTGGGAAGCGCGCCGATGTTTCGCGTTCCTGCAATGGAGTTTCGCAGCCCCGTTGAATTGATCGGATACGCGGTGCTGGGAGTAGTCAGCGGTGTTGCTTCCCTGGCATTTCTGAAATTCATCGCCTACTTTCGGCCGCGCCTGAAGCAATTGCCGCGATGGACGCAGTACATTCAGCCCGCTGCGGCGGGCTTGCTGATTGGCATTATCGGTATATGGCTGCCGCAGGTGATGGGAAGCGGCTATCCAATCATTGACCAGGCTTTGCACGATCAATTTGTGTGGAAAATGCTTTTGCTTTTGGGACTGTTCAAGATTCTGGCGACCGGAATTTCATTCGTCAGCGGCACGCCAGGAGGAATGTTCGCGCCCGCTCTTTTCATCGGAGCTATGCTCGGCGGCGCGGTCGGAGGAGTGGAGCATTTGCTGGTTCATCGTCCGGCACAGTCCGTGGCCGCGTTCGCGCTGGTGGGGATGGGGACGTTTTTCGCGGGGTTCCTGCGCGTGCCGATTACTTCGGTCTTCATGGTGCTGGAGGTGAGCGGGAATTATTCCATCATCGTGCCCGCGATCATCGCCAATATGATCGCGTATTTCATTTCCCGGCGGTATCAGCACGTCGCGTTATTCGATTTTCTGGCGCGTCAGGATGGGTTCTTTCTGCCGTCGATTGAAGAGATGCGCGAGCATACCGCGTTGCGTGTGGAAGACGCGATGCGGCCCGGGGCGGGAATCGTCTTGAGTGATGGCGATTCCGCCGAACTGCTTCGCGAGGCGGAAGCGTCGAAGTCGTCGCAATTTCTGGTCTGGCGGAATGAGGATGGCTGGCGAGCCATTTCCCAAGAAGAACTTCGCCAGCAGGCAGTGGCTGAATCAACAGGCGCGTCAACAAACGAAGCGCCTGGACGAGGGCCCTTGCCCCAACTTTATCCGGATCAACCATTGGATGAAGCGCTCCGACTGATGGGGAATTGGCCCGTGGTGCCTGTAGTTAATCGTGCAAACCTTGAAAAGCTGGAAGGGATCCTGTCCGTAGAGGATATTTTAGAAGCCTACCGTAAGTCCTGATTTTGCCTCGGGTTCGCGGCCCAGTACTTTCGTACCAGAAGAATCTCCCGCAAAATGGTGCTTGTTATCTATTGAGTGTGGGCCTGCCCACCTCTATGCTTGTCGATATTGTTTAAGCGGAAGGTGGCTCTTGGCTCAAAAAGAACGCAGGTCGACACGTCGTTTTATGATGCGATTGCCGTTGAAAGTTCGTTGGACTACCGAGGCCTCCGTAGGTGAGGCGTCGACCGAAACCAAGGAAGTCAGCTCCCGTGGGATTTATTTTTTCCTGCCAAAGGATTTGAAGAATGGCGCCCCGCTGGAAATCGTCATGACTCTGCCGCATGAGGTGACGCTTGCCGGTCCCGTGAAGGTGCGCTGCTTGGGCCACGTGGTGCGCACCGATTCGACGCGTCCGCAGGATATTGGAGTGGCGGCGGCAATCGAGCGTTACGAATTTCTTCGCGACGGCGAAGGCCCACTGTAAAAAGTTCTTGCCCAATCTTTTCGGAGATGGGTGGGAAAACGCCGGCGGGTGAGGGTCCCTCAGCCACATCCGCCGGCTATTTTTTTGACCATTCAGGCTCCAAACTTCCTCGTATCTTGCATGGCAACTGTGCGATTACGTTCGCGTGGTTCACATTATCGGGCATTTACGTTATCGCGCAGTAACATCCTTCATGGACGAGCTCCGATGGCAAAGTTATACTGCCTGCATGATTTCTGAATCCGCTCTTCTGGGGGCATTGCGGCGGTATTGGGGATTCAACTCCTTCCGACCGTTGCAGAAGAGCATTGTGCAAAGTCTGGCGGGAGGCCGTGACACATGCGTGGTGATGCCCACGGGCGGGGGCAAATCGCTGTGTTATCAACTTCCGGCGGCGCTGCTCGAAAGACAAACGGCGATCGTGATTTCGCCGTTGATTGCGTTGATGCAGGATCAGGTGGCGCAGCTCGGACAAATGGGAATTTCCGCAGCACTGCTGAACAGTTCCTTGCAGGCAAATGAGCAATCGCGGATTATGCGCGGCGCCAGCGAGGGCGCGTATCGTTTGCTGTATCTTTCACCCGAGCGGCTGGCGAGGGCGGACACGGTTGCATGGCTCAAGAGCATCCCGATCTCGTTTTTCGCCATTGACGAGGCGCATTGCATTTCAGAATGGGGACACGAATTTCGTCCGGAATACCGCCAGTTGAGCTCGCTGCGCGCCCATTTCCCGGACCGTCCCATTGCCGCATTCACGGCGAGCGCGACGCAACGCGTTCGCCATGACATTGTCGAGCAGCTCCGTCTGCGCAATGCGCACAAGTGCATCGCCAGCTTTCATCGGCCGAACCTGCGATATGTGGTGAAGCAGTGCGATGCACGCACGCAAAGCAGCCTGCTCCAGAAAGCGCTGAGGAGCTACGCGGATCGCAACGTGATCGTGTATGTGCCGACGATTGCGCGAGTGGAAGAGACGGTAAGTTTTCTGGAAGAGCAGGGAATTTCAGCGATTGGTTATCACGGGAAGATGGGCGCGGACGCGCGAAGGCGAAACCAAGAGCGGTGGATGTCTGACGAGGTGCGCGTCCTGGTGGGTACGCTGGCCTTCGGTTTGGGCATCAACAAGGCGGCCGTGCGCGCGGTGATTCATCTGGCGCTGCCAAAATCGATCGAGCAATTCTATCAAGAGGCGGGCCGCGGGGGACGCGACGGGCTGCCCGCGGATTGCGTGCTGCTTTGGCAAAAACGCGACGCGGCCCTGCTGAGTTACTTCATCGGGCAAATCGCAGATGCGGCGGAGAAAAAACGCGCGTGGCAGCGCTACGACGAAATTCGCGGTTTCGTCGATTCGAAAATGTGCCGCCATCTGCAAATATGCACGCATTTTGGCGAGAATCCAAAGTGGAAGTCGTGCGGAGCCTGCGACGTGTGCGGCTCTGAACCGGATTGGCTGTCACTTCGGCCGAAGGCTGAGCCCGCCGCCGCGCGTAGGGCGGCCGTTCCTAGTGTGGGGCAAAGTGCACGGGGAACACCTCAGTCGGCTGGCAAGGCAGGTGGAACTTCCGCCGATGGGGCAGAGTTGCGCGAAATTCTGCGTGAATGGCGCAGGGTTGCGGCGAAGCAACAAGGCGTGCCGGCTTTTGTGGTGATGCATGACACTTCGCTCGACGAGCTTTGCCGAGCGCGGCCAGCTTCGCTTTCGGCGCTTTTGCGTGTTCACGGATTCGGGGAGCGTAAGGTGGAACTGTACGGTGAGCAGATCATCGCCGAACTGGCGCGGTTCAGAGAGATGGCAAATACGCGCCGGCGCTGATCTGAGAAAACCTCTGGTCCGTCTCGATACACGGCGTCGCGACGGGACCTGAGCTACAGAAACCGAAGCCCACCCGGCTCGTCACCGAAAAAAATGAAATGATGCACGTCCTTCGTGATCACGAATGACCGAACTGTGGTCGGGGCGTGGAGATTCGAACTCCAGACCTCCTGCGCCCAAGGCAGGCGCGCTACCAGGCTGCGCTACGCCCCGACATGAAGTGCGTATTGATTATACAGCACTTGCCAACGCGAATGCTGCTCCAACAGGCCAATTTGGCCTTCGACTGTGCCAAAACTGTGCCAGAATGACGACATCAAGTACGTTGTTGTCTCTGGCCTGAAGCCTGTCTCTGAGTTTTTTCTGAGCTTCATTCCAGGCTTCGGTCTGCGTGGGCTCTCGCCTGCGAGCGCCGTTGCGGTCGCGAACCCACCAGACACGGCTTTCCTTCCTGCGAAAAACAACTCCATCGTGTACCCGTGATCTAGACATTCTCCATCTCCTGTTTGAACGACGCGCGGAACGAGGCCAACCCCGATTTCAAAAACCGCCTATTGCGGCCCATTACGCGGAGATGAGGAATCTGCTTTCGCTCCACCGAAAGATACACGGTCTGCTGGCTCACGCCAAGAAACTTGGCTGCTTCTTGGACCGTCATCGGAAATTCATCTTCCGGTGTCGCGGTTCTCGGATCAGGTACATCTATTATTGTGGTATCCATGGCATTCCCCTTGAACTATGACCGATTTCTGTTGCTTCGGAACTGGACTCGACCGCTTGCTTCATTCTGGCGCCATTCTGCGTGTAGAATGGCGCGTTTTGTTAGCGAAGCGCCCAACGAGCATCTACATTAAGCACATGCATCATTTTTCACTTTCACAACTCAATGAGTTCTTGCAGCAGCGGCGACAACTGCTGAAAATCCGTGTTGACCTTGAAGAGTCGCTCTGACATGATTTATTCCGTGCGTTCGAGAACATCGCGCGTTATTGTCGCCCTCGTTTTGCTAACCTGCTTCGTTTGTCCTGTGTTGGAGATGTTTGACCGCTGGGATCACACTCTCAAAACCGGGCAAGATACCGAATACACTTTTGTAGTTATTGCGTTGTGTGTTGGTGCGGTATATGCGTTTGCTCGACTGATCGTGACGCTTTGTGGGAGCTTGTCGACGGCGACATACATCTTGACCCCTTGGCGCATCAACGCTTCATTATTCTCGGTGATTGATTCGACCGCGTTCGGTCCGCTTTCAGAAAGTCCGCCGCTAAACCTCCGTATCTAGAAGTGTGTCCAAAATGGCCCGCCATGCGCGGCGCAGGAAATAGAGCTGTCCTCTGTCTGCGTACGGATGCACGGCGGCGCGGACTTACTTCGCGTAGAAACTATCTCGCTTAGCGCTTTCTCTTAACATTTGCCGTTACCCAGAGCCGGCGGACGCGCTCGTGTTCAATCAAAATGAATGAATCCTAAGGAGCGTCTAGAATGAGCAAGAAAACAGTGGTGAATATACTGGGAATTTTTTTCTGATGCTCACACTGACTGTGTCAGCCATAGGGCAAGTAAAGCCAAATTTCAGCGGGACATGGAAGTAGAACAACGAAAAGAGCAAGTTGACTCCTGACGCCCCGGTCTGGGTCCACAAGATCAGGCAAAAGGGCGCTGACCTGAGGGTGGAGACCACGATTACTGGCAGTCGTGGAGTGTCCAGCCACGAGAACACCTACACGATGGACGGCAAGAAACAAGTGACAAAGGATAGCGACGGCGATGCATTAACCAGATCGGTCCAGTGGGAGGGCAATACGCTTGTCTTCCTGACAGTGGAGAAAGAGCGCGGCCATACCCTCACCACGCGCGAGGTCTAGACATTGTCAGATCACGGCAAAACCTTGGTCAAGACTCGGCATCCGACTGGCCCGCCCGGTGTGACCGACCAGAAGTACGTTTACGATAAACAGTGAAATTTATGGCTAAACCTAACCGGAGAGGGGTGCAATGAACCCGACGAAAAAATTGATTGTGATTTGTCTGGCGTTCGCGGGGGTGAACGGTTGCGCCATGCAGAGGTACGGTCGTGTTCCTATCTCTCCATCGGAAACCATGGCTCGTCTGGAAAGCCGGAATTTGCAAGACGCTGGTCTGCGCGTGTTCCTGGAGAAAAATCTGGGACATCCACTGAGTTCCTGGCCGCTGAAAAGCTGGGACCTGCGGTCGCTGACGCTTGCCGCTTTCTATTTCAACCCTGAAATGGACATCGCCCGTGCGCAGGCGAGCGGGGCGAAAGCTGTTGTTATCACGGCAGGAGCGCGTCCTAATCCCACGTTGAGTCTAAAACCGGGAGTACCGAGCCCGTATCTGTTCGACCTGAGCCTGTCGATGCCGATTCAAACGGCGGGAAAGCGCGGCTATCAAATACTCGAAGCGAAACACCTGAGTGAAGCCGCGCGATTCGGCTTGGCGAATACAGCGTGGCAAGTGCGAAGCGCGGTGCGCACGGCCCTGGTCGACTATCTCGTTGCGGTTCGCAACGAAGGCCAGATGCGATCTCAGGAGAGCGTCCTGTCTGACCGCGTGCAGCTCTTGCAAGAAAGACTGGCTGTCGGCGAAATCTCCCGCCCGGAATTGGATTTAGCGCGAATCGATCTTGCCAATGCGCGATTAGCAGCTCTGAATGCGAGAACGCAAATATCGCAAGATCGAAGTTTGCTGGCCGGCGCGATCGGAATACCGGTTTCCGCGCTCGATGGGGTGAAGTTTTCGTGGCCAAGTTTTGATAGTCCGCCGGACCCCGATTCTTTGTCCCCGCAAACAATCCAGCGGGAAGCAGTTCTGAACCGGCTGGACGTACGGCAGGGTTTGGCCGTGTACGCAGCAGCTGAAGCAAGTTTGCAGCTCGAAATCGCGCGGCAATATCCCGACATTCAAATTGGGCCGGGCTATACGTATGAGGAAGGAAATAGCTTCTTCACGCTCGGCCTCTCCACGACGGTTCCCATCTTCAATCGAAATCAGGGACCGATTGCCGAGGCTGAAGCGCGGCGCAAAGAAGCGGCGGCGCAATTTCTTGCGACGCAAGCTCGCGTGATCGCGGAGAGCGAAACGGCATCTGCGCGTTACCGGGGAGCATGGAGGGAACTAACCGAAGCCGAACGCGTGCTCAAACTTCACGGCGGCAAAGTTCAGCTGGCGCAGCAAACGTTTAAGGCTGGCGAGTCCGGCCCGCTTCCCGTGAACAGCGAGTTGCTCGGGAGCGCGGTCGCGGCCAACGCGAAACTCGCCGCGCTTTCGCGCGCCCAAGCTGCGTTGGGAAGCCTCGAAGATGCTGTGGAACTGCCGCTGGAACGCGGCGATATTTTGCCATTAAGCCCCGAATCCCCTGCACTGAAGAATCACGCGAAGGAGAAAAAGCGATGAAAAGAAACTGGAAGCGGCTGTTGACAGCAGGCATTGCTCTGATCGTGGCGGTGATTCTCACGCGCCTTATCGTTCCATGCAGGAAAGCCGCAGCCGATCAAGATGACGACGACGCGGAACAAGCGATCAAGCCGCCGTCGAGGGTTTCCATCCAGAATGGAAAAACGATCCTGACGCTTGACGCACGCACGCAATTCCAGACGGGCGTGAGTGTCGCGCCGCTCAAAGAAATCACTTCTGGCGGGGAACTGACCGCGCCGGCAATCGTATTGTCTGCACAGGGATTGGTGAGCGCCCGCGCCAGTTACACAGCCGAGCAGATCAATTTGGAAAAGACACAGGTGAGCGTGCATGTCGATCAAGAAGAATATGACCGGCTGAAAATATTGTACGAAGGGCGGCAGAATGCTTCGCAGAAGTCTTTAGAGACCGCACGGGGTGCTCTGCTCTCCGACCAAGCGGATGTGGAAGGCGCGCGGCAATCTCTAGCGCTGCAAGTAGCCGCAGTGCGCCAGACTTGGGGGAGCGTGATCGCAAGGTGGATCACTGAGGACCCCGCGCCGTTGGATCGCGTTTTCAATCAGAGCGAGTTTCTGGTGCAGGTCACATTGCCTGCCAGCGCGGAGTCAAGCCCTCCAGCAAGAATCAGGCTCGAAATTGCCGGGTCGACTCAAATTGAGGCGAGATTGATATCGCCATTTCCGCAAGTGGATCCGCGCGTTCAGGGTGTGGGCCTGCTTTATATTGCGCGCAACCGGCTGGGTCTCGCGCCGGGGCTGAATCTTGTGGCCCATGTACCGACCGGGCGGCAGATGTGCGGAGTGATGATTCCAGAATCAGCAATCGTATGGTGGCAGGGAAACGCATGGGTGTATCAACAGGCAACACCTGGCCGATTTGTCCGCCGCATGGTTCCGACAAACGCGCCGCTGGAGAACGGGATTTTTGTGTCCAGCGGATTTTCGCCCGGAGACCAAATTGCAATTCGCGGCGCGCAGGAGCTTCTTTCCGAGGAGTTCCGTTCACAAATCCAGCCGGAAGACTAACGGGCGCTTATGTTGTCAGCCATCGTTCGATTTTCGCTTCGTTTCCGCGGCATCATCATTGCGCTCGCGTGCGCGCTGCTTGGTTATGGCCTGTATTCGCTGACGCAGGCACGTTACGACGTGTTCCCGGAGTTCGCGCCGCCGCAGGTGGTGATTCAGACGGAAGCGCCGGGGCTGGCTCCCGAGCAGGTGGAAGTGCTCGCCACGCAGCCAATTGAAAACGCGATCATCGGCGTTTCGGGAATTGATTCGCTTCGGTCCGGGTCGATACAGGGACTCTCGGTGATTACGGTGGTTTTTCGCCCGAGCAGCAGTATTTATCTCGACAGACAGGTTGTCGGGGAACGCCTGTCCACACTCACCGGACAACTGCCAACGGCAGTGCACCCGCCGATCATGACCCCGCTTACGTCTTCCACAAGCATCGTGATGGCGGTCGGACTCACGTGGCCGAAACACTCGCTGATGGATTTGACGACAGTGGCGGACTGGACAGTGAAGCAGCGGCTTTTGGCTGTGCCGGGAGTGGCGAAAATCGTGATCTTCGGCGAAGAGCCGCGGCAGATACAACTTCAATTCGAACCGCAGAAGTTGATTCAATACGGGCTGACGGTCGATGAGCTGGTTGCCGCGGCGCGCCAGGCAACAGGCATCCGAGGGTCGGGCTTCGTGGACACGCCGAACCAGCGGATCGTGATTCAAACCGAGGGACAATCGATCACGTCGCAGGAACTGTCGAACGTGGTTCTGCTGCACCGCAATGGAGTGAACGTCACGTTAGGAGATGTCTGCCACGTGGTGGACGCGCCTGCTCCGCCCATTGGCGCGGCGTCGATTCGAGGCGAGCGCGGGCTAATGTTGATGGTTTCCTCGCAATACGGTGCGAACACGCTCGAAGTCACTCAGGGGCTCGATCAAGCGCTTACGGAACTTCGTCCCGCGCTTTCGAATCAGGCAATCGCCGTGCATCCCGACGTGTTTCGTCCGGCAGACTTCATCGAGACGGCGCTGCATAACGTCCGGTCGTCGCTGCTCATCGGCGCGGTTCTGATTGTGATTGTGCTGTTCCTGTTCCTTTTCAACCTGCGGACGGCCGCCATCTCCTGCACGGCGATTCCTCTTTCGCTGTTGGCGGCAGTGATCGTTCTCGAAAAGCTAGGCTTCAGTCTGAACACAATGACCCTGGGCGGATTGGTGATTGCCATCGGTGAGGTGGTGGATGACGCGGTGATTGACGTGGAAAACATCTACCGGCGATTGCGAGAAAACCGCGCATCCGAATCTCCGCGGCCAGTCTTCCGGGTCGTGTTCGACGCTTCCATCGAAGTGCGCAGCGCCGTTGTTTATGCCACGTTCGCCGTGATTCTGGTCTTCTTTCCTGTGCTTACGATGTCTGGCCTCTCGGGCCGCATCTTTGCTCCTCTCGGCGCGGCGTACATTCTTGCCATTCTGGCGTCTTTGATCGTGGCGTTGACCGTGACGCCTGCTCTTTGTTTTCTTTTGCTCGGGAATCGCGATCTTCCGCCGCAGGAATCTCCAGTCGTCCGGTGGTCAAGGGACAGGTACCGGAAGGTGTTGGTAGGAGTTGAAAAATCGCCGCGGCTCGTGATTGCGGCCGTCGCCGTCATGATTCTTATCGGAGTTGCCATTCTGCCTTTCCTGCAGGGTTCCTTTCTGCCGAGTTTGCAAGAAGGAAACCTGACGGTGCATATGACGGCGGTTCCCGGTACTTCTATTAATGAATCTTTGCGATTGGGTGATCGCGTCACTCAGGCTCTTCTGCGCGTTCCGGGCGTGCGTTCCGTAGCTCAGCGCGTGGGAAGGGCCGAGCTTGGCGATGACGTTGCGGGAACTCAATCGAGCGAGATTGAAGTGAGTTTTAAGGCTCTGAATGGATCGCAAGCGGCGGTCGCACAGCAAGACATCCGCACGGTTTTGTCAAAATTTGCAGGCGCGGCCTTCTCGGCGAACAGCTTTCTGACGGAGCGCATTAACGAGACACTGTCCGGTTACACGGGCGGAATCGTCGTCAATATTTTCGGCAACGATCTCGACCAGCTTGATAAGGAAGCACAACAGGTCACGCGCACGTTGAGCGGTATTCAAGGTGCGGCGGGAGTTCAGCTCCAGTCTCCGCCGGGGATGCCGCAGGTGATTGTCCACCTGAGGAAGGATGATCTCGCACGCTGGGGTTTCGATGCCGTGCGTGTCCTCGATGATGTGCAAACCGCGTTCGGCGGAGACACTGTTGGGCAAGTCTATCAAGGTAATCGCGTATTCGATGTCTCCGTAATTCTCGCGCCGAATGAACGCGATAGCGTGGAAGCCATAGGCGCGCTGCCGCTGCGAGGGCCTGACGGCAATTACGTGCCGCTGCGTCAGCTTGCCGACATTTACGAAACCTCCGGGCGCTACATCATTCTGCACGAAGGCGCACGCCGGGTGCAGACGATTACCTGCAACGTACAGGGTAGTGATCCTACCTCTTTCGTAGACGAAGCCCGGCGCCGCATCTCGAAATTGTCATTTGCACCGGGAACTTACGTGGAATTCGCGGGGACGGCGGCTGCTCAGGCTCAGTCTCGCCATGATTTGCTGGTGCACTCGCTGCTGGCAGGACTGGGAATCGTGCTCCTGCTTTCGGTGGTAATGGGAAACTACCGGAACCTGCTCCTTGTTCTTGCTAACCTGCCGTTTGCGCTTGTGGGAGGCGTGCTGGCGGTCGTAATCACGGGCGGCACGCTGTCGCTCGGATCGCTGATTGGTTTTGTGACTCTGTTCGGCATCACGCTGCGGAATTCCATCATGATGATTTCGCACTACGAGCATCTGGTAGACGTGGAAGGAATGACCTGGGGCATGGAAACCGCGTTTCGGGGCGCGAGTGAGCGTCTCGCGCCTATCCTGATGACCGCGCTTGTGACCGGGCTAGGCCTGCTGCCGCTTGCTATCGGAAGCGGCGATCCCGGCCGTGAGATCGAAGGCCCAATGGCGGTCGTGATTCTCGGGGGTCTTGTGACTTCGACTGTCCTAAACTTGCTCGTCCTCCCGACCCTGGCTCTGCGCTATGGGAGATTTGAGAAAGTCGCTCACGAGCCATAGAAAAGGAAAATTGTGAGAATTTTACTTTGCAAGTCTGTCAACGGTGTAACGCGCAATTTTATGTTGCACCTCTGGATGTTTGTGCTCCAAGCAAATCGTGCCTCACCGGATAGTCGACGATGATGGACTGACCGTCCGTTAGAGTGTCCGCATTCACGGTTGGCAGCGAACTCGTGATCGACGGCGGGATGAGCAATCTTTGAATCGATGATTTGGGAAACGTACTTCAATGTTGATTCGTCGCACGATCGGTTTGTCAGATCTGATCTCGAATCTCTTCGCGAGTCTGGCAGAGAGCTGAGAAGAGCTGAGGACCGCGCCCGAGAACGTCGGACAGCGCTTCCGGAATCAGTGAAGACTATTTCTGTTCGGACGGCCCCTCAGCAGAATTGCATCATAGTCGATATAGCTTTGTAATCGACTCTCGTGCTTTGCGATCAGCGCGAAGCAGGTGAGCCCCCTGTGTCAAAAGTGTGCCAGAATGCGATGTTTTTCGTGTCATTGGGGTTAGCTTTGAGCGAAAAGCAGATTCCCCAAATTACTGAAAACACAGAGAAGTGAAAGTAGTTGATGGAGCTGTTGGAGTCGGATAGTGCGCGCCCAAGGCAGGCGCGCTACCAGGCTGCGCTACGCCCCGACAGAGTGAGCTTTGATTCTAGCGTATATTGCGAGTCGAGTTCTATCCCCGATGGGTGGGCTGTGCCAGAGCCGCGCCAAAATTAGTTCGGCGTCGGACCATTTCTTACAGTCCGGTCGCGCTTCTCGTCCCTCAAGGGGAGAATTTCAGTGAAGCGTTTATACGGTCTTATCCTTCGAATAGCAGATTTGTTCCAAATTGCATTCGATGCAGCGAGGTTTTCGCGCCTGGCAAACGCGCCGTCCATGCCAGATAATTTGATGCGAGAACAGAATCCAGTGCTCCTGCGGAATCACTTTCATAAGATCCTGCTCGATTTTCTTCGGGTCGGTATTCTTCGTCAGGTCGAGGCGCGCTGACACGCGTTGCACGTGCGTATCGACCACCAAACCCGACGCGATGCCGTAGGCCGTACCCAGCACAACGTTCGCCGTCTTGCGCGCCACGCCGGGAAGCGTTAACAATTCGTCCATCGTTCGCGGCACATTACCGCCGAATTCCTCGATGATGCGTTTGCTCGCGCCCATGATTGACTTCGTCTTGTTCCGGAAAAACCCCGTGGGCCGGATGTCCTGCTCCAGTTCCTGTGGATTTGCGTAGGCGAAATCCTTCGGTGTCGAATATTTCGGGAAAAGCGATTGCGTGACGATATTGACGCGCTCGTCGGTGCATTGAGCCGAGAGAATCGTCGAGATAAGCAGTTGAAACGGATTCTCGTGCCGCAGCGCGCAAGTCGCGGCGGGATACGCTTCATCAAGTTTTACGAGTATCGCACGAACGCGCTTGGGGTCTGTTCCCCGCAGCGCGCCTCTGCGGGCCGGTTTCCTCTTCGTGCGTTTGTGTTCTTTACTTTTTTTTGACATTCGCATTATCGAGGTCGCGGCGAGGAAATATACCACAGGCGCCGATTTTTACGGGTCTCTCCCCGGGGCGGCTCGCGTCCCGCGGCCAAATCCCTGAATCGAATATGCAACCTGGCGAAATCCGTTGCCAACGTCTTGACTACGTTTGCCGCCCGCCATAAAGTGTTATTCAGCATGCGATGGCTGCCGCAGGTTTGAACCAACGCCGCGAAAGCATGTCATTCCTAAAGATGCGCCCGTAGCTCAGCTGGATAGAGCGTCTGGCTACGAACCAGAAGGTCGGGAGTTCGAATCTCTCCGGGCGCACCACTTAAATAGCTGGCACTCCAACGAGTTCCGAAACTCGCGTTTCTGGTTCCTTCTCCGATTTGGGAACACTTGGGAACAGAACGATGGTTTCGAGTCTTTTCATGGCGTCCCTCTGCTGTCCGGGAAGGACATGCGTGTACCCGAGCGTCGTCTGCAAATCGGAATGCCCCAAGATCGCTTGCGCGACGCGAAGCGGCTCGTGCTCGTGTAATAGAGTCGCGCTCGTATGACGCAAGTCGTGCCAGCCCACCTTCGGAAGCCCGAGCCTTTCACAAGTCGGGCGGATTATCCGCTTGAGAATATTCTCGGGGCGTAATGCAGTTCCTTTTTGACTGGCAAACACCAAATCACTCGCAGTCGCATTCTTTGCACGTAGACGAAGAAAGATTGCTTCGAGAGCTTCGCCCAACGCGATTTTGCGAACGCTACTGCGCGTCTTTGGCACGCTAAACTGACCCTCGTACACGGCTTCGCGCACGTTGATCAGTTTTCGTTCGAAATCTACCGTACCCCAACGCAGCGCGAATAGCTCTCCCCGGCGTAATCCGGTTAACACCGCAATTAAAACCATGCTCTTGCATGGCTCGGGCAATGCATCGGTCAAAAGGCGGATTTGTTCCGGGCTTAAAGCAGTTCGTTCTTGTTGGACATACTGTGCAGATATTCGAATGTGAGTCGCAGGGTTTTCTTGGACATATCCCCATTCCATCGCAGTGGTAAAAACCTTGCTAATGAGGTTTTTCGCCAAGCTAACGGATTTGGGAGCGAGCTTTTGGCCTAGCTGCGCCACAAATGCCTGTACCATTTGGCGATTGATTTCTGTGAGGTTGTGATCGCCAAAATAAGGAAACAGGTATTTGCGGAACAAGTACGCATACCCTCGACTCGTAGACTTTTTGAAGGTGGGGAAGAGACTTGGCTGCAATTGTGTTTCGACGAACTGACGAAAAGTCAGGGTCGTCTTGGGGCGATAGTTTCCCTGATTTATCACCCGTAGCTTCGACTCCACAAACCGTTGAGCGATGCGCCGCGTGGGAAAATCCGCAACGGCTCCAAGTATCTCGGACCGATTGACCCTTGCGATTTGTCCATCCGGTAGCATCACGTCCTCACGGTAGCGGAGCACCCAAACCTTTCGTTTCTTGCCACGAATAAACAGACATCCTTGCTGGTATCTACGACGAGCCACTGCGGACGCTCCTTTCTCTGCGGCTCGTCTTGCCCTTTGTTCGGGCGACAGTGTACGGTTTGTTTCTTCTACCGGCAAGGGTTTACCTCAAGCGGGCTTAATCGGTTCCTGATCTGGCCCCGGTTGTTGCCCTGGGTTCTGTTGTCTCTGCAAGTGCCAAATCAGGAGACCCGCCAAAACCACGACGGCAATGATTCCAAGTGCTCCAAGAACTGTGATTCCGATTTCCTCTTTCATTCTTTTTCCTCCCAAGAAACGAGTGCTCCGCAGCTATTCGACGGACAGAGGAACCCTTTCAAACTCCCGTCGAAGCCGCTTGTCTTGATTAGTCTTCGCTCGATCCAGAACTTGAAGCCGCACTTAGGGCAGGTCAGACGGTAACGGCGTTCCATCTCTCGAATGCGTGCAGGCAGGCCATCGCGCTCGCCTTGCTCGATCAAGCGGTTAAACTCGGCGATTCCGGCAGGGCCGCGCACGAAAACCTGGATTCCGCACGGATCGCACGTTATGTACGGCTTGTCCTTTTTTGTGAGTCGAACCTCACGAATGCCCGCGCACACTGGACACGGGAATTTGAATCTCGTGTTTGTCGCCATAAGTTGCCTCGCACAAAGTGTTCCGTGGACCTCAAATGACATTCCGCCGATGTACATAATAATCTATGTTCTTGAGAATACGGGCTTTGCGACGAGGTTAAGGCGAAAGCTCAAAAATGAGTTAACGCAGAATTCTGGCGCTTTGATCTGGAATTAACGTAAAATGCATGGATTCTTTTGGGGAATTAACGCAGAATGCAAAAACTCAAAAAAAGCAACCGAATGCGACAAAAAGGGGTTGACAGGCCGTCCCAAAAGAAGCTCTCAAAACCAATAAGAAAACCAGAATACGACGGCACCCGTGACCCTCTCGATTCCGCTCTGACAGAAGAAAGCTGGCAGCCCGCCAGCCAAAATTCCCTTAGCCTGCCGGATGAATTGCTGACGCTGACTGAAAAACCTAAGCGAGGTCGCCGCACAACAGCCGATAATTTTCTTCTAGGCTCTCGCAATGGCTGGCTCTATTTCTTCGAGGGTTTCTGGCATGAGATCGGATGGTCTCTGCTTCAAATTCGGACGCGGGGAAACAGCACCATCGACGAAATCCGAAGCGTATTTGAGCCTGTCAGCGCGAGGGGCAACGGCCAACTGGCTAATTGCTTCCTGCGCGGTTCGCCACAATCCAGTGAAGGCAAGGAACGGCGATCAAATAGAAAAAGGCTTTCGAGTCTTCACATAGAAATACGGCGAATGCAGAACGAGCACCAGGAGCTTGAGACGAATTGCGGTTATGCTGAAGCCGCCCTGAAAGACGTGCATGAGCAATATCGGGACGCAATTGAGGCAGAATTGAACGAGAAAAAGCAGCGCTTGCTGGAATTGACGCAGAAGTTGCAGAGCGCAGAAGATGAACGCAGTCATCTCGAAGAGACCATTCACAATCAAGAGAGCTATTTCTATTGTTCGCAGCTTCTCGATTTTCTTTGCAAAGGAAAATACGCGGTAAAACCGCTCTCTCTCGCGAATTCTTTGGCAGGTCTGCCGGGAACTGGCTGGCGGCAATCGCTCGCTCGATGTTCAAAGATGTCCAGAGGCTCTTCTTATGTGCAATATCCTTATGGCATCTGGGAAGCCGTTTTGAAGATGTGGAAATGCGGGTCCACAAACCCGCAGCTTTCAGTGATTGATTTATTCCGGGCGAAAATTCCCAAGTTACCCAAGAAAAACGGAGAAGCGCGCACTTATCTTTCTGAGGGATGGCGCGATCTGCGAATGGCAATTGGGCAGTGTTCTAAAGAAGGGCATAGCGACGGTTTTATGCCTTATGCGATTACCGGAGCATTTGTGAAGAATCGATCACGGCCTAAGAGCTACGCCGAACAGATTTTGGAACAACGTGAAAAGCTGCCTACGTAACGTAACGTACGTAACGTAACGTTGGACGCTCACAGTGAAGCCGAGAAGGGCCGAAAAGACGCGGAATCAGGCTCTGATTTGATTGTTCTTAAACAAAAAGGCAAACGGCTTGCTGATCTCAGGATCATTCATTAAAACCCCTTTCGCAGAAGCCTAAACACTTGTCTAACAAACTTGACAGTGTCGGGCGCATCCGGAAAAAGAAACGGGCTTTGCCCTAGGCCTTGCCGCCTGTTTTATCCCTCGGATGGTTAACTGATTGTTCAGCTTCGCGTAACCGTTCCCGGAGTTCACTGACCAATACTCTGTTCCTATCGTCTCTAGGGTTTGTGTCGGCGGCGGCAATCGCCATTTGCAAGCCTTCCTCAAATCTCTGCGTATGCAGAAGGAACCGAGCGTAAGCGGAATAAGCGAAGGCGTTGTTCGGATCACAATCGATTGCCTGTTTAAAGTAGCTTTCTGCTGAAACCTCATCGCCTTGTCGTGCGTAAAGCCTACCCAAATCGGTTAGGGTCGGCGAATGGCGTGGATTGATAGCAAGCGCCTGCAAGAGGAGTTGCGCGGCTTCTTCTATTTGCCCATCAGCCAATTTTGCATGACCATATCCCTGCAAAATCCAGTATGCGTTCGATTTTAGACTGATGGCCTTGCCAAAATGCTCCTCCGCCCTATCCCACGTGCGATTCCGAGCATAGATTAGAGCGAGATGAAAGTGTGCTTCCGCATCGTTTGGGTCTAGAGCGATGAGAACGCGATAATCCTTCAGGGCGAGGGCGAAATCGTGTTTTCTGTAGTGGGTTAGGGCGACGGGGCGCAGTTCAAATTTGTAGAGAGCAAAGCTCTTAACTTTCTCGCGATCACCGGCGCACAAGAAATGGTGGATCGCTTCCCCTAGTAGTTCAGGATTTGCATCTGCCGTGGTGGTTTTCGCTTTCTTATAGCGATCAAGAAAGTACGCGCCAGCAAGTTTATGAAACGGGCGCAGGAGCAGGAAAGGTGTTGTGGTGTAGAAATGGTCGCGGATAATTGGATGCAGGCTGTATTCCTCGCCATCTGTCTCCAGTAACGAACGCCCGAGAAGAGAATCCAAAAGGAAGGCGGCCCGGTCTGCTTTCCATGAGACAAATGCATCCGTACCCACGGGCAATCGGAAGATCGAGGCGAAACGGATGAGTTCATCCTCTTCAGGCGAGAGTTGGACACGATCAAGGAAGAAAGAAATGATCGTTTCGCGTAGACGCTTAAAGATTGCCGCCTCCGATTCCACTTGTTGCGTAGTCCGCTCGGCAACGAGCTTTGCCGCGACCTTGACACCCAAGGGATGGCCGTTCAAGACGCTGAGGAGTTTCTCTGGGTAAGAAACCGTTTGTCCGGTCAGATCCTCCCGTTCAAAACGGAACCAATAAGAGAACAGGGCTTCGCTGTCTTTCCTTTCCAATCCCGCTATGTGACGGGAATCGACGAATTGACGAACCTGTGGATCAAGCTTGGGAACCTGGTTCGTTATTATGATGAGTTTGTTTCTCCTGGTACTGGCGACCTGAATCAGTTGACATATGAATTTGGCCGTGTTCTCGTCAGCGAACTCGCCATTTGGTTCTAAGAGATATTGAAAATCATCCAGAAGCACTGCTAGTCGTGGAGTGTGGGAGAAGTTCAGAAGCAGATTTTGGGACAGATCGATTTGTTTAGCTGACGAATCCAATGACGATTCCCCAGGCAGCCGCAGCCCGGACTGGTGGGCGAACTCGGCCAAGAATCGGGGATAAGAAGCTCCTTCCGTGAAAGGAATCCAGATACGTTTCCAAGTTGGTGGGATTACCTTCTTGACTGCTTCGCGGGCAATCGAAGTCTTGCCTATGCCTCTCATTCCTGCAAGGACAAAGCAGGCCTTGTCCGCAGAACTTATAAAGCTTTGAAGGGCACTCAGAATCGGATCGCGATCAAAGAATGGAGGTTCAAACGAGCCGAGATTTACTGCAATGGCCTGGGGTTCCTCGGAGGCAATCACGGGAGTTACGGACCTAGAAGAAGGTTCCATTCTGGTCCTCAGCTCATTCCGCTTGTTGACAAGATACCGAAAAGTTGCGGTAAGGAGGTCAGTTTTTTCAGGGTGCTTGCCCGAAAGTGTCAGCTCGGTTACGAGCTCAATGGCCTTGCCACATAGGTCCCATCTGAGCGCGTCCGTCGATGTGGTTGTTTCTATGGCGACTGGCGTAAGCCATCGCCGCCAGTCCTCGCGGCTCGCTAGGCCCGGACCGGCAACACTAGTAACGAAGTGTTTCAGCTTTTCTTGCATTATTCGTGGAAACAAGCGGTAATCAATCGCTGCAAATCGCCTCAGATTCTCCTGAACTTCCGCCTCGGAATCAGGCGGACCTTGGAGTCTTGCAACCAATTCAATAAATTCTTTGCATGCCTCGCTGTGCTGAGCGTAAATGAGCGGCACAATTGAAATCTCACGTACCGGGAAATGCTCCTCCGTCGACATGCGTACGTCAAATTGACTTGAAAGATCAGCATCGACAACTATTAAGACCTCGGCGTGTTTCTGAATCGGTTCCGTGCCATCGGGGATTACGAGCCACCCCTTCGTTCGTTCCGCCCTCGCAAAGACCCTTGACCCGCCGAAATCGGCAATATTTGCGAATAGGCTCACTTTTCCAGACGCAAGTAGGAGCTCCGCCCTCTTATAGAAAAGGTCAGCAGTCGGCGTAAGGCTTGGCATAGCTATCAGCGCGGGCGAAGCTCGGCCTCGTCGAGCTTTGCCCGCTGTTGGTTCTTGAATGGCGTCAATGCAGATCAGTACTTCAAGCTGAATGTTGGACTGACCAAATATTCCGGGAATCGGCGTAGACGCTAGGCCAGGCACCACCGATGATTCCCACTTCGAACGGTGAATCTTCTCGAAGAGGTAGCACTGTCCATTTGGGAGGAACACAGGACACACCGCTCGACCCAGTCCCGTTTCCTCTCCTTTTCCTTTGATCCCAAGTCGAGCGTACTCCAGAAGTGCGGGCTTAGTTGCAATATGGCTTCCGGCGACTAGGGCGATTTTGGACTGACGGCAGAGGTTCTTGCATTCTTCCAGTAGCTCGTGTGGAACCGAATACTCCGGCAACACCAAGAGTTCAACCCTGTGGCGCGCCGCAAATTCCACGACGGCTTTGATCTTGTGAGACATGTGGTCGATAAGGCTCGTGGCGATCCGCGACCTGAGATCACGCACTTCTGGCAGACCGGCCAATTTGTACAGACCATGCTCGGCGTCACCAGAAAAAATGGGCTCGTGAAGGTATGAAACGCCAGAATCGTCTAAGTAGGCGGGATTAAACGCCAACTGAGCCAGAGCAAACCGATGGTATTTAGGCTCGGCCATTTGTTATTGAGTATATTTATCATTAGCGAAGCCAAAATTCTAGCGCCGAGGTATCACCGCGCAAGAAAAACAGGAGGCCCGCCGCAGAGGACCTTCCTGTCACACGACTTAATCGGGTGATGTGATTGCGGCTAAGTCAAGCGGAAGAAGCGACTTCGCAACGGAATGAGAGCATCCGTTCGTCACGAAATTGTCATAGTAGGCAGCGCAAAACTGGCAAAAATCGAAGTTCCTCGACAACGCTAAGGCGTTCGCAAAATTGCCGCGCGCATTTGGGTTCACCATCGAATATACCGATACCTCCATGAACCTCCGAAATTACGAGCCTGATTTCGTCGCCGTGGATAAATCAGGAATTCATTGGCTTCTCGAATCCAAGGGTCAAGAGAACGTGGACGTTCTTAGAAAGGACGTTGCGGCCATGCGGTGGTGCGAAACTGCCTCAGCCCTCACGACAACGAATTGGAAATACATCAAAGTGCCACAGAAAGAATTCCAAGCTCTGCAACCGGCGCGTCTGAGCGATCTTGTAGCCTTGCAGGTCTCGGCGTTCTCTTAAACTTGAGATTTAACCCCACCTTGCTGCCCTTGCCGGATCGGGTTGACGCACCTGGGCGGGCGAAGTACTACGAAATTATTTCCTATTGACAGACCTACACGCGAAGTATACAAGGTCTTCAATTTTGCTCACGGAGGGTGTCCGATGCGCGGTTCTGAGGGGAATCGATGCTCGATCCGTCTTACATGGCCTGCTAGAGTCTCGGCACTTCTTGGTCTTTTCCTGTTTTTGATTCCCGCTGCTTCGGCGCAGCTTCCGCAGGCAAGCGACGCAACTTCCCCGCCCACTCCGGGCGTAGGGCACGATTATATTCACGCACCGCAGGAGACGGTGAATCCCGCGAACGGCTCAGTCAGCATTCGCATCCCAGTGCGTGTCCCTTCCGGGCGCGAACTGACAATCCCTTTGTCGATTGCCTACGATTCGAGCGGTGCCTTCTATTATGGCTCGGACGCAGGAGGTGATGCACCCGCCCTACGCACGGTCACGGGCGTGCCGTTCTCTCAGGGCGGGTGGAGCTACACTTTCCCTCTGATGACCTTTGAGGAAGACGACTGGACGCACGACGCCATCAGGCCCTATCCCTGCTCGGAAGACGTAAACTACGTTTTTCAGGACCCGACCGGGAACCGTCACAACGTGAGCTTCCTCTACGCCACTCAAGTGGGGCCGGGCGGGCAGACGTGCGGCAGCAGCATCACCCAAGGTGGCGAGGGACCGATCTTGGCGACAATCCCTTCTAACACGCTTGAACCACCCGTGACTCTAACGGATGGGAATGGAACCGTTTACTCGTTTCCGGGCGGCTTCAACTTCCTCCCAACAAGCATTACCGACCGCAACGGCAATAAAATCTCGATTTCCAGCACGTCGAGCTCGGCCACAGTCACTGACACCGCTGGTCGCCCTGCCATGAGCGTGCCTACTTTCGGGTCAAATCCAGACAATATCAGTCTTGCCGGACTTACTTCACCATACCAAGTCTCTTGGACAACCGCGTCAGCGAACTTCACTATGGGCACGCTTGATCTCTACCCCGGTGTCGATGAGAGTTGCCCCACATCCCTCAGCAGCAGTGCTAGCGTAGTCTCCCAAATTGTTCTGCCGAACGGGCGGGCCTACACCTTTACCTACGATCCGACCTACGGGAGGCTGAGCAAGATCACATACCCATCGGGTGGTTATGTCCGATACGTTTGGGGTCTGAACTCACTGGCGGAGGCTGGATACTGGAACTCGGGGCCCCCGGCGGTTTGGAATTGCCTCTACGACTCCCCTGCTGTTGCCGATCGGTATGTGAGCTTTGACGGAGTAACGGAAGTGCTTCATCAACACTTTTCCTATAGCACGGTCTGGCCGGGCGGCAGCGAGACTTACACGAGCAAAACCACCACCGTGACGACTTACGACCTTGTCCGCAACACGAGCTCCAATACAATCTATACCTACTCGCCGGTCTCGGCTCCTTGCGTTAAGACCCATTCTGGCTGCGGCATCCAGGTGCTGACGGTGCAGATTCCGGTCGAGCAGACGGTCAAGTATTACAGCACGAGCGGGACGCTGCTTAAAACGGTCGGCAAGACGTGGTGCAACAACAACCCTCGAGAGCTGTGCAGTGAAACGACGACTCTTAACGATACCGGGCAGGTGTCCGAAACGGTATACGCGTACAACACAAGCGAACAGCAAACCGAGCGCGACGAATACGATTACGGCTCGGGAGGTCCCGGCCCGCTGACTCGCAAGACAGTCACAAACTATGCGAGCTTTACGGGCGCGCATATTGTCGATCTGCCCTCAAGCGTGGTTGTGGACAATGGATCAGGGACGCGAGTTGCCGAGACGGATTCGTCTTACGACCAGACGGCACTCCAGTCAACGTCTGTGGTTCAGCACGTGGCGGTAGGGTCGGCGCGGGGGAACCTGACAACAGTAGCGAAGCAATGTTTCAACGGAGCTTGTGCCGGGGGCAATCCGACCACCACCTACAGTTATTACGACACGGGCCAGATTTACCAGATGACTGACCCGAAGAGCAATGTCACCACGTTTTCCTACACAGACAGTTACAGTTCGTGCGGCGGGAACGCGCCTCCCTCGGGTGCGACGAATGCGTATTTAACGCAAGTTACGTATCCCAAAACCGGCACGATCAATCATATCGAGAGCTATTGCTACGACTACACCGCAGGACTATTGAGAGGGAGCACTGACGAGAACGGCCAGACGAGCAGCTTCACTTACGCGGACAGTCTGGATCGCCTTACGCAAGCAAACTACCCGGACGGCGGCCAGACCTTAGTTTCTTACAACGACGCACCGCCGACTCCGAACGTGACAACCGAGAAGAAACTGGATTCGACGGGCCGGTTCGTCACCAGCGTCAGCATAACTGATGGAATCGGGCTTCCCATCGAGACAGAACTGACGTCGGACCCACAAGGCACGGATTTCACGGCAACCACCTACGATGGCTTGGGGCGGGCGTATACGGTTACAAATCCATATCGCAGCACAAGCGATCCCACATACGGAGTCACGACTTACACCTACGACGCGCTGGGCCGCACGACTTCCGTGGTCAAGCCGGACGGTTCCAGCTCAACTGTGACCACAACTTATTCGGGGAATTGCACGACGGTCACCGACGAGGCTGGAAAGAACCGCGAGAGTTGTACGGACGGCCTTGGTCGCATGACAAGTGTCATTGAGAATCCGGGCGGGCTGGGCTACACCACTAACTACACCTACGACACGCTCGACGACCTTACAGGCGTATCGCAGGGTGGCTCGCGTTCTCGGAGTTTTAGCTACGACTCGCTGAAACGTCTCACGAGTTCGACAAATCCCGAGCCCGGCACGGTTAGCTATGCGTACGATTTGGACGGCAACGTCTCCACAAAGACCGACGCGCGGAGCATTACAACGACGTATTCCTATGACGCGCTGAATCGCGTTACTGGAATGACCTATTCGAACAGCGATCCATCGGTCGGTTACACGTATGACCAGTCGGCATGCCTCGGACAGCCTTCTTGCTACAACATCGGCCATCGCACGCGGATCGACGATGTGGGCGGCGCGGAAGAATTCGCCTACGACAAAATGGGCCGTGAAATCGCGGAAGAGCGCTTTACTGGCACTGCGTCGAAAACGACATCGTATGCCTACGATCTAGCTGGGGATATGACTTCTTTGACTTACCCCAGTGCGCGAACGATCACTTACACATACGACTCGGCTGGCCGTCCGAGCGAAGCGCAGGACACCGCCAACAACATCAATTACGCGCTTGGAACCTGCGCGAACGGTATTTCGAGCAGCGGAGTTTGCTACGCGCCCAGCGGCTCAGTAGCCCAGATGAAGAACGGTACAAACCTCGTTTCGACTTATATTTACAACACGCGATTCCAGCCGTGCTGGATGTACGGCACGACCGGCACGCCGCTGCCGACGAATACAACCTGCACGGCGGGCGACCCAGGTCCCGGAAACATTCTCGACCTGCAATACAATTTCAATCTGGGCGCGGGCGACAATGGCAACGTTGTCGGCATCACCAATAAGCGAGATTCGACGCGAACACAGAGCTTCACGTACGACCAGTTGAACCGCATCGTGACGGCGAAGACCAGCGCGACGAGCGGCTCGAACTGCTGGGGCGAGACGTACACGATTGATCAGTGGGGGAATCTGACGGTGATCGGAGCGGTAAGCGGTTATTCCGGCTGCACGCAGGAGAATCTGGCCGTGTCGACCACAACGAACAATCAGCTTTCCGCGACGGGTTTTTCCTACGATGGTTCGGGCAACATGCTGAACGACGGCGCGCACGCGTATGCTTACAACGCGGAGAGCGAAATCAAATCGGCGGCGGGAGTGAATTACACTTACGATGGCGACGGCAACCGCGTCGAGAAGTCGAGCGGGAAGGCCTATTGGTACGGGGCAGGGACGGAAATCCTCGATGAATCAGACCTGAGCGGAAACATCACCAACGAATACGTGTTCTTCGGCAGCAAACGCATCGCCATGCGCAACGTGTCGAGCGGCACGATTTATTATTACGAAGACGATATGCTGGGAAGCGCGCGCACGATGGTGCAGGCGGGGCAGACTTCGCCGTGCTATGACGGGGATTTTTATCCCTTCGGCGGGGAGCGCATCATCACGAACACGTGTTCGCAGAATTACAAATTCGAAGGCAAAGAGCGGGACACGGAAACGGGGAATGACGACTTTGGTGCGCGGTACTATACGTCGCGGCTGGGTCGATGGCTCTCGGCGGACTGGAGTTCGGTGCCTGCGCCGGTGCCGTACGCGAATCTGACGAATCCGCAGACGCTAAATCTGTATGCGATGGTCAGCGACAACCCGGAAACGTTTGCCGACCTCGACGGCCACTGCGGGACCGGGGGCCTACCCGGCGCGCCCTCTTCGATTCAACCGTGCGAGAACGGTAACACTCACGCTGACCAGGGGGACGGGTTTGGTGACGGGAACTCGGGCATTGCGGGGCTGGATTGTAGCGCCGCAAGCTGCGACTCTTCTGCCGAAGTCTCGGCGCAGCGTACCGAGGTTGAAGCCCAGGAAGCGGCGTCGCAAAATGCAAACCCGAACGATGACTCCAGCCAAGCGGAAGGACAGAAACAGAATCAGAAGCAGAATCCAAACGGAGAGAATCAGCCGCCTCCTTCATGGGATCCAAGCAAGCCGTGGCCCAGCGATCCTTCCAAACTAGGCCCCAACTGGAAACCGGACACAGAACACCAGGCTCCCCACGACGATCGCTATGTCAACGACAAGGGTGACAAAGTCGACTGGCACAAAGGTATTCCGGGAGAACCCGGGGAAATGGGCCAAGATCATTGGCACTGGCTACCAGGAGGCAAGAAACAGCGCGACCACTACAGACCTGGAGACACCGTCAAAAAGACCGTTAAGGTGGGTATCTGGACGACTATTGGATTGGCCATATGGGACGCAATACAATCCATTGCAGAAATGCCGCTTCCCGAATAGCCGTCGAAATCTCGAACAAGCACATGTCTCAGGGTTGACTCAGCCGTTGTAGACAACTTAGGACTTGAAAGTCGGTGTGAGATGACGTTTGAGGAAATAAAACAAGAACTACCGAACGGATTTCACGACGCCGCGATCCGAAACATCAGCGTGGATTTCGAAGGCAGATTCATCATAATAGGTATGGATCTGCATGTAGGTGTACACGGCAGCCCGGATCCTGAGCGCTATCGTGCTGGCACGCTAAGAGTGGCGTCGCCTTATCTGTTCTTCATGGAAGCGCCAGATCCTGACTACCCTTTCGTTCCCAATGGCTCTTCTGTCAATGTTGATGGTGATTCTGTAAGGATCGGGCAGAACGCGGACGTTGATCGTCTACTGCCTGTTGTTCCCCAGAATGCTATTCTCTACCGGTTCTTCCTCGAAGAGTGGAACTCCTTCTTGTATCTTGCAGGCGCGAGTGCCGAGTTTTCGTGGGACGACGGCGGGTCGTTCGGGCCGGTTAACGCCTCGCGCTGAGAAAGGTGGAGATGAGGAACAACAGGGTCGTTGCGATAGCGTTAGCCGTTCTATCTGGTGCGACATTGGTATCTATCTCGACAGTCGTGCTGGCACCGATCCAGTGGGATCTGCGCTACCCGAGAGGACGAGTGGCGATCCTCTCGGCTTGGCTTTTTCTATCTTGATGTCAGTAGCTGCTGCCAAGGTGTGGACACGGTGGTTCTATCTATTGCTCGTTTGGGCGGTCGCGATAATTGGCGGGTGGCACATTTAGCGTTTCTGGCTTGGCCTCAAAGGGCTCGCACGCGCATTCACACACCGCACTTATGATGGCTGGACTGAAACGCGATGGTGCCGAACCCTTTGGTGTTTAAGGGTGCGGGTTCTTGACGCATTTCTCGCTTTCTCAACGGAACTCCTTCTTACATCCTTTACAACGAATCAATCCTCAGCAATCCATCGTTCCGTGCCGCACAAAAACTATAAACTGTCCCGCGCGGCCAGTACGTTCACTTGGGAACATTAAGGGAGCAAAACCTGCCGAATGTGCCTCTATATTTCGGTTATGGCAAATTGTAAGGGCAAGACAAGTCACAGCTTACAAGATTGACACAGCTAATTCGGGACCAGGAGGTCGAAGGTTCAAATCCTTTCGCCCCGACCATTTATCCTCTTGAGAATTCAAAACAATCAGCTTTCCTCGACGGGCTTTTCCTACGATACTTCGGGGAACATGCTGAACGACGGCGCGCACGCTTACGCGTACAACGCGGAGAGCGAGATCAAGTCGGCGGCGGGAGTGAATTACACGTACGACGGCGACGGCAACCGCGTCGAGAAGTCGAGCGGGAAGGCTTATTGGTACGGGGCAGGGACGGAAATCCTCGATGAATCAGACCTGAGCGGGAACATCACCAACGAGTATGTGTTCTTCGGCGGGAAGCGCATCGCCATGCGTAACGTGTCCAGCGGGACGATTTATTATTACGAAGACGACATGCTGGGGAGCGCCCGGACGATGGTGCAAGCGGGAGCGACTTCGCCGTGCTATGACGGAGACTTTTACCCGTTTGGAGGCGAGCGGATCGTCACCAACACCTGCACGCAGAATTACAAGTTCGAGGGCAAAGAGCGCGACACGGAAACGGGTAACGATGACTTTGGCGCGCGATACTACACGTCGCGGCTGGGGCGGTGGCTTTCGGCGGACTGGAGTGCGGTGCCTGCTCCGGTACCGTATGCGAATCTGGCGAATCCGCAGACGCTGAATCTGTACGCGATGGTCAGCGACAACCCCGAGACCTTTGCCGACTTGGACGGGCATCTTTCTGGCAACGAAGGGTTGTGCTGGATTGACGTTTGCGGAGGCAATGTCAGTATCGATATGGGGAACGACCGGGCAATCGAAGGCGAGGGGTTCCCGCCTCCGGCGCAAAAAAACGGTACCAATACACCCAACTCCCCCACTCAGCAGGCACAGCAACAAAATCAGGCGCAACAGCAGGCGGGCGGCTCGTGTGGCTTTTGGTGCAGGCTGTTCCACACAGATCACGCACCCGCCAAATTTAGCATTCTGAACAAAAAGACTAAAAACGAGGGTTCGTTTTCGTACTTCTACTACCAGCTTGAGAACAAAGAAGGACAAAAGCTGAAAGGAAACGGTTACGGCGTGGAGGAGCATATCTCGCCTTCGGCTGGCATCCATACGTCGGAGGGTACGTTTGTCCCTGCTACCGACGGTGTGTCCCAAGACATAGTGGGGTATGCGGACTGGAGCAGCGGACAGGCGCGCTCCGTCACCCTCCCAGACACATTCAATATTGATGTCAAAGTGGAACAGACCTTCACGGTGAGCTATAGAGGGAAGGAATACAACCTAACGACGCGGTTTGAGCACGAAACGCGGATCGTGAGTGGAGTTGCAACGAACACTGTAACAGACATAGTGCCCTGAAGAGAAAGGGGGGGATTCGGAGATGGGCTTTAAGTCAGGCATCATACTACTTATCACGTTCGGCAGCATCTCAGGACTACACATGCGAGAGCAAGGTGGTCAACGAAACTTGGCATTCCATCCGGTCAATGACCGGAACAAGGATGCTGTTCTCCAGCATCTTCGGCCAATACTCCGCGCCACGAGGTATGTCGGTCGTGTGTACTATAGTGGAAGCTGCCACACAGAGGGTCTGGAGTTCGTTGCCTTTCCGCCAGTCGTTCTGCATCCGAGCCAGAGCAATGTAGCCTTGAAGGCGGTCCGCGAGATGTTTCAAGGTGATGCCAACGTACAAGTGACTGAGGGAGCGGACAAAACAATCTCGGTTACCATCGGAGAACCGTCAACCGCCCTGCTGCAAACAGAAATCTCCGTGCTCAGGATCGCCCCAATGGCTGCATACAATCCGACTGTGGCAATCGACGCAGTCGAGGGCGCAAGAGAGGTAAAGGCGGCGATAGCTAGGCTGGGACTCCGGGTCCCTTTGCAGCCTTCAGCGCAACTCCTCGCGAAGCCGTCGCCGGGACTGCCCCACCTTCCTGCCGTGATGAAGAACGTGACCGTTGGCCAAGCTCTCGACTCAGTTGCCGGAACCTTCCAGGGGATCGTTACCTATGGAACCTGTGCCCAGCCGAACGGAAAAGGCTTAGTCGAGATTGATTTTGTCGGCTTAGGCGCGATCAGGAAGTAGGCGCAACAGCAGAACGAAAAAAACAATCTAGTCGTCAGGGCGCGTGGCGGATTTTGAGGGCGCGTTCGTTGGAATTTCGCAAAGGGAGTGCCGTGCGCCTTGATGTTTAAGGGTGCGGTTTTTGATGTATTTTTCGCTTGCTGGCGTTACACCGAGTCACAGCTCAGCAATCCATCGTTCCGTGCCGCACAAAACTGTAAACTGTCCCGCGCGGCCAGTACGTTCACTTGGGAACATTAAGGGAGCAAAACCTGCCGAATGTGCCTCTATATTTCGGTTATGGCAAATTGTAAGGGCAAGACAAGCCACAACTTACGAGATTGACTTCACCAACTACGAACCAGAAGGTCGGGAGTTCGAATCTCTCCGGGCGCACCACTTTATGCTCGAAAATCAAGCGGGAGGGGGGGCGAAAGCCCCGAGTGGGGCCAAATTTACGGACGAGCTCTTCTTGTCCCTCTCCATAGCGTTCGCGAGGACACAGCGGAAACAGAAAGCGCTTACTTTGTTGATTTGTTGGTCTTAATGAACCCGCAGACGTCTTTCACCGCATTGCTCAGCATATGCGTTGTCGTTGCAAACACCGCCTGCCCTCCCGGCTTGAACATCGTGAACTTGTAATTGCCAGGCCAGCCGCCCGCTTCGAGCATGTAGTCCGATTTCGTCGAATCTAGCGTGATGGAGACGTTCGGGCACTTCACGCGCAGGTTCTTCAAAATATCGGCGGTCGGTACCGTTGACGCGGGAGACAGCACAAGTTTCACGGGCTTTGGCTGATCCTTAGGCGGATTCTTCGCAATTGCTGCGGGCGCCGATAGCAACAAACACATCATCGAAATTCCAATCAGCATTTTTCTCATGATCCGATTCTCCTGCGGCTGAATGCGCCGCAAGCACACAACTCTTGGGACGAATTTCCCCTTCGAATGGTTGCATGTTCCCGCTCGACGTTTGCATTGGCCCGGACGGGCATGGCCGAATTCCACCTATTTACACTCCGCGGTAATTCGGAGAAGATGCGTGGGCGCGATTCCGTATTGTACCGGGCCAAGGAGACCACTTATGCGCAAAGCATTTGTTCGCACACTCGCCGGAGCAGCGTTATTGCTGGGTGCGGTCGCGCTGCATGCGCAACAGGCTCCGTCCGGCGCAGACGCCGGGCCGTCGGCAACTCGTCAAACCGAAACTGACGCCTACACGCGTTACGAACTGCTCGCCCCCGACACCGCGAGTTTCAAAATCTATTACGAAATCACCGCCACAACCGCCGGCGCGAAGTATTTCTTCAATCCGATCCGCAAAGGCAGCGTCGCCAGCGACGAATCTGTCTACGATGCCATGACGGGCGAGCCGCTTCACTTCGAAGTGGTCAGCGGGGCGGATGCTCGCCGGGATCCCTTGATGACCGGCGCCGACGCGTCCATGGACTACATCAAGGTTACCCTGGCCCGACCGGTGCCGCCCGAAGGCCAGGGCCGCATGATTATCGTCAAGACCTACAAAGACGCGAAAAGCTACTATCGCGATGGCGACGCAATCGTTTTCAATCGCCCGCTCGGAATCAAACGCAACAAAGTAGTGCTGCCCGCAGGATATGAATTGGTCGGTTGCAATGTGCCGTCTCAGGTTTTGACCGAGCCAGACGGCCGCGTTTCAATCAGCTTCATGAACGGCAGCGGCGGCGAAGCTCCACTGATCGTCAAAGCAAAACTCGGCGCACAAACAGGGGCTGGCGCTGCCCCTCGCGCGTCAACTTCAGCGCGCAGTTGGGAAGCGCCATTCGAAGGCGAAACCGAACGTCAGCGCCTCTCCGAGCGCGCCCATCAGGACCGCGACATCGTTTACTTCCTCAACCAGCCGGATACTCACTCCTTCAGCCTCTATCACGACTACACCGAGTCGCGTCCTGGCGCCGACAAGTATCTCAACGTCGTCCGCGAAGGCAGCACGGTTTCAAATCCTTCAGCGTACATCCTCGACACGGGCGATAAACTCCAAAGCCGCATCATGACCGGCGCTGAACTCGCCGCCGCGAAAATCAGCGTGGGAAACGAACCTGTAACTCCAACCACGCAGGTGGTCGTGATCCCGTTTCCGCCGGTGAAAAAAGGTCAATCGACTCGTTTGCGAATTTCTGAGACGTACACCGCGCCCGTCAGTTATCGTCTGGATCGTGACGAACTGGTTTTCGACCGCAGTTTTGGCCGTTCGCGGAACGCTGTCGTTTTGCCCGCGGGATGGTATTTGACCGCCAGCGCAATTCCCGCGACGGTGAAGCAACTTCCAGACGGGCGCATACGGCTCGATTTTTGGAATGGACGCCCCGATTCAATCGACGTATTGATTAAGGCCAAGCGTCGCGCCGCGGTGGCGGAAAAGTAGCGAAAGATCGGCCATATTGTTCGTTCTAGTCTTATATGAAGTTTGCAAATCTCCGGAGTGGACGGATAAAAATGAAAATTTCCCCTCGCAACGTGGTTTGCCTCTGGAAGGTGAATGCAATTGTATGTGCGCTAATAATTACACTGATTCTGCTCCCGCGCGCCGCGTCAGCTCAAACCAAGAAAACCGCTGCGCCTGAAGCAAAAACTTCCGCGCAGGCGAACGCGCCGGACCTCAAGAAGCAGCCGACGCTCTACCTCGTCGGCTACGCCCATCTCGACACACAGTGGCGATGGGAGTATCCGCAGGTCATTTCGGAATATCTTCCCGACACGATGCACAAGAACTTCGCTCTCTTCCAAAAATATCCGCACTACATCTTCAATTGGACGGGCGCCAATCGCTACATGATGATGGACGAATATTATCCTTCCGATTTCGCAAAGCTGAAGCACTACGTCGCCACGGGCCAATGGTTTCCCGCAGGCTCGTCGATGGAGGAAAACGACGTCAATTCACCCTCGCCGGAATCCATCATTCGCCAGGTCCTTTACGGCAACGAATATTTCCGCCACGAATTCGGCAAAGCCAGCGAAGAGTACATGCTCCCGGATTGCTTTGGCTTTCCTGCGGACTTGCCAAGCATTCTCGCGGCTGCGGGTATCAAAGGTTTCTCCACGCAAAAATTGACCTGGGGATCCTCGGCGCCCGTCGGCGGCCCTGATTCTCCCGAACAGACGCCCGTCGGCACGCCGTTCAATGTCGGCGTCTGGATAGGCCCCGATGGCCACAGCATCATCGCGGCGCTCAATCCCGAAAGCTATTCCGGCGGCGTCAGTTACGACCTCACCAAGAGCGCGCGGCCAACCGACGTGCGCAATTTCATCGACTGGCCCGCGCGTGTTGATTTGGACGGCAAAGTTAGTGGTGTTTTCGCCGACTATCACTATTACGGCACCGGCGACATAGGCGGCTCTCCCGATGAGAACTCAGTCAGGCTCGTCGAAGAAATGGTGACCAAAAGCATGGGCGCCCTTCCTCCGCGAAATCCCAATCAGGATGACGACAACGAAAATGCATCCACACCGCCTGCAGGCCCGCAAGTACGCATGGGCACCGGCCCTCTTCACATTATTTCCTCCGACGCCGATCAGATGTTCAAAGACATTCTTGCCCAGCATTTGACCGCTGGTTTGCCGCGTTATCAGGGCGATCTCGAATTGACGAATCACTCCGCCGGCTCGCTCACTTCCGAAGAGGTTCACAAACGCTGGAATCGCGAAAACGAAAATCTCGCTCACGCCGCGGAGGAAGCTTCTGTCGGTGCGGCCTGGCTCGGCGGACGCTCGTATCCGCTCGCGCGCCTGAATCACGCTTGGCGTCTCGTGCTCGGCGGCCAGTTCCACGACATCATGGCTGGCACCGCGACGCCCAAGTCATACGAATACTCCTGGAACGACGACGTCATCGCCATGAATCAATTTGCACAGGTTTTGAAGAGCGGGGCTTCGGCAATCGCCTCGCAATTGAACACAGAAGGAAACGGTGCAGCAGTCGTGGTGTTTAATCCACTTTCCGTAGACCGGCAGGATGTTGTTGGGGCAACCGTCAGGGTCTATAAAGGCGTGCCCCACAGCACCCGCATCTTGGAGACACCGGTTAGCGTCCTAGTGCACGTCACGGGACCCGACGGAAAGGAAGTAACGTCGCAGGTTAAGATGTTTTCGACACGCGGTGGCATGGCAACGCTGAAGGTGCTATTCCTCGCAACGGTGCCATCTGTGGGGTACGCTGTTTATCACGTAGAGCCATTCGCTTGGGCCGTTGCATCCCTGGATGCAACAGCTCACCCCCCCTCAGAGCTGAAAGTCACCGATTCCTCCCTCGAAAACGCCCGCTATCGCATTCAGTTGAATCACGACGGCGATATTTCGAGCATCTTCGACAAAAAACTCAACCGCGAACTTCTTTCCGCTCCCGCGCGTCTCGCATTCCAAACCGAAAAGCCTTCGCAATGGCCCGCGTGGAACATGGACTGGTCGGACCAGAGCAAGCCGCCGCGCGGTTACGTCGGCGGTCCTGCAAAAATCAGCATTGTCGAAAACGGTCCGGTCCGCGTCGCTCTCCGAATCGAACGCGAATCCGAAGGCTCAAAATTCGTGCAGACGATTCGCCTTTCCGCTGGCGATGCCGGCAATCGCATCGAGTTTGCCAATTCGATTGACTGGAAAACTCGCGAAGCCGCCCTGAAAGCCACGTTTCCGCTCACCGCTTCGAATCAAACCGCTACTTACAATTGGGGTGCCGGAACCATCGAACGCCCTGCGGACAACGACAAAATGTTTGAGATGCCCTCGCATCGCTGGTTCGATCTCACCGATCAAACTGGCAAATTCGGCGTCACAATTCTTTCCGGCGCGAAGACTGGCTCTGATCGGCCCAGCGACAACACCTTGCGCCTCACGCTCCTTTACACACCTGGCGTCAGTCCCGCCGGGCAGTCCTATCGTGACCAGGGTTCCCAGGATTTCGGCCATCACGAATTTCTCTACGGACTTTCCAGTCACGCGGGCGGCTGGCGCGACGGCGGCACTGCGTGGCAAGCCTATCGGCTCGATGCTCCCCTGATCGCTTTCGAGACCACGAAGCATCTCGGCGCGCTCGGCAAAACTCTCTCTTTGCTCAAAGTCAGCGACAGCGACGTGCGCGTCATGGCTTTCAAGAAAGCCGAAGAAAGCAACGACGAAGTTGTCCGCCTTGTCGAAATGTCCGGTATACCTCAGCGCGACGTTCGCATCTCGTTTGCTGCGCCTGTTGTCGCCGCGCACGAAATTAATGGTCAGGAATTGCCTGTCGGCTCCGCGACTTTCGCCAAAGGCGAGTTGCTCGCAAATTTCGCGCCCTACGAAATCAAAAGCTACGAAGTGAAGCTCGCTCCATCGCGCGCCCGCTCACTTCCGCCGCGCTGGCAAGCTGTTCCGCTGCATTACGATCTTGCCGCCGCCAGCAGCGACGGCACAAAATCAGTCGGCGGCTTCGACGCGGCTGGCAACGCGCTGCCCGCCGAATTGCTTCCCACGGACATCGCTTATTCCGAGATTCACTTCAAACTCGCGCCCTCGGCTACAGAAAAACCCGATGCCGTCGTCGCTCGCGGTCAAACCATTCAACTGCCCGCAGGAAAATTCAATCGCGTTTACTTCCTCGCCGCATCTGCGGACGGCGATCAGCAGGCAACATTCAAAGTCGGCGATCAAACCGCCGATCTCACCATCCAGAATTGGAGCGGCTACATCGGCCAGTGGTTCGACCGTTCGTTCACGATGGAGCCGAGGCCGATTCCGCCAGAGCCCGATGCCACCGACACCAGCGAACGCGCGCAACGAATTCGACGCCGGATCGCCTATTTGCAGAAAAATCCGGAAACGCTGCCGCACTATGCGGGCATCACTCCGGGCTTCATCAAACGTGCGCCCATTGCCTGGTTCGCCTCGCATCACCACACGCCCGATGGCGCCAACGTGCCCTATTCCTATTCTTATTTGTTCGCGTACGCGATCAATTTGCCGCCAGGCGCAAAAGCGATCACCCTGCCCGACAATGAAAAAATTCGCATTCTTGCAATCACCGCCGCGTCCGAACAATCGCAAACGCACCCGGCACAGCCGCTCTACGACACCAATGAGCAGGTCGCGGGAAGACAATAGCCGATAACAGGCGCGCAGAACGCGCTGTTAAGTGTCGTGTATTCTGCGGGCCAGGAAAAATCGCCCAGAGCTTTGATATACTTTTAACGGAACGGTCATCCCGTATTTACACTTCTGGTCCAGACTAGTAGAGTTTGTCCTCACAAATGGCAACGCCAAGCACCACTCTTGAATCGGCAGCGCGTCCCGAGGAAAAGCGCCCCAAGCCGCCTGCTCGTCCCTATTCTGGCGCCCTAGTAGTTGTCGAAGGCATCGATGGTTCCGGGAAGAGCACGCAGCTTCATCTCCTCAAGCGATGGCTGGAAGTCGGCGGCTACCGCACCTATTTCACCGAGTGGAATTCCTCGCCGCTGGTGAAATCGGCGACTCGGCGCGGCAAGAAACGCCGTCTCCTGACGCCCATGACATTCTCGCTCATTCACGCCGCCGATTTCGCCGACCGCTATGAGCGTCAAATTCTTCCGCTCCTTCGTAGCGGGCATCTGGTTCTCGCCGATCGCTACATTTACACTGCTTTCGCGCGCGATGGCGCTCGCGGCTGCCCCATCGAGTGGCTCAGAAATCTCTATCGCTTCGCCGTCGTTCCCGACGTCACGTTTTATTTCCGCGCCCCTCTCGAAATCGCCATTCGCCGCATCCTCAGCGGCCGTCCGCGAATTAAATATTACGAAGCCGGAATGGACCTGGGCCTTTCGCTCGATCCTATCGAGAGCTTTGCAAAATTTCAGGGCTTGACTCTCGCGCGTTACGACCAGATGCTGCCAACCGACAATTTTGTTTTGATGGACGGCACTCTGCCTGTGCACCAGTTGCAGCAGAAAATGCGCGACGTCGTCGCCGGGCAAATTGAATTGAAGCGCTACAAAAATTTATGACTGAACCTGCAAAATCCGACGGCAATCCCGATGTCGTAACCCAAGAATTCGTCACCACGGCCGCTTCTGGCATGCAAACGTGGTTCGGCGAAAGCGTGCCGCTGCGTCCTTCTGCAGGTTTGCCCACGAAAAATCGCAGCGAACTCAGCGGCCATCTCATCGTTCTCGAAGGCACCGACGGTTCAGGCCGTTCCACGCAGATCGCGCTGCTCACCGAATGGCTCGAGTCGCAGGGTTTCGCCGTGCAGACGATGGGCCTTCGCCGCTCTTTTTTGATTGCGAAGGATATCGACAGCCTTCTCGCCAGAAATTCCGTCACCCGCTATACGCTCGCGCTGATGTATGCCACCGATTTTTTTGACCAACTCGAAAATCGCATTCTCCCCGCGCTGCGCTCGGGCATGATTGTTCTCGCGGACCGTTATTACTACACGCTGATCGCGCGCGCCGTGGTCCGCGGTCTCGATCATGAATATCTCCACCGCATCTATGAACTGGCGCTGCCTCCGGACCTCACTTTCTTCCTCAATGTCCGCCCGCAAATCGCCTTCGAGCGTGAGTTTCAGAAATCGCCCGCCATCAGTTTTTGGGAAGCGGGACGCGACTTGCATCTTTCCGACGATCTCTATGACTCCTTCATCAGCTACCAGACAATGCTGCGCAAGGAATTCGTGAGCCTCGCCAAGCATCACGGCTTCGCCGCCTTGAATGGCGAGAACCCGATTCGCACAGTCAACGCTGATCTGCGCAAACGCATCGCATCCTACTTGGGCATCCGGAATATCCGTTACCGGCCCTCGCACGCCCTCGTCCATCTCTGGCAATAACCTTGGCTGCCCCTGTCCGCATCGCTGCCATCGACGCTGGCTCCAATGCCATCCGGCTCGTCATTGCCGAAGCAAAATCCTCCGCCGAAATTCAAATTCTCGATGTCGAGCGTGCGCCCGTTCGGTTGGGCCATCGTGCATTTACCAAACGCCGCTTCAGCCGCTCGACCATCGACAACGCGGTGCACGCTTTTCGTCGCTTCAAACAATTGCTGGACCGCTATGGCGTGCAGCATTGCCGCGCGGTGGCCACCAGCGCCGCCCGCGAAGCGCGCAATCGCGACGATCTGATTCGCCGCATTCGCCGCGCCACGGGCATCGAACTCGAAGTGATCGATTCGTCCGAGGAAGCGCGTCTGGTGCGCTCCGCGATTCTCGGCGCATTGAGCCACAAATTGATTCCACGGCTCATTGTTGATCTTGGCGGCGGCAGCCTTGAAATCAGTCTGCTACGCAAGCGCACGCCGGAGAAAATTTTCGCTTTGCCGCTGGGCAGCGTCCGCCTGATGGAAACGCTGGGAATTTACGGCGCCCTCAGCGAAGACGAATTCGAGCGCGTGCAGCATCGGGTTTTCTCGTTGTTCCGAAGCGTTTGGCCTGCTCCGCCTAACCTTTCCGGCGCAATCGCCGTCGCGTCGGGAGGGAATGCCGAAGCGCTGGCGCGGATCGCCCCCGGCCCGCGCGTCGCTGGAATCGCGACAATCAATCTCCGCCTCCTTCGCGAGCGTCTCTGGGGAATTTTGGGGCTCGATGTCGCCGAGCGCATGGACGTGCTCCACCTCCGCCGCGATCGCGCCGAAGTCATTGGCGTCGCTGCCGTGGTTTTCGCCTCGCTCGCTCAATGGCTTCGTTTGCGATCCCTCCTCGTGCCGGGAGTTGGCGTTAAGGAAGGGATCCTTTGGGATCTTGCGTCCTCGCAATTTTCCGGAGCAGTCGTCAGCGCCTACGCCGCCCGTTTTCAGCCGTTGCTCCGCGAAGCGCGCCGCGTCGCCGCGCGTTTTCATTATGAGGCGTCGCATGCGGAACAGGTGCGTCGCCTCGCCGGTTATCTTTTTGATCAGCTCGCTCCCGTTCACCGTCTTCCGTACGAGCTCCGCTTGCCCCTCGAACTGGCGACGATATTGCACGATGTAGGCTACGCCATCGATTCCAGCTCGCACCACAAGCACGGCGAGTATATCGTTCGCCATGCGCACATTCCCGGGCTGGCGGAGTCCGACCGCCTCCTCGTTGCCTGTTTGATCCGCTATCACGGCAAGGCGAATCCTGATCCGCAGCACAAACTTTATTCGTCGCTCGGCCCGCGTCGTCGCGCGCAAGTCCGGGCGCTCACTTCCATACTGCGTATTGCGATTGCTCTCGACAAACAGCGCCGCCGCGCCATTCAGAATGTGGACGTAATCATCGGCAAGAAGGGAATTCTTCTCCGCTTGCATTCGAGCGACCCCAAACCTCTGCCCATTCGCGATTGCCATCGCGCCGCGAAATTATTCGAGGAAGTATTTGGAAGGAAAATTCGCTTTGGCCGCGCTCGCACTGCGCGAACCGCGTCCGCCCTTCAAAGAGTGCAGGTGCGGACGCATCGCGCTGCGTGACCTTCGCATGACAAATGGAATCTTTTATTTGTGTTCGGTAGTCATAATTGTTTTACAACAATCAAATTCGTCTGGACCTAAACACGAGTGCAGCAGAAAAAGGAATCGCACATGATAGTTCATCTCTTCCGCCACGGCATCGCGGTCGACCGCGAAGATCCCGCTTCACCTCCAGACGCAGATCGTTTCCTCACGCCCAAGGGAATCGCTAAAACGGAAGCTGCCGCCCGCGGCCTGCACGCGCTGGGAATCAAGCCCGGCATTATTTTGACGAGTCCTCTCTTGCGCGCGGTGCAAACCGCGGAAATCGTCTGCAACGCGTTGGGTTATCCGGTAAAAAAGCTACACTACACGGACGCGCTGAAGTCAGAAGCAAAACCGGCGAATTTGTTCAAAGAGTTGGCGGGAATCAAGATCGACGAAGTAATCTGCGTGGGACACGCGCCGAACTTGGACGAGGTGATCGCTTACGCTATAGGCAGCCGCTCAGCCGTTACGTCGCTGAAGAAGGCAGGCTTCGCATCATTGAAAGTGGAATCTTTTTCGCCGCCGCACGGCTCGATCGTCGCCATTTATACGCCAAGGGCTCTCCGATTTCTCGCCGAGTAGCTCGCAAAATTCGCGCCAAATCAGCAGCGGAATCGCCAAAGTGGTTCCTTACGCGGCATGGGCCTTTGCCTTCAGCTCCACTTGTCGAACTGCCGCGCCCGCCGCTCCCGGCAAAATGACGATTGGCTTGCGGCACGCGATTTCAAGCAAATGCTTGGCGTTCGCCAGTTTCGAGAGGAGCGGTTCCTCGCCATCGTAGCCGTAAGCGCGAAGCGCCAATCCCTCAGTGGTGACGTCGAGATGCAGTTTTCGCACCGGTTTCGCCGCTTGCTCGAAACAATTTGCCAGCCGCAGAATGCCCGCCAGGAAAAGCGTGGCCTGCTGCATCGCTGCCGGCAGGCGGCTGAATTCCTTGTGCTTCAGTTGTGGCAGCGCTTTGCGGTGGTAGCGCGCCACGAGAGCTGCCAACTGCAATTCAGTTTGTTTCCATCCGATCGGTACGGGCTGTTTGCGGATCAACCGGTATGATTCCTTGTGGTGCCCTTTGCTTCCTTCGGTCAGGCCGACGTCTTGCATCAGCGCCGCCGCCTGCACAATCCACCGCGCGCGTTCCGTCGGCAGCCCAACCGCAAATCCGCGCGCGGCCAGCACGTCGTATAACTCCACGGCCCTTGCCGCGATGCGCTGAACAGGCGCGAAGTCCGGTGTTCGGAAAGACGCCCACGCGCCGAGCTTTGCCACCGCGGCCTGTTCCAACTTTTCATTCTCGGGCAATGCAGCTCGCCAAGTCTGCCAAATCGAATTCTTACCCGTTGCGCTTGACCGGTATTGCGCGAGGCGCTGCTTTGTTTCCTGTTCGATTGCCGCTTTCCAAGTTGCCAGTGTCGCGCGGTCGCTCTCGGGCCTCACGCGGATCACCCTTGACCACAGCACGTCCAAATCATGCACGTCACCCAAGAGATTCTGGAGCTGCTTCAGATCTTTGTCCCACTCGGCCTTTAAGCTGGGAAGGAAATTCTCCACGGTGTAGCGGAAATTCTTGAGGCCCACTCGCAACCGGTGATATCCGATTCTGGACTGGCTGTGCAGCGCGAACTGATGCCGCCGGTGGCCTTCTTCCCATCTTTCCAAGGCGATGTACTGCGCTACCGGACTATCCGGCGCGACCAGCGCGGCGCGCGGAGTCAGCGTCTGCTCCCACGTTTTCCATTTTTGCTGGTCGAAATCGCCGAGCGCCTTCAATGCCGCCGCTTTCAAGCGCTTTTGCTCCTGTTCGATCGACATCTTGAGCGCCTCGCCCAATCCGTCCTTTGCGACTTCCAGTTTTCCCAGCCAGTCGAGCAGGACTTGCGAGTCGCGCAGCTCGCCCAGATTTTTCAGGAGCTTCTTGGCCGCGCGTTTCATTTTTTTCCAGTCGGGGTGCGGATCGCACTCGCTCAGCGCGCTCTCGATGGCCAGGCAGCGGCGCAGCGCAGTTCGCAGGTCGTGAACATTGTCGGCGCTCGGTTCCTTGGCTGCCTTCTTGCACATTTTCCGGGCGCGGCCCATCCAACGCGCCAAGCCGAGCTCCGCCTGCGGAGTATTTTGTGTTTCGCCTTTCACGATCCGCGTTTCTCCTATCTCCGCTGGGAAGCTATCAGGGGCACCGGGGAGAACGATTCTACTCTTCGGCCAAGGCTCTGGCAAATGGCGAAAAAGTTGTTCGAGAAAAATCTGGGAGTCGACGAGCGCTTCCTATGCGGTGGCATGGCTGGAGGCCTCCGAAACGGAGATATGAGAATCGGGAGGGGCGAAAAATGCGAAGCGCGTAAAAACGAAACTCATTACCGATCAGGAAAATGTAAGCGGCTCTTTTTGAGTCACTTGCGTTTGCGGGACTGTGCATCTCATTACCGATTGAAAAAATCATATATTCGCTGAATTTGGCGCGAAAAAGGCCCTGAGAGGGAAGTTGGGGGAACAGTTAGGCGGAGCACAGACTCCGCCGCGGTCCCGTTTGGAGGGCGCGAAATGGGTTGGATTGTTGCGTCGTAATCACGGAGTGATATTACCATACGTTAACTGTTGTGACAATATCCGACGGCTGTGGAGTTTGAGCAGAACAATGGTCTCGGACGTAAGGTACAAAAGACGAAAAGGCTTCAGGTCGAGCGCGCAAGCAGGGAGGACTGGGACCTATCCTAAACCGTGGAGTCCGGATTGTTCGACCGAGATCGCACTGCAACAAGTCGAGGGCATGGCGGCGCGAATCTCGTTATGATAGAACTCAACCAATCCGAGGGACAGTTGAATATGCGTCCGGTCGGGACCCTTTAGCTTCGAGTGAGGTGGCGAATGGACTTTTCCAAAGAGGATTTGATCTGGGCGGCCGGAGAGGGCGTAATTTCACCGGAGCAGGCCGACCATCTATGGCAAAAGCTCCAGGAGCGAGGCGCGAGTTCAAAAAAGCCGAAGTTTGATGCTGCAAACGTTGCCTACTACTTTGGTGCATTGGTCGTCATGTCGGCGATGGGTTGGTTGATGAATCTGGGATGGGAACGATTTGGCGGTGTCTGGATTTTTTCTCTTGCTTCCTGCTATGCAGCGCTATTTGCTCTCGCCGGGCGAACTCTTTGGCACAAAGAACACTTGGTGATCCCCGGAGGATTGCTGTTCACCCTGGCTGTTTGGATGACGCCTCTGGCCATCTATGGCCTTGAGCGAGTTACGGGAGTTTGGCCGCAGGGTGCTCCTAACAACTTCCAGAGCTATCACATTTGGATAAAGGGAAGCTGGATTCTCATGGAAGTTGGCACGGTTGTGGCAGGTCTTATTGCCTTGAGATTTGTCCGCTTCCCATTCCTCACGTTTCCGATCGCGTTTTCTCTCTGGTATATATCTATGGATTTGACTCCGCTTATCGTTGGCAAGACGGAGTTCACTTGGAGAGAGCGCCTTTGGGTATCCTTGTGCTTCGGTCTCCTAATCCTTCTGGCAACGTACCTAATTGACAGGAGAACGCGAGATGACTACGCATTTTGGGGATACCTATTTGGCCTGGCGGCGTTCTGGGGCGGCCTGTCCCTGATGGAAAGTTCGAGTGAATGGAAGAAGTTTTTGTATTGTCTGGTAAATTTGGGCCTAATTATTGTTGCAGTTTTTCTTCAGAGGCGTGTGTTCCTTGTCTTCGGTGCGTTTGGTGTTTTCGGATACCTGGGACATTTGTCATACGACGTTTTTAAAGATTCATTCCTGTTTCCGATAGTCTTAAGCTTCTTGGGGCTCGTCGTGATTTACCTCGGAGTTCAATATCAACGGCATCGGGAACGGTTTGAGAAAGCCGTGCTCGCTGTGATTCCTGGTGCCATCCGGCGACTCCGGCCAATAGAGCGCTGAGATCCGAATATAAAGCGCCGACGGCCCGACCATAGTCGGGCCCTACATGAGCAAAAACGGGAGAACAGAGTGCGAGGCGCTTTCGAATGACAGGCAAGAAAAAGCAGAAGCAGATCCCTCGCCGCGTGGCGGCTCCCTTCGCCAAGGCTCAGGGCGAGCGGGATGACGGCGCACAAGAAAATCGGAACGTGAGTTTTCAGGAGCGAGATGGTGAACGCAGCTAAGGGCAAGCACGGGTTGCGAATTTTGGTGATTGACGTGGGGGGGACGCACGTCAAAGTGCTGGCGACGGGGGAGCGCGAGGAGCGAAAGATCGTCTCCGGGCCAACGATGACGCCGGCGCAGATGGTGAAAGACGTGAAGCAGTTGACGAGCGGCTGGAAGTACGACGTGATTTCGATTGGCTATCCGGGACCGGTGGTGCAGGGCCGTCCGCTGCACGAGCCGTGCAATTTGGGCAAAGGCTGGGTGGGATTTCATTTCAGCCGCGCTTTTGGGCATCCCGTGAAGCTGGTGAATGATGCCGCGATGCAGGCGCTGGGGAGTTATCGTGGCGGGCGGATGCTTTTTTTGGGGCTGGGCACGGGCCTCGGCTCGGCGATGATTGTTGATGGAACGCTTCAGCCTTTGGAGTTGGCGCATTTGCCGTACAAGAAAGGCCGCACGTACGAAGATTACCTCGGCCTGCGCGGGCTGAAACGTCTCGGGAAAAAGAAATGGCGGCGGCACGTCGCGGATGTGGTGGAGCGTCTGAAGATTGCACTGGAACCCGATTACGTGGTGATTGGCGGCGGGAATGTGAAAAAATTGAAGAAGCTGCCGCCCGGCGCGGAACCCGGTGATAATCGCAATGCGTTTCGCGGAGGGTTTCGTCTGTGGGAAAGCGGCGACTCGAAGGGTTCCGTTCATGCGCCGAAAGCGCCTGGGCGTAGTACCCGGTAAGATTGTCTGTGAACAGGCTCAGGACACAAGGCCGTTTCGCCAACGAGGAGGAAATCGTACGTGGCATTTGGACCGGACGATTCGCAATCGACCGCCAGAACGATTTTCAGGTTTTCGTGGATTGTTGTCGTGATTGCCGCGCTGATCGTGGCCGGGATTTTCTATTCGCGCTGGCAGGAAAATCGCGACATCGAAGAAAAGGCTGCGGCGGCGAAGCGCGCAAAGGCTCAGGAGCTTGTCGAAGATTTTGGCGGGAACGATTTCAAGATTTTGAATTTTTACGCGGCTCCGGGCGCGATTCGTCGCGGCGATGAGGCTGCGCTCTGCTACGGTGTGTCGAACGCAAAAGGCGTCACGCTTGAACCGAAAGCGTCCGAAGACGTTTGGCCATCGCTCAATCGCTGCGTGGAAGTCTCCCCTAAGAAAACGACCGCCTACACGTTGACGGCAAGCGATGCAGCTGGTCACAAGAAGACCGCTACGCTGACGCTGACAGTCCAGTAGGGAAAACAGCGAGCGGGGCTTGACTCGGGGCGCGCGCGGTTGGACAATGCGCCGCCGGGATCAGCGACGCTGAGTCGCGCAAATTTGTTACGACACGATCTCGCCGAGGCCAACACACATGCCAATCGCAGAGCCAAAATCAGCAATTGATCGCCGCGGTTTTCTCGCCGCTTGTTCCAAATTCGGAGTCGCGGGCACACTTTTTCCCGGAGTGCTGTGGGCCATGGTGGAAGGCGAGCCGAAGAAAATTACCGTGGAGATGATCAGCGACGCGGCTGCGATTGCGGACGTGCCGATTCCTGCGGAAGATCGCGAGATGATGCTGCGCAATCTGCAGAATGCGACCAAGGGTTACGACCAGATTTACGCGCTGCACATGCCGAATGGCGTGCAGCCCGCGATGATTTTCGATCCTTTGACGAGCACGAACACGCATTTCGAACGGGCAAGGCGCCCCTTGCAAATTTCGGCGGCGCCAGCGATCGCTACGCGCCACGTGCCCAAGGATTTGGAGGAGATTGCGTTCGCGACCGTGCGTGAACTGGCGGAATTGGTGCGCACGAAAAAAGTGTCGTCGACGGCGCTGACGCAAATGTATTTGGCGCGCCTGAAGCGTTACGATCCGGTGCTTCACTTCGTGATTACCCTGACGGAGGATCGCGCGCTCGCGCAGGCTAAAGAAGCGGATCGCGATATCGCCGCGGGGAAATATCGCGGCCCGCTCCACGGGATTCCGTGGGGTGCGAAGGATTTGCTGGCCGTCAAAGGCTATCCCACCACGTGGGGGGCCGAGCCTTACAGAGATCAAACGATCGACGAGGACGCGACTGTCGTCAAGCGCCTGGACGCCGCTGGCGCGGTGCTGGTGGCAAAGCTGACGCTCGGAGCTCTCGCGGAAGGCGATCATTGGTTTGGCGGTGTGACGCGCAATCCGTGGAATCCGGATCAGGGCTCGAGCGGGTCGTCCGCCGGGCCATCCTCGGCGACGGCGGCAGGCTGCGTGGGGTTCGCGATCGGTTCGGAAACGCTGGGATCGATTTCGTCGCCGAGTACGCGTTGCGGGGTGACGGGATTGCGTCCCACGTTTGGGCATGTGCCGCGCACCGGCGCCATGGCGCTCTCATGGAGCCAGGACAAGCTCGGCCCGATTTGCCGCGCAGTGGAAGATTGCGCGCTCGCGCTCGATGCAATTTACGGACCGGATGGCGAGGACCGTTCCGTGCAGCCAGCTGCGTTCAGTTGGGATGCGCGACAGGACTGGCGGAAATTCCGCGTCGGCTTCCTCGAATCCGAATTCAAGTTTGATCGCGCCGCGTTGGAAGAGCGCGTAAAGAATTTTCGCGGCATCACGGATGAAGAGAAACAGCAGTTCATTGCGGTCGCGGGATACGACCAAAAATTGAACGACGCGGCTTTACAGAAATTGCGCGACATGGGCGTGAAGATGACGCCAATCGAGTTGCCGAAGCTTCCTTATCAGCCGATGGTGACGATCCTCGACGTAGAAGCCGCTGCGGCATTTGATGAACTGACGCGGACGGGGCGCGACAAACTGCTCGGGGATCAGACTCCGGGAGGCTGGGCGAACACTTTCCGCGTTGCGCGTTTTGTCCCCGCCGTGGAGTACGTGCAGGCGAACCGCGCGAAGTTCCTTGCCATGCAGGCCGTCGCCAAGGCATTCGAGGGTTACGACGTGATCGTCGCGCCGACGAATGGCGAGCAGCTCACAGTGACGAATCTCACCGGTCATCCCGCGTTGATTGTGCCCAATGGTTTCCGCGGAGACGACGCGCCGCCCGCCGTTAAAGACAAAGACGGAATGGTCGGCAATTATGGCGGTCCCGGCACGCCGGTGAGTTTAACGTTCCTCGGGCCACTTTATGGAGAAGAGAAAATGCTGGTATTCGGCCGCGCGTATCAGGACGCTACGAAATTCCATTTGCAGCATCCGAAGCTATCGGCATAAGAACGCAGTCTCAGCGGTACGCAATTACAAAAATTCGCAGGAATGGAAATAGGATGCGTCCATCTGGCCGCGGGGGATATGCGGTACGGATTTTTTCAAGATACTCGGCGATGAATCGGGCGCGCTCGGGTTCTTCCTCGATGGCCTGAAGATACGCGCGCATTCCCGTGCCTTTGTACCATTCGACCACCGCTTCCGCGTTCGGCATCACGTGGATATATTCCGTCTCCCACAACTCGATGCGCGCAGCCACTGGCGCAAGAAGATCGTAGTAAAAGCCGGAATCATGCGAGTGCCAATTCTTCACGCGTCCCGTGGGGAACCAGCGCCGCCAGCCAAGCGACGCCGCCATTTCACGCAACAACCGGTGCGCCGGACGATCGAAGCTGCTGGGAATCTGTATCGCAAGAGCGCCGCCCACTGCAGCGCGCGCAAAAAGTTTGGGATATAGAGCGGTGTGATCGGGAAGCCACTGAAGCGCTGCATTCGAGAAAACCACGTCGAACTGCTGCTCTTCCTCCGCCGTCCATTTGACAATATCACTGAGGATCCATCGTCCGCGCGGATGCGCCTCAATTGCCGCGTTGATCATTTCTGCCGCGCTGTCGACTCCGGTGATTTCCGCATCCGGCCATCGCTCCGCGAGCACTTGCGTGCTGTTGCCGGGGCCACAGCCGAGGTCGACGACATGATGAACGTTGGGAAGGGAAACACGGGCGGCAAGGTCACGGCAAGGCTGTGTGCGCTCTTCAGAGAATTTCAGATACTGCTCGGGATTCCAGCCTGCCATTTCAGGACGAGACATCTACTCCATTCTCGGCGCAAGTTTGAGGGGGCGCGCGAGATGCATCCAGGTCAATAATTTTAGCACCGGCCACGATGGATCGAATTCGCCGCGAAACACGCTGAAGCGCGCGGAAGTGGGATAAGCATGATGATTGTTGTGCCAGCCTTCTCCTGCCGTGATCAGCGCGATGACGCGTAGATTCGTGGCGGTGTTGTCGAAATTGCGTTTGCCGAATGCGTGATTCGCGCCATTGATTACCGCATTCAGGAAAATATATGTGGCGGCCTGCACGAGGTAAGCAATCCCTCCCCAGACCGGCCCGAGCAGCAACATGAAGATCGCGATGCCCGTGATGACGCCTGCTAGCCCAAAGCCAAAAATATGGCGGTCGAGCCAGCCGTTGCCGATATCCGGCGCGAACGTCGTCAG
>DAHUXN010000030.1 GCA_027307115.1 Acidobacteriota bacterium
GAAGAGCAAAAACAGACTGAAGATGATAAAGAACCCCCCGACAACTTGTCGAATCTGTTTCCCTCCAGAAAACCTAATGAGTGCGAGGCCAATCACAATCGGCAGAGCGAAGAACCATATTTGCCCCCATGGGAACGAGTGCCAGCCGATTGCAAAAACCGTGTGGTAAGCTGGTTGTGTCATCGTCTCGCTCGCTGTGTGTCGCCAGCCTCTCCAGTGTAAACTCGCCGTCGTTAGTATTTGTAGAAGCCGCGGGCGGATTTGCGGCCGAGCCAGCCGGCGGCGACATATTTTTTGAGCAGCGGGCAGGCGCAGTATTTCGGGTCGCCCAAGCCTTCGTGAAGGACTTCCAGAATATCCACGCACACGTCCAGTCCGATGAAGTCGGCGAGTTCGAGCGGACCCATCGGATGATTCATTCCCAACTTCATCACAGCGTCGACGGATTCCGGCGTGGCGACGCCTTCCATCACGGTGTACGCGGCTTCGTTGATCATGGGCATGAGAACGCGATTGGAGACGAAGCCGGGCGAATCATTGACGGCGACAGGTTTTTTGCCCAGCTTTTCGCAGAGCGCCATGGTGAGCGCGAAAGTTTCGTCGCTGGTTTGCAGGCCGCGAATCACTTCGACGAGCGTCATCACGGGAACAGGGTTCATGAAGTGCATGCCGATGAAATTTTCCGGGCGGCTGGTTTTTGCGGCGAGCGCAGTGATGGAAATTGACGAAGTGTTGCTGGCGAGAATTGCGCCGGGGCGAAGAGCGGCGTCAACTTCCTGGAGGACGCGCTCTTTTAGTTCGCGCTGCTCAGGGACGGCTTCGATGGCGATGTCGGCGGCGGCGAGGGCTTTCGCGTCGGCGGTCATTTTGATGCGCGCGAGAGTGGCGGATTTATCGGCTTCGGTGATTTTCGCTTTCTTCACTTCGCGATCGAGATTTTTGCCGATGGTGTCGAGGGCGCGGTCGAGAGATTTTTGGTCGACGTCGCGCAGGATGACGGAATAGCCGGCCTTGGCGAAAACGTGCGCGATGCCATTGCCCATCGTGCCCGCGCCGACGACGGCGACGGTTTTGATTGCGTCGAGAGTCATGAAGCCTCCGAGGAAAATTTCGAGAAGGATTAGGGAATCACGGGCGGCGGAAGAAATCAAGGAGGACTAATGGAGGGGCTAGCCAACAAATAGTAAGGGATTTGCGAGCCGCAAGGAGCATAAAACTCCTCGTGAGTGAAGTGAAAGCCAAGTTTTTCGAGGATGTGACGCGATGAGGCGTTCGCGGGGTGGTGTCCGGCAGAAAGAGCTTTCGCATTTAGCGTTTCAAAGGCATAGGCCATCACGGCGCGGGCTGCTTCCTCGGCGAGGCCCTGGCCCCAAAATTCTGGACGCAGATGAAAGCCCAATTCATGAATTTTCTCTGCCGGTCTGTATGGGCGTAAACCGGCGCACCCGACGTGTTGGCCGTCCGAGAGCAAGAACACCGGCCAATACTGAAAGTGATGCTCTTGCAGCGCGTCGTTTTCTTTCGTGAGCCGATGCTCAATTTGTTCGGGCGAGAAAGGACCGCCGATGAAGTGCGTGACGCGAGGATCGCCCCAGAGCGCGAGAGCGAGAGGAAGATCGTCGCGTGACCAGCAGCGGAAGCCGAGACGTGCTGAGCGAAGGAAATAATCTGGCGCGACGATCATGAGCCACAGGCAGCTGTGTACGGGCAATAACAAGTTAAAAGAGAATTGTCACCACGAATCGGGCGTCGGGAAGAAAGTGGTTGGAAAAGCAGATCCCTCACCGCCGTTCGCAAAAGACGCGACCGGATTGGGGATGACACATGCGCGACGAGGGTGATCACTGTGGTGGGGCGGCGTCGAGGACTTGGCGGACGATTTCTTTTGCGCGGGCTTCGTCCTCGGGGAGGACGCGGACGGCGTAAACGGGCGGCGCATCTCCGGAGCCAGCATCGGGTTCGTCGCCAGGGCGGGCGACGTAACAGGCGACGCCGATTTCGGCGAGGCAGGATTTCAGAATGTCCGCCATGAGGACGTTATTGATTGTGCCGCCGCTCGCGGCGTTGTTTGGAGCATCGCTTGCGGCGCCGCTCGCAGGATTGCTGGACCAGACTTCGGCGGTGGCGTCTTCGGGGTAAAGCTCCTCAAGAGTTTCGTGGCGAATGTCGTCGGCGCCTTCATCGTCCTCTGCGGGGATTTCATTGGTGGCGTCGGGAGGCAGGGCCGCGTTGGCGGTAGTGCTAAGGACTTCGTCGAGGATGGCTTGCGCATCGGAAAAATTCGCGGCGGGCACCCAGATTTCGAGTTCAGAGTATTCCGAGGAAAACGTGAGGCGCGCGTCGAGGTCTTCGCGATTGTAGGGGATTCTTGCGGCGTCAAGCGCGGCGGTGATCGCTGAAAATGTGCCGCCGCTGGCGCCTTTCCAGAGCAGCGTGGGCGTATCCATTTCGTCCGCGGGCGTGCGGAGCTTGTGGTCGAGCTCCTCTTCCGACGGTAATGCATCGACCAGGTCCACGTCGCAATCGTTGCAGTGCGTGAACCCGCGGCGAAATTCGTATTTGCAAACAGGGCAAAACATTGCATGACCTCTATTCCTGGTGGCACCCCAATTCTAAAGCCCGGCACGGAGCAATCGCAAAAGCAGATTCCTCGCTGGATGCTGATCGCATCCGCTCGGAATGACAACAAAGCTGCAAACAGGACAGAACATTAATTCTCCGCAGTACAGACTGCCCAAAAGGGCGCTGCTGAGAAAGACCGCCTCAGCGGCTACAACCACATGCAGTTCGGCGTCTTCCGGCACGGATGAAGCCGTGCGCGTGCGAAACTACTTAACCAGGCGCGAAGCTTCGAGGGTCAATTTTACAGTGCGCGCGGAAGTTTGCAAGCTAAGTGCGCACGTGGAGGAAGTGGACAGGAATACAGATTCCTCACTTCCGAGGATGAGAGATACTGAAGGAAAAGGACTGCATGATGGCTCGCGCTTCGTCGGAATCCAGAGGTAACAAAAGAACTTCTGGCTCGGAGGCGATTTTATTGTCATCCACCTTGGCAATGTCTCGTGCGCGAAAATAATAGGTCTTGCCAGCGTCGGCGGTGAAATGAGCGGCGGCGGTCGAGCGCTTCGGGCCTATCCAGCTGAGACCCGTCCTGGCGGATTGCCAGTTGGCGCAAAGGTGGTGCTCGCCCGGGTCAACAAAGACGTAGAAGTAGGAATTGGCGTGGGTGGCGCCGACCCACGTGCCGTCGATGGCGAAGCGCGTTGTCGGGCGCGGCGCGGTGTTGTACTTGAGATCGTCCTGAAGGAAGTAGACGAGCGCTCTGCCGGACTGAGCAGCAGGCGAAGCTGGCGGCTGCTTGGTCGTGCGGATATCGAAATTGACGCTGGCCGGGCCACAGCTGGAGCCGGTTTGCGCGGTGGCGAACGTGGGGCACGCTAACAAGAACAAAAGAATGAGAGTTGAGCGGGCAGGAATCATTTTCGGCCTCCGATGCGCGAAATCACGCTACGCCATACGGTCAATGCCACTAACTATGGGACGCATTAAGAGGCGAAAAGTTTCAGGAAGAAGCTTCTGACGTGCCGATGTGAGAGTCTCCACATCCTAGGCAGGCGGCGAAAAAACACGTTTCGACCAGCCTGCTACGGCGGGCAAGCACGGCAGGCTGGAGGCGACAAAACGGCAAACTGGGTAGCGGCTTAAACGACCGAAAAGCAGATCCCTCACCCCTGTCCGCAAAAAACGCGACCGAGTTCGGGATGACAACAAAAGACGCACAGGCTAGGAGAGCCTGTGCCGCAAAGCCCGCAGAGCTTCAATGATGCGAAGCTCTGCGCTACAAAAGCGAAAGCGGCGTCGAGCCGCCGCACTCCAAAAAGGCCCCACGTCAGTTCGCAAAAGACGCGAACGGGACGTGAGCTACAGGCGTTCGATGGCCAGGGCTACGGCGTTGCCACCGCCGAGGCAGAGCGCGGCGATGCCGCGTTTCAAGTTGCGGCGCTGCAATTCGTAGAGCAGCGTGACGAGAATGCGCGCGCCGCTCGCGCCGATGGGATGGCCGAGGGCGACCGCGCCGCCATTCACGTTGATTTTTTCAGGATTGAGCTTCAACTCGCGCGCAACGGCGATGGCCTGCACGGCGAAAGCTTCGTTCAGCTCGATCAAGTCCACATCTTTATCGCGATCCCAGCCTGTTTTCTTGAGCAGCTTATTGACCGCTTCGACCGGCGCCATCATCACCCACTTTGGCTCGACGCCGCCGGTGGACTGCGCGACGATGCGGGCGACGGGCGATTTGCCGAGGCGCTGCGCGTTGCGTTCGCTGGTGACGACGCAGGCCGCGGCGCCGTCGTTTGTGCCAGGGGCGTTTCCCGCGGTGACGGTGCCGTCTTTTTTGAATGCGGCGCGGAGTTTGCCGAGGGCTTCGAGCGAAGTGTCTTCGCGCGGGGTTTCGTCCTTGCTGATGAGGACGGGATCGCCTTTCTTCTGCGGAATTTCGACGGGCACGATTTGCGCTTCGAAGAAGCACGACTTCATGGCGCGGACGGCTTTCTGATGGCTTTCGAGCGAATACTGATCCTGCTCCGCGCGCGAAATTTTATATTTTTCAGCGACAAGCTCAGCGGTGACGCCCATGTGGTAGTCCTCGTAGGCTTCCCAGAGGCCGTCGTGAACCATCGAGTCGATGAGTTGGCCGTTGCCCAGGCGGTAGCCGGTGCGCGCCTGCATCAGCAGATAAGGGCAATTCGACATGGACTCCATGCCGCCGGCGACGAGCGTTTCGGATTCGCCGGTGATGACGGCTTGCGCCGCCAAGCCGACGGATTTCAGGCCCGAGCCGCAGACTTTGTTGATGGTCATGGCCGCTACGCGATAGTCGAGGCCGCCCTTGAGCGCCGCCTGGCGCGCGGGATTTTGGCCGAGGCCCGCCTGGACTACGTTGCCCATGATGCATTCGTCGACTTCTTTGGGGTCAATGCCCGCGCGGCGAACCGCTTCGGCGACGACCTTTGCGCCAAGCTCCGGCGCAGTGAGTGGCGAGAGCCCGCCCATGAATTTGCCCATCGGCGTGCGCACGGCGCTGAGAATGACGGGCTGGTCGTTTGTATGTTGCGATGACTGCGGCATGATGGAAGCTCCTTATCGATTGCGCCTCGCTGAGATGAACAGCTCATTATAGGCGGCGGGGGTGAAGGGGTCAATTTGCCGCAATCAAAGGGAATGTGTGTCAACGAACTCGTGAAAGAGGACGAAATGTGATACCACCTTCTGGCCACGAGCGGCGATATTCTCGAACGCTTTATTCGCAGGAATGAGAGGGTTGATGGGGTTGCGGTCAGGAGATGGCATCTTTACTTACATTATGAGCACTCCAGATTCGTGGCACTACTGGTTACGCCTTGCAGTCGGGCTGGTCGTCGGAGTGTATCTGGCGAGGCAGGTGCGCAAGCCTTCCAGATGGATTGGCCGACCTTTCGCCTGGCTAATGAATAGTTCCCATTCCAATCTGACGGATTGGGGCCTGCAGCACGTTCAGATTGAAAAAAACTTCACCGTACTCGACATCGGGTGCGGCGGCGGCAGAACCATTCAGAAGTTGGCCGCCGTCGCCACAGAGGGCAAGGTCTACGGCGTGGACTACGCGCAAGGCAGTGTCGCCGCATCCCGCAACAAAAACGCAGCCACCATCAGCGGTGGCCGCGTCAACATCCAGCAAGGCTCCGTCTCGCAGCTTCCCCTCACGGACAACATGTTCGACTTGGCCACAGCCATCGAAACTCAATACTACTGGCCCGACCTGCCGAATGATATGCGGGAAATCCTGCGAGTGCTGAAACCCGGCGGCACGTTGTTGGTCATCGCGGAGACCTATAGGGGCGGCAGGGGCAGTCAACTCACCGCGCCAATCATGAGGCTCTTGGGTTCCTCGAGCCTGAGCGCCGAGGACCAGCGCGACCTTTTCACCAAAGCCAGCTACGTTGACGTTCAAATCTTTGAGGAACAAAGGAAGGGCTGGATTTGTGCCAGAGGTAGGAAGCCTTCTTCACCCTCTTAGCCGGGGCGCAAGCGACCATAGGCTTTCCAGTCTAATTTGGCGCGCACGGCGAAGCGCGTTAGAATTCGAACGCGGATTCCGTTCATCCGAATGAACGGCGCCTCAACAGGATGCCAGCGATTCCCTCAGACGCGCTCATCGAACTCAACGCGGAACAGCTTGCCGTGGTGGAGCACGGCGAAGGGCCGTTGCTCGTCGTGGCGGGCGCGGGAACAGGCAAGACGCGCGTGATCACGCGGCGGATTTGCCGACTGCTAGAAATGAATCCGGAGCTTTCCGGCGAAAATATTCTGGGGCTCACGTTCACCGACAAAGCCGCGAACGAAATGAAATCGCGAGTGATGAAGGCGGCGGGCGCGCGGGCGGAAGGCGTATGGCTGAGCACGTTTCATAAATTCTGCATGGACAAGATTCTGCTGGATTCGAACGCCGCGCTGCAGGTGATCGAGCCGGTGGAGCATTGGATTTTGCTGCGGCGGAATATTCGCGAGCTGGCATTGAAGCATTTCACGAGGCTGGCGGAGCCGGGCGAGTTTTTAAGCGACTTCGAGAAGTTTTTTTCGCGCTGCCAGGATGAGTTGGTGACGGCGGAAGATTATCAGGGCTACGTCGACGGCTTGCGCGCGGAATTTGAAATGCGAAAAGGGCTGCTGGAGGCAGAGGTACGCGCGGCGGAAGAGGAAAATCTGGCGCGGCTGGAGGAGGTAGCCCGCGCCTATCGGATAAGCGAACGGCTGCAGCGCGAGCGCAACTTGATTACTTTCGGCGGCCAGTTGCTGAGAGCGGTGGAATTGCTGCGCAGCGATACGGAACGGCTGGCGCGGCTGCGCGAGCAGTATCGATATATTTTGGTGGACGAATTTCAGGACACGAATATCGCGCAACTCGAATTGCTGCGTCTGCTGGCGGGCGATCGGCGCAACATCGTGGCCGTCGGGGACGACAATCAGGCAATTTATCGCTTTCGCGGCGCGTCATTCGGGAGCTTCACGATTTTCTTCGACAGATTTTGCGGCGCGGCGAAGGACGCGGGCGGCAGCTTGCCGTTGAAATCGCTGACGCGGAATTACCGTTCAACGAAAAGGATCCTGAGTGTCGCCAGTCAGGTGATCCAGCACAACGAGCATCCGACGTTTTTGCCGCACCGCAGCCTGGTGACCGAAAACACGACGGGCGAAAAGATTCGCATCGTGGAATTCGGGACGCCGGAGGAGGAAGCGCACTGGATCGTCGACGAAATTGAGCGGCTGCACGCGGCGGGGCGGCCGTGGCGAAGCTGTGCGGTGCTCTATCGCAAACACTCGCACCGGACGCGCATTGTGGATGTGCTGCGGCGCAGGAGAATTCCGTTCGTGATTCGCGGGCTTTCCGTGCTGTCGAATACGCTGGTGCGCGACCTGCTGGCGTACTTGCGGCTGATCGTAATTCGGTCGGATAACGTGGCGCTCGCGCGCGTGGTGGCCACACCTTATTGGGGATTCGAACCGCGCGACCTGGTGCGGCTGGCGGAGAAAACACGGCGAAATCAATCGATTGCCGACGTGCTGGAAGCGCCGCAACAGGAATTCTCGTTCCGGCCGCAAATGAAAACGGAGGAGCTGGCGAGATTTCTGAAGGCGCTGCGGCAACTGGCGAAGCGCGCGAGCGCACGAACTGTGTTTGATACGTTGGTGGGAGGACTTGGACTGTCACCGCTGCCTTCGGACGCAGATCGATTGAACCTGGAGCGGCTGGCGGCGTTTCTGGCGGACTGGGAAAAGAAGAGCGAAGACAAGTCGCTTGCCGCGTTCATCGAGTATTTCGATTTTTTCCTGCAAGCTGGCGGAGAAATGGCGCAGACGGAAGAGCCGGCGGACGACGCGGTGCAGCTCTTGACGGTGCATGCGGCAAAAGGCCTGGAATTCGATCATGTTTTTGTGTTGACGGTTTCGGACGGCGAGTTTCCGGCGCGCCCGCAAGCGCCGGTGCTGGAGTTCCCTGCCGCGCTGATGAAAGAGGAGCAACCGAGGGGCGAATTCCGGATTCAGGAAGAGCGGCGGCTTTTTTACGTGGCGTTGACGCGCGCGCGGCGATTGCTGACGCTTTCGACGATCGTGAACAACCGGAAAAAATGGTCGCCGTTTCTGGAGGACATCCTCGAAGATCCGAAACTGAAAGCGGCGCACGCGGAACAGTTGACACCAAAGGTGAACGTCCCAAAGGAAGACGAGACGGTGGGGTCTTTACCTGCCGATCCACGGCTGCCGCAACTTTTTCCAGTGATTCCGGAGAATTCGCGCGCGTATTCACGGATTGCGCTGTGGGCCAAGGCGTTTCATCCGCCGCTGGGAGAGCCGCTGCAACTGAGCGCTTCGGCGATTGAGACGTACAAAAGCTGCCCGATGAAATATTTGTTGCAGCAGGTGTGGGGAATTCGCGGCGGGCCGCAGGCGGCGATGACGTTTGGCAACGTGATGCACACTACGATCCGGGAATTCGTGCGAGAGATACGGAAGGAGCGGCGCGTGCCGTTCGAAGAAGTTGTGGGGATATTCGAGCGCGAGTGGTCCGCCGCCGGATATCAGGATGATTATCAAGAGGAAGAATATCGCAAGGCTGGGAGCGAACAATTGCAGGCGTTCTGCGAAAGCTATTCGCGCGCGCCAGCAGACGTGCTGCATCAGGAGAAAGCGTTCGAGCTGCCGCTCGATCCAAACGTGGTAATCACCGGGCGCATGGACCAGATCAACCGGCTGGAAGCGCGGCAAGTGGAAATCGTCGATTACAAGACGGGGAATCCGAAACGTCCGAAGCAGGCGGATCAGAGTTTGCAGCTAAGTCTGTATGCCTTGGCAGCGCAGGAAGTTTTGGAACTCGAGCCGGAGCGGCTGGTTTTTTACAACTTGACGACGAATGAAGCGGTAGCGACCACGCGCGACGCGAAGGCGCTGAAGAAAGCCAAAGAGGCGGTTGCGGAAGTGGCGGATCTGATTCGCGCGGCGGAATTCCCCGCCAGGCCGGGATTCGTCTGCCGCTATTGTGACTACCGGCCCATTTGCCCCGCGCACGAGCATTTGATTTCGATACAACCCGCAAACGCAAATTGAAATTTCAAAAAAAAGAGCAGCCGATTGGGCTGCCCTTTTTCGCTGCTCGTTCGTTTCGTTGTTCGTTGTGTTTCGTTTGTCGGCGCCGGAATTTAACTTACCGGCGATTGCGCGCATGAACTGCTTTGGAGTTTCTCCCCCGCGAGCAAGCCGCGCTTGATAATTCAAGGGCGCGAATCTTGATCGCTTCTGTCTTGTATACCCGCATAGAGGCGCGATATCAAGAATTTTGTAGTCGAGGAGTCGCGTGCGTTAACGCGGGAAACTGGCGTAGTAACCCTGGCGGGCGGTGACCGCGAGGCCGGGACGCTCAACGCGCACTTCAATCGTATGGTAATTGCCCTTGCCGACGGTCTTGGAGGGCTCGAAGGCGAGGGTGTATTGATTGCGCGCCTCTTCCGTTAACGCCGAATACATGCGCTCGAGATCGATCTGCTTGGTGGCGGAGAAAACATCGCCGCCCGTCGAATTCGCGTACTGCGCCAGGCGGCCGGGCCCCTGAAGCTTGAGAATATCGGCGCTGGAATTCACGGCGATGGCGTAGACGGAAATATTGCTGGCGAGCAAAAGGCGCAACGTGTTGTTGAAGCTCCACTGATTATTACGATCGTTGGTGCCGTCCGAAACGAGGAAAATAATTTTGCGGCGGTCGCGGGCGCGGTTGCGGAGCATTTCAGCGGCGTAGTGAATGGCGTCGTCGACATGCTTGGTGACGCCGTTGGTGTTCGTGCCCATCAGAGGAATATCGGCGGCGCCGCCGAGGGTTTGGCCGTTGATGCGCGGCGGGGTTGTCATGACCATCGGTGGAGTGCCTGGGACGCGAGAGTCGAGGGCATCTTTCTGGTTTGTACGAATCTGCTTGAGCTTGGCAAACAGCGCGTCATTGTTCGCGGAGAAATCCATCACCAGCTTCGGATATTCATCGAAGCGCACGAGCGCCACTTCGTCATTGGTACCGAATCCGGCAGCGATGCTGTCGAGGCTTTTCTGGACTTTCTCGGATTCCTTCGTGGGCAGATCGTCGTCGAGAATAACGACGGCGGAAATGGGGAAAGGTTCATTCCAAAAAAAGCGAATGGGCTGTTCGACGTTGTCCTGAAAGATGCGAAAGTCATCCTGCTGCAAGTCCGCGACAAGATTTCCGTTGGGATCCTTTACCGTGACAGGGACAAGCACCTCCTCGGCGCGGACGATGATTTTTGAGGGAGTTTGAGGAGGCTTCGCGGCCGGTTTTTGCGGGGAAGCGGCATTTTGCGGGACGGCGGCCTGCGAGGCAATGCGGCTCTGCCCAGATGAAGAAACAGAACAAACAGGAACCAACGCAGCGGCGGCAAAAATCGCCACGAATTTTCTCATTTTCCCCCTGCCCCCACTACGCATTGTGCGCGGCGAAGATATTACCTCGACTTGTCAAGTTATGGTTATGGCCGCGGCGGGACGCATCCGTTTGCGCGCAGAACGCATCGAACTATCCGCAATGAAGAACTCCGAGAATTATACAATGGCTTCGCGCGCATGAGGTGGCGATCCTTGTTGAAAACGAGATTCTGGGCCGCGGCAGCAGTGTCTATAGCGATCATCATCGGTTGCCTGACAGGCGTCCCGCAGATTTGGATGCAAGGAACGAACTGGGGGTTCGCCGTAAGGGCAGGAGAAGCGCGGCCGCAGATTCCCGTACAAATCCCGGTGAAGAAGCCGGACGCGGAACAGAAGAAACAGCAACAACAGGCGAACGAGGGCGTGACGCATGTGAACGTCAACCTGGTGCGACTGTACGTGACCGTGCGCGACCATCACGGAGCGATCATTCAAAATCTGGAGAAGAAAGACTTCCGCGTATTTGAGGACGGCAAGGAACAAACCATTTCGTTTTTCTCGAAGGACATGACCGACCCGATCACGCTGGCGATGCTGCTCGACACAAGCGGCAGCGAGGAAGACTTTCTGGGCGCGGAGAAGGAGACCGCATCACGATTCCTGCGTGACATCCTGCGCAAGGACGATCTGGCGATGCTGGTGTCCTTTGACACGCAAACGAATTTGCTCGCCGACTTTACGGACAATCAGCAAATTCTGGACGCTGCACTCCAAAAAGCGGAAATTAACGCTCCGGTGAGCCTGGGGCCGACAAATCTGAACCAGCAGGGCACGGTGCTTTATGACGCGATTTATCAGGTCTGCCTCGACAAACTTCCGTCGGAAACAGGTCGCAAAGCGCTGATCATTTTAACCGATGCGCAGGATGAAGGAAGCAACCATAGCGTGCAAGATGCGATTCTTGCCGCGCAACAAGCCAATGCGGTGGTCCACGTATTACTGGTCGCTGATCCGCAATACGCTTTCAGTATTGGTTACATAGGAAGAAGCATCGCGCAAGAGATGGCGACCCAGACGGGCGGGCGCGTGATCGCAGTGCGGAACGACAATGATTTGGACAAGGCATTCGAGCAGATTTCGCAGGAACTGCGCAGCCAGTACGTAATCGCTTACTATCCCACGAACACAGCCGCAAACGGAGCGTTTCGCAAAATCAAAGTGGAAACAACGACACAAGGGCTTCGCGTGCTGACGCGGCAGGGCTATTACGCGCCTGGACGCAGCGCGCGGTAGAGTCGCCCTCTACAACACGAAGCTCGGCGCTTTGCGCCCTTCGGCAAGGCACTCAGGACAAGCCGACGGGCGGGGATTAAC
>DAHUXN010000033.1 GCA_027307115.1 Acidobacteriota bacterium
CTCGGCCTCAACCGCCAGAACCTGCTCGCAATCATTTCCATCATTCTGCTCACGTGGATCAACCTGCGCGGCCTGCGTCTCGGCAAAATTGTCCAGAACGTTTTCACCAGCGTGAAAACGGTCTCGTTGGCCGCATTGGTAATCGTGGGATTCCTGTTCGCGCGCGCGGAAGCGGTCGCCGCGAATTTCCATAATTTCTGGTATAACGCCGGACTCTCAGTGCAGCACGCGTATCCGCCCGGTGTGGGCACCTGGGAGATTTCGACGGTTACGGTCGTCGGCGTCGCGATGGTCGGCTCGCTCTTCGCATCCGATGCATGGTACGACATCACCTTCACCGCTTCGGAAGTGAAGCGTCCCGGACGCAATCTGCCGCTCGCGCTCTTCTTTGGCACGATGATCGTCACCACCCTGTACGTCCTTGCCAATTTCGCCTATTTGCGCGTGCTGCCCATGGCGGGCGATCCGCACGGCGCAACAGTTATTTCGCGCGGCATTCAATACGCCACCGACGGCCGTGTAGCAACGGCGATGTTACAAGTGATTTTTGGTCCCGCTGGCGCCATTGTAATGGCGCTCGCGATCCTGATTTCCTGCTTCGGATGCAACAACGGCCTGATTCTCGCGGGCGCGCGGATTTATTACGCCATGGCCAAGGACGGCCTGCTCTTCAAATCGATTGGACGCATTAACGCCAAGCACGCGCCCGGCGTCGCCCTGATCGTCCAGTGTGTGTGGGCGTCAGTCCTTTGCCTTTCCGGCACGTACAATCAGCTCCTCGATTTTCTGATTTTCGCGGAGTTGATTTTCTACATCCTGACGCTGGCCGGACTTTTCGTGTTGCGCCGCACGCGCCCAACCATGGAGCGCCCCTATCGCGCCGTCGGTTATCCGGTCCTTCCCGCTCTTTATATTTTGATGGCGTTATTTTTAGAGGTGCAGCTGCTGCGCTACAAGCCCCAGAACACGTGGCCGGGCCTGATCATTGTGCTTCTGGGCTTGCCCGTCTACGTAATTTGGCGCATGATGTCGCGCGACCGGAACGCGGCGGCAAACTGAATCGGAAATCCCAGTAGCGATTCGCATTCGAATCGGGGAGGGAATGAATGGCCAGCCAACTGTTAGCCAAGAAACCGCTCGACGCCATCATGGCGGAAGCGTCGGAGACGGGTGAACATGCGCTTCGGCGCTCCCTGGGGCCGATAAACCTGATCACCCTCGGCATCGGCGCCATTATCGGCACTGGGATTTTCACGCTGACCGGCGTCGCCGCCGCCATGTACGCCGGACCGGCGGTTGTGCTTTCCTTCGTCGTTGCTGGTATCGGCTGCATTTTCGCGGGCCTTTGCTACGCGGAGTTTGCCTCCATGATTCCCATCGCCGGCAGCGCATACACCTACGGCTACGCAACGCTCGGAGAACTCGTCGCCTGGATTATCGGCTGGGCCCTGGTCCTGGAATACGCCTTCGGCGCGGCCACCGTCGCCGTGGGCTTTAGCGGCTACGTCAGCAGCCTCGTTGGCTTCTTTGGCCTGAAACTTCCGTTCAACCCGAAGCCTGTGCCTTCTTTGTCTCTGTTTGGATATGCGCTGTCTGCCAAGGTGGACATCTTCGCTTTCGTCGCCATCATCATCGTCACCACCGTTCTCGTCATTGGCGTCAGGGAATCTGCCAACTTCAACAGCGCTGCCGTCATGATCAAAGTTTCCGTCGTGCTGATCTTCATCGGCCTCGCCGCCAACTTCGCCTTCGCCAATTGGACCCACATGGTCACGAACTGGCATCCCTTCATTCCGACGAATCTCGGCCATTTTGGCCAATTCGGACTCTCCGGCATCATGCGTGGCGCCGGCCTGGTCTTTTTTGCCTACATCGGATTTGACGCCGTCTCCACTGCCGCGCAGGAATCCAGAAACCCTCAGAAAGACATGCCCTTCGGAATCCTTGGCTCCTTAATCATTTGTACCGTTCTTTACATTCTCGTCTCCGGCCTTCTTACCGGCGTGAAAAACTACACCACGCTAATGACTCCTGCCCCGGTCGCCGACGGCGCCGCTGCCATCGGCGTCCACTGGGGTATTCTGGTCATCGACATCGGCGCCATCGCCGGCCTCGCTTCCGTCATGCTCGTCATGCTCCTCGGCCAGTCCCGCGTCCTCTACACCATGTCCCACGACGGCCTGCTTCCCCCGTGGGTGGGCAAAATCCATCCGCGTTTTCGTACGCCCTACCTCACGTCGATTGCCGTGGGTATCTTCGTCGCGTTTCTCGCCGCCTTCTTCCCCATCGCCTTCCTGGGCAAGCTCGTCAGCCTTGGCACGCTCCTCGCCTTTACCATTGTCTGCCTGGGAGTCTGGATCATGCGCGTCAGGCGGCCAGACGTTCCGCGTCCCTTCCGCACTCCCTTGGTTCCTCTCGTCCCCATCCTCGGCATGATCGTTTCGGTGGCGCTGATGCTTTCGCTCGATTTGCCGGCGTGGATCGGCTTCGGTTCGTGGATGATCTTCGGCCTGATCATTTATTTTTCCTACAGCCGTAAGCACAGCACTGTTCAGCTCGACATTGCTCGCGCGGCAGGACGCCCTGGACCGAAGTAAGTCGCTAAAGTCATTGAGCCGCAATAGTTGCGGACAATTTATCGGGAATTGGTAACTCGCGTTGGGGCTTTTGCGGTACCTCGGCGCGCAGCCGCGACCACATTCCGCGAATACCTGTTCTTTCCTGAGCCAATATTAGTCTAGATTAGAGGGCGCGATTCTGCCGCCTGTCACATAGAGGCAAAACCTGCGAATCGCATCCGAGGCCTCGGGTGCCATCGTTTCATCGTCTGCGCGCATTTTGGCGAACCACATCGGTTTTCGACCGCGCCTCTGCGATTGTCTTCATTTTTTTCGTTCTAAGTTGGACCACGCCGCTGGGCCGCTACCTGTCGTTCCTTGGCGCATGGCGAGTCATCCTGTTCGTCATCGCTGCCGGATACTTGATGGTTCGACTGCTGCGATGGGCGCGCAAACGGCTGTTGTGGGGCCTGCGCAATCGTTTGATCGTCGCCTATATTTTCATCGCCGTGGTTCCGGTGGTGTTGTTGCTCGCCATGGTTACTCTGTCCGCCTATTTGCTTTACTTCCAACTCGGGGCGCACCTGTTGCAGGACGACCTAAGCGAACGCGTCTCCGAAGTTTCTCATATCGCGGAGACGCTCGACGAGGCGATAGAGAGCAACGCGACAAAGGGTTTCACGGTCAATTCCCGCGCATTGCTCAGGCGTCCGGGAATCGCCGCCATGTTGACTGCGGCGGGCAAGCGCCTTCCCGGACTTGAAGTTCATCTCCCCGAATCAGCCGCTGCCATTGGATCAAACGCGCGGCCCGTACCCGGATTTACAGGGCTCGCACAATCCGCGGGAGATTTGTGGATCGAAGCTGTCGTGGCCAGTCGACCGCCATCTCACGAAGGGGAACTTTACGTTCGCGTGCCCGTCACTGCCGCGCTGCTCGGCGCCATCGCCCCCGATCTCGGCCCAATTCAACTCACCACGTTTCGTCCCGCGCTCACCTCTGATCCTGTCACGGACATTCTGAACTTGAACAACCAACGGCTCATGCGCGCAGGCCAGGTCGTCAGCGTCCGCCCTCTCCAGCCGAAGCGCGGCTGGTACGACATGGAAATCTCTGGCGGGTCCACTCTGAGTGCCACGTTGCTCAGTCACGATGAGCCCACGACACACACGATGCCTGTCGCCGCCACGTTCTCGCTGCGGCCTTCGGTAATGACCAGTCGTTTGTTCGCCTCTCTCGGTCTGCTGGGCGATCCGCTCTTCATTATCTTGATTCTTATCGGCGTATTTTTTCTCGTTCTCGAGGTCGCGGCGCTGGCGACAGGTGTTGTGCTCACGCGCACCATCACCGTTGCCGTTGCCGATCTTTATGAAGCCACGCGGCACGTGCGTCAGGGCGATTTCCGCCATCGCATTCATGTGCGCCAACGCGATCAACTTGGCGTGCTCGCGGAATCCTTCAATGCCATGACCGGCTCGATCTCGGAACTCATCGAAGAGCAGCGCCAACGCCAGAAACTTGAAAACGAATTGACCATCGCGCGCGAAGTGCAAACACAGCTCTTCCCGCGCGCGTTGCCCGAAATGACCGGTCTCGAACTCGCCGCCGTCTGCCGCGCCGCGCGCGTCGTTTCAGGCGACTACTATGATTTCGTTAATCTCGGCCATTCGCGCTTGGGCATGGCCATTGCGGACATCAGCGGAAAGGGAATTTCGGCCGCGCTTCTGATGGCCAGTCTCCAGGCCGCCCTTCGTGGCCAGGCGCTCGTCAATGGCCATCGCACCACCGCCGAAGTGGTCAGCTCGCTGAATCGCCATCTGTTTCTGAATACCTCCGACGATCGCTACGCCACGCTTTTTTACGCCGAATACGATGCCGCCTCGCGTTCGCTTTCATATACAAACGCGGGCCACTGTGCTCCATTTTTCGTGACCGGCAACACAGTGAAAAAACTCGACGAAGGTGGAACGGTTGTCGGGCTTTTCGATCGCGCGGATTACAAGCAGGTGACTGTTCCGGCTGAGCCGGGATCGTTGTTCGTCGGTTTCAGTGACGGTTTGCTCGAGCCCGAAAACGTATATGGCGAGGAGTTCGGCACCTCGCGTCTGGCCAACGAAGTATTGCGTCTTCGCGATGTTCCCGCGGAGCGTCTCGCCGAGGGCTTGCTTTCCGCGGTCGAGCAGTGGGCCGGCTCGCCTGAGCAGGCCGACGACATGACCGTCATCGTCGCCCGCTTCCGCTGACCTCGCGCAGTTGAACCGGTCGTGTCGCTCACGTCCCGCCGCCTGTTTCCGGCGGCTGACGTGAGGCTTTTCGGCGTCACTTGGCAATGAGCGCGGAATTCGGTAATGTTTCCTCGCTCGATTATTTGCCCGAAGGAGATTTCGTGGAACTGGGAAAGAGCGTGGCGTTGGTCACGGGCGGCAGCCGGGGCATTGGGAAGGGCATCGCTTTGGGGTTGGGACGCGCAGGCGCGCGCGTCGCGCTTTCCTATCGCTCGAATAAAGCGGCGGCGCAGAATACATTGCGGCAATTGCAGTCGGTCGGATGCGAATGTTTCGCCGTCGAAGCCGATGCCACAAATCCCGAACGCTCTGAGTCGCTCGTGCGCTCGGTGCTCGAGCGCTTCCAACGCCTCGATGTGCTCGTCAACAACGTCGGCATCTTCAATTGGGGCACTGTTGCTGACTCCACGCTCGAAGAATGGAAGCGCGTCCTCGATTCGAATCTGATGAGCGTCTTTTATACGAGCAAAGCCGTGCTCCCCGCAATGCGCCGCCAGCACTGGGGACGCATCATCAATCTCGGCGCGGTGGGAGCAGAGCGAGCTTTCGGCCAGGCCACGATTTCAGCGTACACGGCAGCAAAGGCGGGAGTCGTCGCGTTCTCGCGCTCCCTCGCCCTGGAAGAGGCCAAGAATGGCATCACGGTCAACGTTGTCAACCCTCCGAACATCGACGACAAAGAGCTCTCCCTTGAAGAGGCTCGGCGAATGCACGATGCGCGCTTTCCCGTCGGCCGCCCTCCCTCGGCGGAGGACATCGCAGCCGTTGTCAAATTCCTGGCGTCCGATTCGGCTGATTACGTCACCGGACAAGTCATCAGCGTCTCGGGCGGCTGGATGATGTAAAGAAATTCACGACGCGCATGTCCTTCGTCGTGTTTGCCGCCCTTCGCTCAATCTGCTACGCTTCTGAGTCGCCATTTCCCCGGAGAGGTGTCCGAGCGGTTTAAGGAGCACGCTTGGAAAGCGTGTGTAGGAGAAATTCTACCGTGGGTTCGAATCCCACCCTCTCCGCCATTCAGTCTTAGTTTTTCTTTCTGTTCCCAGCATCGCGTGGAAATCTCTATGTTCCGCCCCGATTAGCGGGAATTCGATGGCTTTTCCACGTGCGTGGTTCAGGACGCGTCCTCAAAGGATGGTCGGCAATCCGGAAACTAATCCATAATCTTCAGACGGTCACCCTCGATCAGAGCGATCAGGATCGCGCGGCAATGCCGGTGTCAAGACGATTAGCTTGCTCCGGTGAAGAGCAATGTGTCCGCGACGGATTCGCTATTTCTTGACTGACGCCCTTGACGTCCCCGGCGCGGCCGGCGTCGTGAACGTGCACGACGGATGGTTTAGCGCGGTCGCAGACAGGTGCAGCGGATTCAGATTGTTTCTGCTGAGCAGCCCGTTGAACGCGGCCAGATCCTGCGACTGCATTTTTTTCCATGCCGCCACGGTGGCGTTGTAATCCTTGCAGTCGTCTTCCCAAGTATCAATCTGTGCTTGCGTCGGCGCTTCGTCCAGCCCGACCTGCGATGTGCTGACAATCGCATCGAAGCTGCCGTTCAGAGTATTGAACGGCTTGATCGCGCCGGGAGGAAGCACATTGCCGCGACCGCGGGGTCCGCCGAAGCCTCCAGCGACACGACTGGCAACCACGCCGCCGAACGTGGCGAGCTTGACGTCGATACCCTTTGTCGCCTTGGCCACATCTTCGGGAAGTTTGTTGCCCTTCAACGACGCCACCTGCTGGCGGACCGCCAGCACCTCTGAGTTTCCGGCATTGGAATCCTTAGCGCCTTGGTACGCCAACATCATCAGTTTGTTCTTGGCGCGCAGATCCGCCATGACCTTGGCGCTCTCGCCTACGCGCGGATCGTTGTGGACTGTCACCGTCTGCGTATAGGTCTGTCCGTCAACGGTCAATTTCAGTGTGTAGACGCCGGGGATCACTTGCGGCCCATGCGGACCAGGGGTGACAAATCCGCCGGGCGCCACATTCATCTGATTTTCGAGATCAAGGTTGAACGCCGGCGGATCGTCGTAACGCAGATCCCAATTCGTGCGGTCGGTACCCACTTTGGTCGGCAAGGCGAGATCAGACCCTTTGGCTACCCAGTATTCGGGGTAAGGCCAGCGCTCGGGAAGCACGGGCGGAATGCTCGACATAGTGCGGACGAGTTTGCCCGTTCTGTCGAAGACCTGCAGTTTTATTTCGCCGGTGGGCGGCTGGCTGAGGTGGTAGTAGAGAATGGCGCCATAGGGCGGGTTGGGCGCGTGCGGCAATTCGGGATTGAGGGGCTGGTCCCAGTTATCGCTGACACGAGCACGGATGGCATCCCCCGGTTTGAAGAAATAGGCCGGCGCGGCTGCGATCGCCTGAGACTTGGCGGCAATCTCGCGCAGCGGAGTAGTGTCGTCCAGAACATAGAAACCGCGGCCGTAGGTTCCAATCACCAGATCACTCATGTGATCGTCGGTGTGAAACACCATGTCGCGGATCGAAGTCGTGGGCAGATTCTGGCGCAGCGACTGCCAATGCCCGCCATCGTCAAAGGAGACATATACGGTGGTCTCGGTGCCGGCAAAGAGCAAGCCCTTCTGTTTCGGATCCTCGCGGATCACGTTCACCCAGCTTCCCGTCGGCTGGTCGCTGGGCAATCCGTTGACGATCCTGGTCCAAGTTTTGCCGCCGTCATGCGTGCGCCATATCAGCGGGACGTTGACAACGGAACTGCCGGGTTGGCCGCCACCCGCATGCCCGGAGACGTAGGCGGTGTTGATGTCACTGTGCCCCGCTTCAATCGTGTTGAAGGTAACGCCCTTGCTGTCGGTGATGTTGCTTACATTGTTCCAGTGCGCGCCATTGTCCATCGTGTTGTAGATCTGCCCATTGCTGCTCACCGTCCAGAACACGCCTTTCCGGCGAGTCGAGATGGCAAAGTCATTGATGACGATGGGCGCGGGCGGGCGGCCGCGTCCGGCGGCAGTCCCTGCAGCAGGCGCGCCTGCGGGCGTCGCAGGAGCCGCTGTGGGCGGTACCGGTGTGCCGCAAGGGACCTGTGGTTTGCCCTTCTCCACAGTAAGATCTGGACTGAAAGCCTTCCAGGAATGTGCTTGATCGCGCGACACCAGCAAGCACTGCATGTCCGTGTAGATCGCATGCGGATCGAAGGGATCGATTCTCCGCCAGGCGTCCCGGCTCGAACGGTACTTGGCTGCATCCGCTCCAAAATTCGGCGCAACGTTTTCCCATTGACCCGTCGCCAAGTTGATTTTCACCAAACCGCTGCCGCCCCCCGCGGCACCGTAACCGACGCCGTAGATGATATTGGGATCGAGAGGATCTGCTGTAAGCGTTCCGAACTCGGAAGAGGGCAGTGGCAGCCAATCGACCTCTGAGACAGCACCCACGTCGCCGCGCGTGCGCGTCATCACTGCGCCGGTGTCCTGCTGCGAACCCATGACCCAATAGGGATACTGGTTGTCGGTGGAGATCTGATAGACCTGCGCGACCAGCAAGGCGTAATAGCTGCTCCACGTAAGCCCGCCGTCAAAAGTAATGGCTGCGCCCTGATCGACGCCGAAAAGCATTCGTTTGCTGTTGGTGGGATCAATCCAGATGTCGTGCATATCTTCGCCGCCTGGAGCCCCCTTGAAGGGGATGAACGTCTCGCCGCCGTCGGTCGACTTATACGCCGCCGTGCTCACCGTGTAGACTACGTCCGGATTCTGCGTGTCCACCCACACTCCGCAGATATAGTCCCTGCCCCCGATCCGCGTATCATCGCCAGCCATATGTTTCCACGTCGCGCCCTGGTCGTCAGAGCGGAAAAGTCCGGAGGCATTCGGCTTCGGAGCGCCCACTATGTAAATGCGTTGTCCGTTTGTATGCATTGCCACCGCCACGCCAACGCGCCCCGTGGTCAACGGGTTCGACGTGACTTCCGTCCAGGTCTTGCCTTCGTCGAGCGACTTGTAGAGCTTGGTGTGGCTGGGTGCTTCGGCGCCCGTAGCCGTGCCGCCGCGGCCCGGAGGCACTCTGATTTCCGATTCGGTGGTCGCAAGTATCACGTTTGGATCGTCAAAGGGTGAGGAAAGATCGCGGCCGCCGGTCTCATTGTCAGGGTGCAACACGTTGCTCCAGGTCTGACCACCATCTTCGGTGCGAAAAATCCCGCGCTGCGTGCCGGTGGTGCCGCCCATTGCGGCGACAATCACGATATTCGGATCTTTGGGATCGACAATGATCTTCGGGATCCTGGTGGTGCCCTCGAGGCCGATGTGCACCCAGGTTTTGCCGGCATCCGTCGACTTGTACATCCCGTCGCCGTTGGTGCCAGTCAATGGACTCGACACCGCATCGCCGCTCCCAGCGTAAATGATGTTAGCGTCCGAAGGAGCGACCTGGATGGCGCCAATGCTATCGACCTCCGTCACTTGGTCAAATATCGGATACCACGTCATGCCGCCGCTGGTTGTTTTCCAGATCCCGCCTTGCGGCAAGCCGACATAAAAGGTCCCGGGTTCTCCGATGACGCCCGAGACTGACGCGATGCGCCCGCCGTGATACGGACCGACGTTGCGCCATTGCAAGCCAGAAAACAGATCAGAGTTGACCTGTGCCGTCGCGCCGAACGCGAAGCAGAACACAGCAGCTAGAGAAATCCAAAGGCTAGTAGAACGCCGGGTGATCCGAACCATTGCATTTCCTCCCGAGTATCAGAAATCCCTTTGAGCCCATCCGCGCCCGCCAACTATACAGCGAGCGGCCACCGCAAAGTGCAGAAGAATGCCCGATCGCAGCCGGCTAGACAGGAGAAGACGCACTGTCAGGGGACGCGGTTTCAATTTACAGTGATAGGAACGACATTGAGGTCGTCGCATTCGCACGTGGCAAACATCGTGTAGGGAGAGCCAAATTTCTGCCGCCCTGACACAGTGCACTTCGGCCAGGGCAGGACTCCGCTCGAAGCGATTTACCAAGCCTGTTTACTTCGTTTTCGCCCAATTATGATGACTACCATGGCCGCGATGCTGGGAGCGGTGCCCCTTGCCGTTGGTGGAGGGACTGGTTCTGAACTTCGCCGGCCACTTGGCATCACCATCGTCGGAGGCCTGATTGTCAGCCAGATGCTGACGCTCTTCACCACGCCTGTGGTATACCTCTACCTCGACCGCTTTCAGTCATGGTTGCAGCATTTCGGTCACGCGCGGGCGGCGACAAAAGCCCTCTCGCATTGATTTATGTAGCTCTTTGAGTGAGTTTGATGTGCTGGCACGGAGGAAAAAACGGTGAAGAAAAGAATCTCGCGTCGTGATTTGCTCAAAACTGGCCTGGCTGCAAGCGCGTCATCGCTCGTATTGCCGGGCGGCGGGAATCAGCTTGCCGCGCCGCCACGTCTCGCCTTGCCGGTTGCGGGTGGGCAGGCAAGCGCAGAAGCTCCGCCGCCCGACGGAACCATTGTTCCACTCACTTCCTCAAGCGATGTTTATCTTCCGCCGCGGGGCAGAAGTTTCTTCAAATTCAGTTTTGATTTTCCCGAGCCGTCGGTCTCGTTTCAAAGGATGCTCTTTTCTTTTCGGCTGTACACCTTCGAAAATACATATGGCCTCGACCGCGATCACTTGACGGTCGAAAAGACCGTCAACGGCATCGTGCTCCGGTGCTCGCAATTCGTATGGGCTGGAGATCAGCAGAAAGTCGCCGGTACTCTGCTCGCTCGAATTCGGAGAAACGGAGAATTCGTCGAGTGGGATGTCTCGGCCGAGATGGATCAACCCATTAAGTCCATCTCCGCAGTCGTGCGTGGCGTGCCGCGTGGGCAAATCTCCGCCGGAAGCGAAGGCTTCTTTGACCCCAAGGATAACGAATTGCTTCTGGGTTATCCCTTCGGAGGCGGCGACCATCACACCGCCGTCGGCATGGATTCTCCCGTGGCCGTAATTCAAGCGGGCGAGCACGATTTCTTTTTTCTCTCGGCTCTTTTGGATCGCGTCCGCGCCAATCGTTTCTACTTTCAACCGGGACCCAAAGGCTATCGCGTCGAACTCGTCTATGAACAGGAAGGCTGGAAGAAAAGCAATCAATTGCATAGTCCCACGTGGCGCGCGGGACGCACTCAGACCGCCGAAGACGCATTTCGTACGCACTTCGCGCACGTCGAACAATCTTTTGCCATTCCTGACTGGGATAAGCGCCAGGACGTGCCGGCGTGGTTTCCGGATATCGCCCTGGTCGTATCCATTCATGGCATGCATTGGACCGGATACATCTTCAACGATTTCTCTAAAGCCTCGCGAATTCTTAACTGGGTTGCTACTCAAATTCCCGCGAAGAACGTCATGGTATTTCTTCCCGCCTGGGACGGCCGTTATTATTGGGAGTATCCCATTTACAAAGTCAGTCCGCAGCTTGGCGGCGAGGACGGCTTCCGCGCCCTTATTCAGAGCGGCCAACGTCTTGGCTTCCGTTTTTTGCCCATGTTCGGCATGAATGGCGCCAACGACAAGCTGCCCGTCTTTTCGAAGTTCTCGGATGCAATCACGGCGGACATTGATGGCAACTCGTTCGATTTGGATTGGGTGGATTGGGACAACGATCGCCACATGGAGGGCTGGGGCAGGTACATGAACCTTGGCGTGGATTCGTGGAGAAATTGGCTCTCTGCCCGCATCGCCTACGTAGTTGAACGATTCGGAGTCGATGGCTATTTTCTAGACATCTCCGGCGGCTGGCAGAACAACACCAAAGCTGACATGCACGAGGGAACCCGGCGGCTCGTCGAAGACCTGCGTCAGAAATTCCCGCACGTCCTCGCCGTCGGGGAGTTCTCCTACGACGCCTTGATGTCCATCTTGCCCGTTTACCAGATTTTCCCGTCGCGCGGTTACCCGCCTGCATTTCAAAAGTACGCGCGCACCTTCGAACACCTCAGCCATCCAGCTCCAGGGCGGGGAAGCAGCGGCGTTCACGAATCCGGGTTCGGACACTTTCATCCCGAAGTGCGTAAAGACCAGCCGGTAATCCCAACCATCACCGTGGTGGACGATACATTCGACAAGTATCGCGAAGTAATGGCCGAAATCATCACGGGAGCAAAAACGCGCGCGGGTATCGCGTAACCGCTTCCTCTGTCGGGAAGTCAGACCTGTTGAGGAGGCATGCCGGAGTGGAATCTCCAGGGCTCTTACCGGAGTTCTGTTACAAGCTCGTTCGGGCCGTTTGCGCTTTCAAGTCCGCTTTTTCCCGGTAATGCCCAATGATCGTGATTGCTGCGCTCACCACCGCCAGTCCAATCAGCGCGTACAGAATCGGCAGCCCGTACTGCGAGAACAAGCGCAGGATTTGCCGTCCGTAAACGCTCGCGAGGTAAGCCAAGGCCGTGTATCGCGCTGCGCGTCCCACTGCGAGCGCCGCCAGGAATTTCTTCGTCGGGTAATTTGTTGCTCCCGCAACCACCAGGAAAGGCACCATCGGCACGGGCGGCGGCAGCATCGCGGGAATCGCAATTGCCCCGAAACCCCACTTCCGGACCAGGTCGTAGATTTTCTTCATCAATCCATGCTTCATCTTGCGCTCGACTAAATCCTTCCCTTGTTTTCGAGCGAGCCGGAACGTGATGTACCCGCCGAGCACCGCGCCGGCCGTCGCCATTAACGCGTAATAAGGCCATAACTGTCGTTGGTGCGCCGCCAGCACAATCGTCAGCGCGTCCATGCTGCCGGGCACGGGAATCACGGAGTTGTCGAGAAGCCCAAGCAGGATCAGGCCCGGCCCGCCGAGGTGGATGAACCACGCGGACAGCGTCCGCCGCGTCGTAGGCTTAATCATTGCGGCCATAATTTTAGCGGCTTGCATGTTCCCCCAATTACCGCCGTGCCTACCCGGCCCCCTAAGATGAAATGTCAGCATAACTGGTCTGATCGTTCCAGAACCACGCGATTGTGCCCTAATGAATCAGTTCACACATCAGAAATCGCCAGGGGAGTTCACCGTTTGTAACCAATCTTCCGCACAAAATCGTGCCGCGCCTGCGCCTCCGCCGGGTCCTCGACGCCCTTTGGCGATGTGCCATCCACAACTCCCATCACCCCTCGCCCCTGTTTCGTCTCCGCCACAATCACTTCCACGGGATTCGCGGTCGCGCAAAAAATTGAACACACTTCATAGCAATCCTTGATTCGTCCCAGCAGGTTGACCGGATACGCGTCGCGCACCAGCACTACGAACAGATGCCCCGCGCCCACCGCCTGCGCGTTCGCAATGGCGGCCGCGCGCAGCTCATCGTCGTTGGCTTCCACGCGCACCAGGCACGGTCCAGACGCCTCGTTGAATGCAATCGCAAATTTCGCGCCCGGCACTGTGTTGACGATCGCTTCAAAAACGTCCTCTGCCGTTTTAATGAAGTGCGCTTGCCCCAGAATCGCGTTCGCGCCTTCCGGTATTTCGATTCGTACGCTCGTCAATTCCATTTTTGCCCTCGCCAGGTAAATCTTTTCCATCCGCGCGCAATTTGTTTTCAATCCGCAGCGCGCCCGAATCGGGAAAGCCATTATCTGCGGGGTTTTTGCGACAGACAAGACCTTCGCAGTTTGGTCATTTACGTGCTCCTGAATCCCTAGCCGTTCGTGAGCATCCAACTGAATGCAGGAAAAATACGCACGGCAGTACGAGATTTTATCGGCCCGTTATACGGTCTTTCCCAGGCCCCGCGCAACTGGTTGGTGGAACGGAACAGGTCACAAAAGATGCTTTTCAGGACTCTTCAACAGGCCAAGCGCTTCCTTCGCATCCTTCTCGGCTTCACGCTTCTGGCTCTCGGCGTGGTGTTGTTTTTCAGCCCCGCGCCTGGCTGGCTCGTGATGCTGCTCGGTTTGGGGCTTCTCGCCGCCGAATTCGTCTGGGCTCGCCGTTTGCTCGCTAGTATGAAGGAACAAGGTGTCCGTCTCCGCGACTTCGTCTTCGCTCGCAGCCACACCGAAGGTGACTGAACCGCTCTCCCGTTTTTAGAATCTCTCTCCCATTTTTCATTTTCGGGCACGTGCGCACCCCACGAATTTTTCATCCCGAGCCGCCATGCGGCGAGGGATCTGCTTTTCGTTTTGACGGGTCCCGGTCAGGATGTCAACACAGCCAAGTCATCTAAGAACGGCCCTTTTCAGGGCACGGCTTTAGCCGTGCCGTACAACTCCAAAAACACCAGGGGTTTTAACCCCTGAGGCCAGAACGACATTTGGCCACGGCATTTATTTTCGCCCAATGTTTCAATTGCGTCGCTCGCCGAGCCCGCTCGTCGCAACAACTATCCCTTTTCAGACGGCCCCGCGTGTGGTTTCATTTCGGCGTAACATCTGGGAGGCACGCATGGGTTACGACGAACGGCGCTGGGCGGGGAAGTGGGCGCTAGTGACGGGCGCGAGCGCCGGAATCGGCCGCGCCTTTGCCGAACAGCTTGCCGCCGGTGGCGCTAACGTCGTCCTCACCGCCCGCCGCCGCGACCGCCTCGAAGAACTCGCCTCCAAACTCCGTGCCGCACATTCCATCAAAACCGAAATCTTCGCAACAGATCTTGGGCAGCCCAACGCGCCCGCTGAAATTTTCGCCTTTACGCAAGCGAAGAACCTCGAAATCGAGCTGCTGATCAACAACGCGGGATTCGGCGCCTACGGCCCGCTTCACGAATCCGACCTCGCGCGCCAACTAGAAATGATTCAGGTCAATTGCTCGGCGGTCGTTCATCTGACGCGTTTGTACCTGCCAGAGATGGTCGCGCGCGGCCACGGAGACATTCTCATCGTCGCCTCTGTCGCCGCCTTCCAAGCCGTGCCTTACATTTCGACCTACGCCGCCACAAAAGCTTTCGACCTTCTTTTCGCCGAGGGCATCGCGGAAGAAGTTCGCCGCTACGGCGTTCACGTTTGCGCGCTTTGCCCCGGCTCGACCACCACCGAATTTCGCGAAGTCGCCGGCCAGCCCGAGCACACCTTTCGCGGCGCGGAAACGGCCGAAAGAGTGGCGCGCGTCGGATTGCGCGCGCTGGCGGAAGGGAAAAGCAGCGTGATCTCCGGCTTAAAAAACAAGCTGAGCGTCGAAGGCCAGCGTTTGGCCCCGCGCAGAATGGTCACGCGCGTCGCCGCCAGCATGTTCGACCCAGGGAAGTAGCTTTTGACGTGCGCGAAATGACGCGACGACGAAGCATCTCGCACAATTTCACGCGCCGCGAATTTCTTTCCGTTTTCGGCGCTTCGGGCCTTTCGCTCGCGAGCTTGCGGCTTGCGCAGGGGGTGCCAACGTCGCAAACGTCGCCTGCGCCTGGGACGCAAACCACGCGGCTGTTTTCAAAGGACTTTCTGTGGGGTGCCGCGACTTCGGCCTACCAAATCGAAGGCGCCACGCGCGAAGACGGCAAAGGCCTCTCCGTCTGGGACCATTTCGCTCACAAGCCCGGCAAAATCCACGATGGCCAGACGGGCGATGTCGCCTGCGATTTTTATCACCGTTACGCCGAAGACATTGCCCACATGCGCGACATGGGCCTCACCGCGTTTCGCTTCAGCATTTCCTGGCCTCGCGTGCTTCCCGACGGCACAGGCAGCGCCAACCAAAAAGGCCTCGATTTTTACAACCGTCTCGTCGACGCGCTCCTCGCCGCGGGCATCACGCCCGTTGTCACGTTATTTCACTGGGACACGCCGCTCGCGCTTCATCGTCGCGGCGGCTGGCTCTCGCGCGACATGCCCGGGTGGTTCAGCGATTACGCCGCCATCGTCGCTCGCGCGCTCTCTGACCGCGTCACGCACTGGCTCACAATCAACGAACCGCGCTCGTTCATCGGCGGCGCCTACGTCACCGGAGTGCAAGCGCCCGGCGAAAAACTTCCCCGCGCCGATTACATGCGCGCCGCGCACATCACGTTTCTCGCGCACGGTCGCGCCGTGCAAGCGATTCGCGCCAACGCGCATCAGCCCGCGCAAATCGGATACGCGTGTGACGTCTCGCCTTCATTGCCTGCGTCCGATTCCACCGCGGATATTTCTGCCGCGCGCGAATCCACATTTTCGAGCCCTCTCGACCGCTTCTCCGGCGCTCTTTGGTGGCGTGAAAACGCCTGGTGGCTCGATCCCGTTTTTCTCGGACGCTATCCCGCCGCCGCGCTCGCCGCACTGGGCAAAGACGCGCCCGAAATTCTCCCCGGCGACATGGAAACGATTCACCAGCCGCTTGATTTTTTGGGCGCGAATATCTACGGCGGCTGGTTGGTGCGCGCTGGCGAGAATGGCGAATCCGAGGAAGTCCATTTTCCCGCGGGTTTTCCGCTCACCGCCTTCGGCTGGCAGGTGACGCCGGACGCCCTATATTGGGCGCCAAAGTGGCTTCACGAGCGTTACCACCTGCCCATTTTCATCACCGAAAACGGCTGCTCGTCCCGCGACTGGATTTCCCTCGACGGCAAAGTGCACGATCCGCAGCGCATCGACTTCACCGCGCGCTATCTTCTCGCCCTCGCTCGCGCCTCGCGCGAAGGCGTCCCGCTGCTCGGCTATCTTCATTGGTCGCTGCTTGATAATTTTGAATGGCAGGAAGGCTACACGGAGCGCTTCGGCCTGATCTTCGTCGACTTTCCCACGCGCCGCCGCATCCCCAAGGATTCCGCCCTCTGGTACGCCGCCGTGATCAAGTCCAACGGCGCGTCACTCCAACCGTTGGCCTCCGCTCCGTTTCCGTAGCGACAGAATGCGGCCTGTGGGGCGTTTTCGTAGGGGCGACCCTTGGGTCGCCCATGGCGACTCCCAGGTCGCTCTGCCCCGTCGTCTGATGTGGCACAGGGTTTAGCCTATGTGCTTTTGCGGGTGCCCCATCCTGAGCGAAGTTTACGAAGGGTGGGGTTTTCCTTTGTAGGGGCGCGAAAGGCCGGCTTTTTGGAGTGCGGCGGCTCGACGCCGCTTTGACGTCACGCGACCAACGGCAGGCTCTGGTAGGCCGCTGCTTTTTTAACCTGACGAGGGAACGGCCCGCCGATCGCGACCCCGAGTCGTGCCGCTGTCTGATGTGGCACAGGGTTTAGCCTGTGTGCTTTTGCGGGTGCCCCATCCTGAGCGAAGTTCGCGAAGGGTGGGTTTTTCCTTTGTAGGGGCCGGTCGGATTTATCGGCCCGCGCGCGAAGTATTTGTCTTTTAACTAGCCACTCGCCACTGCTACGCCGTCTACTTTGCCGCGCCCGCTTGGTTCGTCCGCGCCGCCGGCTGATACGTTCCCACGGCGGCCCGCGAAGAGATCGCCAGCCGGTTCCATCCGTTAATCGCGACCACGGCCATGATCAACGCCACAATTTCCTTCTCCGAAAATTGTTTCTTCACCCTCTCATAAACTTCATCCGGCACATGCCCTTGCGAAACCAGCGTGACAGCCTCGGTCCACGCCAACGCCGCGCGCTCGCGCTCGGAATAAAATGGCGATTCTTCCCACGCATTCAATCCATAAAGCCTTTGCTCCGTCTCGCCTGCCGCTCGCGCATCTTTGGAATGCATGTCGAGGCAGTATGCGCATCCGTTGATTTGCGATGCGCGCATTTTGATCAGTTCGAGCAGCGGTTCCTCGAGTCCGGACTGCCGCAAATAAGTCTCCAGCCCGATCATCGCGTGATACACCTTCGGATCCACTTTCATGATGTCGATTCTAGTTTCCATACTTTCCTCCCTATTTTAGGGATGCTTTTGCTGGACGGGACGGTTCATCATTTTCCCTATTCTTCGTCGGTGCCTTTGGCGGCGGCGAGTTTCGCGATGACGCTTAAATCCTCCAGCGTCGTCGTATCGCCGGACACGCCGCCCTTTTCCGCGACTTCGCGCAACAGCCGCCGCATGATTTTCCCGCTGCGCGTTTTGGGCAGCAGGTCGGCGAAACGCACTTCACTGGGCCGCGCAATCGTGCCGATCGTCACCGCCACGTGCTCGCCCAACGCGGCGCGCAACTCACGCGTTGGTTCAATTCCCGAACGCAGCGTCACAAAACACACAATCGCCTCGCCCTTTATTTCGTCGGGTCGCGCCACCACTGCCGCCTCGGCCACCGACGGATGGCTCACCAACGCGCTCTCGATTTCCATTGAGCTCAGCCGGTGTCCCGCCACTTTAATTACGTCGTCAACGCGCCCCAGCACCCATGTGTATCCGTCGGCATCAAGTTGCGCGGCGTCTCCCGTGAAATACACGCCGGGAATGCGCGTCCAGTAATCGCGCTTGAAGCGTTCATCGTCTCCATAAATTGTCCGCAGCATCGAAGGCCACGGTTTTTCGATCACCAGATATCCCGTTTCTCCCGGTTTCACCGCCTCGCCTTTCATCGTAACCACCCGCGAAATCACGCCCGGCATGGGCAGAGTTGCAGAGCCGGGCTTTGTCGGCGTCGCGCCGGGCAGCGGCGAAATCATGATTGCGCCCGTTTCCGTTTGCCACCACGTATCGACAATCGGGCAGCGATTCCCGCCAATGACCTCGAAATACCATTTCCACGCCGCGGGGTTGATTGGCTCGCCAACTGTGCCCAGCAATCGCAAACTCGACAAATCGTGTTTCGTGATCCAATCATTTCCCCACGCCATAAACGCCCGCACGGCCGTCGCCGAGCTGTACAAAATCGACACTTTGTAGCGCTCGATGATTTCCCAGAAGCGGTCGCGCTTCGGAAAATCCGGCGCGCCTTCGTACATCACGCACGTCGCGGCGTTCGCGAGTGGCCCGTAAACCAAATAGCTGTGCCCCGTCACCCAGCCAATGTCCGCGGTGCACCAATACACGTCATCGTCACGCGAATCGGCGCGCAAATCAAAAACCAGCTGCATCGTGTACATGCAGCCCAGCAGATATCCCGCGGAGGTATGCAGCACACCCTTCGGTTTTCCCGTCGTTCCGCTTGTGTACAAAATGTAGAGCGGGTGCTCCGCATCGAATGCCGGCGCGGGACATTTTGCGGAGGCTTTTTCTTCCAGTTCGTGCCACCACAAATCGCGCCCCTGCTTCCACGCCACTTTTTCGCCCGTGCGTTTCACCACCACCACTTTCTCAATCGTCGGACAGCTTTCAATCGCTTTGTCCGCCGTATCCTTCAACGGAACCACGTGCCCGCGCCGATATCCTCCATCCGCTGTAATCAGCCATTTCGCTTTCGCGTCTCCGATGCGGTCCGCCAGCGACACGGCGCTGAATCCGCCGAACACCACCGAATGAATCGCGCCAATCCGCGCGCACGCCAGCAGCGCAATCGGTAATTCGGGAATCATCGGCATATAAACTGCCACGCAATCGCCGGCCTTCACGCCGAGCGTTAGCAGCGCATTCGCGAACTTACAAACGCGCGCGTGTAGTTCGGCGTAAGTAAATTTCAGCCGCTTCCCGTCCTCCGCTTCCCAATACAGCGCGACTTTCTTCCCATTCTTCGCCAGATGCCGGTCCAGGCAATTGTGCGCCACGTTCAACTTCCCGCCCGAAAACCATTTCGCGTGCGGCAAATCCCACTCCAGCACCTTTTGGGGACGCTCGAACCAGTCGAGCATCTTCGCCTGCTCGCCCCAAAATCCTTCCGGATCGTCTTTCGCGCGGTCGTAAATCTTTTTGTATTCTTCGAGTGTTTGCACCCGCGCTCGTTTCTGAAATTCCGCGGGCGGCGCGATCGGCTTTTCTTCCAGTACGTGCGGATCAAATTCCTGCATGGTTCCTCCGTTAACGCGCCTCTAAAGTACGAAACGCCACCCCGCACGGTCAAGGTTCGATGTTGCGCAACCGTTTGCCCATCGGCGTGTTCATATGATTTGAGTCGATTTTCTGGAACTTTTCACCCCCGCCAGTCGAATTTATATACGTAAGGCGCGGCGGATACGTCAAATAGAGCATGCCGGACAGGGCCGAACTCCGAGACGAGGACCTGCTGCGCCGTATGGGGGCGGGCGACGATGAAGCATTTCGCTCGTTCTACTTGCGCCATCAGCGCCCTATCTACCGTTTTGCGCTGCATATGACGGGCCGTCCCGAAGCCGCCGAGGAAATCGTGCAAGAGGCTTTCATGACCTTGATTCGCGAGATTTCAAAATTCGATTCCGCCCGCGGCACGCCTCAGGCCTTTCTCTTCGGCATTGCGCGGAATCACGTGCGGCGTCTCGTGGAATCGGACAGGCGTTTCGTCCCGCTTGCCGAGGACGACGATTTGCAGGTCCGCGCGGGCCAGGCGTCTCTCTCCTATGGGCTAGGTGAGTCTTTATCTGACGATCTGGCTCGCGCTGAAATTGTCGAGCGCGTGCGTCGCGCGGTACTCGCGCTGCCCGAACATTATCGAGAGGCCGTGACGCTCTGCGATCTTCAGGGCTTCGATTACTCGGCTGCGGCTGCGACTCTCGATTGCCCCATCGGGACGGTGCGTTCGCGCCTGGCTCGTGCGCGTGAAATGCTGGTGGCAAAATTGAGGCCTGTGCCTACAGCGGCAAAAAAGCCTTCGCGGGCTGCGGGCGGCAGATGAAACGCTTTTCGAAAAAGCAAGCGAACGTAGAGAAAGACGGAGCACATCAAAATGACTTGCGCGGAATTTGACATCATCGTTCACGACGTGGCCCGGCCCGATGCGCTCGACAAGCCCGCCGCCGTGATCGCTAAATTTCACGCCCGGACTTGCGAACGTTGCGCCTCGCGCCTTGCCCAGGCGCAGTTGCTCGCCAGCGCGCTTGAAGCCGTAGCGCAAGACTCTGCTGACCTCGGCGCTCCTGCACGTCTCGAGCCCGTGCTCGTCTCCGCGTTTCGCGAGCATCGTCGCAGCCTCGAACGCAAGCAGCATCGTCAACGCCGCACGCGCCTGCGCTGGCTTGAATGGTCAGCTCTCGCCGCCGCCGCTGCCGTGCTGCTTGCGATTGGCGCATGGAATTTCTCGCGCCCTCGCGTGAATGGAGCGAAGACGAACCCAAACGTAGTGACAAATCCGGCGACTTCCAACGCAAATGGTGCAGCGCAGCAGGCAGGGCCTGTTGAAACAGCGACGCTGGAAGATCCGAACGCCGATTTCGTTCCTGTGCCATACGGTGAAAGCCTTTCGTCGGATGATTCCGGACTGGTGGTTCGCGTTTCCATGACGCGCAGCGCGCTGGGCAGCCTGGGCTATCCGGTGGACGAAGTGCATGCCGGGGATGTAGTTCAAGCGGATTTGCTCGTTGGCGAAGACGGCTTGCCCCGCGCCGTGCGTCTGGTGCAATAGAGAAAGTTTCGGCTTAGGCGGCTTCCGTGCCGCAAGGAAAGAGAAAACGGGAGTTCAACAAGGAGTCAACAATGACGAGCAGGATCGCTAAATACGCCGTGATGGCATCTGTCGCACTTGGTTTGAGCGTGATGATACAAGCCGGACATGTTCTTGGGCAGGGAATGCCCGGGCCTCACCCGGGAGAAATGGGGCCGGGGAGCTTTATGTTCGAACGCATCGTCGGCGCATTTGGCGGGAAAGTGGTGACCAACGCACCCTTCTCCGCGCAAGTGAATCGCGAAACGGTTCAAGTGCTTTCCGACGGGACGCGCGTGGACCGAAAGGAGACGGGCAGTATCGCACGCGATGGCGCCGGACGAACGAGGCAGGAGATCACCTTGCCGGCCATCGGGCCGCTTGCAGCGTCGGGACAAGTGCCCCACATTGCGTTCATCCGCGACCCTGCTGCCGGAAAGACATATATTTTGAACGAGAACAAGAAGACGGCGATGACCTTCAGTCACCCAGCAGGTGCAAATGAGCAGGGACGAAGAATGATGAAACAGAAGATGAACGTCGGAGAGAATTCTAGCGTGCAAACCGTGTCGCTGGGCACAAAGATGATAGATGGTCTAACGGTGCAAGGAACGCGCCGCACACGCACGATTCCAGTCGGACAGATTGGCAATGACAAACCAATCGTGATTACGCGGGAGGAGTGGTACTCGCCCGATTTGCAAATGGTGGTTTCGAGCACGCGCTCCGATCCGCGCTTCGGCACGACCACGTTTCAATTGACGAACGTCAATCGGAGCGAGCCGCCGCAATCTCTTTTTATCGTTCCGCCGGATTACACCGTCACGCCCGGCGGCATGATCAAACGGAGATTCGCCAAGCCGGGACCGCCGCCTCCGCCCGAAGATTTTTAGCGCTTCTATTGCGGGACTCATGCGTTGAATTCGCGTAAGGAAGTTTTTGCGGCGCCGCGCGGTGAATATTTTGAGTTGTGCGAGCATTCGATCTTGTGTTGCGGCTGCGCATCCGGCCGGCAAACAAGTCCCAAACGTGTCCGTCACCCCGGCGCGCCAGGGAAAAAACAAAAAAGGGGCGTGCTCCCCGCGCGCCCCTTTCGTCTTTCCCCTCCGTTTTTTCTGTAAAACTTTTTGCTCGTGCGACGCCGGATCGCATCGACCTCTAGCGTGCCGGACGCATCATGAGTTGTGAACCGTTGCGCGGTCGAGCAATTCAACTACGTGCAAGACCTCTTGATTCGTCGCGTGCAATTTCGCGCCCGCCCGCAATTGCAAAATGCATCCCGGATTTGCGGTGACAATCACCGAAGCCTTTGTCGACGCCGCATGCCGCATTTTTTCCGCGAGCAATTCCATCGACGTTTTCGTCTCCGTCACGTTGTAAACTCCCGCCGAACCACAGCACTGATCCGCCAGCGGCATCTCGGCGAATTCGACTCCCGGCACGGCGCGAATCAATTTTCGCGGCGCCTCGCGTATTTTTTGCCCGTGGAGCAGATGGCACGAATCCTGGTACGTGACGCGCAACTTCATTTCACGCAGCGGCGCGGATAATCCCAGCTCGACCAGAAATTCCGTGACGTCCTTCATCTTTGGCACAAACTCTGCTGCCAATCCCGCCGAGCGCTCGCGCTCTCGAACAGTTTGCGTCCCGCCAGCGCCCGCATCATCCGCGAATAAATCCGTGTACTCTTTCAGCGTCGATCCGCATCCCGCCGCGTTGGTGATAATCGCATCAAACGGCTCGCGCAAAAATATTTCCATGTTTTCACGCGCCAGTCCTCGCGCCACGTCGCGAACTCCGGCATGTGCGGCAAGCGCGCCGCAGCACGATTGCTCCGCCGGCACGACAACCTCGCAACCGTTCGCCTGCAACACGCGAATCGTCGCGTCATTGAGCGCGGTGAATGTCACTTGCGCCACGCATCCTGCAAAAAATGCCACGCGTGCGCGGCGTTCTCCTTGCGCGGGGAATGTCCGTCCCAGCCGCGAATAGAAAAATTCGCGATCGATTCGCGGCAGAAGCGCGGCCCGTTGCTGCAATCCCATCAGTCGCAACAATCCACTTCCGCGCGCGATGGTTTCCAGTCCTGAACGCTGATAAAACCGCACGATTCGTGCCATTCGCGCGATGCGTTTCGGCGCAACGAGCAGCCGCCTGTAAACGAAGTTGCGAATCGCCCGCGACGCGCGCGGCCGTTTGTAATTCTTTTCGATTTGCGCGCGCGCCCGCTCCACCAGCTTCCCGTATTCCACGCCCGAAGGGCACGCCGTCTCGCAAGCGCGGCAATCCATGCACCGGTCAATGTGCGTGACGAACCCTTCGCCCAATTCCATCCGCCCCTGATCGATCAGCGCCATCTGGCGGATGCGCCCGCGCGGCGAATCCGCTTCGTTGTGCCACAGCCGGTACGTCGGACAGGCGTTCAAGCACAGCCCGCAATGAATACAGCGCGAATAATCCGCGTACTCGGGATTATCTCCGGCCGTGAATCCGCTCAGCGTCTCGGCGAACTCCCGCTGCGCTTCTTCGTGAGTTTGTGGAGGCGCGCCGGGCATTTCTAAAGCCCTCCCACGAATCGGCCGGGCGCAAAAATGCCGTGCGGGTCAAATGCCTGCTTCACGCGCTGCATCAAAGGAAAGTCTTCGCGCGGCGCGCCCCACACACTCATTTCGCGCTTCAGTTCGAGCGGGCTCCGCAAAATCATTCCGCGGTTATTCTTCCCCGCAACGGAGACTATTTCTCTCGCGCATTGCGTCACTCGCTCCATCGTTGTTGCATCCCTTTCCGTGAGCAACAGCGCGAAATAAATCACGCCAACTCCGCGCGCCAGCACAGCGCAAGGCAGGCCTCGCTCTGCCGCAATGCTTTTCAGCAATTGCACGGTCTCAGCCATTTGCGTTGCCAGCGTAGTGATCTTGGCGATCACGCAGTCAGTAAACTTGTTCGCCGTCAGCGCAGGGAATTCTCGATTTGCCGTCAGCAGCGAGGCAACCGCGGAACTATCGAGCGCGTGAAACGCAGCGGCGTTTGCGTTGCGCGATAAGTTTTGCAGGTCACCTGCGATGCGCTCGAGAACGCGCCCGTTTCCAGCCGCAGAAATTGCGACGTTCCATTCGGTTCGACCGACCGGAATCTGAGCATCCAATATCGCAGCGGCTGGCATGTCAAAAATCTCTAAAGTCCGCGGCGCGAGCGGGGATTTACGAATCGTCTGCGCGAACGCGAATGCATCTTCGGCGCGCGTGAATCCCGCAAGCCAGCCGCGCAACTCAGCGGGCAGCGGAAACGTTTTGAAATTGATGCGCGTCATGACGCCGAGCGAGCCAATCGCGCCTAGCATTAGCTTGTGCAAATCGTAGCCGCTGACATTCTTCACCACACGGCCGCCACTCTTGGCCAGCGCACCATCGCCGGTAACGAATTCCATCCCCAACACAAAATCCCGCGCGGTGCCATACATCTGTCGCAGCGGAGAATCGACGCCGCTGGCCAGCGTCCCGCCGATTGTCGCGCGCTCGTGGAAGGGAACTTCGAGCGGCAAGAATTGTTTGTGCTCCGCAAGTGTTGCCGCGAGTTTTGCGAGAGGAATGCCCGCCTCGACGCTCAGCGTCAAGTCGCCAGGATCGTAGGAAATCACGCGGTCCAGCCGCGTCATATCGATTGCAAGATCGTAACGTGCTGGCGGCATGCCAATGTTCAGCTTCGTGCGCTCGCCCATCGGAATCACCGCAAGCTTTTCCGCGACCGCGAGTTTCACCAACTCGGCCACCTCGTTCGCGGCCCCAGGCCGCACCGCCGCGCTTGGCTGCACGCCATCGACGGCATACCTCGCGAGCTGCGCGGGATCGTCCGTGAAGTTTGCCGCGCCCACAATTTCGCCAATGCGCGACCGCATCGCTTTTGCGGGTGAGCTCATGCGAAATCTCTTCCGGTGGCCGGTGCGCTGTTTCCCTCTCCGCGTTGCGGCATTGGGCGAATGCGAACTTCGCCGCAGCCTTTGCCCGTCGGGAAGATCTTGCCGGGATTGAGCAGCCCCGCTGGATTGAACGCATCGCGCACGCGGCGCATCAGTGCGAGATCCGCCTCGGTGAAAAGCAGCGGCATCAACCGGTCCTTTTCCATGCCCACGCCGTGCTCGCCGGTGATCGCGCCGCCCATCTCGATGCAGAAACGAATAATCGCGTCCGCGGTCGACACAGCGCGCTCGAATTGTTTCGGGTCGCGCGCGTCGAAGAGAATAATTGGGTGCAGGTTGCCGTCGCCCGCATGAAAAATATTGCCAATCTCGAATCCGTTTTCTTTTCCGATGCGATCAATTTCCTTCAGCGTTTGCGGCAATTTCGTTCGCGGAATTACACCGTCCTGCACGTAATACGTTGGCGACAGCCGCCCGACCGCTCCAAACGCATTTTTTCGCCCCTTCCACAGCAAATCGCGTTCCGCGGCGTCGCGCGCCACGCGAACTTCGCGCGCCCCATGCGTCTTGCAAACTTCGCTGATCTCTTTTGCGTGTTGCTCCACCGCTTCACGCAATCCATCGACTTCGATCAGCAACACAGCCGCGCTATCCAGCGGAAATCCTGCGTGCACCCAGGCCTCGACCGCGCGCAAAGTCCATCCATCGAGCATTTCGCACGCGGCCGGCGTGATTCCGCGCCCTGTGATCTCGACGACCGTCTCGGTCGCGCCGTCCACGCGATCGTAAATCGCCAGCAGCGTCTTCACCGCTTCCGGCAAACGCGTCAGCCGCACAGTGATTTCCGTGACCAGCGCGAGCGTGCCCTCGGATCCCACGAACAAGCCGCACAAATCGTATCCCGGCGCGTCCACTGCTTTTCCGCCGATGCGCACCAACTCGCCCGTCGGCATCACCATTTCGAGGCCCAGAATGTGATTCGTTGTCACCCCATAGGCGAGCGTATGCGGGCCGCCCGCGTTTTCCGAAACGTTTCCGCCAATTGTGCACGCCTTCTGGCTCGACGGGTCCGGCGCGAAATGCAGTCCCGCGGACGCGGCCGCCGCATTCAAATCCGAATTCACCACTCCAGGCTGCACTACCGCCCGTTGATTCTCCGCGTCAATTTCCAGAATCTGATTCATTCGCGCGAACGAAACGATGATGCCGCCTTCTCGCGCCAGCGCTCCGCCAGAAAGTCCCGTGCCCGCGCCTCGGCCGACGATCGGCGTCTTGTAGCGATTTGCGAGCCCCACGATTCGTACCACGTCGCCGGCCGCGCGCGGAAAAACGATACATTGCGGGCGCGCGATTTCCACCGACCCGTCGTATTCATACAGCAGCAAATCTTCAGGCCGGCTCAAAACGGCGTCTTTGCCGAGGAAGCGTTCGAGTTCGCTGAGGAGATGGCGATCCATGTTGGTGGACGAATAGTTTAGACGCTCGAAAACCACTATAGTCGCGCGTCTCCGCCGTCGTCAACGTGACGCTACCGCATCACGGTTTTGTGTGCGGCATGGTGCGAAATACTTCGGAGGTCGCGCGGGCGAGCCAAACAAATCCGTCGATCACAATCAGCGCGCCAATCACGCGCCACATCAGCAGGCGCGCGCGATATTGTGGCTGTTCCGAATCGTCGGAGCGGACGCGAGGTGTTGCCGACCCGGCCGGACGTTTTCCGAGCCAATACTCCCAGAAATGTGTCAACCCGCGCGCGATTTCTGTCGCGGAAAGCAGAATCACCAACCCGACGCTCAGAATGCAGGTGCCGATGAGATATTTGACCAGCGGATTGTGCATCTAGCGCGAATATAGACTGGAACGCCTTGCCGTGCAATCGCGATACGCGTGTGTGCCGCGTTGACACACGGCGCGGGGATATGCTACTGACGCTCGCGCAACTTTATTTTGCCGGGGACCTCGATCATGAAACCGAAAGTATTCGCGACTCACGGGCTTTTTGCGCCGGCGCGCGCCCTGCTCGAAAGGCATTTCGAAGTGGATTATTGGGCAGGCGAACCAAGGCCCCCTCGCGACGAATTGTTGCGCCGCGTCGCGGGCAAAGACGCGCTCATCTGCTTGCTTACGGAAAAAGTAAACGACGAGTTGCTCGACCATTCCCCGAACCTGCGCATCGCCGCCACGGTTTCTGTTGGCTACGACAACATTGATGTCGCAGCTTGCACGCGCCGCAAAATCGTCGCCACGCATACTCCCGGCGTTCTCGACGACACGACCGCCGATTTTGCATTTGCGCTGTTGATGGCCATTGCGCGCCGCATTGTCGAAGGCGACGCCTGGATGCGCTCCGGCGCCTGGCCGGGCTGGAATCTCGACCAACTCTGCGGCTCCGATGTTTCCGGGAAAACGCTCGGCATCATTGGCTTTGGACGCATCGGCCGCGCCATGGCAAAGCGCGCGCAAGGTTTCGACATGCGCATTCTCTATACCGATGCGATGCGCGCTGCTCCTGAAGTCGAGCGCGACCTGCACGCGGAATATGTCGACCGTGACCGCCTCCTCGCCGCCGCCGATTTTGTCAGCGTTCACGTGCCACTGCTGCCCGAAACGCGCCGCCTAATCAATGCCTCAACATTGAAGCAAATGAAGCCCGGCGCATACCTGATCAACACCTCGCGCGGCCCAGTGGTGGACGAAGCCGCGCTCGTGGCCGCCCTCGACGCAAAACAAATCGCCGGGGCGGCTTTCGACGTTTTCGAAAATGAGCCAAAGGTTCATCCGGCGCTTGTCGCGCGCAAAGATGTGATCCTCACGCCACACATCGCCAGCGCCTCCGTCGAGACGCGCACAAAAATGGCCCTGATCGCCGTTGAAAACGTGATTGCGCTGTTTGACGGCCGTCGTCCACCAAACGTCCTTAATCCTGAAGTGCTTGCGGCAAAATAACGGGGAGGCAATTTCGATGGCACTCATCACGCGAAATCATCCGAAGCTCACGCTAGAAGGCGCGCGCGCCGTTCTTGCCGCGGCGGAAAAACATGCACAAGACATTCGTTGCCCCATGAATATCGCGGTGGTTGATGAAGGCGCCCACCTGCTCGCCTTTGCGCGCATGGACGGCGCAAAGCCGGCGTCGATTTCCGTCGCGCTCGTCAAAGCACAAGCTGCGGCCATGCGCCGGGCTCCTACCGGCTCCGCAATGTCGGGCGATCAACCGAACGTCGTCCTGTCGCTCGGCCTCGCGCTCGCGAATTCTTCCGCGCAAACGCCGATTCGCGGCGGCGTCCCCCTCAGCGTCGATAGTCAGATCGTTGGCGCGATCGGCGTGAGCGCCGGTTCGGAAGATCAAGATTTGGAGGTTGCGCGCGCCGGAGCCGCCGCCCTCGAAAAAGCGTAAATTTATTGTTGCCTGATATTCGACACGAAAAATGACGGCCACGACGGATGATTGCAAGGCTCTCGCTCGGCAAATCTTCGCCAACACGCTCGCAGGAATCGACATTCCTGCAACGCTTGCGGCGAAGCTCTCTCGTCGCGATGGCCTGATTCAAGCGGGCGATTCCGAAGTGGATTTGCGGAAGTATCGCGAAATCGTCGCAGTCGCCATGGGGAAAGCTGCCATTGCGCTCGCCGAAGGAGTCAACGCCGTGCTCGCGCCCGAGTTTCACGTCCGCGGAATTCTCGCAGGCCCTGCGAAGCCGCCGCGCGAACTCGACGGCTGGAAATCATTTGTTGCCGGACATCCCGTTCCCAATGAGGAGAGTTTTCGCGCTGGACGCGCGATTCTCGATTTGCTGCGCGCTTGCAACAGCGAAACGCTGATCTTTTTTTTGCTTTCGGGAGGCGGTTCGTCACTGGTGGAATTGCCCCTGGATGAAAATGTCTCGCTCGATGATTTTGTGAAACTGAACCATGCGCTAGTCACGTGTGGCGCGCCCATCGAGGAAGTCAACGCCATCCGCAAGCATCTTTCCGCCGTGAAGGGCGGGCGGCTCGCCGCCGCAGCGCCGCAAGCGATGAAACTGACATTCGGCGTTACCGATGTGCCCGAGGGCCAGGAGTCGGCTCTCGCTTCAGGCCCCACGCTCCCGGATCCAACGACAATCGCCGACGCGCAGCGCATCGCCCAAAAATACCATCTGCTCGATAAATTGCCGGCGTCTCTGCGCGCAAAGTTCGACAAGCATTCGCTTGTCGAAACTCCGAAACCCGGCGACCCGGCCTTTGCGCGCGCGAAATTCGAATTGCTCCTCGGCCGGCGCGATTTGTTTCATCACGCCCACGTAGCCAGCGAAGCCGCCGGATTTCTCACTGTGTGCGACAACGCCACCGACGGCTGGCCCGTCGAGAAGGCCGCGCAACATTTGCTCGCGCAGCTCGATGCGATCTCGCGTTCGTTCGACGGCAAGCCTGTCGCGCTGATCGCCGATGGAGAAGTCAGCAGCCCCGTAACAGGGAGGGGAATCGGCGGCCGCAATTCTGCTTTCGTGCTGGCCTGTGTGGAGAAAATTGCCGGGCGCAAAATTACTGTGCTCAGCGTCGGCACGGATGGAATCGACGGCAACAGTCCCGCAGCCGGCGCTGTCGCCGACGGCACGACTCTCGACCGGGCGCGAAGGATCGGCGCGGACCCGCGCGATTTTTACAGCCGCAGCGACGCCTTCACTTTCTTCGATAGCCTTGGCGACGCAATTATCACCGGCCCCACCGGAAATAATCTCCGCGACCTGCGCATTCTTCTCGCCGGTTAGTCACGAGGCGCCGAAGTTTGTTCTGCTTCGCGAACGTTACAGCAGGCTCTTCGTCCAGCCGCCGTCCACCGGAATCGAGCAGCCATTGATATAGCTGGCGCGCTCGGATGCAAGGAACGTCACTAGCGCGGCGAATTCTTCGGGCCGCCCCACGCGTCCCGCCGGCACTTGCGCGCTCAGGCGCTCCAAAATCTTTTCGCGCTCCACCCCTGCATTCTTCGCCTGTAGCCCGACAAGTTCGTCCAGACGCTCCGTCAGCGTGTAGCCGGGACAAATGCAATTCACCGTGATCCCATCGCCGCCGAATTCATTCGCCAGCGTGCGCATCAATCCCGTCACGCCGGCGCGAATCGAGTTCGACAACACCAAATTGTCGATCGGCTGTTTCACCGACACGGAAGTAATCGCCAGCAAGCGTCCCCAACGATTTTTCTTCATCCGCGGCAGCACTTCGCGCGCGAAATAAACAGCGCTCATCAGCGTCAGGTCCACAGCGGCGCGCCATTCATCAATCGAGATATCCACAAACTTCTTCGACGGTGGTCCGCCCGCATTGGTCACGCAAATGTCGACGCGGCCAAATCGCTTCTCCACCGCCGCTACAAAATCGCGCACCGCTTCATGGCGCGTCACATCAAGTTCCTGCGCGAAAACTTCGCGTCCCGTTGCTTTGCGTATGCTGTCTGCGGCCTTTGCAAGATTCGCAGCCGAACGCGCGCAAATTGCGACTTCCGCGCCTTCGCGGGCAAATTCCTCGGCGCACGCGCGCCCCAGCCCTTTGCTCGCCGCTGCCACAATCGCAACTTTTCCTTTCAGTCCCAGTTCCATAATCATGCCTCTCAATATTCGTGGAAGAACCGCTGCAAAAATTACCCGCGCAGATACGCGTCCGTTTTCTTGATCCAGTCCTCGCGCGGCGGACCAAAAATATCCATATCCACGGTATCCTCCAGTGCCTCGGCCGCGTGCGGCAGGTTCGCCGGAATCAGCAGCATTTCGCCGTTGCGCAGAATTCTCTCGCCATCGTCGAAAATCAGTTTCAGCGCGCCGGAAATGATCCACGTGATTTGTTCATTGACGTGCGAGTGGCGAGGCACAATCGCCCCGCGCGCCAGGAAAATACGCGCGAGCATCGCCTTCTCGCCGAAAATCATCTGGCGGGTGATTGTAGCGCTCAGTTTTTCTTTATCGATTTTGTCCCACGATGTCTTTTCTGGCATGTCCTCTCCGTTGCTGCTTTCCGGTCGTGTCCGCGTTCTGGACTTGGAATCCTCCAACGAAAGAGCCGCCCCGTCAATGCCCGCGCGAAACGAAAATATCCTTGCCGGTTTGCGCCTCCGCGTAACGCTGTGTTAGCGTCGCAACATAATGGCCCGCGCCGTCTGGCTTCCGCGAATTCGCCCCTTCCTGTGCGTCTTTTCTCTCGTAACCATTGCTACAGCGCCAGCCGCGCGCCGCGCCGCAGCGAACGCTCGCATTCATTTCACGCCGCATTTCACCGCCGGACAGGTTTTTCACTACAGCGTGCAAGTGCATATCGACAGCGCTTCGCATTCCACTGGCCCCGTCGTCGATCCCGAAGGCCCCACAAAGTCCGGCGAATCCGTCAACGTGGTTCTGCGTTTGGAAGTCCTCAAAGTCTCCGGCACGCCCGCCGCTCCCGGCCCGGCGCGCATCCGCGTCACGTACGAGACGGCGGCAGCAACCAGCAGCAGCGACTCCTACGACGCGGACACCGCTGCAATCGCCGACCAGTACAAAAAGCTCCAGGGGCAGTCCATCGAGTTCACCCTCGAGCCCACCGGTAAAATCACCGATGTCACCGGCCTCAAGGGACTCCTCGACGATCAATCCCGCTCCGCAATTGTGAACCAGTGGCTCAGCCAACTCACCTTGGGAGCTTCCGTTCCGAAAAAAGGCATCGCTCTCGGCGAAAAATGGTCCTCCGCGCAAGCCATCGACAACGTACCGCTTGCCGGTCTCGCCTGGCATATCGAATCAACTTACATACGCGACGAGCCTTGCCCCGCCGTGCGTCCAGAGCCGGCAGTCGGTGCCGTCGCCCAGCCCGTGACTCCCTCTGCCGTGCCGGACGAATGCGCCATCATCCTTACGCACTCTGAAATCAACGGCGCGCCCGCCCCGCGTGGAAGTCAGCAATCCGTCACGCAACTCAACCAGCAGTCAGCCCAGCAAACCAACCAGCCCTCCAACGAATCGCCAAATGAAGAAAAAGACCGCACCCCGGAAGTCTTCCGCAAAAACGGCCTGCGCACCTTCGGCGAATGGACCGGCTCAGGCGACGGCCTCACCTCCATCTCGCTCCGCACAGGAATGGTCGTCAGCGTCACGCAAACGGCCACCACCCACATGGACTTCACCATCATGACCACCACCGCCCACAATCGCATGCGCTACGCCGGCGACACCCGCAGCCAGTCCCAGATCCTCCTCGTCTCCCAATCCGCCATCCCCTGACGGCCTTCGGGCCGCCCATTCTGAGCGGGGGTTCGTGGCAGGTGGTTGAGAATCACCGCTGGTGGTGGCATGGGGCCACCTGACATCGAGTCTAGGTATGGAACGTTTTGTTACATGCTATATATACACTTGATTATAATGGTCTTAGATGTGCAGTTTTCGAGCCATCCCTTTGGCCCGCTGATTGCCTTTTAGTAGTTCGCCTCGCCACTTTAGCGAGGCAGCCCGGGTCACTCAGCGGACAGGGGGCGGGCGATGACAAGGAGGCCGAAATGCGTTACCTCAAGTACCTTGCTTTGCTTGGAATCTTCTTGTTTGCGGCAGGCTACTCCCAGGCTCAAGTGTCGGTCGGCATTGGGATCGGCGTCGGCCCCGTTTACGGAGGCTACGTAGCGGCGCCGATATGCCCATACGGCTACTACGATTATTACCCGTACGACTGCGCGCCCTACGGCTACTGGGCCCCCCAATATTTCGTGAGAGGCGTATTCATCGGCGTCGGCCCGTGGTATCGCGGTCGTTTCGACCGTGACCGCTACTGGGGCGACCGCGACCGTTTCGAACATGAGCGCTGGGGCGACCGTGACCGCTTCGAACACGAACGCGGGTTCGTTCGAGGCCGCGGCGACGATCATTTCGACCGCGGACGCGGCAACTTCCGCTCTTTCGGGCGCGGCGGCGATGACCATTTCGACCGTGGACGCGGCGGCAATGATTTCCGTGGCCGCAGCGACAATCATTTCGACCGTGGCAACCGGGGCGGCAACTTCCAGTCCTTCAGCCGCGGCAATGGCAACAGAGGCGGCAATCACCAGTCTTTCAGCCGTGGCAATTTAGGCGGAGGAAATAGTTTTCGCGGAGGCTCCGGACGCGGCTCATTTGGCGGCGGCTTCCGCGGTGGAAACTCACGCGGGGGCGGCTTCCACGGCGGCGGTAACCGCGGCGGTGGAGGTTCACGCGGCGGTAACCGAGGTGGAGGCTCTCACGGCGGCGGACACGGCCATCACTAATCGCCCGCTCCTCTCGCAGAATCGCAACGGCTGGCAGCTTGCCCTGCCAGCCGTTTTCATTTCCGCCTAAGTATTACGAACCTTCCACGCAGCACTGAATTAGGACACTTCCCCGCCTTGTGCACCGCGCAACCGCATTTGCGTTATAATGAAAGTTTTACGCGACACCAAAATTCGGCCCAGAGAGACCCTGCATGGATTTCAAGCTTTCAAGCGACTACGAACCGCGCGGCGACCAGCCCGAAGCCATCGCGCAAATCGAGCGCGGCATCGCCGCCGGCGACAAGCATCAAGTCCTCCTCGGCGTCACCGGCTCCGGCAAAACATTCACCATGGCCAAGGTGATCGAGAAGCTGAATCGTCCCACGCTCGTCATCGCTCACAATAAAACTCTCGCCGCGCAGCTCTATCACGAATTCCGTTCGTTTTTTCCGCGCAATGCCGTCGAGTATTTCGTCAGCTACTACGATTATTACCAGCCCGAAGCCTACATGCCTTCCTCGGACGTTTATATCGAGAAGGAAGCCACCATCAATGAAGAGCTCGACAAACTTCGCATGAGCGCCACGCGTTCTCTTTTCGAGCGTCGCGACGTCATCATCGTCGCCTCCGTCTCCTGCATTTACGGCCTCGGCTCGCCCGAAGCGTATTACGGCATGATGCTGATGCTCGAAAAAGGCCAGACTCTTTCGCGCGACGCCATTCTCCGCAAGCTCGTCGAAATTCTTTACGAACGCGGCGAAGATCTCCGCCGCGGCACTTTCCGCGTGCGCGGCGACAAAATCGAAATTCATCCTCCCTATGACGATCTCGCCGTGCGCATCGAAATGTGGGGCAGCGAAATCGAAGCCATTCGCCGCATCGATCCGCTCACGGGAGAGATCGTCGCGCAGCCGGAAGAAATTTCGCGCCTGACGATTTACCCCAAAACGCATTACGTGCTTCCCGCCGCGCAACGGGAGCGCGCCATCCAGGCCATCCTCGAAGAACTCGAATGGTGGCACACGGAACTCGCGCGCCAGGGCAAAATCGTCGAAGCCCAGCGCATCGAACAGCGCACTCGTTTCGACATCGAAATGATGCGCACCATCGGCTATTGCCACGGCATTGAAAATTATTCCCGCCATCTTTCAGGCCGTCTTCCCGGCGAAGCTCCGCCGACTCTCTTCGATTATTTCCCCACCGATTTTTTGCTCGTCGTAGACGAATCGCATCAATCCATTCCGCAGCTTCGCGGGATGTATCACGGCGACCGTTCGCGCAAGCAAACTCTTGTCGATTACGGTTTCCGCATGCCTTCCGCTCTCGATAATCGTCCGCTCACATTCGAGGAGTTCGAGCATCGCGTCAATCAAGTCGTTTACGTTTCCGCCACGCCTGGCCCCTACGAACTCACGAAATCCGGCGGCGTTGTTGCCGAGCAGGTGATTCGCCCCACGGGCTTGATCGATCCGGAGATTGAAGTACGCCCCATCAAGGGCCAGGTCGACGATCTGCTTGAGGAAATTCGCATCCGCGCGGAACGCAACGAACGCGTCCTCGTCACCACGCTAACCAAACGCATGGCCGAAGATTTAGCGGAATATTTTGGCGAAGTGGGAGTCCGCTGCCGTTATTTGCATTCGGAAATCGAAACGCTCGAACGCGTTCGCATCCTGCGCGATTTGCGCCGCGGCGAATTCGACGTGCTCATTGGCATCAATCTGCTTCGCGAAGGCCTCGACCTTCCCGAAGTCTCTCTCGTCGCGATTCTCGACGCCGACAAAGAGGGTTTTCTCCGCAGCGCCACTTCGCTCATTCAAAGTATCGGCCGCTGCGCGCGCCACATCGAAGGCCGCGCCATTCTTTACGCCGACGTGATGACCGACTCGATGCGCCAGGCCATCGGCGAAACGAATCGCCGCCGCGCCAAGCAAACCGCCTACAACCGCGAGAACAACATCACGCCGCAATCCATCATCAAGTCCGTCGACATGCAACTTGCCGCCATCGTCGAAGCCGATTACGTCACTGTTCCCCTCGACGACGCGCCGCTCGGCGAAATTCGCAACGAAGCGCAGCTCACCGCGGCCATCGCGCAACTCGAATCCCAAATGCGCGAAGCCGCCAAGAAATTCGAATTCGAGCGCGCCGCCACGCTGCGCGACAAAATCCGCGCCCTAAAGCAGCGCGACCTCGGCCCGCTCTTCGACCCGGTGCCTAGCTCAGATACCGCGCCGCCCGCGACGGATTAATCCTGAGCGTTTTTACGAAGGGCGCCCCCCCTTTTCGACGCCCCCGCCCCCGCAGAATCATCGAACATGCCAACAGGCTCGCCTTCTGTGCAAGCCCCGCCGCCCTCCACCGAAGCCGCGAAACCCTAATCAGCCGTCACCTTTCGCTGTCATCCCGTGGGACCTTTGGGCGCCTCCAATATATTGCTGCGCAAATGCAAGCCGTCTGAATTTGTCATCCTGAGCGGAGCGCTTCTTGCGGAGTCGAAGGATCTCGCCTCGACGCGGCCTTCGAAAGTGGCCTTTGTAGCGCCGGCCTTCAGGCCGGCTGTTCGGGCATGCCTCGTCAGGGCATGGCTTTAAGCATGCCGAAAGATCGCATCAAGTGAATTTCTTCCTATTCGCACGTCTCTTGTGCGATGTAGTCACATGGCGCTAAAGGCTATCCGCTCCGTTTCCGCCGCGCAATTTCACACCAACCCTCGTTTCAACTCATCCAGCGCATAAAACGTCCCGCGCCACACCACGCCGCCGCGCCCCAGCGTCACCACCATCGACCGCACAATGATGTAGCTGACAATCACCGCCCCCAGCGCATGCGTCACGCCAAACCACCGCGACGCGCGCGCCTGGGTCATCAGTTGCGCCTCAAAAAGAATTGCCACCGCGGCGGCCACCCCCGCCGCGATTTGTGCGGGGCCTCGCGCAAAAATAATTCCGAGAATCGGCAGCACGCTGATTACACAAATTCCCAGCACGCCGCCGAGCGCTTTTGCCACGCTGAAATCAAATCCCGCGAACATATTTTTCGTCATGCCCTTGATTACGTTCCGAATTCCTTCCTGCCAGCGAATCTGCAAAAAGTTTTCACTCGGCGCAACGCTCGAACGAAACCCGTGCTGCTTCACCAATTTTCCTAGTTTCATGTCGTCGAGCACTTCCATCGCCAGCCGCCGGTGCGTTCCGATGGTTTCATACGTCGAGCGCCGAATTTGCTGAAACGCGCCGACTCCCATATACACTTTCGATTTCGGATTGCTCACTTGCCACGGCCGCACGCCGACTGCAAAGCACACGCCCAAATATCCCACGGCTGTCGGCTCCCAAAATCCGCGCAAATCCAGCCCCGCGAGCAGCGTCAAATGATCGGAGCGCTCCTGTTGAATTAACGCCAGCGCTCGTCGCAACAAATCGGGCGCGAATTGCACGTCCGCGTCGGTGAACACCAGCCACTCGCCCGACGACTCGCGATACGCCCTTTCGAGCGCATGCGGTTTTCCCAGCCATCCTTGCGGCAATTCCGCAATGTGCGCCACTTTCAATCTTGCGTCGCGCCGCGCGAAATCATTCAATATTTCGAGCGTCGCGTCTTCGGAGCGGTCGTCCACGGCAATCACTTCGTAATTGGGATAATCGAGCGCCAGCAGGGAAGCGAGCGCCTCGGGCAGTTTTGCGGCTTCATCGCGCGCCGCAAACAAAATCGAAACTCGCGGGAAATTTGGTCCCTCGAAAGGCGTCACCTGCGTCAGCACGGGAATGCGCGCCATTCCCCGATAGCTGAGGATCGCCGTCAAAATCCAAAAAGTCGCCAGGCCGCTGAAGAGAATTATGCCGAAGATGTGCAATGATAGTGTTTTCCGAAGCGTGGATTAAACGAACACGGTATCCTATCATGCGCGATGATTGCCAGATGCCTGCTGGATGATCGCCAGTTGATTGCTAAAGAATGCCGGTGAGCACAGCCCAGTGAGTTATTGCCAGTGAGGAGGACAACGACGCCCACGATTGCGATTGTCGGCGCTGGGCGCGTCGGCCGCGCGCTCGCGCGCAGCCTGCGCGCACGCGGCTGGAACATTGGCGCGGTCGTCACGCGCTCCGCGGCCACCGCGCGTTCGGCTGTGCGCGCGATTGGCGGCGGGCATCCGCACGGCGCTCTCACCCGCCGCGTGCTCGAAGCTGGCGTGGTCTTGATCGCCACGCCCGACGATTGCATTCGCGACCTCGCCATCCAGCTTGCGCGCGCGGGCGGGGAAGAATGGCGAGGCAAAGTTGTATTGCACACCAGCGGCGCACTCGATGATCGCCTGCTCGCGCCTCTCGCTCGTTTCGGCGCGGCGACCGGCGCGATGCATCCGTTGCAGACATTCAGCGGCCGCGGCGTGCCGTTGCTCGAAGGAGTCGCTTTCGTGATTCAAGGTCGGGAACGCGCGCGGCAGGAAGCCCGGCGCATCGCGCGAGCGCTTGGCGGCGCTCCTGTCGCGCTTCGTCGCGAAGCCAAGCCCGCGTACCACGCTGCCGGAACGTTCGCGGCGCCGTATTTGCTCACGCTCGTCGAAACCGCCACGCGCATTTTGATGCGCACTGGTTTTTCGCGGCGCCGCGCGCGGGCCGCTCTTTTGCCGCTGATTCGGCAAACGCTCGCAAATTATGAACGCTTCGGCGCACGCAAGGCTTGGACGGGTCCGGTGGCGCGCGGCGATTTGTCCACCGTGGCGCGTCATCGTGCTGCGCTGGCGGAATGGCCGGAGGAATTTTCACAATCGTACGCGGCGCTCGCGCGCCTTTCCGCGCGCGTCCTTGATGCGCATCCCGAACGTAAGCTCAAGCAGCTCGATCGCGTGTTGCCGAAAAGTAACAAAAGCTAGCGGGTTCGTCATTTGAGAGATGGTTCTTGCACTGACAATATTGCGGTGATGAACGCGCAGAAATACAGGGGAGCGTCAATTTGCCGTTTGAACTAACTCGTCGTTCCTTCTTGCTCAGTGTCGGCATCCTCATTCCGGTTCTGCGCCCGTTGCCAAACAAATTTCAGGAAATAACCGGCGCGCAGACCGCCGGCCAACGCCTCAGCGCAATCGAAGCCGCCGTCGGCGGTCGCCTCGGAGTCGCCGCCTGGGACGCGCAAAAGGGCAAGCGCGTCGAGCACCGCGCCAGCGAACGTTTTCCCATGTGCAGCACGTTTAAATTTCTCCTCGTTTCCGCCATCTTGGCTCGCATCGATGCAAATCAGGAAAAGCTCGACCGTTTCATTCATTACACAAGCGCTGATCTACTCGACTACGCTCCAATCACCAAAGCACACGTGCCGTATGGCGGCATGACGATCTCGGCGCTCTGTGCCGCGGCCATCGAGTATAGCGACAACACCGCTGCCAATCTTCTCCTCGGGGTTCTTGGCGGCCCGGCCGCTGTTACCCATTACGCGCGTACCCTGGGAGACTCCGTTACGCGTCTCGATCGCAACGAACCTACGCTAAACACAGCGACGCCGGGAGATCTTCGCGATACCACAAGCCCGTCCGCGATGCTGACTGACATGAAACAGATCCTGATCGAACAGCGAACGCTCTCTTCCGAATCACGAAAACAGCTTGAAGCCTGGATGATCGCCAACACGACCGGTCTGACTTCACTTCGCGCTGGCTTGCCCTCCGCCTGGCGCGCCGGAGACAAAACTGGTTCAGGTAAGAACGGTGCAACCAACGACATCGCGATCTGTTGGCCGTCCAATCGCATGCCCGTTCTCATCACGGCATATTTCGTTGGCTCCAGCGCTTCCTACGCGGATCGGTGCGCTGCTCTAGCGGAAGTAGGCCGCATTGCGGCCGGTGAATTTTCCTGAGTGCGGCTTTCAAGGAGTGCTTGTATCGCGCGCAACTTGGTATGAAACTGTGTGGAAATTGTCGAGCTCTAATGATCAGGAGGAACTGTGTCGAAATTGCAAATCCCAGTCGAAACGCAAACGTTAGGGAACGGCCTGCGCGTCGTCGTCTCGCCCGATCATTCCGCGCCCATCGCCACGGTCGGCGTTTATTATCAAATAGGATTTCGTCTCGAGCCGCGAGGCCGCAGCGGCTTCGCGCATCTCTTCGAACACATGATGTTTCAAGGCTCGGAGCACGCCGGCAAAATGGAACATATTCGTCTGATCAATTCCTCCGGCGGCGTTTTGAACGGCACCACGAATTACGACATCACGAATTATTTCGAGGTGGTGCCGTCGAACGCGCTCGAGCGCGTTCTGTGGTTGGAAGCGGATCGTATGCGCGCGCTGAAAGTCGACGACGAGAATCTCCGCAACCAACGCGACGTCGTCAAAGAAGAAGTACGCGTCAACGTGCTCAACCAGCCGTATGGCGGTTTTCCGTGGCTCGATCTTCCGCCCGTGGCGTATCGCAATTGGCCCAACGCGCATAATTTCTATGGCGATTTTGCCGATCTCGACGCGGCCACGCTCCAGGATGTTCGAACTTTTTTTCACACGTATTATGCGCCCAATAATGCCGTCCTTTTGATCATCGGCGACGTGGAACCGAAAGAGAGTTTCGAACTCGCTCGCAAATATTTCGAGAGCATTCCGCCGCATCCTGCCGTGCCTTCCGCCGATGTCACCGAGCCTCGGCAGTTGGAGGAGCGGCGCGGCAAAGTCGAGGAAAAATTCGGCCAGCTTCCGGCTCTCGCAATCGGCTACAACATGCCGCAGCGGCACGAACGCGATTGGTACGCTTCCGCGCTTCTCGATCGCGTGCTTCATGGAGGGCGCGCGGGCCGCATTCATCGTACGCTCGTTCTTGAAAAGCAAATCGCCATTGCCGCCGAAGGTGGCATGGGTTTTCCCGACGCGTTCGAATACAACGGGCCGACGCTTGGGACCACGACGATTTATCACAAGCCGGAATATTCGCCAGAGGCAACCATCGCCGCGTTCGATGAGGTGATCGCGGAAGTTCGCGACAAAATGCTCGACGCCGATGAGCTGGAACAAATCAAAGTAAAATGCCGCGCGGATTATTTTTCCATGCTCGAAGCGGGAGGCGCCGGCGTTCCGCGATTCGGCCTGATGCACGCGCTCGCTTGCTTCACTTTGTTCGATAACGACCCGCAGCGCGTAAATACGGTGCTCGATAATTTTCTTTCCGTGACGCCGGCGGAAATTCAAGCGACTGCGCGAAAGTATCTGGTGCCCACAAATCGCTCAATCGTTTTCCGGAAACCGATCGCGCAATCCGCGCCGGCCGCCGCGCATCAACGAATCCAAGAGGGAGTCCAATAATGACGAGCGCGACTTCGCAAACCGCATTTCCCGTCACGGCTCCAGCCGTCGGACCAGAGCGGCCCGTTGCATGGCCGCGCCGGACTGTTCGCACTCTGGCGAACGGCATGCAAGTGGTGCTCGCCGAGCAACACACATTTCCAAAAATCGGCGTGGAATTATTTTTCCGCTCTGGCAACGCTCTCGTGTCGCGCACTTCGCCCGATCTCGCGGAGCTGACTTCGCGCGTGATTCGCACGGGCACGCATTCGCGCACCAGCCGCCAAATCGAAGAGGATCTGCGGCGCATGGGCGCGAGTCTCGGAACAATGGCGGGCGCGGATACGAGCGCCATCGCCATTTCGGGACTTTCCGAATTCGCCGGCAAATTGCTCGCCATGGTTGACGATCTCGCGCGCAACGCCGCATTTCCCGCTGACGAATTCGAGCGCGAGCGCCGCCAGCGCCTCGAAGAATTGCGCATCGAGCGCACTACGCCCGCCTTTCTTGCCAACGAGCGTTTTCGCCGCGTACTTTTCGGCGAGCATCCGTATGCAATCGTCGCGCCCACCGAAGCGCAGGTTGAAGCGTACCAGCGCGATTCGCTCGCGGAATTGTATCGCCAGAATTATGTGCCGTCGAACGCGCTGCTGATTGCCGTCGGCGATTTTGCGAGCGACAGCATGATGGCGCTTGTCGAGAAAACTTTCGGCGCGTGGAAAGCAGGTCCGGCTCCATCGCTCGCGGCAACAGAGTTGCCGCGTCCTCGCGGGCGCTCCGTTCATTTGGTTCATTTGCCGGGAACCGTGCAAACCGAAATCCTGCTCGGCAATTTGGCGATCACGCGGCAGAGTCCGGATTGGCGGCGCAGCGTTCTCGCGAATGCGATTTACGGCGGCGCGTTTAATTCGCGGCTCGTCGCGAATATTCGCGAGCAGAAGGGTTACACATACAGCCCGCGGAGTGCGCTGCACGCGCTGCGGCATCACGGGTATTTCAGCGTGCACGCCGCGGTGCGCAACGATGTGGTCGCCGCCACGCTCACCGAAATGTTCTACGAACTCGACCGGCTGCGCTCATTGCCGGTCAGCGAAGGCGAACTCGCTGACGCGATAAATTATTTGAGCGGCGTGTTTTCTCTCGGCATTGCTACGCAAGATGGGTTGCTCGCGCAGCTTTCGACTGTGTATCTGAACGCCTTGCCCGAGGATTATCTCGAAACGTTTCGCGAGAAAATCCGCGCGTTGCAGGCCAGCGATGTTCTCGAAGCGGCGCGCCGCTATTTCGATTCCGCCAACGCGCAAATCGTAATCGTCGGCGACCGCGTGCAGGCTGAGTCGCAAGCTATACTTTTCGGTAACGTAAAAGTATGGGATACTCAGGGCCACGAGCTCGCTGGGTAATTGCCGGCGAGAGTGGAGGAGTTGAAATATGGCTCTGAATTTCCGCAAGAGTTGCGTAACGCCCGGACTGCAAATTGTGGTTTACGTTTTTGTGTGTGCGCTGATATTCGCGAGCGCGGCGACGGCGGCGAAGAAGAAGCCGCTGCCGGCGCATCCGATTAATTTGAATACGGCGACGATGGAGCAGCTCGAAGAATTGCCGGGGATCGGGCCGGTGACGGCGAAGTCGATCATCGATTTTCGCACCAAGAGCGGACCGTTCAAGCGCGTCGAGGATTTGCTGGCCGTGCCGCGAATTTCGAAGAAGCGATTCCAGAAACTGGCGCCGTACGTGACCGTCACTCCGCCTAAATCCGCAACAAACCATTGAAGCAGGGAAGTTCGAAACGCCTGCGCGTTGAAAATGGGCGGTGTTTTGCGCCGTCCTCAGAATCACACCCGAATTTTCCATCGCGACTAGAGCGGCTGGTGGGAAGTTTTTTGCTGCGTGAGGCACAGAGGCACTTGCTCCGCGATTTCCAAGCCGTAGCCTTCGAGCGCGACGATTTTGCGCGGATGATTTGTGAGCACGCGAATTCTTCGCAATCCCAAATCAATTAAAATCTGCGAACCGATGCCGCTTTCGCGCCACACCAGCCGCTGACGATTCAAATCCTGATCAATTTCCGCGCGCGAATGAAAAAGAATGCGCGGCAGCGCGCCGGTTTCTTCCGCCGCTGAATCGATGCGGAAGCCGCGTCCGGTGTGGTGCAAGTAAACGAAAACGCCGCGGCCTTCGGCGGCAATGGCTTCGAGCGAGCGGTCGATAATTTCGCGGCAATCGCACGAGAGAGAGCCGAAAACGTCTCCCGTGAGGCAATGCGAATGGACGCGCACCAGCGGTGGCTCGCCAGTGAGTTCGCCGCGCGTAAGGGCGACGTGGAGTTCGTTATCCACCTCACTGGTAAAAGCGATCATGCGAAATTCGCCGTGGCGCGTCGGGAGAACCGTCTCCGCGATGCGCTTGACGTAACGCTCGTGCTGCATGCGGTAGCGAATCAGATCGGCGATGGTGAGCAATTTCAAATTGTGGCGCCGGCAAAATTCGGCGAGCTGCGGGACGCGCGCCATGGTGCCGTCGTCATTCATGATTTCGCAAATCACGCCGGAAGGCTCGAGGCCCGCGATGTGCGCGAGGTCAACGGAGGCTTCCGTTTGTCCCGCGCGAACGAGAACGCCGCCGCGTCGCGCGCGCAAGGGGAAGATGTGGCCGGGGCGGGCGAGATCTTCGGGACGCGCGTCGGGATTGATTGCGGCGAGAATGGTGGTCGAGCGATCAGCGGCGCTGATGCCTGTGGTGGTGCCGCGGCGCGCGTCAATCGATTCGCAAAATGGCGTGCCGAACGCGGAAGTATTTCGCTGCGACATGGGCGTCAGATTCAGCGCGTCACAGCGCTCTTCGGTGAGCGCCAGGCAGATGAGGCCGCGGCCTTCCTTGGCCATGAAGTTCACGGCTTCGGGCGAGATTTTTTCGGCGGCCATGGTCAGGTCGCCTTCGTTTTCGCGGTCTTCGTCGTCCACCAGGACGATCATGCGGCCAGCGCGGATTTCTTCGAGCGCTTCCTCGACGGTGGCGAATGGCGATTTTGTTTCGGGCATTTTAGTTAGTGCCTCGCGCGGCCTCGTCCGCAAAAGCGGTAAAAAAGCGAAAACGAAAAAGTGTGTTTTTGTACCGATTAGAAATGAGTGCGGGTGTTTGTTTTGTGTAACTTACGGGCAATTCTAATAATTTGTTGTACCGATTAGAAATGGGCGAAAAAAAAGCAGCGACGTGTGCGCCGCGATTTTTTTTGTTGTTCGTCGTCGCCATGGTCTTAGTCCGCGCCCTCTCCACGCTAGCACAAATGCGGGGCGGAAGGGTAGAGCGCGCGACTGTGGATTTTAACCGCACGTCAGGAGCACGGGAAACGAATAGTGGCGCGTTAACGGTGCGCCACCCGTCCCCGAGAATTCATAGAGAAGCTTCGGATTGAATGAGTTCCTTAAAAGTGGGGGGCCTTTCTGAAAAATGAACAGAAGTCGTATACTCCCCGTCAAACAACGGGACGGCGGAGGTGCGTGTATATGCCTAGCCACATTTGGGTTTTTCTGCGGGAAGTTACGGGCCATTGGCTCAGCTGGGTAACCGGCAGCGCGGTATCTTTGAGTATTTTGATAAAGGAGAAATGGTTTAGAAAGCCAGTAAAATGGAAAGCGATTATTGGGATTTTTATCCTGGGACTGGGTCTGTCGCTGTTCTTTGCGTGGCAAGACGAATATACAAGCGCAGAGTGGCGAGGAGACGAGGTTAATCGTCTAACAGGTGCATCCCAGACAGAAGCACAGCAGGTTCAGCAACTGCAATACATTATTGACGAAAAAGACAGACCCGTCATCATTCAAACGCAGCATGACCCAGAACTAGATGCGATCATAAAACAGCAAAACGCTGAACTAGCAGTTCTAAGGCATGAGGTACCGTCTCCAAGGAAGCAAGCTCTCCTGCTATCTCACGAAATACTTCTATTCTTCACGGAACGGCAGAAAGCAGAGCCCATTTTCGAGCCGCCGACCGTGAGCATGACGCGAGAACAATGGGCGAGCCTTGAGCAGCTTAATAACCAAAATTATATCAATTGGATGAAGGAAACGTTCGCAGGGTTTAGGGAGCGTTTCGCAGTTCCCATCGCTGAAATCATGCAAGCAGGGAAGGACGCAAAAATTGATACCTCTAGCCTTGGGTTATGCAATGCTGCCTCTAGCGGCGCTGGCAGCACATACGAAGTAGAGGAATGTGGGGCATCGTTGGGGGCTCTGGCTGAAAAGTTCCCCAAGCAATGACCTATGCTGCGGTGTCGTTTTGTGTAGGTTCTTTATATTCGAGATTCGGAAGGCAATAATATTACGGAAGTATGTACTTTACGCAACTTCTGCAATCGCAGGTTGAACACAAACCGCAGGAAACACGGCTCGCTCATAACCCGATTCACTCCGCCATTGAACCTCTACGACATCCTCAAAAACACTCACGACTTTCAAATCTGGACTACCGCTGTTAAGATGTACTATCTGACTGATTTGTAACTTTTGTATAAACCCTCTCTTGGAACGTAGTAAATAAAGGAGTAAATAAAAATGACTGAAATAAAAGCGGGAGATAACGTTCAACTAAAGTCTGGCGGCCCTGTTATGACCGTTAATTTCGTTGAAAATGATGGTAGTACAGAAATAGCAGCCTGCTCATGGTTTATCAAGGACAAAAAACAAAGCAGTCGCTTCCCGGTTGTGACCCTAAAACTAGTGCCGTAAGATTATTTAGGCCATCCCAACTTCTGATAATCATTCTCCCAATGGTTAGCACAAATCTATGCGCCCTTGCACCCCAGACGGCGTAAGAGTAGCATCCGCACTGTGAGAACAGCGATAAACATAATTGCAGCGGCGGTCGCAATCACGCTTATTACACTTTTAATAGTCAACGTCGCCTTGGATAGCACCGATCCTTCTTCCATGACTGTTCGGCTCGAAGGGTTGGCACTCATCATCGGTCTGTTTGTTTTGTTGCCTACACCGTCAACAAGAAGAACAGGAAGAAACTATGAAAGAAGAAACCGTTGCACGCCGTTACCGCGAATACCCGTGGGAAAAGCCATTAACTGTACTGTCCAACATAGACGAATGAATAAAAAACTGTGAGGAATAAGCCCGTGAGAGTCAATCCGTTTCATTCAAAGAATCGAGATGTCTACCATACGAACAACAAATGCGGAGCAGGTGCCGAAATTCCGAGTTACGATCGAGTATCGGGGAAAGACGGCCTTCGCCAGTGTAAAAATTGCAAAAAGTTAGGCGATAGTTGAGACAAATTTCCCGATTACTGCGTTCTCATCAGGCCAAACTAGCTCTAGCGCGGCCCGCTTAGAGGCTACCCACACTTTATGCACTGACGCGCCGTTCTTTTTTATACGAATGATTGAAAATGGTTTCATTTTCCGACTACTCCTTTGCGTTAAGTACATACTTCCGTAATATTATAGGATGGGAAGCCCGCCCTTACGAAACCCAACGCGACCCTGGACTCAAAACAAAACGCCGCCGTCTTTCCACAGCCGCCAGGCCTAGCCTCACTGTCCGCATCGTGCTGGCCTTTTTCAGAGCGAAAATTTACTGACCCGGACGATGATGCGAGCGTCGACACGAGTTAGGTACAACGGCCCAGAAGCCACCCCAGAACCGCCCTGTGGGAAAACCAAAAGCAGATCCCTCGCCACATGGCGGCTCGGGATGACAAATTCGTGGGGAGGCGCGTTCGAGACCGTGATGTCAACAGAGCCAAGGCGCTCCAAACCGCCTAGCGGGAAAACGAAAAGCAGATCCCTGCCTGCTCGCCACGGCGGGCAAGCGGCAGGCAGGCCTCGCCACCGCTCGCCAACGGCGGGCTCCTTCCTTCGTCCCTTCGCGAAAGCTCCCTTCCTGCGTCAGGGCAGGCAGGGTGACAGACATGGCACGGCAAAGGTTGAGCGGTAATGACATGCACAGTCCCACGAGCGCAAATGCCTTAAAATGTGCGACTTCCATTTTCTTGAGCGGTAATGAGTTTCGTTTGCAAGACGCGAATTTCCGGGGCATTTTCGCACGACAGGGCGGGGCAAGCCCCGCCCCTACGAACGAAAAAGCAGATTCCTCGTCGCGTGGCTCCTCGGAATGACAGTCGCGGGAGTGGAGGTAGACGAGCCAAGGCAACGCAGGAGCCTCACGTCAGTTTGCGCAAAACCGGCGCGAACGGGACGTGAGC